>NZ_CAKKNS010000003.1 GCF_918814575.1 Periweissella fabaria | reverse complement strand
CGATCCAACGACACCAGTAGATCCAAAGGAACCAACCGATCCAACGACACCGGTAGATCCAAAGGAACCAACCGATCCAACGACACCGGTAGATCCAAAGGAACCAACCGATCCAACGACACCAGTAGATCCAAAGGAACCAACCGATCCAACGACACCGGTAGATCCAAAGGAACCAACCGATCCAACGACACCGGTAGATCCAAAGGAACCAACCGAACCAACCGATCCAACTAAGCCAGTAGATCCAAAGGGACCAACCGATCCAACGACACCAGTAGATCCAAAGGAACCAACCGAACCAACCGATCCAACTAAGCCAGTAGATCCAAAGGAACCAACCGATCCAACTAAGCCAGTAGATCCAAAGGGACCAACCAATCCAACTACACCAGTAGAACAAACGGAACCAACGACATCAGCGGATCAAAAGGCATCTGTTTTACCAACTAATCCAAAGAGTAATCAGGATCAAGAAGTAACAGCAAAAAATACTGATGAATTACCTAAAACTGATCAACAAAATGCATTAGGTTTAGTCGTAATGGGTATGCTTTTAATGGTACTTACACTTGGATTATTCGGTAAGGTTAATAAAAAGAAGTAATTATTAATGTATAGAGACGGTTATAGGGCAATTTAATGTCATAACATCTGTCAAAGAATTGATATATTATTAAAAATAAAAAGGTCGAAAGAAATTTTTTCTTTCGACCTTTTTTAAATGAGGTAGTAACAGCGATTTAAAATAGAGGTGATAACAAACACGTAAAAGCACCATGGCAATTAAAACGACTGTTAAACTTAATTACTTTTAATCTATATAATTAATAGTTACAAAATAAAAATTAAACGTATAAATTGTGATTAAAACTATTATATAAACTAAAAAACGAAATGCTAACTATTTTATTTGAAGGTGTTATTCAAATTGCGCATCATATAATTTACGATACACACCATCTTTTTGGGCTAGTAAACTACTGTGAGTACCACGTTCAACAATTTGTCCGTGATCCATAACAAGGATTTGATCAGCATTATGAACCGTACTTAAACGGTGGGCGATAACAATTGATGTTTTGGCTGTCATGAGATTATCAAGGGCATGTTGAATTGTTTTTTCTGATTCATTATCCAAGGCGGCTGTGGCCTCATCTAAAATGACAATTGGAGCATCTTTTAGAAGTGCTCGTGCAATACTAAGGCGTTGTTTTTGCCCTCCGGATAACTTAATCCCACGTTCACCAACCGCAGTTGTCATACCGTCTGGGAGTTCGTTAATAAAATCGGCAATATCAGCTTGCTTAGCGGCGTGCCAAAGCATTTCCTGGGTTGCATTTGGGGTGCCATAAGCAATGTTATCGCCAATTGTGCCATCAACGATAATAACATCTTGGCTAACTAAGGATATATGCCGCCGTAAATCTTGCGTAGCAATGGCTGTAATTGGTTGTCCATCGAAGGTAATTGTACCGGCAGTTGCATCATAAAGACGCATTAATAAGCGAATTAAGGTTGATTTTCCAGCACCTGAACGGCCGACTAATGCGGTCGTTTTACCGGCAGGAATCTGGCAAGTAATATGCTCTAATGCATCAGCGGTTTTAAGCTCATACTGGAAACTAACATCTTTAAAATTGATACTGGTAACTAATGGTTCTGGAAAGGCACTCGGAGTAGTTGGTTCAATAATAGCTGCGTCAAAAGCCATTACATCGTGAATACGGTCATAGGATACTTGGGCTGTTTGAAAAATATTAATTAATCGGGAAAATGAATTAATCGGGTTTTGAAGAATCGTAACATAACTTAGATAAGCGACTAAATCCCCAATTGTCATTTGGCCTTTAACTACTAAATAACCACCAAATGCCAAAACAATCGCTGTCCCGCTTGTATTAATAAATAATAGTAATGGTTGGAAAATTGCTTGCCATTTGGTTGCTTCAAGCGTGTAAGTATTTGTTTTATCAACGATATCAGCAAATGTTTTCGTTTCAGCATGTTCAGTCGTATAACTTTTAATTAATTCAATTTCGGTCAAGGTGGCTTGAAGTTGATTAGAAATCTGAGAATTCATAGTTCTAACGTTACTAAAGGCTTCCCGAATTCGACTACGGAAAAAGCGAATGGTGATGAATAAGATTGGAAAGGTTAAACTGACCAAAAGTGCTAAACGCCAATTTTGAAGGTATAAAAACACAAGGACAACGACAAATGTAAATGTATTACCAACCAAACCGAGACTATCACTTGAGATTAAGGATTGTAGATTATTAATGTCACTAGTTAAGCGCACCATCAAATCACCCGTTTTAGAATTTTGAAAAAAAGCATAATCTTGTTTCAAAATTTTAGTATAGGTGGTGAGACGGAGTTCTTTAATAGATTGTTGCGATAAAATTTGCATCATGTACGTTGAAGTAAATGAAAGTAAACCAAGTAAAATAGTTGTCCCTAATAGACCACCAACATTAAACCAAAGAGTTGATAAATCGTGTTGACCTAAGGCATGGTCAATAATATTTTTGGTGAATTGGGGCACGATAAAGTTAAGACCGGCAATAATTAGTAACAGACCAATATTGAGGAACAAAAGGCTTTTACGTTTCAAGACACTGTCAAAAACAAAGTGTAGCATTTGTAGCATGGTGGTATCTGAATTTTTTAGTTGGGCTTTAACTTCAGATGGGCTCATGCGAACAGAATTTTGGGGCATATAAAATCCTCCTTTGAATAAAAAATTAAATAAATATTTAAGCGCTAAAATACTACTGTTATTAGGCATAAAGCTAATTTTATAGCATAAATTTAATTTTTTTGAGTTTACTATTTTGATAATTACTAGTATACTCTCCTTTATCAAAAACACGTGAATTAGGACGAGTAACTTTGGGGCAATCACCAGAAAGATCATGATAATGAGAATTGATCGAGGAAACCATTGTGAACACTACCTATGAGTACAGCAGGAGTATGGAAACAAAAAGCGCTGTCGGATTTATTAGCCGTTATCCTAATAATTGAGTTATCGTTGCCCGCTTTTTTAGGTAACGATGAAATTGGGTGGTACCGTGCTAATTGCACCCCTGGATTTATAAATCCAGGGGTGTTTTTTTGTTTTTGATACAAAAAATTATCCATAGAAAAGGAGGGTTCAATATTATGGCAGAGAAACATTTAAAGCGTGAATTATCACCACGGCACATGCAAATGATCGCGTTAGGCGGCACAATCGGAGTTGGTTTATTTATGGGTGCTGCTGCCACCATCAAGTGGACTGGACCATCAGTCCTCTTGGCATATGCATTTGCCGGCATGCTCTTATACTTAGTTATGCGCGCACTCGGTGAGATGCTATATGTTAACCCAACGACCGGATCATTTGTAAATTACGCCAATGAATACATTCACCCATTAGCGGGGTATTTAACGGCTTGGAGTAATATTTTTCAATGGTTAGTTGTTAGTATTAGCGAAGTGATTGCAGTGGGGGCCTATCTGCATTATTGGTGGCCTAATTTTCCTACTTGGACAGCCGGAATTGTTGTCATTGTTAGTTTGGCGGCTGCTAATTTAGTTTCTGTCAAAGCATTTGGAGAAATGGAATTTTGGTTTGCTTCAATTAAGGTTTTCACGATTATTGCAATGATTATTTTAGGATTATTAGTGATTCTATTGGGGTTAGGGAATCACTGGCACCCGATTGGATTTAGTAATTTATGGAGTCACGGGGGCTTCTTTACCGGTGGTTTTAAAGGCTTTTTCTTTGCGTTATCAATCATTGTGGCTTCATATCAAGGAATTGAAATTATTGGCTTAACGGCCGGTGAAGCTAAAGACCCTAAGACAGCTGTGGTTAAGTCAATTCACTCGATTGTCTTTCGTATTTTGATTTTCTACATTGGTGCGATTTTTGTGATTGTCACTATCTATCCATGGAATCAATTGAGTGCACTAGGTTCACCATTTGTCCAAACGTTTGCTAAAATTGGAATTACATTTGCGGCGGGGCTTATTAATTTTGTTATGTTAACAGCGGCGATGTCAGGTTGTAACTCAGGTATTTTTAGTTCAAGTCGAATGCTTTACACATTAGGCTTAGATAACGAGATTTCTAAGAAGTTCACCAAAGTTTCACGCTTTAACGTCCCATATGTAGCGGTGATTGTAATGGCGTTGGGAATGGTAATTGGGCTAGTATTAAATGAACTTTCACCAATGTTTTTACATTCAAATAAAAATGTTTTTGTTGTTGTGTATAGTTCAAGCGTGCTTCCAGGAATGGTACCATGGTTTGTAATCTTACTTAGTGACTTAAAATTCCGGCGAGCCAACCCAGAATTAATGAAGCAACACCCCTTTAAGATGCCACTATTTCCATTTACCAATTACTTTGCATTGTTTGTTTTGGTAGTTATTTTAGGCTTTATGCTTATTAATCCAGAAACACAAATCTCAGTGATTGTTGGGATTTTTGTTTTAAGTGGTTTAGCTGTTATTTACGGCTTGAAACAAGTTTTTAAAAATAGTAAGAAACACCGTGTTGGTAGTGTTTTAGAGAGTAAAAACTAGAAAATTATTAAATTGATTAATGGTTTTATAATCTTTTTGGTTTACTAATTGGAATTTACCTTGTATACTCGTGGATAATAAATCAAAACGTTGAGTAGGATTAAGTAATTTAGTCGGTATCTCCAGAAAGATCACGTTGATGAGAGTGATTGATACTAGCTAAATGAAATCTCCCTACGAGTCTGGTTGAGTACACAGAAAGTGGAAAATACTAGCGAGGTTATCGGCCGTTACCCCGATAAGAGTTGTAGGACTTTATACTGTATGTAGTATTTGTGTGCTACTTAACTTGGGTGGAACCGTGCGATGAGCGCCCCTAGATTTATAAGAATCTAGGGGCGTTTTTTATTTACCACAGAAAGAGAGAATTGAGTTATGGCAGAAAAACAACTAAAACGTGAGCTATCATCACGGCATATGCAAATGATTGCATTGGGCGGCACAATTGGGGTTGGTTTATTTATGGGAGCCGGATCAACAATTAAGTGGACTGGGCCTTCAGCACTACTTGCTTATGCTTTTGCAGGTGTTATTTTATATTTCGTTATGCGCGCATTAGGTGAAATGTTATATGTTGACCCAACAACGGGATCATTTGTTAATTACGCAAGTAAGTACATTCATCCATTTGCCGGTTTTTTAACCGCATGGAGTAATGTTTTCCAATGGTTAGTCGTTGGAATTAGTGAAGTAATCGCTGTAGGAACGTACCTACACTATTGGTGGCCTAATTTTCCATCATGGATTGCCGGAATTGTAGTGGTACTAACATTGGCTGGTGCTAATTTATTTTCAGTACGGGCGTTTGGTGAATTAGAATTTTGGTTTGCCTTTATCAAAGTTGCCACAATTTTGATTATGATTATTCTTGGTTTAGGAGTCATTTTATTGGGGATTGGTAACAATGGCCATCCCGTTGGTTTCAGTAATTTATGGGCCCATGGCGGGTTCTTTACAGGTGGTGTTAAAGGTTTCTTATTTGCTTTATCACTTGTTATGGGGGCCTATCAAGGAGTTGAATTAATCGGATTAACAGCTGGTGAAGCTAAGAATCCGCAAGAAGCAATTGTTAAATCAATACGGACAATTGTCGGCCGGGTATTGATTTTCTATGTTGGGGCAATTTTTGTCATTGTAACCATCTATCCTTGGAATGAGTTGAATTCGATTGGCTCACCATTCGTCCAAACATTTACTAAAGTCGGTATTACAGTGGCCGCTGGTTTAATTAACTTTGTTATGTTAACCGCTGCAATGTCAGGATGTAATTCAGGAATGTTTAGTGCTAGTCGGATGTTGTATACGCTTGGTAATAACCACGATGCCTCACCAGCATTTACTAAGTTATCACGCTTTAAAGTGCCATATGTTCCCGTGATTGTTTTATCAATTGGGATGTTAATTGGGATGTTGTTAAATGAACTACCAATGGCTGCCTCAACAAATGTTTTTGTGATTGTGTATAGTTCAAGTGTGTTACCAGGGATGGTGCCATGGTTTGTTATTTTAATTAGTAACTTAAAATTCCGCCGTGATCATGCTAACCAATTTCCAAACCATCCATTCAAAATGCCACTATTTCCAATTTCAAATTACTTTTCATTATTTGTCTTAGTAATCGTGGTTATTTTTATGTTTATCAATCAAGAAACTCGAATTTCAGTGATCGTTGGGTCTGTATACCTTGCCATCGTTAGTGCTATCTACGTGGTACGGGCAGTTGTTTTAAAGCCAAAGGCCATTGCAAACAAAGGGACGATGCCTAATTAAAAATATAGTTTAAAAATTAATAAGCGATATAAGAAAAAAGTCCGGTGATTAACTTCCCGGACTTTTTTAGCTATAATAAGGAGTAATTATAGCTAATGGAGGCTGAAATGGAATTTACGACAAGTGATAACGTTAAGATTGCGTACACTGATCAAGGTCAGGGACCGGTAGTAATTTTTTTAGCCGGTTTTTCTGGTATCAAAGAAGAATGGCAACAACAAATCCCATTTTTTATGACTCAAGGGTATCGGGTAATTGCTTTTGATGCGCGTAACCATGGTCATTCAACGCATCGTGGACGAAATTTAAAAATTGCCCGTTTGGGTCAAGATTTAGCAGAATTAATCCAATATTTGCAACTCACAAAAGTGACATTAGTTGGTCATTCCATGGGCTCGGCCGTGATTTGGGCTTATTGTATGCTCCACGGTACAACTAAAATTGAAAAAATAGTGACAACTGATGAATCCCCATATCCAATGAATACTAGTGAATGGCAATACGGGGTTTTGAATCTTAACTGGGGGAATGTCGCCATTGCTTCGGCTACAGTCATGAAGACTAAAATGGCTCAATTACCAATTGCGGAAGCAGTTAAGGATAATTTACGAGCAGAACACAACGCATATCCGTTTGATTTTGAAGGTAACCAAGTATTATTAAGGAATCATTTGACACAAGATTGGCGCGATTTATTAACAACACTAGCAGTTCCACAATTATATTTAGCTGGTGGGGCATCACCATTATGGTCTCCTGAACATGCTAATGTGTGTGTAAAATTAGCCCAAGCAGGATTAGCCCAAGCCCACATTTTTCCAGGAGCAGGGCACTTACCACAATTAGAAATGCCACAAGAATATAATCGTGTAGTTAGTGAGTTTTTAAAATTATAATTTAAAGAAGGCTAAGATATGGAAAGAATTGCAGTGTACTGCGGCGCATCGATTGGTAATCAAGAAGTCTACCAACAAATCACAACAAATTTAGGTCAATGGTTAGTTGACCAAAAGCTAGGCTTGGTATATGGTGGTGGTAAGTATGGCTTAATGGGTATTTTAGCTAACCAAGTCTTAGATTTAGGCGGCGATGTTATCGGGATTGTGCCGCAAAACCTAGCGGATATGGGAACCATTTTAGAACGCCTCGATGATGTTCGTGTGGTACCAGACATCTCAGAGCGTAAATTAGAAATGCTACGCTTAAGTGATGGTTGTTTAGCATTACCCGGAGGTCCGGGAACTTTGGAAGAAATTGTTGATGCATTTTCATGGATGCGAATTGGTGATAATTTAAAACCATGTGCTTTCTACAATGTGAATGGCTACTATAATGACTTACAAGCCATGTTTCAAACAATGGTCAATAATGATTTCTTAACACAGACGGATTTTGATAAATTACTATTTTCAGATTCATTAACAGAGATTTATCAGTTTATGGATACATATGTTCCACCAGTAATTGATATTAAAGGTTAAAGTGAAAGAAGGTATACATGGCTTTATTAGCGTTATTATTTGTTAGTATCGGCGCATTTATTGCCCATCCATCACCAGTAGGAGCTGGATTGGTGATTTTTGTAGCACTATTATTTGTTTTTGTGGCACCTAAATTAATTCGTGGTGTTCGTAAAATTCTCCAGGAACAATTAAAATAATAAATTAGAAAAGCACCTTGGACGATTTCCAAGGTGCTTTTTTGTACATAAAATTATTGACGATATAGATTATCAATTACGCCTAATAGTGCGGTTTGCGTAGGAGTTAACATGTGATTAGTTCGATGAACAAGACTTGTAATAAAAGCTGGTTGCACTTCATCGAGAATTGGAATACCAACAATATCGTCGCGATTGGGAGTCGCAACTTCAGTAAGAAACGTAATTGCGACATTTTCAGCAACCATATTCATTAAAAAGTTAATATCATGGGATTGGAAAATTATCTTGGGCGTAAAGTGATTTTGGTGGGCCATAATCCGAATGGCTTCGGTATGTGCAAAACTTGACGCAAAAATAATAAAATTTTCTTTTTTCAAATCAGCGAAATAAAGGCCGTCCGTTTTGGTTGCTAGGGGATGGTCTTTAGATAAAAAGATACGAAAAGGACTACGCCCTAATTCGGTGCGGGCTATTTCCGGATCATTATCAATTGTAATCGTACCTAATAATGCTAAATCAATTTCGCCTGCTAATAATCGGCGCCGTAAAATACTCGATTCAGCTTCAACAAGGGTAATATCAGCAAGCATTTTACGTTGTTGCAGGGCATGGGCAATTTTGGCGAAATAACTATTTTGAATAATTGGTGGAATACCAAAAAAGAGTTGTTGGCGATTAAGCCGATCAATTTCGGCTTTACTAACACGCCACTCATTTAAAATGGTTGCCACATGGTTAGCAAATTGTTCACCACTTGGCGTTACGATTAGTTCATTATGAGAACGATCTCTGATAACTAAGGTTGTATTAAGTTCAGTTTCAAGGCGTTTAATAGCGCTACTAATGGTCGGTTGACTTACGTGGAAGTATTCAGCGACTTTTGAAAAACTTTTTTGTAAAATTAATTGATTAAAATATTCAAAATCATGCAGATACATATTTCAACTCCAGTCATAGCAAGGCTTTAGGGCGTACATATAAAATAATTTTATAAGCTCTTTAATGGTTGACTATAACATTTAATGGATAATATAGTCAATAATATCAAATAGTTTAAGGTAATATTTAACTTTTAGCATTATCTGAAAGCACATTATTTTAAGCAACACCTATATATCAGAGAGGATCACCATGGAAGAGGAAGAGCACTTATTTAATAAGAATTTTATTAGTATCACCGTTATTAACTTTGCCGTTTACTTAGTTTACTACTTGTTGATGGTTATTATTGCCGTAATTGCCCAAAAGCAATTGAATGCCAGTCTTGGCGAAGCGGGCCTTGCATCAGGAATTTATATTATCGGAACGTTATTTGCCCGTCTATTAATCGGTAAAAAACTAGAATTAATTGGCCGGAAGCAAATTTTACGTTACGGGGGTATTGCTTACTTAATTACGACCGTTGCGTATTTATACATGCCTAATTTAGCAGTGCTGTTTATTATTCGGTTACTAAATGGATTCTGTTATGGGATGGTTTCAACGGCCACAAATGCCATTGTTACTGAATATATTCCCTTTTCAAAACGTGGTGAAGGAATTAACTATTACGGTTTAAGTACTAGTTTAGCTGCTGCCTTTGGTCCTTTAATCGGTTTGTTATTACTCACATACACTAATTTCTATACTGTCTTAATTGTATCAATCATTTTAATTATCTTATCAACCATTGGTAGTTTTGTATTACCTGTTCAAAATATCGAAGTTAACCCTGAACACTTAGCAACGATGAAAAGTTGGAAAATCAATACCTTTGTGGAAAAGAAAGTTTTGTTTATTTCTTTCCTTGGTTTATTGATGGGATTGGCGTACTCAAGTGTTCTTTCGTTCTTGGCATCATATGCTGAAGCAATCCACTTAGTTCAGATTAGTTCATTCTTCTTCTTAGTCTACGCTGGCGCAGTGACTTTAACGCGGCCCATGTCTGGAAAAATGTTTGACCGTTTTGGTGAAGATAGTGTGATGTATCCAAGTTACATTTTCTTAACCCTTGGTTTATTCGCCCTCAGCTTTACGACAGTTGGTTGGCAATTACTTGCTTCTGGGGTTTTAGTTGGTTTAGGATATGGAACATTTATGTCAAATGGACAAGCAGTTGTTCTAAAGACTTTGAAGACAGAATCACACCGTATCGGTTTAGGTTTATCAACGTACTTTATCGGGCTTGACCTCGGGATTGGGGTTGGTCCTTATATCTTAGGGGAATTGAAAAATTACATTACCTTCCAAGAAATGTACTTAGTTGCTGGTATTTTACCACTTGTATGTGCGGTCCTTTATAAGATTTACTACAATCCAAGCAAAGTTACTAAAGAAATCAAAAATGAAATGCACAACCTTACTAAGCGTCCTCAACAAAGTAATGTTGCTAAATAAAATGATAAAACCTCGTCTTAATTGGCGAGGTTTTATTTTGGTATTTTACAGCGGATATTGCTAGACTAGCAGTGAACCATAAGCTTATTTTAAGATAATCAGATCAAGGGGGGGATACTATGTATTATTCAAATGGTAATTATGAAGCGTTTGCCCGGCCACGCAAGCCAGCCGGTGTTGATCAAAAAGCAGCCTATATTGTTGGTGGAGGGTTAGCAGGCCTAGCAGCTGCGGCCTTTTTAATACGGGATGGGCATATGGCTGGTGACCGGATTCACGTATTTGAAGAATTAACGATTCCAGGGGGATCACTTGATGGTGCTTTGAATCCAGATACAGGTTTTATCATTCGTGGTGGGCGTGAAATGGAAAACCACTTCGAATGTTTATGGGATTTATACCACTCAATTCCCTCACTTGAAGTTGAGGATGCTTCCGTTTTAGATGAATTTTATTGGCTTGATAAAGATGATCCCAATTCATCAAATTGTCGCTTAATTTACAAAAAAGGACAAGAAGTACCAGATGATGGTGAATTTACATTAGGTAAAGCCACCGCTGAAATTATTAAGTTAGTAATGACGACTGAAGATGACTTGGTTGGTCAAAGTATCGAAGATTTCTTTTCGGATGAATTCTTTGCGTCTAATTTCTGGTATTACTGGTGTTCAATGTTTGCGTTTGAACGGTGGCATTCAGCTCAAGAAATGCGTCGTTATGTAATGCGTTTTATTCACCACGTGAAGGGCTTACCTGATTTTACCGCATTGAAATTCACGCGCTACAATCAATATGAATCCCTCGTATTACCATTGATTAAATACCTTGAAAATCATGGGGTGGATTTCCAATACGATACGATTGTTAAAAATGTGGAAGTTGAAATTAATGGTGCTGAAAAAGTTGCTAAACGTATTTTCTTAGTCCAAGAAGGTGCTGAAAAAACACTGGATTTAACGCCTGATGATTTAGTATTTGTAACGAACGGTTCAATTACTGAAAGTACGACTCATGGTAGCCATCACCAACCAGCCATTCCTAATCCGGATATGGGAGCCAGTTGGCAACTATGGCAAAATTTAGCCCAACAATCACCAGAATTTGGGAAACCAGACGTCTTTAGTACTAATTTACCCGCTCAAAGTTGGTATATTTCAGCCACGGTAACGCTTAAAAATGAAGATGTCATTCCATATTTGGAACGCTTAACTAATCGCGATACACATGCGGGTAAGATTGTTACTGGAGGAATTATTACAGTTCGTGATTCAAGTTGGTTAATGAGTTTCTGTGTCCATCGCCAACCACACTTTAAGCAACAAAATCCTGATGAAACAATTATGTGGGTGTATGCGCTACTATCTGATGAACCAGGTGACTATGTAAATAAGAAAATCGTTGATTGTACTGGTGAAGAAATTGCCCAAGAATTGTTCTATCACTTAGGTGTTCCAGCACACCGGATTAAGGAATTTGCGGCTAATTCATGTAATGTTGTGCCAACGTACATGCCATTTATTACCTCATACTTTATGAAACGTGAACCAGGTGACCGGCCATTGGTAATTCCAAATGGCTCAAAAAACTTGGCTTTTATCGGTAACTTTGCGGAAACGGAGCGTGATACCGTCTTTACGACTGAATACTCTGTACGGACAGCGATGGAAGCGGTCTATCAATTATTAGACGTTGAACGGGGTGTTCCAGAAGTCTTTGCTTCTGTGTATGATATTCGTGAACTTTTGAAATCAATCTATGTTCTTAGTGATGACAAGACAATTGATGAACTCGATATTCCGGTACCACGCTTTGCTAAGCGGATTGGTCGTCGTAAAATTGAAGGAACATTTATTGAAGAATTATTGAAACAAGCTAAATTAATTGATTAAATGAAAAGAACCAAAAGCCATCGGCTTTTGGTTCTTTTTTAGTTAATCGGCATCCACAATTATTTTAACAATTTCAGCTAATGATTGTTTAGCTTCTGGAATAATCGGTAGAGATGAAAAGACATGGAGCATTTTAGGGTAAATATGCGTGGTAACATCCCAATCATGATCAAGGGCAAGTTCTTTAAAGTGTTTAGCATCTGCGAATAAAATATCATGTGTCCCAGTAAAAACGTCAATTGGTGGCAAGTTACTTGAATCGCCGTAGATTGGACTTACTAATGGATCAGTTGGGGCTAAAGGACCGGCATATTTTTCACCTTGGAAGCGGACTTGATTAGCATTTAACATCGGATCGAGCGGTTGAATTGCATCAATTGCGGGATTAGTCATTGTGACATCTAACCAAGGTGATAATAAAATTGCCCGACGAGGTAATAAATCAGCATCGAGATCACGCAATTTTTGCATGAAGGCGAGTTGGAAACCACCCCCGGCTGAATCACCCATAAAGGTAATGTTTTCGGGTTTGACCCCTTCTTCAGCAAGTAATTGCTTGTAGGAATCTAGAATCATGTCATGGACTTCGGGTGCATGATGAGCAGGGGCTTTGGGATAAATTGGCATTACAATCCGCGCGTTAAGTTCTTTAGCGAGATGGTGGAGCATTGCATAATGGAAATAAATTGGTTGCATCCAATAAGCACCACCATGCACGTAGAAAATGATGCGTTCATTATCGTCATTAAATTCATTTAACTCAATGATATCGGTATTATCTGGTCGAGCTTTAAAGCCAAATTGTAATTGAATATTTTTAGGTAATTCATATGGCTGTTCACTAGCTTGATATAATTTTTGATAGTCAGCAACTGACTTAATTGGTGGAAATGTCTTGAGTAGCTTGATAGCATCACTGATTAATAAACTACTTTGACTTTGGTGTTCTTTGTATGCTTGATATTTATTGTATGCATAGCCGGCACCGATAGTTGCTAATAGAAGAGCTCCAAATTTATATTTCATTGACAATACTCCTTTGTTTTGAATGTTGTTATCAGTGTAGCATATGCGGTCAAGGTTAGGGTATTATCAAGACTTTACAACGATGACAATATGGTGACTAATGAATAAGTCGTAATTATTTGCAAAATAATGTTGGGATATCTTAATAAAATGTGCCAAGCATTTGCATTTTATAGTAATATTTTAATTGATACATTTTAATTAGGTCGATAAGAGATAAGGTGAGATTATGAGAGGAGTACACGTGAAGAAAAAAACGCAACGTAGTAGTTTAAGTGTTAGGACGGTCGTGGCAATTGGTATTGGGACCGCAATTTTATTTCTATTAAAACGTTGGGTATCGATTCCAACGCTTTTTCCCAATACTAGTATTGATACGTCTTATGGTTTTTTAGGTTTTTTTGCTGTGCTATTTGGGCCAGTCGCGGCATTTATTATTGGTTTTGCTGGTCATGCGTTAAATGATGCAACCCAATTTGGGAGTCCATGGTTGTCATGGGTCATTACAACCGGTTTAGTGGGAATGGCAATTGGATCATTAAAAAAATACTTAGATATTGAAAGTGGCCAATTTGGGGCTAAAAAAATCACGATCTATAACGGGACCCAGATTGTGGTTAATATTCTGGGGTGGGGATTAGTTGCTCCTAGTTTAGACATGTTAATTTATTCTGAGCCCGCCAATAAAGTTTTTGTGCAAGGAATAATTGCTAGTGTGTCAAATAGTATCTCGACAGGGGTAATTGGTACGCTGTTACTTGTCGCTTATGCAAAATCCCGGACGCAAAAGGGGAGCCTTGTCAAAGAAACAAATGCTAAGCCAGCCCCCGTGGAAGTTGAGCAAACCCCAACAACAGTCACAGCTGATACGATTATCAATTTTGAAAATGTTAGTTTTCAATATGATAGTCAAGCAGAACCAACGTTGCGAAATATTAACTTAAGTATTAAACGGGGTGAAAAAGTACTTATCGTGGGGCCATCAGGTTCTGGTAAAACAACGCTAGGTAATTTAATTAATGGATTAATTCCGCATGCACTAAAAGGTGAGTTAACTGGTAAAGTGATGGTAGGTGGCCTTGATGTTACCACCGCTAATTTATTTGAACTATCACGCCATGTTGGGACTGTATTACAAGATCCGGATAGTCAATTTGTCGCTTTAAGTGCGGCCGAAGATATTGCGTTTGCACTTGAAAATGATGCAACAGATTTACCAACAATGCGGGCTAAAGTTAGCCAATGGGCAACCGAGCTTGATTTAAACCAACAATTAATGCAAAACCCGCAAACATTATCAGGCGGACAAAAGCAGCGTAATGCGATGGCAGGCGTCTTAATTGATGGCGGTGAAATTTTATTATTTGATGAACCGTTAGCCGCCCTTGACCCTGCTGCGGGAGCACAAGCGATGGCATTAATTGAGCGATTACACCAGCAATTTGGTATGACGGTTGTTATGATTGAACATCGAATCGAAGATGTCTTAATGCAGCCTGTTGATCGGATTATTGTCATGAATGATGGGCATATTATTGCTGATGATACCCCGGCAGCAATTTTACAAAAAAATATCTTTAAAGAAGTCGGCCTTCGGGAACCATTGTATATTGAAGCCCTCAAAGCTGCACAAGTACCATTAACAAATGTGACTGGCCTCAGTGATGTTACGACGATTGCAGCCCCAGAGTTAAAGAATCGCTTACAAGCATGGCAAAAACTTACGGAAACTGATGATCGAAAACAAGCGGATAAGCCACTATTAACTCTTAAGCAGATTAATTTTAAATATCCAATGGGTCCCCAGATTTTTAAGGACTTTAATTTAACCATTAAACAAGGTGAAATGGTTGCTATTGTTGGTAAAAATGGAGTTGGTAAAACGACTTTAAGTCAGTTAATTACCGGTTTTGTTACACCAAATGCGGGAACAATCACATTAGATGGTATTGATTTAGCAACTCTTTCAGTTAAAGAACGCGCTGATAAGATTGGGTATGTGATGCAAGATCCAAATCACATGATTAGTAAAGTAATGATTCGAGATGAAGTTGCCTTAGGGTTAGTTTTACGAGGCCTTGCGCCAGCTGAAATTGATCGTCGAGTTGATGAAGCTTTGAAAATTTGTGGGTTGTACGGTTTTAGAAATTGGCCGATTTCAGCGTTGAGTTTTGGTCAGAAAAAACGGGTAACTATTGCTAGTATCTTAGTTTTAGAACCACAAATAATTATTTTAGACGAACCAACGGCTGGTCAAGACTGGGCTCATTACACCGAAATGATGCAATTTTTGAAGCATTTAAATACTTCAACGGGTGTGACATTACTATTCATTACACATGATATGCATTTGATGCTTGAGTACGCACATCGGACGGTTGCTTTGGGACCAAATGGCATCTTAGCCGATAATACTCCGGCAGCAATTTTGGCTGATGAAGCGGTTGTAACGGCCGCTTCGTTAGCACAAACTAGTCTATATAAATTAGCACATCGTTTTGATTTAGATCCAATTAGCTTTACAGAACAAGTGATTAAATATGAAATGCGAGGTCAACATGAATAATCAATTATTTGGGTATGACCCGCAAGATACATGGTTACATCGTTTAGGTGGGGCGACTAAGTTATTGGCCTTTATTGGTTTATCAATAATTGCGATGGCCAGTTATGATACTCGCTTTACAATCGTTATTATGCTATTGACGTTATTTTTATTTAAGCAAGCTCAAATTAGTTGGCACCAAATTAGCTTAGTAGTAAAAGTGATCATTGTTTTTTCACTATTAAATTTAGTAACGGTATATCTGTTTGCCCCAGAATATGGCGTTCATATTTATGGCACCCGACACTTAATTTTGGGTAATCATGGGTATTTTACTTTGACGCAGGAACAGTTATTTTATGAATTTAATTTGGCACTAAAATATATTGTTACGGTACCGTTAGCATTAATTTTTTTAATTACGACTAATCCAAGTGAGTTTGCAGCTAGTCTTAACCGGCTAGGATTATCATACCGAATTAGTTATGCGATTGCTTTAGCGCTACGTTATATTCCAGATGTCCAAACAACTTATTTACAAATAAGTTTAGCCCAACAAGCCCGCGGATATGAGCTTTCCAAAAAGGCCAAATTAACTACGCGCCTCAAAGGAGCTACGCAAGTGTTGATGCCGTTGATTTTTTCAAGCTTGGAACGGATTGATACGATTAGCCAAGCGATGGAATTACGGCGCTTTGGTGGTAAACAAAAACGGACTTGGTATATGGACCGTAAATTAAGTAAAGCCGATTATGCAACCATTGTGGTAGTAGTGTTAATTATTATCATTGGAATCTTGCTATTTAAAGTCAATGCTGGTCGCTTTTTTAATCCATTTAAATAAAGCCAATGTTTTTAAAATACAGCCAAAAAGGCCCGGAAAAGATAATTTTCCGGGCATTTTTTATTTAAAAATTGGTTCACTTTAGTACCATTGGTGATTTTTCCAATGATTCATGGCATTCGTCCATGAACCGTAACGCTTTAGAACATAGTCATGGGCGACACGTTCTTGGTTGGCTGGTGAAAAATCACCATTTAAATAATTTTGATCAAGTTGATATTTACCAATGTAACGACCATTGCGGACAGTATAACTACCATGCGACTCATGCGTCACAATGTAATCACGAGCAATCTTTTCGACTGGATCAAGAGTAGGCACTAATTTTGCTGTGGCAGTCGAGGTAGGGATATCCGTAAGTGGAGTCGCGTCATTTGAACTTAATGGATTACTAGCTAGTGATGTTGGTGCGACCGGAATTTGTAATTGAGTTCCGGCATAAATTACATCAGGATTACTAATATGATTGACGGTTGCTAATTGGCTAACAGTCGTATGGTGCTTAATAGCTAGTTCTGACAGGGTATCACCCCATTGAATGGTTTGCTTGTGGTCAATGTTAAGGGCTTGTTTAAAGTTAACTTGCCCACTGGTAGGTGGCCGGTTATTAATTATTGGCTGGTAGTTAGTCGCCAAAAGGACTGTTGGGCTAATTTCCATTAGAGATAATTCCTTAGATGTGGGGCTACGTTATTTGATACTAGCAGCAAGTTTAATTGCAGTTGTTGGATCATGGGCCGTAATCGTGTACACAATATTTTGTTCTTGCCATTTGATGATTTGGTTACGATCACCAGGAATAATATTAACATCAAATTGAATTTGACCATATTGGTTTGGTGCAGGTAAGCGGTAAGTGTTCAATAGCTGAACAATTTGTTTAGCCATTGGTTTTGGATCTTGGTTTTCAATATTAATGGCATGAACTGATAATGACCAGTTGCCTTCGTTCCATACTAAGTGAATATTACCAGCTCCCATTTCAGAATGACCAGTAATACCACTACCTAAATCAGTGGCGGGTAAACCTTTATTAGCATCAGCATCGATGTGGTTAATTTTTTCTGCCGCTTGCGCATTAGATGCAAAGGTTTCTTTTTGTAAGATTGCATAGGGATTTTCTTTACTAAGCACGGCGGCATTAAACTCACGTGGTTGATTACCAACGCTGTAGAAAATTTGATAATTGTTAGCATCCCCAGTGTAGCGAATATTCAAATTAGCACTACCATTTGTGAGACCATCAGCTTGTGGTAAGGCAATATTGCCTAGATTTGTTTGTAATTTATGATTTAACTGGCCTAGGCGACTAGTGCTACTTGCTAGACTAACAGCAGCTTCTTTACTAGCGGCTTTGCTGCTACTTGCAGAACTACTATTTTGAGCTGAAGTACTTGAACTGTGGCTACTGCTAGTATTTGAATGCGTAGCACTTGAACTTACAGTGCTTGAGCTACTAGTATCGCTAGATTGGCTTGCTTTGTCAGCGGATTTAGTTTGTCCACAAGCAGCGAGAGTTAAGCTTATTAAAATAATGGGAATTGTTAATGCAAATTTTTTCATCTTATTAACCTCATCTTTATTATCAATTAGTAACCTTAGTATAATTGTTTTACTTGTGATACTGCAAATAAATTGTGATTTTAAATAATCGAATTGGAAGTGATTTGCTAAAAGTAATCTTTATGATATACTTACTAAAAATAAGTGTATATAGAAGAGGAAATAATATGGAAAAGGTTTTATTTGGACTAGATACTTTTGGAGATATCCCAGCTAATGATAATGGTGAGCTATTATCAGATGCCCAAGCAATTCGCCAAGTAGTGGCTGAAGGAGTTTTGGCAGACCAATTAGGTGTTGATATTATTGCTTTAGGTGAACACCACCGTGAAGATTTTGCAATTTCAAGTCCGGAAATGGTTTTAGCAGCTATTGCGACCCAAACAGAAAAAATTAAACTATCAACAGGGGTAACGGTGTTAAGCTCAGATGATCCAGTGCGAGTTTTCCAACGTTTTTCAACGTTAGATGCCTTATCAAATGGCCGTGCGCAAGTTATGTTAGGACGCGGATCCTTTACTGAATCATTCCCATTATTTGGGTTTGACTTAAATGATTATGATGTGTTATTCGAAGAAAAAATTAATTTATTTAGCCAGTTATTAACTGAAAAACCAGTTACTTGGCAAGGAAAAACGCGGGCACCATTACAAAATGCGGACGTTTATCCTAAAACTGAAAGTGGCCATTTAGATACATTTGTAGGTGTGGGTGGTTCACCAGAATCAATTATTCGGGCTGCCCGTTATGGCTTACCAGTTATGTTAGCTATTATCGGCGGTTCACCCGAACGATTTAAGCCTTACATGCGCTTATATGAAAAAGCGACTGAACAATTAGGAACCCCAGTTCACCCAGTGGGGATGCACTCACATGGGGTAATTGCAGCCACGGATGAAGAAGCACGCGAATTAGCATGGCGTTCAATTCGGGTATCAATGGATCGAATTGGTCGTGATCGCGGTTGGGCACCAATGACACGGGAACGATTTGAAAATGAAATTGAAAATGGATCATACTACGTTGGTTCACCAACTACGGTCGCTAAAAAAATCGCTCGGGCCATTAAAAGTCTTGGCGTAAAACGTTTTGATTTGGTTTATAGTGCTGGGAATCAAACAATTGCGGAACGGCAACGGACAATTGAACTATATGCAAACGAAGTTATTCCGCAAGTTCGGTCTATTTTAGCAGAGGACGCCAATGACTAAGCAAATTGGGATCATTGGGGCCGGTAAATTAGGCGTTGTATTAGCCCAAATTGCGCTTAAAGCTGGCTATCAAGTTGATATTGCCGGTTCAGGTTCACCGGAAAAAATTGCTTTAACGATGATGGTGTTAGCACCCGGCGCTGAGCCAATGACTAGTGCCGAAGTGCTAGCCAATAATGACGTCATCATCTTAGCGTTACCATTAAGTAAGTTTAAACAACTGGGAGCTAGTAGCTTGGCTGGTAAATTAGTTTTGGATGCGATGAATTATTGGTGGGAAGTTGACGGTAAGCGCGATGATTTTAACGACCCACAGATTGGAACTAGTGAATTAGTTCAAAATTATTTTAAAGATAGTCAGGTGGTTAAGGCATTTAATCATATGGGTTATCATGACTTGTTAGATGAATCAATCATCTTTAAGCCTCAATGTGAACAACCAAAAGCATTAGCCCTAGCAGGTGATAATAAACAAGCGGTCTTACAAGTGCAGCAAATTGTGACTGACTTTGGTTTTACTCCGTTAGTACTTAAAAATTTACACGAAGGCCTAAAGTTACAACCAGGGATTAATACATTTGGTGCGAATTTACATTTGCAAGCATTACAAGAGGCCATTGATAATTACACCGATACGACTTTTGGTCAGCAAATTGCGCAATTAAATTGATAATAATTGCGTATGTAGGTAATTACATTATGGTATAACTTATTTTTGAAAATAACTAATTGAATTAATCATTAGGTAAAGTGTTATAGTAAGCTTAGTAGCACAGCAATGAAAGTAGGTGGATGATGGTGGCAACATTTGGCGATATTTTTACTGCAATTAAAAATGATTCTGAAAATTATGTATACACAAAAGTAGGTATTGATCCGTTATACTTTGTAAGTCCACAA
Organism: Periweissella fabaria; assembly: GCF_918814575.1. Classification (GTDB taxonomy): domain Bacteria; phylum Bacillota; class Bacilli; order Lactobacillales; family Lactobacillaceae; genus Periweissella; species Periweissella fabaria. The sequence continues at coordinate 180,896 of NZ_CAKKNS010000003.1, read as the reverse complement.
GCCAAAATTATTATCATAGGGCAGGCCCCCGGGCAAAAAGCTCAAGATAGTCAGCTTGTGTGGCATGATAAAAGTGGAACACGGTTACGGCAATGGTTAGGCTTGACTGATGAAGAATTCTATCATTCGGGTAAAATTGCGGTTTTACCGATGGATTTTTATTTTCCCGGTAAAGGTAGGAGTGGTGATTTACCGCCACGAAAGGGATTTGCTGCTAAATGGCATCCTCAGTTAATGGCCTTAATGCCTAGTGTAGAGCTAATTATTTTAGTTGGTAGCTATGCTCAACGCTATTATTTACAGTTAAAAGCTTCGCAGACATTGACCCAAGTGGTCTATGACTATGCAAAATATCAACCAAAATACTTTCCAATCGTACATCCTTCACCGTTAAATCAACGTTGGCTAAAAAAGAATCCATGGTTTGAAGAGACGGTGATTCCAAACTTACAACAGGTAGTTCATCAAATACTTTACAATTAACTTTAGCCAGTCAATTTTTAAAATTGACTGGCTTTTTTAATATAAAAATTCTAATAAATTACAACCTAAAAATTACGTAATAAAGTTAAAAATCCTTTTTTTTTCGTGGCGTGACGCGGTATGATAGAGGGCAATAGAACAACACAAGGAGGTAGCAATTTGTTAAAAAAGGAATTACCACAAATTATTTTACTACATGTATTGGTAGCGATGTTTTTAGGCTTTTTATATGTAACTAAGAATCAATATATGTTTTTAATTGTGAATGTCACATTAGCATTAATTCCGTTTGATATTAGTTTGGCAATTAAGCATATTAAAAATAATTGGATTGCCGGATTGCTAGGACTAGTTTGGTTAGCCTTTTATCCGAATACGATGTATATGATTACTGATTTTATTTATTTATCAGCTATTGGTACTAATATTCAAACGGCATATCAGTATGCCCACTATTCAATTTTGGCATTAGGAATATTTTCTGGGGTATTATTTGGTTTAGGAAGTGCGACGTTAGTTTTTGAACGCTTTGTCCGTAATCCTGATTTTAGTATCCAAGTTTTATTCTATGGAGTATTGTCATTTATGTCAGCCGTTGGAATATATTTGGGTCGATACAAACGATTAAATACGACGGATTTAGTTACTAATTTTCATGGAACATTAGTAGCCATCAAACAATCAGTTACACCTGATATGCTTGCTTTTGTCTTTTGTATGGTTTTAGTACAACTATTCTTATTTGCTGTATTTCAGATTATGAAAGAACGTTAGGGGCAACTGATGAGTGTTTTTTTGCATGGAATTTCTGGGGTGTTGATTATTTTAATCATGATTGCGGTCGGTTTTATATTAACTAAGCGTAATTGGTTTGATGCTAAATCAGCACGCTTATTAACTCGGCTAGTAACGCAAATATCACTGCCAGCATATATGGTTGTCACCATTACGCAAAAATTTCAAGCACATGAACTATTAGCAATTATTCCGGACTTACGCTTTCCGGTAATTTCGATGATGTTGTTAATGGTTTTGGCAATGATATTGGTACAAGTATTCCAAATTAGACGGTCTCGCCGGGGCTTATTTACATCGATGTTTTTTAACTCAAATACGGTATTTGTAGGCTTACCAATCAATCAAGCATTGTTTGGAGATAAAGCAATTCCATATATCCTGATTTATTATATGGCGAATACGACCATTTTCTGGACCTTAGGAGTTTACTTAATTCAACGCGATGGTAAAGTTGATGTAACTTTTGATTGGAAAAAAACATTGGGCAAAATCTTTTCACCACCATTATTAGGTTTTATGCTAGGTGTACTTTTAGTGCTTTTGCATATTCAATTACCGGCATTTATCAATCAAGATCTTAGTTATTTGGGTGGCTTAACAATCCCACTATCGATGATTTTTATTGGTTACTCAGTTGCTAATGCTGGTCTAGGAAATCTGAAATTACGGCGGGATAATATTTTGATTATTATTGGTCGTTTTGTGATTGCGCCAATTTTAATGACATTATTATTATGGCCAACAAAGTTACCTTTACTGATGAAACAAGTCTTTATTTTACAATCAGCAATGCCGGTAATGACCAACGCCCCAATTATTGCTAGTTTATATGATGCTGACGTTGATTATGCAGCAATCATGGTTACTGAAACGACTGTATTATCATTAGTGATCGTGCCATTTTTAATGTTTTTAACGCAATATATTCAGTAACGTAAAAGACTAGGGTAAGTTAAATACTTATCCTAGTCTTTTACGTTCGGCATGTAATTAATATTACATTACGATATAAATGTTATTTTGCTTGCATTTGGCCTAATACATTTTATAAGATTGATATAGTAATTTAAAATTGAGTGATATCTTAAACATGCTTAGGTTTAACTTGTAACATCGTTGTGACGGTACTCGTACTCGTTAGTTTATTACTTGGAATTTGCTTGATTTCAACGTTCCAAGTTTGCAGGTTACGGCCCAAACTAATGGGGGTTGCCGTTGTAACTAGTTGTCCAGTTACAACCGGTCGGAGATGATTTGTATTGATATTGACACCAACAGCAACATAGTCAGCAGGTGCAAATGCGTTGGCAGCTAGACTAGCTGCTGTTTCTGCCAAGACCGCATTAATACCGCCATGTACGATACCGTAAGGTTGTTTTAGTGCATCTGTAACGGTAACAGATATGATAGTCTTTTGAGCGTCAACGGCGTCAATTTGGATGTTTAAATGATCAAGTAAATTCATAAGTTACACTCCTGTAGTAGTTTTATATATTTATTGTACGTGAAAGGATAAGAAAAATGGAAACACGTAAATGGGAAACTGTTAAAGAATATTCAGAAATTTTATTTGAACGGACGGGGGCCATTGCTAAATTAACAATGAACCGCCCAGAACGCCACAATGCGTTTACACCAGTAACTATTGCCGAATTAATTGAAGCCTTCTCAATTTGTCGTGATGATGCAACCATCGGAACAATCATTCTTACTGGAGCTGGTGATAAAGCCTTTAGTTCTGGTGGTGACCAAGGAGTTCGTGGTAACGGTGGATACGTTGGTCCCGATGATATTGCCCGTTTGAACGTGCTTGATTTACAACGCCTAATTCGGATTATTCCTAAGCCAGTTGTTGCAATGGTTAAAGGCTGGTCAGTTGGTGGTGGGAACATCTTACAATTAGTTTGTGACTTAACTGTGGCTGCTGATAACGCAATGTTTGGTCAAACTGGACCAAAGGTTGGTAGTTTTGATGCGGGTTACGGTTCAGGTTACTTAGCGCGTGTCGTTGGGCATAAGCGGGCTAAGGAAGTTTGGTTCTTAAATCACTTCTACACGGCTGAAGAAGCTTTAGCAATGAACTGGATTAACCGTGTTGTACCATTGGCCGAAGTGGAAACAGCTACATTAGAATGGTGTGATGAAATGCTTACTAAATCACCAACAGCACTTCGTTTCATTAAAGCAGCCATGAATGCTGATACTGATGGTTTAGCTGGTCTTCAACAATTCGCTGGGGATGCAACAATGCTTTACTACACAAGTGACGAAGCCAAAGAAGGTCGGGATGCATTTAATGAAAAACGGACGCCAGACTTTTCTAAGTTCCCTAAATTTCCATAAACAACTGGAGGCAATTAATTGCAAAATTGGTTAACAAAACAGGTGAGTTTAAATCCTGAGCGAATCGCTTTAACAGTCGCAAATCAAAGTTGGACGTTTACAGCTTTACAAACGGCAGTGATTAAAATTGCTGGTCAGGTGGCTGCTTTAATCGGTACTAAAAACCAACGCATTGCAATTTTAGCTAAAAACACGCCGGCTAGTTACATGACTATTATGGCAGTGCAACAGTTGGGATTACAACCAGTCCTTTTAAATTTTCGCTTGGCTAATAATGAGCTACAACGTCAGTTACAGGATGCTGGGGTAGCAACGTTGTTAGTTGACGATGACTTAAGTCGTAACTTTACGGAATGGTCTAAGTTAACCGGCAATACGTATTTATTATCACAATTGCATGCCCACCAAGCAATTGAAATTACACCCGTAGCAGAATTTACTGAGGATGATGTGGCGTCAATTATGTATACATCAGGTACGACGGGTAATCCACATGGTGTTTTGCAAACGTATCAGAATCACTTCTATTCAGCCATTGGCTCGGCATTGAATCTTGGCTTACAAGCTCATGATCGATGGCTATGTGCCGTACCATTGTTTCATATCAGTGGCCTATCGATTATGATGCGTAGCTTAATTTATGGCATGGGTGTTGATTTAGTAGCACACTTTGATGATGTGGCGATTACTAAACGTCTGACAACTGAACCGATTGCCATTATGTCAGTTGTACCAACGATGTTAAAGCGTTTGTTAGCAGTCGCCCCAAGTGCGGGGTATAACGATAACTTTCGGTGCTTTTTACTAGGGGGTGGGCCAATTGACCCAGTGACATTGAGTCGTTGTGAGCAACAAAATATTGCTGTAATTCAATCATATGGGATGACTGAAACTGCCTCACAGATTGTGGCATTAAACTTTGATGATGCTCGTGCTAAGATTGGTTCAGTTGGGAAGCCACTTTTTTCAGTACAGTTACGTTTAGCTAACCCCGAGCAAGGAATTGGTGAGATTGAAATTAAGGCGCCAAATTTAACGAGGGGCTATTTAAATCAAGCCGCAAATTTTGCCCGTAAAATTACTAATGATGGTTGGTATAAAACGGGTGATTTAGGTTATTTAGATGCAGAAGGTTTTTTATTTATTAAAGGCCGGCAAGATGATATGTTTATTTCAGGTGGAGAAAATATTTTCCCTGATGAAGTGGAACATGCTTATAGTCAATATCCAGGTATACGAGATATTGCAGTAGTAGGTAAATCCAACAGTGACTGGGGGATGATTCCAGTGGCATTTGTAATTAGTGATGATTCACTAGATATACAAGCGTTACAAGAATTTGGTCGAAATCATTTAGCACATTATAAAGTGCCAGTTGAGTTTATACCCGTAAACGATTTCCCAACAACTGCTAGTGGTAAAATCCAACGTCACAAATTACGAGAATTAGTATAGAAATACAAAAAGCAGGCTGCGTAAGTTAATACGCAACCTGCTTTTTTAATGGTTATTGAAACTGTTTCATGTGAAACATCTTTAGTAGGGTGTTTCAAACTTAGGCATATTTTAACCATTCGCTAAGTAAGTTTAGATAACTTTTTCATAAACAAAGCACTTATCTTCAGGGTGATAAATACCAGTTAAGTTACCAACTTTTTCAAAGCCGAGCTTAGTTGTGATGATCCGTTGCATGGCTAAATTATCGACATGTGTGTCAACACGAAGACTCTTGATTTCAGGATGGTCGGTAATAATATGCTCAATTACTTGTGTGAAAAGCTTTGTTGCATAACCATTACCTGCATGATCAGAGTGGATAGCCAAGCGGTGGATTGTTAAATAAGCATCGGTATCGATAAGCCAAGCGCCATCCATACTGTCGTAAACATGATCAGGTGCTGGTTGCACCGTAACAGTTCCAACAGTTTCATGCGTGTCATCATTGAACACATAAGCGTTTCCAGCGGCGATATCTGCTTTCACTTGGTCAACATTAGGGTAGTCACCTTGCCATTGGTTAATCCCTGCTTCGGCGAGTTGTGCACGACCATCTTGTAAGACAGTTAATAAAGTAGTGAAGTCAGTAGTAGTTGCTTGTTTAAAATACATAAATAGCCTCCAAAAGGTAATTTTTAGGTTACAGGTTCAAGTTTAACTTTTTAGAAGGTAAATGTAAAATCGAATATTATTAAATATTGTTTGAATATAATAAATTAAATTGATTTTCGCACTCAAAAAGTTGCCCAATTTGCAATAATAAATCTTCACGACCTTTACGGGCTGTAAATTGAATGCCAAGAGGAAGCCCATTTGGGGCTATCGCAGTTGGCAGGCTGATTGCGGGTTGCCCAGTTAAATTGGCTTGTTGGGTAAAGGGTGTTAGGGCTAAGCTATCAGCAAAAAATTCGGATACCAAATCCAAGCGAGCTTGCTTATTAAGGTTAGTTACATGCAACATTTTATCAATAGTAGCACTAGACATTAATGGTTGGCCAGTAATTTTGGGGGCGGTTGTGGCAGTTGTTGGGGTCAAAAATAAATCATATTTTTGTAAAAACTTATCCATGATAAAACTGGCATGATCCCAGGTAGCTAGGGTTGTACTGTAATCCACTGCTGTTAATGGAAGACCAGCTTGATAAATACTCCAAGTAGTTAATTCCATGTCATCGATGGTCAATGGCCGGTTAAGACTAGCTTCAATATTAGCAAACATTGTAGCCGTTTCACCACCATTAACAATATAATAACTTTCCATCATGGTCGGACCATCAAGGGGATTGTCAATTTCAACGGTCGTAATTCCGTGATGCTTTAAAAAATCAACAGCAGTTAAAACGGCTGTAATTGCAGCATCACTTACCGGTGTATTAACCGGTGACTTGAGGCTATAAGCAACGCTGAAATTAGCTGGCAATTTGGTAGTTAAAATGTTACTAAAACCTGCCGTGAAAAGTGGGGTGCTAAATGGGGCGGCTGGTTGGTATGTTTGAAGACAATCAAGTAAATTAGCTGTGTCTTTAATTGAGCGCGTAAGGCCAAAACTAATCGATGCACCTTGCCAACCACGCCAACCATTAGGGCCAACTGGTGTCCGGCCACGAGTTGGTTTTAGTCCAATAAGCCCACTAAAAGATGCCGGAATGCGAATTGAACCACCACCATCACTGGCGGTAGCAATACTAACAAAATCAGCAGCTACGGCACTAGCAGCTCCCCCGGATGAACCACCCGAGTAATAAGCAGGGTTCCAAGGATTACGGGTGGGGCCTGTGAGCATCGGATCGGTAATGTTTTTAAAACCAAATTCAGGAGTATTTGTGTTGCCCAGAATAATAAAGCCAGCATTAATAATCGCTTGGACAAAGTTGTCCGTTGTTTGGGCAATGTTATTTTTGAATAACTTAGAACCAGAAGTACTAGCAAGGCCCGTCAAATCTTGCCCAAGATCTTTAAGTAAGATAGGGACACCGGCAAAGGGCCGCTTACTAGCTATCCGATCGTAAGCCCGTGCTTCATTGAGGGCTGCTTGGGTCCTTAAATGCGTCACAGCATTCAAAGTCTTATTAGTGGCGTTAATCTTGGCTAATGCTTGTTCAACTAGTTCGAAACTAGTGACTTGGTGTGTTTTGATTAGTGTGGCTAACGTTGTTGCATCATAAGCTAATTTCATCGAAGACATCCTCCATATTTATGGCCAGTCTAACGTGATAGCTGCAGAAAAGCAATGCATTTTGTGAATTGTTGTAAGCGTTTTCTAAAGAAAGAATAACTTATAAATAACTAGTGGTTAAAGAGTGTTTTTAATTTTGTGAAGTAGTATTATGAAAGCATAAGAGTTGACTGTGTGAAGCGGCTAATCCTTAGGATAGTTTCTAAAAATTTAACGTAATTTGAAAAGAGGTATTTAATCATGAAGGCTGCTGTATGGCATGGTGTTAAAGATGTTCGAGTTGAAGACGTGGAATTGAAACCCTTAAAGGATGATGAAGTTGTCGTGCGGGTTGCTTGGGCCGGAATCTGTGGTTCAGATTTGCACGAATACTTGGAAGGGCCTGTCTTCATTCCAGTTGATGCACCAGAAGAATTAACTGGTGGCCATGCGCCATTGACAATGGGGCATGAATTTTCAGGAGTTATTGACAAAATTGGGGCGAATGTAACTGACTGGAAAGTTGGTGATCACGTATCAATCAACCCGACTGTAACACACGAAGTTCGCCCAGATGGCGACGATGTGTACGATGGCTACGCCTTTATCGGTTTGAGCACAGATGGTGGTTTTACTTCATTTGTAAACGTACCTGCTAAAAACTTGCTCCACTTGCCAGAAGACTTCCCATTGGACTTGGCTGCAACTATCGAACCAACAGCCGTTGCCGTGCAAGCGGTTAAAGAAGGTGGCTTGAAGTTTGGTGAAACTGTGGCGATTTTTGGGGCTGGACCAATCGGTGTGTTAGTGGCTGCAGCTGCTAAAGCGGCTGGTGCAACTAAAATTATTGCCGTTGATTTATCTGAAGTTCGGTTACAAAAAGCGCTTGAAATGGGTGCCACTGATGTTATCAACCCAGCTGAAGTTAACGCAATTGAAAAGATTCATGAACTTGTACCTGGTGGCGTCGATGTATCGTTTGAAGTTGCTGGTGTGCAACCAACATTTACACAAGCCATTGATGCTACTAAGGCACGGGGGACATTGGTTATCGTTTCAATCTTTGCCCACCCAATTCAATTTGATCCAATGCAATTGATGAATGCCGGTGTAAAACTTACGACTACGATTGCTTACTCTAAGAAGACTTTCCAACAAACAGTTGACTTGGTAACTAGTGGTCAAATCGATGTTAAACCAGTTATCACTAAGAAAATTGAACTTGATAAAATCGTTACGGATGGTTTTGATGCGCTAGTCGCTGATAAGTCACAAGCTAAGATTTTGGTTGATTTAACTAAATAAAAATTAAAAAATCCAACCTAACGGTTGGATTTTTTAATTTGTGTAAATATAATGCGCCGCATGGTCAGAAATTTGAATTTGCTGGCCAGAACTTAGACTTTCAATGACGAGTGGTCCAGAAAAGGGCATTCGGCCAATAAATTTCCAAGTTGAATTAATTGTGACGCCCATCAGTTCAAGATACTCAAGTAATTCGACATCTTCGTTAGCTCCAATAATTGTAAATTCGGTACCATCGGGTAAGGTATTTAGAATACGATGTGGCGGAATTTCCCAATTATAGTTAGCATCCGGGATAGGTAAGCCATGTGGACATGTTGTAGGATGGTTTAAGAAATCATCTAACGCAGTTAAAAGAATCTCGTCGGCATGATGGTCAAAATGAATAGCATTTGCATACGCATGAGTTGACGAAAGATTCAATTTTTCGGAAAAGAAAACTTCCATTAGCCGATGAATACGAGTTAAACGTAATGCTAATTGTTGTCCCTTTGGTGTTAAGGTGACACCGTAGTAAGGTTCAACATCGACTTCACCACTTTCTTGAAGTTTAGCCATCATATTTGAAACTGATGATGGCGTTACGTGGAGATGTTCCGCGATTTGATTATTTGCGACTTGTTCGCGATTCTGGCCATATGTAAGTTCGAGAATCGTTTGAAGATAGATTGGTTTTGAAACTGAATCAGCCATGTCTAACCCTTCCTTATATTGATATGTGTTTTTGTTAAAAAAGATAATCAAATCAATTATTATTTTTACCTCTTAATTATATAATATTTTTAAGTGACTTATACATAATTACTAAAAAAACATAAAATTTTTTCAATAAAATCAACAAAAATGAAAAAAGCTTAAATAAATTTTATTTAATATTATAAAGTTTTTATTAAAATATAATTTCCATATCGTATAGACATAATGCTAAAATAAGCATAAATAAATTAGGAAGGTGGGGCTAATTAATGAAAAAGCAGCGAATTTGGAAAATAATAACGACTCTGGTGGTGATTGTTATTTTAGGAGTAGGGGGATTTTTGACATATTCTTATATCAAGACGCAAAATTTAGTTAATGACAGTTACAAAGATGCGCATAATAACCAATTACGTGATGCCAATGATCAGATTGCAAATGGTAAGCCCATTTCAGTTTTATTATTAGGAACTGATACCGGGGCGTTTAATCGTACTAAACGTGGTCGGACGGATACCTTAATTTTAGCAACGGTAAATCCAACGCAAAAGAAAACAACATTGATAAGTATCCCTCGTGATACGCGGACACCGATTGCGGGCTATCCACAATTAGGTCAAATTAAAATTAATGCTGCGTATGCATATGGTTCAACCGGAACGGCCATGAATACGGTTCAAAAATTAGTTGATAACCCAGTTGATTACTATGTATTGATTAACATGGGGGGATTGGAAAAGTTAATTAATAAAGTTGGTGGGGTGGATGTTAAATCGCCGTTGACATTTGATTTTGCGGGTTATCAGTTTAAAAAAGGGAAAACATACCATATGAATGGTAAAAAAGCGCTTGAATTTTCACGGATGCGTCATGAAGATCCACAAGGTGACTATGGGCGTCAAACACGCCAACGCTTAGTTATTATGGCGTTAATTAAAAAAGTTGCTAAGCCAACGACATTAGCAAATGATAAATTATTGGAAGAATTGAGTAAAAATGTCCAGACAAATTTAAAGTTTACGCAACTACGTGACATGGCATTAAACTATCGAGATGCTTCTAAGGATGTTGTCAGTGACCATTTACAGGGCCATGGCCAGATGATTGATGGACAATCATTTGAGGTTGTTTCGGAACAAGAACGTGACCGGGTAATTAAGTTAGTTAAAGATTCATTACATTAAATAGTGTATATTAAAAGTAGAAATCAAGATGGATGGCAATTCCATGATGATTTCTACTTTTTTTGAGGAGAATTAAAATGCGGATTTTAAAGCGAATTTTACAAACTTTAGCCATTATTATTACGGGGTTAATAATTGTGGTGGTGTTATTGTTGACGGTATCGCCAAAGCCGAGTGCAAGTTTTTTTGCCCGTGCATTTAATGGCACCGTTAAAATTACGAACAATAAGATGTATACCTTGAATCAACAAAATGTAAAAATGAGCTCAAACATTGATTATGGGCAACAAAAAGATGAAACAGCCGATATCTACCACCCTAAAACGGGGGCTAATAATAAAATTGTGGTCTGGATGCACGGTGGTGGCTTCATCGGTGGTGATAAGTCGGGAATGAAGGAATTTGCGACGGATTTAGTTGGTCAAACGAAAGTGACCTTTGTAGCGTTAAACTATACTGTGGCACCTGAAGGGAAGTATCCCACACAAGTTCAACAATTAGCCAAAGGACTTCAATTTGTCCAGAAACATGCGGCTGAATGGGGCCTTGACCCGAATAAAGTACAAATTATTCTTGGTGGAGATTCAGCGGGTGCCCAAATTGCCGCCCAATATGCCGCGTTAGCAACTAACCCAACGTATGCCAAGGACGTATCACAAGTTAACGTACCAGTTAAAAAACTTGCTGGGACCGTCCTCTATTGTGGACCATATGATTTTCAGTTAATCACGAAAGGTGACAAAGATAATAAAAATTGGTTGATGAAATGGTTTATGCATACGATTGGTTGGTCAATGACAGGCAAATTTTTCTGGAATAATAGTACTCTAGTGGCTCAAGGATCAATACCAAATAAAGTGACTAGTGCATTTCCAGCATCATATATTACTGATGGTAATCGCTTCACATTTGAATCATCAGGTAAGGAACTTGTTAGCCAATTGACACAGCATGGCGTACCAGTAACGTCACGTTTCTTTCCGGCAAACGAAGCAGTTAATCATGAATATCAATTTGATTTTGCTACCGATAAAGCACAAGTAACCTTTGCACAAACTGTCAAATTTATTAATGAATTACCACAAAAAAATTAGAGGCAAGATGGAATTTAAAGTAACCAATCGGTTAACCGCTGAGCAACAGGGTGCCGCGACTGAATTAATTAGCAACTGTCAGCAATACGACCAACTTTTTGATATGCCGTATTTAGCCAATACGTTTAATTTGTATCCGGATATGCCGGCATTTATTTTAGCGTATCAAGATCAAGACTTAATTGGGTTTGCTAGTCTATATGCGGCAACCGATTTTGATGTCAATGTAATGATATATGTGGCTCCAAGTCAGCGACGACAAGGAATTGGCCGTGGATTATTTGAACAAGCTAAAATAATTTGTCGTACTTATGGATATGTTGAAATGATTATTCAAACAGAACAACAGCAACTAGTTAAAATGCCATGGTTAGATGCTAAATTTAAGTTGCAACATGATACCGATATGGCCGAAACATTGATGCAATGGTGCATAAAAAATAGCGCCCAAAATAGGGAAGCAAAGTTAGCGATGGCGGTAACAGTTCGACAACTTACGCCTGATGATATTAACGTGTTAGCTCAAATTCATGCAGCTGGGTTTGATGATGAATTTGCAGAAGTAACCAATGACTTACAGGCAACTTTTGGCGATCCTAATTTAAAGGTGTACGTTTTTGAATTGAAGCAACAAATAATAGGGTCTGTGACAATTGAATTAGCAACGCCGACTACAGGATATTTATTTGGATATGTAATTAAAAAACAACTCCAAGGTAAAGGTTACGGCCAACAAGCATTAGCCCAAGTTATGCAGTTGATAGAAATTCAAGGATTAAAAACAATTAGTCTAGCCGTTGATAAAAAGAATGTCCGTGCGCAATATATCTATCAGAAGTATGGTTTTGTTTGCCAGACAACGTTAGAATATCTCGTAGGAATGGTTTAGAAAACCAAAGGAAGAAATATTATTTCCCACAAAGTGACTTTTCACTGCTATAATACTAGGGACAAGCTTTAAATAGGAGGAATGAGATTTGTTAACTGTTTCGAACGTTAGTGTCAGTTTTTCTGGCCGCAAATTATATGATGAAGTTAATCTTAAGTTTACTGCCGGTAACACATATGGTGTGATTGGTGCCAATGGGGCAGGTAAATCAACATTTTTAAAAGTTTTAGAAGGTAAGTTATCACCAACGACAGGTAATGTGTCAATGGGTGCCAACGAACGGATGAGTAGTTTGAACCAAGACCACTTTGCCTTTGATGAATTTGAAGTTTTAGACACGGTTATCCAAGGTCACCAACACTTGTATGACGTGATGAAGGAAAAAGATGCCATTTACATGAAGGAAGATTTCACTGATGCGGATGGTATCCGTGCCGGGGAATTAGAAGCGGAATTTGCTGAAATGGGTGGTTGGGAATCAGAATCTGAAGCCTCACAACTCTTGCAACAAATCGGGATTCCTGAAGATATGCACAATAAGAAGATGGCTGAATTAACGGAATCAGAAAAAGTTAAGGTCTTATTGGCACAAGCTTTATTTGGTTCACCTGACATCTTGGTTTTGGATGAACCAACTAATGGTTTGGATACCCACACAGTTACTTGGTTAGAAAACTTCTTAGCTGACTATCCAAATATTGTGATTGTTGTATCCCATGACCGTCACTTCTTGAACGCGGTTGCGACGATGATGCTTGATGTTGACTTCGGTAAAATTAAGCTCTTTGTTGGTAACTATGACTTCTGGAAGCAATCAAGTGAATTGGCTGCACGTTTGCAATCAAATGCTAATGCTAAAAAAGAAGAAAAAATCAAAGAATTGCAAGAATTCGTGGCACGTTTTAGTGCGAATGCTTCAAAAGCCAAGCAAGCTACTTCGCGTCAAAAGCAATTGGAAAAAATTACGCTTGATGATATTCAACCATCAACTCGTAAATACCCATGGATTAAGTTTGAAATGACTCGTGAAGTTGGGAATGACTTACTCCGTGTCGATAACGTTTCAAAAACAATTGATGGTGTGAAAATTTTGGACAACATTACGTTTGTTGCTAAGCCAGGTGAAAAAGTTGCCTTGCTAAGCCGCTCGGATGTTGCCACAACTACTTTGATGCAAATCCTTGCTGGTGAGTTAGAACCAGATAGTGGTACGGTAACTTGGGGTGTGACTACACAACGTTCATACATGTCAAAAGATATTAATGATAACTTTGACGACCCTAAAGCCGTTATTATTGACTGGTTACGTCAATTTGCTTCTAAGGAAGAAAGTGATAATACCTTCTTACGTGGAATGCTTGGTCGGATGTTATTCTCTGGGGATGATGTTACTAAAGAAATCAATGTCCTTTCAGGGGGAGAAAAAGTCCGGGTTATGTTATCAAAATTAATGTTGCTTAAAACCAACGTTCTTTTGATGGATGACCCAACTAACCACCTTGACTTGGAATCAATTACTTCATTGAATGAAGGGATGATTGATTACAAGGGTTCAATTATCTTCACATCACATGACCGTGAGTTTATTCAAACAATTGCGGATCATATCATTGAAGTTAGTGATAAGGGAATAGTTGAACGTGCCGAAACTACTTATGATGAATTTGTTGGTCACGACGAAGTTCAAAAACAAGTTGAAGCACTATACAATTAATTAAATTAAAAAAGCTAGCTGAATTTTCAGCTGGCTTTTTTAATTTGGTATAATAGGTGTACGATTTTAAGGAGGGTGAAAATGTTATTTATTTGTTATTCAAAATGTAGTACGTGTGCTAAAGCCCGGCAGTGGTTAGCTACTAACGGAATTGATTATCAAGAACGCGATATTAAAACACAAAACCCAACGAGTGCGGAATTAGCAACCTGGTACCATCAAAGCGGATTACCATTAAAACGGTTCTTTAATACTAGTGGTTTAGTTTATCGCGACCTTGGGCTTAAAGATAAATTACCCACGATGTCGGAAACAACGCAACTTGACTTATTGGCCACTGATGGCATGCTCGTTAAACGGCCGTTAGTTATTAATGATGATGGCCAAATCTTAGTCGGGTTTAAAGTGGCCGAATGGGAAAAATGTTTTAAAGGTTAATAGAGCACAAAAAAACCATCTGCTAATGCAGATGGTTTTTTTGAAATAAGGCCACGGTTACTTTAGTAACAACATGCACACTATATTTGACTTATGGACAGCCAGGGGATCGAACCCTGGACCCACGGATTAAGAGTCCGTTGCTCTGCCAGCTGAGCTAGCTGTCCGAAATATTGAATTATACAACCGATAATGGTTGGAATGGACAGCCAGGGGATCGAACCCTGGACCCACGGATTAAGAGTCCGTTGCTCTGCCAGCTGAGCTAGCTGTCCAAAATATTAAATTATGCAACCGATAATGGTTGAAATGGACAGCCAGGGGATCGAACCCTGGACCCACGGATTAAGAGTCCGTTGCTCTGCCAGCTGAGCTAGCTGTCCAAAATATCAAAAGTCGTTCATAACAACAAAAGATATAATATCACGAAAAACAAGTCAAAGCAAGTAAAAGTTGAAGATTTATTGGAAATGTTTTGTGAAAGGATTATTTTAAAACGATTGCAGAATCGTAACATCCATTATGAAAATACTTGCATTTGATGTTATATGTTATAATTAACCTAATTATAGACTCATGGGGAACAAATGCTTGTAATATTTTAATAAAACTGTGACAAGACCCCATAACACTGGAAGGACTATTTGTGATGAGTAAAATACTAGTTGTAGATGATGAACGCCCAATTTCCGATATTATAAAATTTACATTAACAAAAGAAAATTTTGATGTCGTAACTGCTTATGATGGTATTGAAGCATTAGCGATATTTGATGAAGAAAAGCCAGATTTAGTACTCCTGGATCAAATGCTACCAGAACTTGAAGGAAAAGAAGTATTACGGCAAATTCGTGCCAAATCAACGGTTCCGGTTATTATGGTTTCAGCTAAAGATTCTGAAATCGATAAGGTTGTGGGCCTTGAAATGGGGGCTGATGATTATGTTACTAAGCCATTTTCAAATAGTGAATTAGTAGCACGTGTTAAGGCAAATTTACGGCGTCAAGTAGCCGTACCTGCGGCAGTTGAAGAAGAAGAAACTAGTAGCTCTGATATTGTGATTGGGGATCTAGTAATTCATCCAGAGGCATATATTGTGTCTAAGCGTGGTGAAGATATCGAGTTAACACATCGTGAATTTGAATTGTTACATTACCTAGCCCAACATATTGGACAAGTTATGACCCGTGAACATTTATTACAAACGGTTTGGGGCTATGATTATTTTGGTGATGTTCGTACGGTTGATGTGACGGTCCGACGTTTACGTGAAAAAATTGAAGATAATCCTAGTCATCCAGTTTGGTTAGTAACCCGCCGAGGTGTAGGGTACTTTTTACGTAATAATGATAAAGAAGACTAAATAGAAGACACGGTTATTTAGCTAGCTAGCCTAATGAATAACGTGTGGAGGGGAAACCGTGCAACGCTTTTTAAAATTATTCCAATCCATCCATTTTAAAATCGCACTCGTGTTTGCTTTGATGCTCTTAGTGACATTAGAATTTGTGGGTGCTTTTTTTGTGCACCAATTGGAGCAACAAAATCGTAAAAATTTCAGTAGTCAAATTGCCTTACCCACATATATTGTACCGGCATTAGGTCAAAAGTTAACGCTTAATAATCAAACTAATGCTGATAGTCAAATTCATGCGGTTTTAGCAGATATCAATAACCAAAATATAACCGAAGTCCGTGTTATTGATGCTAAAGGAACGATTCGTGGAACAACGGATGTTAATAATCAACAAATTGTTGGCCAAAAGACGACGGATAATAATGTTAAAAATGCATTATCACAGCAACGTTATGAAAAAGATATTGTTGAAGTAGACAATGGCCAACGGTACGAGATTGTCACCACACCAATAACCACAGTTCAAGATGGGCGCAGTGCGGTCGTAGGAGTCACTGTTGTCCGGGCAAACATGGAATCGGTGTACCAAAGTATTAATAGCATTACTAAGATTTACTTATATGCATCAGTTGTTGCCATTATTTTAGGAATTATCATGGCGATTGTCATTTCTCGCGCGATTACGCGGCCAATTGAAGAAATTAATCAGCAAACCCGCTTGATTGCCGATGGTGATTATAGTGGACAAGTTAAGATTTATGGAAATGATGAATTAGGACAATTGGCGCAAGCCGTTAATGTTTTGTCTGAACGGGTTGAAGAATCAACGGCAGCATCTGAATCTGAACGGCGACGGTTGGATTCGGTTCTTGCACATATGAGTGATGGGGTTATTGCGACTGATCGACGTGGGATTGTAACTATTATTAATGAAGGCGCCCTTAATTTGTTAGGAATTGATAGCTTAGATGATGCGGTTGGTAATTCAATTTTAGATATTTTAAGTATCCGTGGTCAATATTCATTACGCCAATTATTAGAAACTCAAGAAGAACTAGTGCTTGACCTTTCTGGCACTGACCACGAGCTGATTTTACATGCCTATATTAGCTTGATTCAACGTGCATCAGGCTTTATTTCAGGGCTAGTTATTGTGTTACATGACGTTACTGAGCAAGAAAAAATTGATCGTGAACGCCGGGTCTTTGTATCAAACGTATCTCATGAATTACGGACGCCCCTTACGTCAGTGCGTTCATATATTGATGCGTTAGTTGATGGTGCTTGGAAAGATCCGGAAGTTGCACCTAGTTTCTTACAAGTTACACAGGATGAAACCCAGCGGATGATTCGGATGATTAATGATTTATTAGCGTTGTCACGCATGGATTCAGGAACCACAAAGTTGGAACTAGAGTACGTTAATTTAAATGAGTTGCTTAATTATATTTTGAATCGATTTGATATGATTATCGAAAAAGATGATCAACCAGAAAAGCAATATAGGATTGTCCGTGAATTTACTGAAAAAGACATTTGGGTAGAATTAGATACGGATAAGTTTACTCAAGTTGTTGATAATTTAATGAACAATGCGATTAAATATTCACCTGATGGTAGTGAAATTACAGTCCGCTTATTGCAAACGAATAATTATGCAATTTTAAGTGTCACGGATCAAGGATTGGGAATTCCACGTAAAGATATTGCTAAAATTTTTGATCGGTTCTTCCGTGTTGACAAGGCCCGTTCACGTAAACAAGGTGGAACAGGGTTGGGACTAGCGATTTCAAAAGAAGTTGTTACCTTACTTGGTGGCCGAATTTGGGTAGATAGTGTTGAAGGCAAAGGCTCAACCTTCTACATCTCATTACCTTTTGAAAAATATGATGAAGGAGATGACTGGGATGCCGAATAAAGATGCACGCGTTGTCAAAAAATTTGGTGTTTTTAGCCAGTATATTTTGCCAACATCATTAGTATTAGTAATTATAATAAGTCTGACTTTTACATGGCTTATTTGGACTAATCCAGCACATTTTAATAAAAATGCTAATGAAAACACGACCTCAGCGGGGCCAGCGCAATTATCCGCCCGCGCATTAACTGATATTTACTCACCATCTCAGATTATTCATACAGATGGTAACCAAAATCAAAAATTATTATTTGATCAAAAAATTAATGTTATCAATGAAGTAATTAAAGATATGAAAGTTTGGCATTTTGATAAAGTTAAGCCAATTAAAAAGGTAACAGCCAAGGAATATGGGGAGACGTTAAATCAAGAAGATGCGGTAATTTTAAATTATCCAGATAGTATTGCGGGTGGTCTTTTAAATGATATTTTTAACCAACAATTAACGATTAATGGGAATGTTGAATTTAATCGAATTTTGGTACCGTTGGGTGAACAACTAGATAAAATATATTTATTAAATGATGCTAATTTTGCGATTTACGAAATTGATATTAATGCAGGTAATACAAATGCTATCATGCAAACAATCAAACAAGTCAAGACTGCTATTCCAGTAGCCGAGCAGCTATATCACCAACATGTTTTGTTAAATTATCCAAATGAAATCAGCTTAAAACAATATTCATATTTACAAAATAAGCAAAGCCAGCATTTATTTTTGAATGCATTATTCAATAATGGTTCAAATGGTAATTTCAAAACACGTAAAACAACAGCCGCAACGTCATATGAAGAAGGTAATAATCGCCGGGTTAGTTTTGATAATAAAACTGGGGCCGTTGATTATCAAAGTTTTAGTGGGACTAAAGGCGGAACGAGTTTAAACAATGCGTTACGGCAAGGATTCAATGATTTATTGTCAATTGGGGTGCCACTTGATAATACTCGATATTTTGAAACTAATAATGCAAACGACAGTTTTGTTTACCGCACCTATGTAGAGGGCTTTCCGATTTTTAATCAGACTCGTTATGGGACTGTTAGGTTAAGTTATGAAAATCCAGGAACTGAACATGCAATGTTTTCGCAATATTCATTACAAGTGCCATTACCTAATAATCAAGCCGCCGTTAAATTAGAATCAAGTCCAGAAGTGATCCAAAAATTAGCTACGGTAGGAGTAGGTGTTAGTAAAATTGAAGATATGCAAATTGGTTATGAATGGCAGACGGATCCAAGTTCGGATATGGTTGTTAACTTACGTCCAGTTTGGTATATCGAAATTAGTAATAAATGGAAGCGTTTAGATCAATGGGTGCAAAAAGATTAGAAAGGTAGGGATGATACGTGGACTTTAAAAGAATTCAGTGGATTTTCTTACTTATTTTTGTGGCAATTGATGTCTTTTTAGGATTGCAATGGTACCAAGGAATTCAATTTGATACTGTTGATACGGTGGGTTCAACTTCCGTATTAAAAGAAATGCAAGGCGATGACATTAGCTTTAAGCGACCATCGGATAAAGTTGGCGAGGGCTTTTATATTGCGGGCCAAGATGGACCGGAATTTACAGCGCATATGGAAAATTTACGAGGACTTTCAACATCTTATAATAGTTCAACACGAACTTTAACGGCACAACTTGGTGATAAAAAGCGTTTTAAATTGAACTTTGATAATCCACAACGAACGTTAGATCATTTTATCAGGGGATCACAAAATGTTTTACATGGTGATGAATACGTCTTCAGTGAAGAGTTGAGTCAAATGGATAAGCATGAGATTGTCTACGTTCAAGTTGTGCCATCAGGTAAGGTGTATGATAGTAGTGGTGAAGTGCATTTTAAGTTGGATGATGATGGCTATGTAAGTGGTTATACACAAACATATGTGAGTCAACCTAAAATTTTGCGGGAAAAGACGCCAACAATCAGTGAAGAAAAAGCACTGACATGGTTGTACCAATATAATCAAATTCCCAATAATACAACCGTTTTATGGACAAAATTGGCTTACACAAAATTATTAGATGTCAATAATACAACCGTTTATGTGCCAACTTGGTTCTTCGGTTTACGAACAAATAACAGTGATAATGTGCGAATTAAGCGTATTAATGCTTTCACCGGAACAATTGTTAAAGATACACCACAAAAAGTTAATATTGTAAATGAGCTACAAGAGAAGGAAGTGATTAAGTGACAGACATTTTTAATACCGATACCCTGAAAGTTAGTGTACTAGCGAGTGGTAGTTCAGGTAATGTAACTTATATTGAAACACCGACTCGTAAAGTTCTAGTTGATGCAGGCTTATCTGGTAAGAAAATAACTGAATTAATGACCTCAATTGGCCGGTCACTAAGCGATATTGATGCCTTGTTTGTAACACATGAACACGTTGATCATATTAAAGGTGTTGGTATTTTAGCACGTAAGTATGGCATGCCAGTCTATGCTAATGCCGCTACGTGGGAAGCGATGGGGCCAAAGATCGGTAAAGTCGCTTTAGAACAACAAATGGCTTTTGAACCTGGCAAAATTATGACATTAGGGGATCTTGATATTGAAAGTTTCCCGGTTTCACATGACGCAATTAATCCGCAATTTTATCAATTACATCATGCCGGTAAGAGCTTTGCTATTGTAACGGATACTGGTTATCTTTCCGATCGATTACATGGGACATTAGCTAACGCTGATGGATATTTACTGGAAACAAATCATGATATTAAAATGTTAGAGATGGGTAGTTATGCATGGTCATTGAAACAACGTATTTTAGGTGATAAAGGGCACTTATCTAACGAAGATGGTGCATTAGCAGCGATTGATTTATTAGGTCAACGAACAAAGCAAATTTATTTAGGCCACTTAAGTAAAGAAAACAACCAAAAGGTGTTGGCTCATTTAACGGTTGAACAAATGATGCAAGCCCGGGATATTGGTGTTAATCATGATTTTAAGCTATATGATACTGACCCAGAACAAGCCAGTCCTTTACGAGCTATTTAATTGCATAGATGCCAAAAGTCCTTTAACCTTGATTTAATTTTATTTCTTTATTATAAGTGATATAAGCAATGATAAAATTTCTTGGAGGCAAGAGATATGGATAATCAAAATAAGACCCGAACACGCGGGATTAAAAATAGTTCAACTAAAATTGTCATTACTAGTTTGGTTGCGGGGATGCTTGGTGGTGGTGTCGTTATTGGTGGTAACAACGTCTACCAAGCATGGCAAGCAAATCAAGATAATCAAGCCTTGAACTCTTCAAGTAAAAATGTTGGTGGGGTTAAAGTACAAAAAACAACCGCTGAAAAAAATAATGCGACAAGTGCATTTGACAAAGTTTCAGGTGCGGTGGTATCGGTCATTAATTTACAACGTCAAAATACTAAGGGTAACAGCTTAGACGCAATTTTTGGTAATAATGATTCAGCAAGTAAAAAAACTGGTAATCTGGAAACTGCATCTGAAGGATCAGGAGTGGTATTTAAAGAAGCGAATGGTGTCGCCTATGTAGTTACGAATAATCACGTAGTGCAAGGATCGAATGCGTTACAAGTTATTTTGAGTAATGGTACCAAGCTAGATGCTAAGATTGTTGGTACGGATCCAACAACTGATTTGGCCGTTATTAAAATCAGTGCAGCACAAGTTAAAACGATCGCTAACTTTGCTAATTCTGATGATATTAACGTTGGCCAAACGGCATTAGCAATTGGTTCGCCATTAGGAACGCAATATGCAACTAGTTTGACAGAAGGAATTGTGTCAGCTAAGAAACGTGCCGTAGCGGTTATCAATGAGCAAGGGCAACAATTGGGAACCGCTAATGTTATCCAAACAGATGCCGCAATTAATCCTGGTAATTCAGGTGGTCCATTGATTAACTTAGCAGGGCAAGTGATTGGGATTAATTCTATGAAGTTAGCAAGTGATGCTAACGGTACAAGTATTGAAGGAATTGGCTTTTCAATTCCCTCAAATGAGGTCGTGAACATCATTAACCAATTAATCGCTAAAGGATCGATTGAACGCCCAGCTTTAGGGGTGACATTAACGGATTTAGCTAATATTGATGCAAATGATCAAAAAAATGTTTTAAAATTACCTGCCTCTATTCAAAATGGAGTCGTAATCATTAATACTTTAAGTGACAGTCCAGCCAAGGTTGCCGGAATTAAAAAATATGATGTCATTGTTGGGATTGATGGTAAAACAATTAAGAGTCAGTCTGATTTACGTGATGTATTATTTAGTCACAAAATTGGTGATACGGTTGAATTTACATTCTATCGTGGTAGTAAACAGATGACAGCCAATGTTAAATTGACGTTGAATACAACAAGTTTGGCAAAGGAAAGTAAGTAATTAAAAAATCCGTACGAAGGCGTATTAACCCTCGTACGGATTTTCTGTAGATGAAAATGACATTTAAAAGAAATGTTTTAAAAATGAAAATGCACCGGAATAGGCGGCAATTGAAAGTGGTTTTGCAATCAGTAGGATAATGATAAATGTACGAAGGCGCATTTCTGATAAGCCTGCAAGCATTGATAAGATATCATCAGGTGCCCCAGGTAACAAAATGGCGATTGCAAAAATGCGGGTGAATTTTTGTTTATCCTCAATCCATTTTAAATATTTAGTATGTTTTCCTTCGTCAATATAATTGGTCACAAACGCCTTACCAAAGCGACGGACTAGTAGAAATGCTAATGTTGAGCCAAGGACAATTGAGGTGTAGTTGTAAACAAAACCTAACCATGGCCCAAATAAAACGACCCCAGCGGTTAATGTTATGGTTCCGGGGATGATAGGAATTAAGATTTGAAAAATTTGTAAGGCAAAGAAAATAACCGGTGCTAAAAGGGGATGCGTATTGATACCAACAATTGATCGTAGCACTTTGATATCCGTAAAAGCCCCAATGTACCATAAGTATAGGCCTAATACAGCAAGCAGTATTAAAACAAAATAACTGAGATATTTAAAAATTTGATTAGTTTTGGTGGTTTTTGCCATCAAATGTGAGCCAACCTTTCAGTGGATAAATACTAGTTTTTATGGAGGGAGTAAATAGATGAAAACTTTAATTATTGTGGCGCACCCAGATTATAAACAATCAAGTACGCAGCAATTTTTGCAACACCAAGTTCCCCAAGATAGCGAGGTAACATGGCACCTTTTAGATGATATTAATGACCTTGATGTCGCAGTAGAACAACAACTTTTACGTGATCATCAACGAATAATTTTTCAATTTCCCCTATATTGGTACAGTGTACCAGTAAGTTTACGACAATGGCAAGATGCCGTTTTAACCCGTGGTTTTGCATACGGGACGAATGCTGTTTTAGCGGGGAAAGAATTTGGAATAGTCGTTTCATTAGGCGAACCCATTAATGAATATCAAGCCGGTGGCCGTGAGTATTATACCATTAGTGAGCTTTTAAAACCGTTACAAGCAATGGCTAATAAATTACAATGGCGGTATTTGAAGCCATTAGTAATTAGTCAATTTGACTATATGACAGATGCGCAACGCTTGGATTTAGTTGTTAATTATCAACAATACGTAACCATAGATGATACAAGCTTTGCTGGGCAACAACAATGGTTTATTAAGCAATTGTCAGCAAGAATTAATACTGAAAATGATCCAGTAAAAATAGCCCAGCTAATCTCAATCTTGACGCAAATTCAAGATAACTATGACGAGTTAACCGAGTTACGGTGGACGGTTGATTTGATTCGTGATGAGGAGGAGTAATGGAAGAACAAACATGGTTAATTACGACAATTGAAGACTTGTTAACTAGTAGCACTAAGCTAGAAGATCGGGCTTTTTATCAAGGACTAAAGGCTTTAGCTAATGAACAAATTACACGTTTAGATCAAAGTAGTGGTGAGTTAGATGGCCGTATTTGGAATCCGAGTCGTTGGGGATAAAAAAAGCCTAGGCATGCTAGCTTAGGCGACTTTAAATAAATTAATGTTGATTAACAAGGTTCTCAAGTAATTTGTTGAGTTGTTCAGTAACCTCTTTAGAATGGCTGTTACGTAAACTTAAAAATAGTGAAACAGGATCAACTGCTAATTGATAATTCTTAGGTAATAATTGATTAAAGACTTGGGAATCATATTTCCAAATTTCAACAGCAGCATTATTCTTAGGTGTTAAACGTGCGTTGAATTCGGGGAGGTTAGCTTGTTTAAGTTCATCAGTTAATTGGTTATTTGAGATAGCCCAACTTACTAAGGTAGTTGGGGCAATTAGTGTAAATTTACTGAGGGCGGTTAAACTTGCTAGTTTTTTTTCTTCGATTTGTTCAATCTGATTAATTGGGACATACAATGTTTTTTGAACCGGGCTAGGTAACAAACGTAGAATTTCATTCACCCACGAGTTTAAATCATAGCCAGTTGGAATTGAAAAACTATGATTTCGCGTATAGCCACTTGTTGCCAACCAGCCGGCATCTACAAATGTCCGTAAGGCCCGTGAGATTGTCATCGCGGTAATGTTGAGATAATCGGCTAATTGACGAACCTTAATATGGAATGTGTTACTATCATCATCATGCAATAATTTCCAATAAATAAGAGCTAAAATAATAATTTGTTGGTTTTTTGATAATGAAATTAATTGCATCGTTGGCTTGGTAACTTTAACTGGTTTTAGGGAAGGTAGGTAGAATCCCATTTGGCTGATAAAACCAAATTGATTTTTAGTCAATAGCATTTGCGTGTCAATTGAGAAAGAATCCGCTAAAAAAATAATTGGTAAGGGGACATTTTTGAGTAATTGAATTAACTGAATTAAGTGATCTTCATTCAACTCAGCAGATGTATCAATCAAAACGACCTCTTCTTGATTGATTGTCACATTTGCAAATGAAATTGATGATTTTAATATTGTTGGCATAAGAGCTAACATTTCATTGTTTGGCGCAAAATCAGTTAAAACTAAACCATATTGATTTAATAATTGTTGGACATGTTCCAAAGTCATTCTCCTTTTGTAACAATTTTCAATAAATTATAGCAAATACACTGCTAAATAACTAGTAGTCTTAGAGGATAACACTTATTTATTAGTGAAGGTTGCTAACTTTGAATAAATAATTGTTTAAATATCCATAGGGTTAGTTGACTTTAAAAATAATAATGCAATAAAATATATACTTGAATGTGTATGCAATTTTTGTACTCAAAACAAATTTACAATTATTTAGTGATTTGAAAAAGATGGCGTAGTAGTTGCCAGATGTCCTAAAGTATAGAAAGAATAGGGATTAGTAATGGAAAATCGACCAAATGATAACCAACTTCCAAGTCGGATACGGAATCATAATAACGAAAATAATAATAAACCAAAACAAAAAAAGAAAAAACATACCACATTAAAAGTAATTATTACCATTATTGTACTCATGTTATTGGGTGGTGGAGTTTTTGCCTTTAATGTGTATCGTAATGCCCGTAATGCCCTTGATTCAACATATAATCCGTTGGCGAAAGGGTTTAAACGAGCACGTGATGTTTCAGATGTTTTAAAAGAGGGACGTCCTTTCTCAATTCTACTTATGGGAACGGATACTGGTGATTTTGGTCGGTCATATACTGGCCGGACAGATTCATTAATTTTAGCAACTATTAATCCAAAAGATAAGACAACAACCATGATGTCACTACCACGTGACTGGATGATTTCGATTCCAGGAAGTGAATCATATGGCATGCAAAAACTTAATGCGGCTTATGAGTTTCCATTAAATGGAAAGGGACACCCAGAAACGGCAATTTCGGCAGTCCAAGATTTATTGAATGTGCCAATTGATTTTTATGCTGTTATTAACATGGGTGGGTTGGTTAAGACGGTTGATAAGGTTGGGGGGGTTGATGTTGTCTCACCACTTTCATTTGAATTTGCGGGCTACACTTTTGTTAAAGGCAAAGAGTATCATTTGTACGGTAAAAAAGCTCTTGAATTTTCACGGATGCGCGATGATGATCCTCAAGGAGATTATGGTCGGCAAATGCGTCAACGATTAATTCTGACAGCTTTATTGAAAAAATCAGATAAAGTACAAAGCTTATTTACACCTGGTTTCTTCGAGTCTATTTCAAGTAATATTCGAACAAATTTATCATTTAATGATATTATGACGTTGGTTGCTAAATACCGTTCAGCTAAAGATTCAATTACCTCAACAAATATCCAAGGTATTCAGTACTTATACCGTGGTCAATCATTCCAAGTTGTCTCACCAGCTGCCCAACAAAACGCTACTGATACATTACGTAAATCACTTAACATAAGTCAAGCTAATACGGGAAATCGCTTTGCAAGTAAGAATCCATCTTCGGTGGCAGAAACGATTCCGAGTTATGCAAGAATTCAAGCATCTGGCCAATAAACCGATGTTAGTTAAATATATTTAAAATAAAAAACTCGTAAGGATTTATCCTTACGAGTTTTTTGTATTTAAGGGTTAACTTTACGCTTGCTGGTGTAACGTAAAGTTGTGCCAAGGATGCAAGAAATTAAGTAAAACTTCAGCATGCGGATCAATCCGTCCAACTAAATTATAGTGTTCATTATTAGTGAATGGTTGTAAGACAATTTGCAATTCACCTTTATATTGACCAAAATTATCGTTACCAATAATGACATCGCCTCGTTCAAAATTGGTTGGAGCGGAGGTCGGATTAATTGCTTGGTCACGGTATTTTACCCGTGGTTGGCTCGAACGAATCATATAATCAGAGAAATCTCCCCGATATTGGTGCAATTCTTCAAACGCAATGGTTTGTTCTAGTGGACTAACATTGTTTGCAAGAATTACAGGTAAAGACAGTGTCGGTTCGTTAAAGGCAACACTGACAACTTCTAAATCGGTATCACTAACAAAAGAGCTACTGATGATAATATCATCAATTAGGTTAGTTGCTTTTAAGAACCGGACTTGCGTTGCCAAATCCATTGTTCGTTCACGTTCAGCGGTAACCATTAAATTAGCAAATGGCCAAGGACCAACAGAACCGGATGTTGAATCAACAAAAGCGGCCGTTGTTAGTTGGTATTTTTTGTATTGGGCTGAAGTACTTAATAAGTAATCATCACCAAGACCAGAATATGGTTGTGGGTAGAAGTTATGGCAACCAGTTAAATTATGACGGTTAGCGCCAAAATCCATAATCATATCAATATAGTGCTGACCACGAGAAATATTGATTTCAATGTTAATATTATATGGATTTTGTGTCATCAAAGCTTCTTCATGGCCAGTGAAGCCTTCATCTAATCGCACAGCAGCAACACCTAAATCAGCAAAAAATGCGAGGTCATTGGCTTGCATCCCAATTTCATGTAGTACGGCCGGGTTGACATCAATACTGGTCTCAAAACCTAAGGTATTCCCATATTGAATAATTGCTTTAAAGTTAGCAATTGTTTCATCAACCGAATCGCGGACTTCTAACATTGATGTGAAAATACGTTGATAGCCTAAAGCAGCAGCTTTATCAAGGTATGCTTGCATCTCAGCGAATGTTGATTTTGAGGGATAAATAGAAACTCCAAGTTTAGGCATTTTCTACCTCTTTCTTTTGTTGGTCTAAATCAATTATTTTAACAAATGGTAAGTAAAGCAACGTGTCTAAAACAAGTAAGAAGATTTGTAATACCGCACCAGAAATATGTGAACCAGTTGCTAAGAAACCTGAAATGATTGGTGGCATTGTCCAAGGAATGACGATCCCAACGGTTGCATGCACAATCCCAGTACTCATAGCAACGTAAGCAATAATCGCATTTAAAGCTGGAGCAAGTAAGAACGGAATTAATAACTTAACGTTTAAGACTACCGGAATCCCAAACATGGTTGGTTCATTAATGTTAAAAATTCCGGGTGCGGTAATCAAACTACGCAAAGTTTTAAATTGGGTGCTTTTGGCAACCAACCAAAATGAAATTACTAATCCAATTGTGGCACCACCACCACCAATATAAACAAATAAATCCATAAATGGTTGTGTGACAATATGGGGCATCACAGCATTGGCGTTTTTGGCATAAACTTTAGCGTTATCAGCCATTAAACCTAACCAAATTGGTGACATAATTGCACCGGTTAAGTTACCACCATGAATACCAATGAACCAGAATAATGATGTTAACATAGCAACAATGACTGCCCCAATCAATGAGCCACCAAAGGCTGATAATGGTTTACCCAAAATAATTTGGAGAATTTGGTGAATGTCATGGAATGGAGTAGCTGCCAAACCAGCATAGATAAGACCCCAGAAGACGATAATGACAAAACCGGGAATTAAAGCGGCAAATGAACTAGCAACTGCTGGTGGAACTCCATCAGGCATCTTAATTTGAATGTGGTGTTTGACAAACCATTCAAAAATTTTGGTAGTGATTAAACTAACTAAAATAGCAGCGAATAAACCAGATGCACCTAAGTAGTTGTAGCCGATACCTTCAAGCATATCTTTAGTTACAATACTTGGTGTTAATAAAATAAAGCTAGCTAGTGCTAAGATACCGTTTGAAACGGGGTCGATTTTAAGTGCTTGAGCATACCGATAGGCAATCCCAAAGACAGAAACAATCCCCATTAAACCAAAGGAGGCGTTATTAACTTTAACTAACCAGTTAAAGACGCCAGTTGCCACTAACCAATTTTTAAAACTGTCAATTGCAAAACCATTAGCAATCAATAATGCAAGTGAACCGACAATGATAAGTGGCATTGATAAAGCAATCCCGTCACGAATAGCATTTAACGCCCGGTTGGCAGCTAATTTTGAGCCAATGGGAGTTAAGTATTTTTCAAGGAACTTAGTAATGTTGTCCATAATATACACTTTCCTTTCTTGTATTAGCTTAATTGTAAGCGTTTGCATAAAAAATGTTAACTTATTTGCTCTGGTGAAAATAATATTTTGATAAGAATATATAATGGTATAGTTTGAATTTTTAGAGATTAAATAGCGTTAAACATCAATATAATCGAAAAGGTATAAATTTATGAAATGCATATAAAAAGGCCGTGACAGAAGGTATGTGCAATCAAGAAAAATACTAAAAAAGCCTCCCTGAAGAAAATTTCTTCAAGAAGACTTCGTAGTATATAGAATATATTGAACTACTAGCGGGCGTTTTGGCAGTAAATCACTACTAAAATTTAGCTATGTCACAGTCCTTTTAATAATACACATATGATAGTAAAACGATGCTAGTCTTGGAACCCTTCAGATTCTTCAATGGCTGCTTTAAGGGTTTCTAAATCGTTTTCATGGTTACGGAATTCGTCATCATTGATGGGGAAGTGTTGTTCAATACCATCAAAAATTTCAAAAGTTCCATCTAATTGTGAACCAACGAAACTCAAGAGGTGGCCCCCAAATTGGTGATCATCACTTAAGAAGTGGAGGTGCCAACCAGCTGCGGTAATATTACCAAATAATTCAGGTGCATAATATCCGATAATAGTTCCGGATACATTTTCAGTATCAAAAATGGGTTGGTTTTTAGTAACTGCTAGCAAGCTAGGATAAGGTTTTTCTTGCTTAGGTGCAACCCGGACTTTGACAGCATTAAAGTGACCATGAAGCTTGATAGTTGCAAAGACATTTTTAAGGTTTTTATCGGCCGCAAAGGTTTGGTTTAAGAGCGTAAAATCTGCCTTAGCTAACGACAAAGGTTGTTCATTTTCAGAGGGCTTGTGGACCGATGCAAACGGTAATGTGGTATCCATGTCAGTGATATGGTTAACTGTTCCAGTTTGATCAACTTGGTACACATCATTATCAAGAATAATGACTTCACCATCAAGACCTGTAAATGTTCCTAAACCATAGTTTCCGTGCTTAAGTAATTCAGCTAAGGTAATTGTGCCATCTAATTTGGCGGCAATTAAAACTTCAATGGTGCTGTGTTCAAATAAGTTACTCATGATGGGCTCCTCTAATTATTATTTTATGCAAAAAGGCTAATACGGTTGATTAGCCTTTTAATAGTATTTAGTGTTATTTAACGGTACCGGTTAGTCTTTACGTGTAAACTTAACGATTGCCTCAACCCGGGCCGTTTGTGGGAACATATCAATTGATTGAATGTATTCCACGTTATAGACCTTAACTAAGTCTACTAAATCACGTGCTAACGTTGATGGATTACATGAGATGTAAACAAATTTTTTCGGCTTAACATCTAAAATAGTTGTCCGTAATTGTTCGTCTAATCCGGTACGTGGTGGATCAACGATAATTGCATCGGGAATCCAGCCTTCTGCAACCCAGTTAGGAATGAGGTATTCAGCTTCACCAACAAAATATTCAGCATTAGTAATACCATTTAACTTCGTATTCCGGTTGGCATCAGCAATCGCTTCTGGGACAGTATCCATTCCACGAACTTCACCAACTTTATCGGCGACTGCAATTCCAAGCGTACCAATTCCTGAGTATGCATCGACAAGCCGATCTGCAGATGTTAAGTCAAGTGCATCAAGGGCTTCGCGGTATAGGCGAGCCGTTTGCTTAGGATTAAGTTGTAAGAATGCTCGTGGTGAAAGTTCAAAGAATTTACCATTAATTTGTTCAGTAATATATTTTTTACCATCTAAGTGCACAGTTTCGGCACCCCAAATTAAGGATGTTTTATCAGGATTAATATTTTGATTAATTGACGTAACTTGTGGTAATTTTTCATGAATTGCAGCTAATAAAGCGCGTAATTGTGGAAATTTCTTTGAGATAGTCACAAAAGTTACTTGGACTTCACCAGAATATTCTGAGACCCGGACAATAATTGATTTTAAAATTCCTGAATCAGAGCGTTCATCGTAAATAGGAATACTTAAAGTTTCTAAGATTGAGCGAATCCCACGCATAACTTTCATAGTTGCTGGATGTTGGGTGGCTACATCGGGTAAATCAACTAAATCATGTGTTCCAATTTTAAACATTCCCACGGCAATCCGATCATCAATCATCCGGACAGGGAATTGGGCTTTATTACGGTAATGATAAGGATTATTCATCCCAATCGTTGGTAAAAGTTTAAATTTGTTAAACCCACGAGGTTTAAATTTTTCTAATGCTTGTTCAATGACGTCAACTTTATAGTCTAGTTGCGCTTGGTAATCCATGTGTTCGAGATCAAAACCACCCACTAAGCCAGCATATTGGTCACGTGGGGTTACTCGATTAGGTGAAAATTCACGGACTTTGTGAATTTTAGCCACGAGGTAGTGCGGTTCAATGTCAGTAACTTCAGCGATGACAACTTCATCAGGCAAAGCACCAGGCACAAAAGTAATCTTACGTTTGTAGTAACCAATCCCTTCACCATTGATACCTAAACGTTTAATCGTTAGCGGGAAACGCTGGCCGATTTCAACTGTTGGTTCAACTGTAGGTTGGGTTGGTTGTTGGGGACGACGTTTAAACGGTGGGCGAGATGGCCGTGTTGACCGTTTATTGGTCTTATTGTTATTCGAATAAGTCATAAAAACTCCTCAGTAGAGATACAAAGTTCAATTAAGAACAGCTACGCCAAATGGCAATTAAAGTACTTGCTAATTATAACGCGATTTAAGCTAGGGATGCTAATTATTTAATAGAAATGTGATGAGCTGGGCAATAAAAAAAGCGTCATAGACGCTTTTTTTTAAAATTTTGCTTCATCAGCTTCAGTATGGAAACCAAATTTACCATGAAGATTATCAATAATCGCAGTATCTGCAGCACTAAGTTCAAAATCAAAAAGTTGTCCATTTTCAATAATTCGCTCAGTGTGCGTTGATTTTGGAAGAGGTAAGAAGCCTTTATCTAAACTCCAACGAAGGACAACTTGTGCTACCGTTTTGTTTAAACGATTAGCAACAGTTTGCACTTCTGGTAAATCAAAGATAGCTCCTGTTCCAAGTGGAGAATATGCTTCATTTAAGATATTGTGTGCATTATCAAAAGCAACAATTTCGGCTTCGGTATCAGAAGGATTTAAGAATAATTGGTTAACCATTGGTTTGATAGTTGCGGTTTTGAAGAGTTCTTCTAAGTGGTGAACTTGGAAGTTAGATACTCCAATTGCCCGCACTTTACCGGCCGCATAGGCTTCTTCCATGGCCCGCCAAGTATCAGCATTACGTTGTTGCCATTCATTACGGAATGCAACTGGATTTGGCCAGTGAATCAAGTATAGATCAACGTAGTCTAAGCCTAATTTTTGTAATGACAATGTTAAAGCAGCTTGGGTTTCGGTATAACCATGATCAGCATTCCAAAGTTTAGTTGTAATAAATAAATCCTCACGCGCAATACCAGAATCAGCAATCGCCCGTCCAACAGATTCTTCGTTACCATAGGCCGCTGCAGTATCAATATGGCGGTAACCAGCTTTTAAGGCATCCAATGTTGCTTGGTAAGCAACATCACCATCAGGAGTTTGCCAAGTACCAAAACCGACAACGGGAATTTTCACATCGTTTATAAGGGTAAATGTATCAGTAAGTGCCATTAAAAATAACCTCGATTCTTGATTTGATACTCATATAGTAGCATTTAAAAACGGTAATTTACATAAATACTATTAAATAATAAGTAAATTTTAGATTAATTACGTAGTTAGATTAGCGGGCCATTGCATATGATTTGAATTTTACTTCAAGAATTTTTTGTCCCTTTGAAAGAATCGTTGAGAAGAGGGCATAGACGGCTGCGGCGACAATATAAGTATCTAAAATTTGGAAATTAGTAGCGGCTGTTTGTTGAGCAAGTTGCATAATTTCAATTAAGGAAATCGTTGATGCAAGTGAAGTATCTTTAACTAATGAAATAAAAGTATTACTCAAAGGTGGTACGGCAATGCGGAAAGCTTGGGGAAGGACAACATATAAGAAAGTTGTCTTTGTACTCATACCAAGTGAGCGGGCGGCTTCAAATTGGCCTTTAGGCACGCCACCAATGGCACCACGAATGGTTTCAGATGTATACGCCCCAGTATTAAGGGTGAATCCAATGATTGCCGCTGGCCAAACACCTAAGCTAAGGTCAGGAAATGCTTTAGGAATACCGTAGAAGATAATGTACAGTTGGAGCAACATCGGCGTACTCCGGAAGAGCCAAATGTAGAAGCGATTGATTTGTTGGACAAACCACATTGGCGTAAAGCGTTTGGCATCAGCTAGACTAATGAAGGCAGATAATGTTCCTACAATTAAGCTGAGAATAAAAGTTATGATTGCCAAAGGGACAGTTGTTTTAAGGCCAATAATTAAAAATTGAAAAAAATGGTCTTTGAAAATTTCAAATAACATAGAAGATCCTTTCAGATAAAAATCAGATGTGACATGCAAAAATGCTTACAGTGAACAAGCATTGTAAGCATTTTTAAAGGTTATTTTTTAGTTACATCAGTACCAAAGAATTGGAGTGAAAGCTTACTTACAGTACCGTTAGCTTCAAGCTTTTTAAGGGCTTTATCTAACTTCGCTTTTAATTCAGGGTTGTTCTTACTAAGAACCCCGGCAACTGTTTGCGTAGGAATTTCCTTACTTGCATCTAAGGTTGTTAAATCAGTGTTAGGGTTTGCTTGCTTAAAGCCGTAGAAAGCTTCTCGTGAGTTAAAGGCTCCCTTAACTTGACCAGATTCAATCAATGAAATTGCTTCTGAGAAACCAGGAACAGCAACCGTTTGGGCCCCAAGTCGTTGCGCAGCACGTCCGTTTTCAGTTGTTAAATCACCGGCAATTTTAAGCCCTTTGATATCAGCCGGATTTTTGATAGTTGAATCTTTTTTAACTATGAGGACAGATTTACTGTATAAGTATGGTGTTGTGTAGGCATAGCTCTTAGCACGTTGTGCAGAAACAGTTACGTTATTGAAAACGGCATCGTATTTGTGAGAGTCAAGGCCAGCGATTAATGAATCCCATTTTGATTGGACAAAGACAGGCTTAAGGCCAAGTTCTTTTGCTAGGTCACGTGATAACTCAACTTCAAATCCGGTTAATTTACCATCTTTATGAAAGCTATAAGGTGCGTAAGTTCCCTCAAGTCCAATTGTAAGTTTCCCACTTTGAATAGTGTTATCTTTGTTGTTGGCAGCTTGGTGGTTACCACAAGCCGCTAAAGTGACTCCAGTGACAACGACAGCAGCAAGTAATAATAACTTTTTAAAACGAAAATGCATCTTATAATCTCCTCTATAAAATATAGTATGTTTATTCAATAGTAACGCATTTTTTATGATAGCCCATTAACTAATTAAAAGTCAATAAAAATAATTATTTTTAGTAAGTAGAGATAGTTAAAGATGTTATTATTGATTACTAATAAGTAAAATAAACATTAATTTCGTATTTTTTAAAGTATAATAATTGTATGACATATTTAACTAGCTATTGGAGAGGAGTATAAGACATGGCGTTTTTAGCATTACAAGATATTCGTAAATCATATTATCTTGGTAAAGAAGAGTTTCCCGTCTTGAAAGGAATTGATTTAGCTTTTGAACGAGGAGAATTTGTCTCAATTCTTGGGGAAAGTGGTGGTGGTAAATCTACCTTGATGAATATCATTGGGGGCTTGGACCATAACTTTACTGGGGATGTTGTAGTGAATGGTCAATCACTTAAAGGGGCTAAGGAAAAGGATTTTGATCAATATCGCCGGCAAACAATCGGCTTTATTTTCCAATCATTTAACTTGATTAGCCATTTGACAATCTTGGAAAATGTGTTGATTTCATTAAAAATGACAACATTAAATACAAAAGAACAAGAAAAACGCGCCTTAGAACTACTTGAACAAGTGGGCTTAAGTGAACACGTTAAAAAACACCCAAACCAACTCTCTGGGGGCCAAAAGCAACGGGTTGCCATCGCCCGCGCCTTAGCAAGTGATCCGGAAGTAATCATTGCTGATGAACCAACGGGTGCACTTGATGCGCAAAATACACAAGAAGTTCTTGAAATTTTGGATGGCATTGCCAAATCAGGTAAATTAGTAATTGCGGTTACGCACTCACAAGCCGTAGCTGATTTTGGAACTCGGATTGTTCACTTAGCTGACGGTAAGATTGATGGTGATACAATTAATCGCGAAAAGTATACAACTGATAAAGCTGCAAACTTGATTCCATCACGACCATTGTCATACCTTGCAAATGTACGTATGGCGTGGGAACATGTCCGCTATAATATTAAACGCAACTTGTTAATTATTTTTGGTGGCTCAATTGGGATTTTCGCAGTTATTTTATTTTTAGGATTAGGTAATGGAATCAAAGGTTACATGAACCAACAAATTACATCGCTGGTAAATCCTAAAACAATTACTTTGAATAAACCAATTCCAACCGGCGCAGACGCTACCAAAAGTGACCCCGGTCGGTATGAATTAACTAATGCTGATTTGAAAAAAGTCCAAGCAGTTAAACATATTGATGAAGCTGACTTAGCATACTTATTGTCAAATGCTAGTTTACAACTTGATAATGGTAAAAAAGCACCTACGCAAATTATGACTTGGAACGCATCGTTAAAAGACCAAAAAATAATTACGGGTCATCAAGCAAAAGGTAATGAAATTTTACTTTCAAAAGCCGATGCACAAGCAATTCAAAAGAACTATAAAGGCTTAGTCGGTAAAACCCTTAATTTACGGTTTGTTGATCCGATTGCAGCTGCTAAAGCACAAGTTGCAAATGCACAATTTGGTGGTCAAACCCCACCAGGTATGGAAGCACCCCGGACAATTCAGGTGACAATTAAAGTTGCCGGAATTCTTGATGGGGGGGCTTCATCAATGCCGTTGGCTAATATGAAGCAAATTTTTACTGATCACAAAATTGACTTTAAAGCTAATTTCCTAGCAGTTGATGTTGATGAGTTAGCCAATGTTAAGCAAGTATCAAAAGACTTAAAAGCATTAAAAAATAACAAAGGTAAAGCGTTGTATGAAGTTCGTAGCGTAGGATCAGTACTTGATACAATTAATACTTATATTTCGTTGGCAGCTAATATTTTAGCGGCAATTGCCGGTATTTCATTACTTGTCTCAGCGATTATGATTATTGTTGTCTTGTATATTTCTGTGTCAGAACGGACAAAAGAAATTGGAATTTTACGGGCGTTAGGTGGTCGTAAGAAGGATATTAGTCGCTTATTTACAGCGGAAGCATTCTTCATTGGAGCATTTAGTGCAATTCTAGGATTGGTATTTGCATACATTATGCAAACCGTAATTAATTTAGGTGTTCATAGCTTAATTAATTATCCAATTGTTAACTTTAGTCTCGGTAATGTTATTTTCGCAATGGTTATTAGTATTGTAATTAGCTTACTTGCTGCAGCTGCGCCATCACATGTCGCTGCACGGTTAGATCCGATTGAAAGTTTGGCCGCTGGTGATTAGGGCTTAAATTAGTTAATAAAAATAAAAGGCACTACCAATTTTAAATAGTTGGTAGTGCCTTTTATTTGTTAATGTGACCATAGTAAGTCATTTGGATAATGCTCGTGCATAAAACCAAAAATTTGCACGAGCATGGCTTTGACAATGGGAGAACTAGCCTGACTTTTAGGCGTTGCAACAACGAGTGTTCGGAAGACATCTTGATCAAATGCATAGACGTTAACTTTATCAGGATAATCTGGAAAGCTAGTTAATGACAATGCGGGTAAAATCCCAAAACCAAGACCGGATTCAACCATGGCAATAATACTGGGATCATCAATGGTGTAAGTTAATGAATTTGAAGTCACCTTATATTGATCGAGTGTCGCTTTAGTAGCACGATCATAATCGGATTCTTGGAGAATAAATGTTTTATCACGTAAGTCATGTTCAGTTACAAAATGAATGTTTTTTGGCCGGAAGTCTTTAGGCGCCACTGTGAATAAAGTATCTAAAATCAATGGATAGGTTGTTAGTTGTGGATCAACGGGTAAGGCAGTAAAGCCGATGTCTAATTGACCTTGGCGTAGTTTTTCGGCGATATCATTTAAACTACCTTGAACTAATTGAATCGTAATTTCAGGATAAGCCCGTCGAAATTGTTGCAAAATAGTTGGCAGCCATTGCACAGATGCGGAACTGAAGGCCCCAATACGTAAGGTTCCGCGGACTAATCCATTAATATTATCGATTTCTTGATGCAGGCGATTTTCGGCATTTAAGACTTCCCAGACATATGGAAGAATTTGATGAGCATTAGGCGTTAGGGTGCTACCATTGCGATTGCGAATGAATAATGGAAATCCAAGCTCACGTTCGAGTTGGGCAATTGCATGACTAACAGCTGATGGCGTGATGTTTAATCTTTCAGCAGCTTGATAGTATGTTTTTGTTTCAGCAACGGTTGCAAAAATTTGATATGGATAAATGGCCATCTGCATTACCTCTGACATAAGTATTGAATTAATTGTACTAAAAAAGTTCTCGAAAATATGTATTTCGAGAACTTTTGATAAATATGTTAATTATTTAGTATTCATAACATAGAAGAAAAGAGCAAATACTATGAATAAGAGCCACATAACAACGTTGACTTCCTTACCACGTTTAGCAGCAAACATCGTAATTGGGTAGGCGAACATTCCTAAGGCAATTCCATCTGAAATTGAGTAAGTCAATGGCATCCCAAGAACGATTAGAAATGCAGGAATCCCAACTTCAAGCTTGTTCCATTCGATACCCGCTAAGTTTGAAGCCATTAAGACTCCAACAACGATCAATGCGGGTGCAGTAACTTGAACAGTGAAAACACTCAAGAGTGGTGAGAAAAGCATTGAGAATAAGAAGAAGATTCCGACAAAAACAGATGTTAAACCAGTACGACCACCGACGGCGATTCCGGCTGATGACTCAATAAAAGTTGAAGTGGGTGAAGTACCAAGGATTGAACCTAGTAAAACTGATGAAGAATCAGCAAACAAAGCCCGACCAACACGTGGCATTTCGCCTTTTTCATTGATGAAGCCGGCTTGTTCAGCCAAACCAATTAAGGTACCAGCAGTATCAAAGAATGCAACAAGAAGGAATGTTAAAACAACAATTAATAATTGAACAGAATTGATACTACCGATGTGAGTAACTCCGGCTCCAAAAGTTGGTTTTAAGCTAGGAGCTAGTGAGACAATACTACTAGGCGCTTTGATTAAGCCAGTCGCTAAACCAACAAGTGCAGTTAAAACCATCCCAATAAAAATTGATGCTGGGACACGTTTAACAACTAAGATGAAGGAAACAATTAAACCAAAGATTGTTAACCAAGTTGTGGGTGTTGTTAATGGGCCAAATGAAACCATTGTTGCGGGGTTTGCAACAATTAAGCCTCCTTGGTGTAATCCGATGAAAGCGATGAATAAACCAATTCCGGCGGCAATTGCTAATTTTAAATCACGTGGAATAGCATTGATAACAATTTCACGGATCTTAAAGAATGTCAAAATCATGAAGATGATTGCTGAAAGGAAAACACCAGCCATGGCAGTTTGCCAAGGAATCTTCATTCCGATAACTACTGAATAAGCGAAAAACGCATTCATTCCAAGACCAGGGGCGATTGCAATTGGGTAATTTGCTAAGATACCCATGACAATCGTTCCAAATGCAGATGCAATTGCTGTGGCGGTGAAAATGGCACCTTTATCCATGCCGGCAGCCCCAAGAACAGTAGGGTTAACGAATAAGATGTAAGCCATGGCGAAAAATGTAGTTAAACCCGCGATAAATTCGCGACGAACAGTTGAGCCTTCCTCTTTAAGGCGGAAGTAGCGTGAAATGCTTTCCATAATAAATTTATACCTCATAAATGTTTTGCTTTGAATAATGAATAACTATATAATAGCATACATTTATGTAAAATCAACCTAAAAACCGAACTAAATATAGTTATTTTTTGTTAATAGTTCGAATTTCATGGTAAAATGGAATGCGATAAGCAGTAAATAATAGTAAATTTAAAATTATTAACAAGAAAGCTATTATATAAATAGCTTTTCCGAACGTTCGTGATATAATGTAATTAATATATAAATCAAATGAAAATGTTAAGATAAATAATAAAAAGTGAGGATTTTACTATGAAGACACGACGTGCTGATCGCCTTGTTGATATGACAGATTACTTATTAAATCGGCCCCGTAAATTGGTTTCTTTAACCCATTTTGCGGAACGCTATGATTCAGCTAAATCATCGATTTCAGAAGATTTAGCAATTTTGAAACGTGCATTCCATGAACGAGGGATTGGGTTATTAGAAACGTTACCTGGTGCTGCTGGAGGTGCACGCTTTGTACCGTACATGTTACAAGGTGAAGCCGATGAATTCATTAATGAATTAGTCACTGAAGTAAGTGATGAAACACGCGTGTTACCTGGGGGATATGTTTTCTTGTCTGATTTACTTGGCCGACCAGATATTTTACGCCGAGTGGGTCGCTTGATTGCGACACAATACATCAATACCGAAATTGATGCGGTTATGACCGCAGCAACTAAAGGTGTTCCAATGGCGCAAGCAGTAGCAACTGAATTGAATGTACCTTTTGTGATTGTACGTAATGATTCAAAAATTACTGAAGGCCCAACAATGTCAGTTAACTATTTAACTGGTTCATCAAAACGTGTTGAAAAAATGGAACTATCACGGCGGTCATTACCAACTGGTTCACGCGTCTTGGTGGTCGATGATTTCATGAAAGCCGGTGGCACGATTAAAGGAATGATGAGCCTAGTCGGTGAATTTGAAGGTACAGTAGTCGGTGCGGCGGTCTTTGCTGAGGGCCGAGTTAGTGAACGTGTAGTCACTAAATATACTTCATTGATTCATGTAGATACATTAACATCTGATGGTGCCGGTATTACGGTTGCACCAGGTAACTATCAAAGTGAAATTTACACAACTGAATTATAAAAAGGGGAATGAGTAATGACTAGAAATGCGATTATTTTAGCTGCCGGAATGGGTTCGCGGATGAAATCAAAATTATACAAGGTGTTACAACCAGTGGCAGGTAAAGCGATGGTTGATCATGTATTAACAGAAATTGAAGCCACTAATGTTGATCATGTTGTTACTGTAATTGGTCATGGTGCCGATGCAGTTAAGCAATTATTGGGTACACGGACTGAATACGCATTACAAGCAGAACAATTAGGAACAGGTCATGCAGTATTACAAGCACAAGCATTACTTGGTACATATGCCGGGACAACGCTAATTGCAAGTGGAGATTCACCACTTTT
Organism: Periweissella fabaria; assembly: GCF_918814575.1. Taxonomy (GTDB): domain Bacteria; phylum Bacillota; class Bacilli; order Lactobacillales; family Lactobacillaceae; genus Periweissella; species Periweissella fabaria. Next base: position 140,732 of record NZ_CAKKNS010000003.1, on the reverse strand, counting down.
TACAGCTGCAACTTTTAATCAATTGTATACCGAACATGAAAAGGCTGGAAACGCGGTAACGGTGTTAAGTTCTAAAGCACCGGATCCTTTTGGCTATGGACGTATTATTAGGGATGTGAATGGTAATGTTGAAAAAATTGTTGAACAAAAAGATGCAACCCCAGCAGAACAAGCGGTGGATGAAATTAGCACTGGGGTCTTTGTTTTTGATAATCAACTGTTATTTGCGGCCCTTGCCCAAGTTAAAAATGATAATGCGCAGGGTGAATATTACTTGCCAGACACATTAGAAATTTTAAAGGCGGCTGGCCACACAGTTGGGGCCTACCAAATGGCTGATTTCACTGAAAGTATGGGGGTTAACGATCGCGTTGCGTTGGGGGCTGCTAACCTTGCGATGCGTGAACGGATTAATGAAAAGCACATGCGTAACGGTGTGACTTTAATTGATCCAACTAGTACGTATATTGACGCTAACGTAGTGATTGGTAACGATACAACGATTGAACCCAATGTCTACCTTAAAGGAAACACGGTTATTGGTAGTGATGTTTATATCACAAGTGGATCAACTGTAATTGATTCTACAATTGAAAATAACGTGACGATAACTTCATCCCAGATTGAAGAATCAATCATGCGTGAAGGCTCAAATTGTGGGCCATTTGCTCACTTGCGGCCAAAGAGTGATATTGGGCAAGCGGTTCATATTGGTAACTTTGTTGAAACTAAAAAAGTTACGATTGGCAAAGGAACTAAGGTCGGTCACTTAACATATGTTGGGGATGCCACTTTAGGTGAAGATATCAATATCGGTGCCGGCACAATTTTTGTTAATTATGATGGGGTTAATAAATTCCATACCACAGTTGGTGACCATGCTTTCATTGGTTCAAATACTAAAATTATTGCACCAGTAGCAATTGGGGATTATGCATTGACAGCTGCTGGTTCAACGATTACAGATGATATCCCTGCTAAAGCAATGGGGATTGCACGGAGTCGCCAAACAACCAAGACGGATTTTTGGGATCGGACACCCCAAGGTAAAAAAGATAAAGGACAACAATAATATGACAGATAAGCAAATTCTATTAACTGGTGATCGCCCAACGGGTAAAATGCACATTGGTCACTATGTTGGTTCATTACGTAATCGCGTGGCATTACAAGACTCAGGCAAATATGAAAGTTATATCATGATTGCCGATAAGCAAGCCTTGACTGACAATGCACGCGATCCAAAGAAGGTGCATGATTCTGTCTTACAAGTCGCTTTGGACTATTTAGCGGTGGGAGTTGATCCTGAAAAATCAACAATTTTCCTACAATCGCAAATTCCAGCTTTATCAGAATTAACCGAATACTATTTAAACCTAGTTTCATTAGGCCGTTTGGAACGTAACCCAACGGTTAAAACAGAACTTAAAATGCGTAACTTTGGAGAAGGTATTCCAGCAGGATTCTTAATTTATCCAGTATCCCAAGCAGCTGATATTACAGCATTCAAAGCCACAGTAGTACCTGTTGGTGATGACCAAGAACCAATGATTGAACAAACACGTGAAATCGTGCGGACATTTAATAATATCTATAGTGGGGATATCTTAGTAGAGCCTCAAGGTTATTTCCCACCAAAGGGTCAAGGTCGGATTCCAGGGCTTGATGGGGTGAAAATGTCTAAATCACTAGGAAATGCAATTTATTTAAGTGATGATGCCGATACTTTGGCTAAAAAAGTTAAGTCAATGTATACTGATCCAGAACACATTAACATCGATGATCCTGGACATGTTGAAGGCAACATGGTCTTTACATACTTGGATATTTTCGATGATGATAAGGATGAAGTTGCTCGCTTGAAAGAACACTACCAACGTGGTGGTTTAGGTGATATGAAACTTAAAAAGTATTTGATTGAAGTACTTGAAAATAAATTAGCACCAATTCGTCAACGCCGGGAACGATTTGCCCAAGATCCAGCGGCTGTTATGAAAATGCTAGAAGAAGGCTCAAAGAAAGCCAACGTAGTAGCAAGTCAAACAATGCGCGAAGTTCGTCATGCAATGGGTGTTGATTACTTCGGTGAATTTTAATAGTTAAAAAACTTTATCGTGATTTAGCGATAAAGTTTTTTTATTTACAAAAAATTTAAAATTTAATCGAATTATAATGTAAAATAAACATTGAAATTAAAAAGATGAGGTAGACGGATGGCATATTTAGCAATTGTAGACTTAGGATCAAATTCAACCCGAATGGTTGTTGAAAAAATCGAAGATGATGGCACATATACTGAAGTTGAACGAGTAAAAGAAGATACACGGCTATCTGAAGGTATGGGTGAAGCCTTAGTTTTACAAGATTTTGCCATCGAACGGGTACTACAAGCATTAAAAAACTTTCAACAAATTTATCAACAATATCCGGATGTCCAAATTAAAGCGATTGCCACAGCTGCGGTCCGGCAAGCTACTAATCAAGCGGCCTTTTTATCCCGAGTTAAAGCAGAGGTTGGGATTGATATCCATGTTTTGTCAGGGGATGACGAAGCTTATTATGATTATTTAGGGGTTGAACATACTTTGGCAATTGAGGATGCTTTATTGGTTGATACCGGGGGTGCATCCGTAGAATTGATTTTAGTTAAGGGTGGTCAAAAGCAAGCGTTGATTAGTGTGCCGTTTGGTGCTGTTAGCCTTTCGGAAAAATTTAATTTACACGATGCGCCAAGTGCACAAGCTGTCTTTCAAGCTAATCGGTATGTACAAGCTGTTTATAATCACATTGAATGGCTAATGAGTGCCCGGCAATTGCCAATTGTCTTACTTGGTGGTGCGAATCGAACTTTGGCGCGGATGGAACAAGTACAAACTACCGGAATTCTAGGCCAAAATTTTCACGGCTTTGAAATGACTGCCAATCAAGCATTAGATTTATTTGAATTACTTATTCAACATGATAAAGCTGGTCGAATTGTCCTCCCTGGCTTAGATGCTAACCGTGCCGATATCATTTTAGGTGGGTGTATACCGCTATTGAATTTGATAATGACTCTAGCAACACCAAAGATAATTTTTTCTGAAAGTGGTGTCCGTGAAGGAATTATTACCGAATACATGCAACAAATGAAATAAATAATAAAAGAGCTAGCCGCAAATACGGCTAGCTCTTTTATTATTTACGGTTAAAGAAGGTTGATGATTAACCTTCGTAAATCCATTTGTGACCATCACGGGCAAGTAATTCGTCAGCAGCAACAGGTCCCATTGAACCTGAAACGTAGTTAGGGAATTCTTGGTGAGTAGCATCCCAAGCGGATTGAATGGCATCAACAAACTTCCAAGCAACGGCAACACCGTTCCAGTCAGCAAAGTTTGAACCATTACCATCCATCGTATCATGAATCATGCGTTCGTATGGTTCAGGAGTTTGTGCTTTATCTTCAGCAGATACTTTCCATTCAAGTGTAATTGGACGAGTCTTGAATTCAGGTGTTGTATCCTTAGCGATGATTGAGTATTCAATCTTACCTTCAGGATCAACAATGATTGAAAGAACATTCTTTTCAAGTGGTTGGGCACCGTTGAAGATGTTAGCATCTTGTTTGAAGACTACATCAATACGTGTAGTCTTTGCAGCCAAACGCTTACCTGAACGAATGTAGAATGGGACACCATTCCAACGATCAGTAGCAAATTCTAACTTACCTGCAACATAAGTGTTGTTTTGTGAGTCAGCTGGTACATCCTTTTCTTGGAGGTAGCCGTTTTGCGTGTTATCAGCATCGGGACCATATTGGCCACGGACAAAGTTTTCAGCAACTTCTTCCGGTGTATAAATCTTAAGGGCGTTAAAGGCCTTGTTTTTAGCCTCACGAATAGCAGTATCAGTCCATTCAGTTGGTTCATCCATCGCTAACCAACCAACAACTTGCATCGTGTGGTTTTGGATCATATCACGTAAAGCACCGGCAGTATCGTAGTAGCCGGCACGGTCTTCAACTCCAAGTGTTTCTGAGAGAGTAACTTGGATATTATCGATGTAATCTTTATTCCAAGCGTTGTTGAAGATTGGGTTACCAAAACGAAGTGTCGCAATGTTTTGAACCATTTCTTTACCTAAGTAGTGGTCAATGCGGTAAACTTGGTCTTCTGAGAAGGCATCGCTTAATTCGTTTTGTAATTTTTCGGCAGTTTCAAAGCTAACTCCGAAAGGCTTTTCAATCATAAGACGGTTAAATTCACCATCAGTTGAAAGCAATTCTTCTGATTTCAAGTATTGAGCAACTGTTCCAAAGAAACGAGGGGCAATTGACATGTAGAAGATACGGTTACCCTTCAATGCAAAATCTTGATCAAGCTTTTCAATCTTGGCTTTAAGTGGAGCATAGTCAGCTGCTACTGTGATATCAGCTTTTTCGTAGTCAAAGTGACGGATGAAATCAGCATCAGCATCTTCATTCATGAATTCTTTGATTGAATCACTTACAAATGCTTGGAATTCTTCAGTTGTCATTTCTTGACGTGAAGTTCCTAAAATAGCGAAGTGTTCTTGTAAAAAGCCTTTTTTGTACAAGTTGTAAACTGATGGGAACAATTTACGTTTTGCGAGGTCACCAGTAGCACCAAAAAAGGTTACTAAAGTTGTAATTTCTTTAGGCACGATAAATATCTCCTTTTAACAATCAATGTTAGTCTAATAAACAATTTCAACATTATTATATACTAGATTTTAAGGTGTCGGCGATAAAATTACATAATTTTAGAAAGTTTTTTTCAAAACTACACGATATTCATGAAAATTGCTTTCAAATTAAGTTTATTAATAAATAGCACAGCGGAAAATAAAAAATAGCCTAATTTCAAGATTTTGAAATTAGGCTATTTTGCAGATTAATCAAAAACTTTTTCCTTGCGTTCAACTAATAAAGCACAGGTCATCATGATTAAAGTAGCGATAATTAAGGCAATGGTTTGCACATTCCAACTGTGAAAAGTTGCATAGCCAAGACCGAATAAAAATGGACCGACAGCAGCAATTAAGTATCCACCAGCTTGAGCCATTCCTGATAATTCGGCTGTTTCAGCTGGATTATTAGTCTTCTTACCAAATGATGTCATCAGGTAAGGGAAGAGGGCGCCAGTTGCTAATCCGTTAAGGATGTTCAAGATTAACCAGAAAACAAAGGCGTCATTGGCAAAAAGTAACATGGTAAATGAAATAATTGCAAGCAACGATACACTGATGACAAATATCCGGCGCTTAGGGGCGCTAGCATGGGCAATGATGTTGGGTACTAAAAATGAAACAGGCAATGAAACTAAAGCATTTACACCAGCTAGTAACCCGGCAGCATTACCACTAACACCATGTGAAATGGCGATGGTTGGGAGCCATGAGATAGATGTATAAAAGAGCGCTGATTGAAGTCCCATGAAGATTAATAAGTACCAAGCAGTCATATTTTTCCAAGCCGAAGGAACTGAATTTTTACCAGTTCCTTTTGGCGCAAGTAAGTGGTTATGCCGTACATTTGGAAACCATACTAGTAAAGCAATAATGACTAAAGCACTTAATAGGATAATCAAAGTTTGCCAATTAGTGGCTAATACAATTGGTACTGATATTGCGGAAAATAATGCAGTCATTAATCCCATGGTAAAAGTGTAAATTGAAGTGTAGCCACCAATTTTAGTTGGGAAATTAGCGGCGATTAATGTGGGGAGTAACACGTTCATTTGTGAGATGGCAATCCCAACTAACAAAGTACCAATGAATAAAAAAGGTGTTGAGATAATTCGGATAATGGAACCGATAAACATAAGAATTAGCACCCCAATGAAGGTTGCTTCAATTCCAAATTTACGCGCAATAAAGGGGGCAAATGGTGAAAAAATGGCAAAGGCAAGTAATGGTAAGGTTGTTAAAATTCCCAAGGATGATACGGGGATGTGAAGACCATGGGCAATTTCACCTAGGACTGGGGGAATGCTCGTGATGGGAATCCGCAAGACGGCCCCAAGAAGAACTATCCCAGGTAGTAAAAAGGCACTATGTTTGGCTGTGGTTTGCATGTAACGCTCCGTTCTATAAAATGACAAAACCCCATTGTAAATAATATTTATGGAGTAAAAATAGTGAATAGTATTAACAAGTATTATACATAAAAAATTAACGATATTAAAAAAGTCGTAGAAAGTTTTCCACGACTTTAAGAATTAATCATGCGGTAACTCATTGGGTTTGAACAACTGCGTTGCCGCAACGGCGTTTTGCCAACCGTGATAGAGTTGTTCTCGCCGGCTAGTGGGCATGGTTGGTTTAAAGGTCCGACCAGCAATGGTCATATTTTTAATGTCTTCTACTGATTCCCAATAATCAACAGCTAAACCGGCCAAGAAGGCAACACCAAGAGCTGTTGTTTCCTCATCGGTAGCACGGAGAATTTCGGCATCAAGAATGTCAGCTTGAAACTGCATTAAGTATTGATTCCGTGATGCACTACCATCGGCATGCATTGATTTAATTTCAAAGCCAGTATCTTGGCGCATAGTTTCAATAACATCGCGCGTTTGATAAGCAATAGCTTGTAAGGTGGCTTTGATAAAATCATTCCGATTTGTTCCACGTGTAACACCAAAAACAGCCCCACGTGCATGTGGGTCCCAATAAGGTGCTGATAAGCCAGAAAACGCCGGCACAAAGTAAACTTCATCATCATTAGTTGATTGTTCAGCTGCGGTCCGTGTTTCAGGTTCATTATCAATCATCTTTAAGCCATCGTGTAGCCATTGAATTGCTGAACCCGCCACAAAAATAGCCCCCTCAAGTGCATATTTAACTTCACCTTGCATGGAATAGGCGACCGTAGCGACTAAGTCATGTGAGGAAACAACAGGGGTATCACCAGTATTTAGGAGAATAAATGATCCAGCACTATACGTGTTTTTAGTGAAACCCGTTTCAAAGCCCATTTGGCCAATTAAGGCTGCTTGTTGGTCACCAGCTAGACCGGCGATTGGGACCTCACCACCAAAGAATTGATAAGATTCTGTTGTCGTATAGACTTCAGAACTCGTTTTAATTTCCGGTAACATCACTTTAGGGATATTAAATAATGCGAGTAATTCAGGATCCCAGGTTAGTGTATTAATATTAAATAGCATTGTGCGACTAGCATTAGTGTGGTCGGTTACAAAGGCTTTTCCACCAGATAATTTCCAGACTAACCATGTATCAACAGTTCCAAAAAGCAACTCACCGGCTTCTGCTCGTGCTTGTGCACCTGGGACTTGATCAAGAATCCAACGAATTTTTGATCCCGAAAAAGCGGTGCTTAACGGTAAGCCCGTTTTAGCTTGAATCATATCGGCATGCCCATCGCTACGTAATTTTTCAATAATCGCTACTGATTGATTACTTTGCCAACTAATGGCATTGTAGATAGGTTGACCAGTTGCCTTATCCCAAATGATAGTTGTTTCCCGTTGATTAGCAATTCCAATAGCTTTAATTTCATCTGGTCGGACACCGGAATTAATCATGGCACTAGCAATAACGGTTTGCACACTATGCCAGATATCTTGGGGACTTTGTTCTACCCAGCCAGAGTGGGGGTAGGTTGCTGTAATTTCAGTTTCAGTTTCAGTGACACGCCGACCATTTTTATTGAAAATTTTGGCGCGTGATGAAGTGGTTCCTTGGTCAATTGCGAGAATATACTCGGGTTTAATAATGGCCATATTTAGTACCTACTTTCAGATATATAGATTAATTAAGCAAGCTTAGTGAGAATGCTATAAATGCGCTCAACATCTTGAGATGTCCCACGAAGCTCATAGTCGGCCACAACAGCCGTGTTAGTGGCATGGGCATAACGACGAGCAGTTAAAACATATTGTTCGTTGAAATTCCGATTACCAGAACCGATAATTCCTTGGACCAATTGGGCATTACGATTGTAGGTGATATATTCACCAAGTGTATTGGTCATTAATTCTTTAACACCATTATCAATGCCATTGCCACCACTTAAATAAGTTGGCACGCAAACAAAAAATGGGGTTGTTTCATCAGTAAAATTAGTTAAATCAGAAATTTCAACGGCTTCAATTAATGGGGCACTAGGATTAATTGCTTGTTGGTCGTTAGCATAGGTGCTTAATTTCTGGATGAAGCCACGAGTATTACCAGAAATTGAGCTAAATAAAATTCTAATTGGTTGCATGAAAACGCCTCTTCTTAATATTCGATACTACTTATTATAGTAACCTTTGCGGAATCATTCAATAATTGCATCAAAAACTCTGAAAACGCTTGCAGGAAGTGTAGTATTTGGTAAAATTAACATGAACAAATAGAATGTAACTGGCGAAAAATTGAGGAGAGCATATGAAACCACATTTAATTTTTATTGATATTGACGGTACACTAATTCATGATGATCAAACCGTATCAGCTAGAACCAAAGAAGTTCTTGAAAAGTTACAAGCACTAGGACATATTGTTTATATTGCAACCGGGCGGATGCGTGTGCATGCCGAATTGGTTCGTAATCTGATTAATAGTGAAGTAAACCTAATTAACTCCAATGGGGCCATGTATGACTTAGGTACCCAACAAGGAATTGAATACTTAGGAATTGAAGCAGTGCAACAAATTATTAATATTGTAAATGAAAATGAAGTTTCTGTCCGTTTATTTACGCCAACACATGTGTACCACAATGTTACTGACAAACGTGAACTTTCAGTTATGAGTTTTGCGGCTAAGATTATGAAACGTGGCGCGATTTCTTACTTTAAAGAAATTGGTGAAATTGATGCTAAGACGGTTACTAATGGGATTGTCGCTGGTGGTGATCCAGATAAAATCGAATTAACTCGTAAAATATTAGGTGGCTTAGATACCCTTGATATTTCATCATCCGCACCAGAAAATATTGAATTGTTACCTAAAGGTGTAAATAAGGCTACTGCGGTAAAGCATGTGCAAACATATTATCAAATTGGTCGTGAAAATACGCTAGTTTTTGGAAACGGTGAAAATGATATTTCAATGCTTGAAGCCGGCGATATTAGTGTGGCAATGCAAAATTCCACGCCGGATGTTTTTGAACATGCACACTATGTTACTGGTACGAACGAAGAAGATGGCGTTGCGGAATTTCTGGAAAAGTATTTTGAATTATAAATAAAATAAAAGCCCGCCAATTGGCGGGCTTTTATTATGCGTGCAAAGACGGGTTTAGTAACTAGCGAAATAGTTAAGTAAGTCATCTTTAGTTAATTGTTCTTTGGCGGTCCCCGTAACATCAAGGGTAATTTGACCGTCGTGTAATACAATTAGCCGGTTACCGTATGTCAATGCATCTTCAAGGTTGTGAGTAATCATTAATGCAGTTTGTGCATTCGATGTTACTTTCTCATTAGTAAGGTGCATTAATTGGGCACTTGTTTTAGGGTCAAGGGCAGCGGTGTGTTCGTCAAGTAATAATAGTTCGGGCTTTTGAATGGTTGCCATTAAAAAGCTAAGCGCTTGACGTTGACCACCAGAAAGGCTACCAACGCTTGTTTGGAGACGTTGGTCCAAGCCGTTACCCATTTGCTTAGTAATTTGTGTAAATTCTGCTAGATGCTTATTGAGATGACGAGGCATCAAAGAAAAGCTGTGGCGTCGATTGAGAGCTAAAAGTAAGTTTTCAGCGACGGTCATCCGTGGGGCGGTCCCTAATTTGGGATCTTGAAAGACGCGGCTAATATATTTAGTACGTTTCAGTTCACTTTCGTGGGTAATATCACGATTGTTGAGCTTGATGGTACCAGTGGTAGCTTTAATGCCACCTGCAATAACATTAAATAGGGTTGATTTACCAGCTCCATTGGAACCAAGCACGGTGATAAAATCCCCTTCATTGATTGTCAAATTGAGCTTTTTTAAAATATTGATACTAGTACCAGTGCTATTTTGGACGGTTGTTGAGACATCCGTTAAAGTAATTAAAGGTTTATTCATGCCGAGTCACCGATCCTTTGAGAACATTTTTAATTTTAAAGATGTGTTGTAGCTTAGGCGTTAACAGCGCAAGGGCTAAGACAATTGCTGAAAGTAAGTTTAAATCGTTTGGATTGAAACCAAGTTGTAAAACGAGGAGTAAGACAAACCGGTAGAAAATTGAGCCAACAGCAATGGCAATCAAGCGAAAGTTAAGAGATAAATCACCGAAAGCGACTTCACCGATGATGATAGATGCTAATGCAATCACGATAATACCAATTCCCATGTTAACATCAGCATAACCGTTATTTTGGGCGATTAAGGCACCGCCAAAAGCAATCAGTGCATTTGAGAGCATCAAGCCAAAGATGGTCATTGAATCTGAATTAATTCCAAATGATTGCGCCATTGTTGGGTTATTCCCAGTGGCGATAAAGGCTTGGCCAAAATTAGTTTGTAATAAATAAATTAAGCCCCCGATAATGACGGCTAATACGATCATACCGACGAATACAGTATTAAAAAATGGTGGTAACTGTTGCATGAAATGACTATTAAGTACTGTCTTTTGATTTAACAATGATAAGTTGGCCCCGTTAAGAATACGGAGGTTAATTGAAAAAATAGCAGTCATTGTTAAAATTCCAGCTAATAGAATCGGAATTTTACCTTTGGTGTAGAGTAAACCAGTAACTAAACCGGCTAGAGCCCCAGCTCCAGCCGCGGCGAGCATTGCTAAATAGGGATTAACACCATTGTGAATTAAGGCTACCGCAGTTGCCGCTCCTAATGGAAATGTTCCTTCAACTGACATGTCAGCAAAATTTAAAATCCGAAAGGTTAAGAATAGTCCCAACCCGAGGACGGCCCAGATTAAGCCCTGACCGATAGCTGATACTAAAATACTCATTTAATAATACCTCCTGGAATAGCTTTGGCTTGTTTTAATAAATCTGCGGGGACGTCAATACCAAGCTTTTGAGCAGCTTTGACATTAATAACTAGTTCACCTTTTTTCATGAATTCAACAGGGGTGTCATTAATTGTTTGGCCCCTTAAGATTTTAGCAATCATTTTACCTGTGGTGACCCCAATTTGGTATTGGTTAATTGATTCAGCTGCAATGCCGCCAGCTTGGACCATTGTGCTAGCTGTTGGGAAAACGGGCATTTTAGCTGGGTTAGTTGCTTGAAGTAAGACCGGCATTGAACTGGCAATGGTATTGTCGGTTGGTACAAATACAGCGTTAATAGCTTTGTTTCGCGCCATTGATTGGGCAACTTGTGCTAAATCATTTGATTGGGCAATTGTATAAACTTTGGTTTTTAAGCCAGCTTGGGTAGCTAATTTGACCATTTCTTTTGCTTCAGTTGTGGCTGAAATGTCAGATGATGTGTAGATAATACCTAGAGTTTGGAGCTGTGGAATGAATTTTTTGATTAATGCTAATTGGTCTTTGAGCGGTGCTTGGTCAGAAACCCCGGTAACGTGATTCCCAGGATGCTTTAAATCAGTAACCAAGCCAGCTGCGACAGGGTTAGTCGAAGGAGCAAATAAAACCTTACCACTTACGGTATTGGCTAATGCTTGGGCCGCTGGGGTTGCAATCCCAACTGAAAGATCGGCATTTTCGTTATCAAATTTAGTTGCCATTGATTTTAAATTACTTTGGTTACCTTGTGCATTTTGAAAATCGATGTGAATTGTTTTGCCATCAATATAGCCTTCTTTGGCTAGTTCATCGACCATCCCTTTGTGAATCGCATCTAGTGCAGGGTGGGTTAAAAATTGTAAGATTCCAACAGTGGGAATCTTTTTCTGAGTATTAGCTTGGTTAGTATTGTGACTAGCACCAAAAAAGGCACCAACTAATACTGCTAGAATCAAACCGATAGATAAAAATAGTCGTTTCATAATATAATTCCTGCTTTCAAAAAAATAGTGGATTAAGCGCAATATATCTGCACCTAATCCACTACTTGTTTCTAGAATAAAGTAATTAAAAAAGGCCGGCATATTTAGCTTAATACTTGCTACCTATGCTGACCTTCGTTGTACGAAAAAGTTGTCGGCACAGATGCGAAATGATCTGTTTGATCAAGTCACACCTGTGATGTAACTTGAATTTACCGACGCCACCAACTATTAATATTGTTGTTAATAAAGGTTTTCATAATAACTTCCTCGTTTGAAATGTCTATAAGTTGTGATTAAATATAGCAAGTTAATGCTTATTTGTCAAACATTTATTTATAATAGAATTATAAAATATGTATTAAGGAGTAGAAATGAAGAAAAAAATACTAGCAGTATTAATTGGTGGCTTTATCGGTGGTGGCTTACGGGAAGCCATTGAAATGGCCTTAGCAACGCCAACATTTCCATGGGCAACTTTAGTAATAAATTTAACCGGTGCTTTTATGCTAAGTTTCTTGAATTATAAAATTAACACCCGCTGGGCAATGCCACCGGCTGTTGCAACGGGTTTGACAACGGGAATAGTAGGCTCTTATACAACTTATTCGACTTTAATATTAGAAAACAATCAATTGATCATCAATCATCACATTGGATTGGCACTATTATATTTAGTAGTTAGTTTTGGTGGTGGCTTACTAGCAACAATTTTGGGGATGCGTGTAGGAGGAAAACATGTTTAATATTTTAGTTGCAGGTTGTGGGGCCGCTTTAGGTAGTGTGATACGTTTTTTAGTTATGGATTATGGTAAGCGCGTTACGAAACAGCCCTTACCAATCACAACGTTGTTAATTAATTTAAGTGGAGCCTTCTTACTTGGCATCTTGGCACCGTTACCATGGCATCCGGCGTTGAAATTATTTTTAGGTACTGGAATTATTGGTGGCTTCACGACATTTTCAACGTTTATGGGTGAATTACTGAGTTTGAATGAAAATCATCAAACGATTGCTTGGCGGTATGCAAGTTTAACGATTCTGATTGGTATAGGTATGAGTTTTATTGGATTAGATCTTGGTAAAATTCTCGCTATGCAGATGTAATTAAAGTTGATTTAAAAAGCTTATAAGCTTTTTGGTATAGAGCAATAAAAACCTTGATTTAATCGATATTCCGTGTAATATATTTTCTATTGGTATAGGAGAAGGAGAAATATAACATGAAAGAATATTTCCAAAAAATGGGGCGTTCTTTAATGCTGCCAATTGCAATTTTACCCGCTGCTTCAATTTTAGTTGGGGTTGGTAATTGGTTGGCATCATTGAAAGCGGGTTTTGTAGCCCAATTTATGATTGCTGGGGGGAATGCGATTTTAGGCGTTTTACCTTATTTATTTGCTATCGGTTTAGCATTAGGAATGTCAAAAAAACGTGATGGTGCGGCTGCTTTAGCTGGATTTGTCGCATTAACCATTCCATTACAGGTGTTGTCACCAGCAAACATGGCTTTGTTATTTGATAAACCAGTTAGTCACATTAACCCGGCTTTTAGTGCAATTCAAGGGAACGTATTAATTGGGATTATTGCTGGCTTGATTGCTGCGGCAATGTTTGATAACTTCAGTGAAGTTAAGTTGCCACAAGCAATTTCTTTCTTTTCAGGGAAACGATTAGTGCCAATTTTGACTGCTGTTGTGATGTTAGTTGTTTCATTATTGATGTTAGTTATTTGGCCACCAATTTTCACAGCATTAGTTGATTTTGGTAAATTAGTGGTTAATTTAGGTCCAGCTGGAGCCGGATTATACGGTTTCTTTAACCGTTTATTGATTCCAACAGGATTACACCACGCTTTGAACTCAGTCTTTTGGTTTAACGTGGCTAATATTAACGATATTTTCAATTTCCTTCATGGCACTGGTGTTAAAGGAATTACAGGGCGTTACCAAGCTGGCTTCTTCCCAATTATGATGTTTGGGTTACCAGCTGGGGCGTTAGCAATTTATCATCAAGCCCGACCAGCCCAAAAGAAGCGTGTCGGTTCATTGATGTTGGCAAGTGCATTTGCTTCATTCTTTACAGGAGTGACAGAACCGCTTGAGTTTTCATTTATGTTTGTTGCATGGCCATTATATGTTGTGCATGCTGTGCTAACTGGGGTATCAATGTTTATTGCGGCTAGTTTCCATTGGACAAATGGTTTTGCTTTTAGTGCAGGGTTAGTTGATTTTGTACTAGATTATCATTTACCACTTGCAAATAAGCCCTACATGTTAATCGTACTTGGATTGTTCATGGCCGTGCTTTACTACGTATCATTTACATTTATGATTCGGAAATTTAACTTAATGACCCCAGGTCGTAATCCGGAAGAAGATGATTTCACTGAAGATGATGAAGTTGTTACCAATGTTACTGGGACTAAGATTAGTAGTACTGATCGTTACGCCCAATTGGCCGAAAAAATTTGGCTAACTTTGGGAGACGGATCAAGTGAACTTGCCAAAGAACGTTTAACAGAAACCGCTCATTGTACAACCCGACTTCGGTACAAATTCAATGATACAAGTGTCATTGATGTTAACGCTCTTAAACGAATTAACGGTGTTGCGGGTGTGAATGTTTTAAATGAGCACCAAATGCAAATTGTTATTGGACCAGAAGTACAATTTATTGCTGATAATATTGATAAAATTAAAAATGGTGAACTAGCGGTTGCAACGATGCCTATTGAGGAAGTCGCAGCGGTTAGTGTGCCTACTACACCAACAAGTGATGTAGCAGTAACACCGTTAACGATGGTGGCAGTTGCTAACGGAACTTTGAAGCCGTTAGCAGATGTTCCTGATGAAACATTTGCTAGTAAAATGCTTGGTGATGGTTTTGCGATTGTACCTAATGAAGGGCAAATTGTGGCACCAGTTGCTGGAGAAATTACATTGATTTTCCCAACCCAGCATGCAATTGGAATTAAAACGGCTGATGGGACGGAAGTTTTAGTTCATATGGGAGTTAATACGGTTGAACTAAATGGGGCACCATTTGAAGTACAAGTTACTGTTGGTCAAACTGTTGCGGCGGGTGAAACATTAGCCCAGATGGACTTAATTGCCATTGTGGCTTCTCGGAAAGCAACCGATGTAATTGTCGTCGTTACAAACCATCCAGAGTGGCAAGCAACGTTAACAACAACAGCTACTGATGTACAACGTGGTACAGAAGTTGCAACCTTAAGTTAAGGTGCATTTTTATAGTTGATGCAAATACATTAAAACAGCCTCCTTGAAGAAAAATTCTTCAGGGAGGCTGTTGTCGTATTTCGAAGATGGCGGACTGGTAGAGTACGTTTTGGCAGCCAACTACGGCTAAAATTTAGGAATTATAAACCTGTTTGCAGATGATTATTATTTGAGATCGGCTTTGATTTTACTTAACCAACTGGGTAAAGTTTCAGTGAGTTGGTCAAAGGTAACGTCAAATTTTTGGGTATACCATGGGTCGGCAATTTCGGTTCCTACTTTTTCAGGGAGAATATCATATGCCAAGTGAATCTTAGCTTTACTGGCCTCATCAGGAGCCATAGCGGTTAAGTTAGCAACATTTTGATGATCCATTGTGATGATATAATCGGCCCATTTAAAATCAGTAGGTGTTATTTGTCGTGCAATAATACCATCAAAAGGGATGTCGTGTTGCTTGAGTTGGGCTTGAGTACCAGGATGGGGCCGCTTACCGACTTCCCAATCAGATGTACCAGCTGAATCAATCTTAATTTGGGCGGCTAAATTTTCATTAGCAACCATTTGGCGAAACATAGCCTCAGCCATTGTTGACCGTGCAATGTTACCTAGACAAACAAAAAGTATGTTTTTCATATGTTTTACCTCGAAACTTTGATATTATTAAAAGTAGCAAATTGATGTTAGAAGTACAATGAAAATAACTCATTGACGATATACATTATGAAGAGGATGGTTCTTTTAGATGAAGATTAAACTTGCGGAAGTCGCGACAGCAGTGAATGCATTAAATGATATTAATGAATACGCGAATGTTGAAATTACATCCGTCGCTTTTGACAGTCGTGATTTAAAACCAGGAGCATTATTTATTCCTTTAGTGGCTGATAATGATGGACATGAATTTTTAGCAAATGCACGCACAAATGGGGCAGTTGCAACTTTATGGGCGCATGATCATGCTGATTCAGCACCAGTTGATTTTCCAACAGTGCTTGTTGAAGATACATTAGTTGGGTTACAAGAATTAGCACGGGATTATTTGGCTAAGATGTCACCTAAAGTCGTGGCAATTACTGGATCAAATGGGAAAACAACCACCAAAGATTTGATTGCGGCAATTGGTAGTACGCAATACAACACCATTAAGACACCAGAAAACTTTAATAATGAAATTGGGGTACCTATTACCATTCTTCGGATGGAAAAGAGTACAGAATTATTAGTCGTTGAAATGGGAATGGATCGCTTTGGCCAGTTAGAATTTTTGAGTGATTTAGTTAAACCAGATATGGCTGTAATTACGATGATTGGTGAAGCGCATATTGAATTTTTCAAGACGCGTGATCACATTGCTGATGCCAAAATGGAAATTGTTTCAGGACTTCAAGAAGCTGGTTTATTTGTTTACAATGGTGACGAACCATTACTACAAGAACGTGCTCTTAAAGTGCAACAAGCAAAAGAAACATTTGGGTTAACTGCCGATAATGATATTTACGCAACTGAAATTGAAACTGGTGATTATGCAACAAGCTTTGTAACTAATAAATGGCCAGATTTAACTTTTACTATTCCTGTTGTTGGTGAATATAACGTTGCTAATGCTTTAGCCGCTTTAGCTATTGGTAGTCAACTTAAAATCTCACCAGAAAATCTACAAGTTGCGTTACGCAATGTTGTCTTAACGGCTAATCGGACTCAATGGTTAAAAAACCACGATGATGTTCGGATCTTAAGTGATGTTTACAATTCAAATCCTACGGCAGTTAAAGAAGTTGTTAAAGTATTTAAAGATACAACAACAACAGGTAAACGGGCCGTTGTTTTAGGTGATATGTTAGAGTTGGGTGAAGATTCACGTGCATTACATGCTAGTTTGGCAGATTCATTGAATCCAACCGAAATACAAGAAGTCTTTTTGATGGGACCTGATATGGGAGCATTAGTTGATGTCTTGGTCGATAAATATCCTAAAGATCAACTTCATTACTATCCTGAACTCGATAAAATTCAGCTAATTGCTGATTTAAAAGCAACGTTAGCTAGTGATGATGTCGTACTTCTTAAAGGGAGTCATGGGATTCATTTAGAACAAGTTTTAAGTGCATTAATGCAATAATTGGGCCATCTGGTTTTGTAGTCTAGTTAATCTGTAGTATAATAAAGAAAAAACGGGGTACGCCAGATGAAATATCAATCATATGCTGAGTGGACAGTTGCCAATAAAGCGTTGAAGTTACCTAAATGGGACGAGTTACCAAAATTTGAATTGTATATGGACCAGTTATTGGAATATGTAAATGAAGTTTTGGCACCGCTAGAAATTGGACCAGTAACTGCGACAATGATTAATAACTATGTTAAAAAGAAGGTTATTTTTCCACCACTTAAAAAGAAATATGGGAATACACAAATTGCCGATATTATCTTATTAACGATGCTTAAGTCCGTTTTTGCGCTCGATCAAATTCGACAAGGGATGAATCAAATTACAATTTCAATGTATCCTAAGCGGGCATATGATTATTATGTGGAACAAGTAATGTTACGCTTTCAAAATTCAAATCAAACACAAATTAAAGAATTGAATGAAAATCCTCAATTAGCCTTAATTGATACAACGATTGAAGCAATGATTAGTAAGTTAAATGCGGAAAAAATTTTGTTTTATTCGCAAGCTCAAAAAGTACCACAAACAGTTAAAGGTAAATAAAAAGCATCCCCGTGGGGATGCTTTTTATTTACCTTTAACTAGCGTTTCCAGTGATCATTTAAGAATTGATCACGAGGACCATGTTCCATAGCGTAGCGAAGGGGATCTTTTTTGTAGAAGTCTTGGTGATACTCTTCGGCTTCATAGAATGGTTTGGCATCTTCAATGGTTGTTACGATTGGTTGCTTGAAGATAGGGGAAGCTTGGAGTATCGCTTTGGAAGCTTCGGCGGTAGCACGTTGTTCCGGGCTATTAACAAAGATTACAGGACGGTAGCTATCACCGCGGTCTTGGAATTGACCGCCAGCATCAGTAGGATCAGTTACTTGCCAGTAAATAGCAACGAGCTTTTCATAGCTAATAAGCGCTGGATCAAATTCGATTTTAACTGCTTCGGTATGGCCGGTAGTATGACTGCATACTTCTTGATAAGTTGGGTTGGCAACATGGCCGCCGGTGTATCCTGAACGTACACTGATGATTCCGGGTAAAGTGTCAAATGGTTGCACCATACACCAGAAACAGCCACCAGCGAAAATAGCAGTATCAGTAGTTGGAATGTTCATATTATTACCTCGCATTTATTTAAGAATGTCTTTAATTATAGCAATTTTTTTAAAAACCGGAATTATTTTAGGTTGATTTAGTAAAATATTCACGTTTGTAATGACTAAGTAATACTTTTCAGTAGAGCTAATTAATAGGAAAAAAGATGAAAAAGCGTTAGAATGGCAGTGTAATTTTAATATTTGAATTTTACACGAATAAATTAACGTATTTTTTTGCTTATGGTTCGCTTTTTTGTGGATATTCAGTAGATTTTATATTAAAACTTGCAACTTCTTTCGCTTTTTAGTATTATTATAATTGTACACTTTTTCGGTTTTACCGATGTGCAATTATAAATATTTCATAGTTATTTTCGTGTTTTCAGAAAGGATACACTCATGTATTTAGCAATAAACATTATTGGTGTTTTTGTATTTTTGGGCGTAGCATTCTTGTTCTCTAAAGATAAGAAGGCTATCAATTGGCGCTCAATCGCAATCGTTTTAGTAATTAACGTTTTCCTTGCATGGTTCTTTAGTAGTTTCTCAGTTGGTCGGGATGCCGTCCAAGCTGCTGCTAATGGATTTGAATGGTTAGTTAACGCATCATACAAAGGGATTGCCTTTGCGTTACCTAACTGGGTTTCATCATCACTTGGTGCTGAAATTGGTGGATCTTTAGCAAAGGGTAGCAACATGAACTTTGTGACTGCCGCTTTATTACCAATTCTCTTGATTGTGCCATTGTTTGATATTTTAACTTATATCGGTGTGTTACCATTCATTATTAAATGGGTTGGTAAGGGCTTGTCATTTATTACAGGTCAACCAAAGTTTGAATCATTCTTTTCTGTTGAAATGATGTTTCTTGGTAACACTGAAGCGCTTGCGGTTTCTCAACTTCAATTGAAGTCAATGAAAGCTCAACGTAATGTTACGATTGCTATGATGTCAATGAGTTGTGTGACAGCTTCAATTCTTGGTGCTTATATTGGTATGATGCCAGGTATGTACGTTATTACCGCTGTGCCATTGAACGTTTTAAACGCAATTATTATTACTTCATTACTTAACCCAGTTAAAGTTAGCACGGAAGAAGACACAATTGCC
This sequence comes from Periweissella fabaria, assembly GCF_918814575.1. GTDB lineage: Bacteria > Bacillota > Bacilli > Lactobacillales > Lactobacillaceae > Periweissella > Periweissella fabaria. Next base: position 121,203 of record NZ_CAKKNS010000003.1, on the reverse strand, counting down.
AAAATTGGTGGTTCATCAGCAGCTGAATCTGCAGGTATGGAAGATGGTAAGAAAGAACCATTCTTCTCATTCCTTGGTGATTCAATTCTTGGTGCTGGTCGTTTGATTTTGATTATTGCAGCTAACGTTATTGCATTCGTTGCTTTGGCTTACTTGATTGATAAAGTGCTTGGTTTAATTAACCCTAACTTGTCACTTGAAAACATTTTAGGTATCATTATGTTCCCATTTGCTTACTTACTTGGTTTCAACCCTGAAGATGCCTTCAAAATGGCACGTTTCATGGGTACTAAGTTAGTAACTAATGAATTTGTTGTTATGGGTCAAGTTACTAAAGATGTAACAGCTGCTGTTAAGGCTAATTATCACGGTACAGGTCTCTACACACGTCACTTCGTGGCAGTACTTACAGTGTTCTTGACTTCATTTGCGAACTTATCAACTACTGGTATGATTATCGGTGCCTTCAAAGGAATCGTAAATCGTGAAAGCAATGATGCTATTTCAAAGAGTGTCCCATTGATGCTTCTTTCAGGTATTTTAGTTTCACTACTTTCAGCAGGTCTTATTGGTATTTTTAGCTGGTAAGCGATATAATATCCATGTATTAGTCAGTTTCTATTCAACGGGACGCGGGCATTTTGTCCCGCGTCTCGTTTTTTTATGTAAATTGGAGGATTTTAAGATGCAAGACCAAATTAAAGTAATTATAGATTGTGACCCTGGTATTGATGATGCTGCAGCATTAGCTATTGCCTTAACTAATCCCAAGTTTGACGTACGGTTAATCACAACGGTTGCCGGGAATGTTTCGGTTGATAAGACAACAAAAAATGCCCTTAAGTTAGTACATTTTTTTAATGCAGATGTTCCAGTAGCGGCGGGTGCCGTCGTACCATTATTGAAGCCGTTTGAAGATGCGGCCCGAATTCATGGCGAATCAGGAATGCCTGGTTATGACTTTGGTGAGTTATACGGTACCCCAATTAAAAAAGATGCCGTGACGGCAATGTATGACGTTTTAATGGCTGAACCAGAACCAATTACTTTGATTCCAACAGGGGCATATACTAATATTGCTTTATTATTGCGATTGCATCCAGAAGTTGCGCCCAAGATTAAACGGATTGTTGCTATGGGTGGTTCAATTAGCGGTGGTAATATGACTAGTACGGCTGAATTTAATGTCTTTACTGACCCACATGCAGCGGAAATTATGTACAATGCAGGGATTCCGGTTACGATGATTGGTTTAGATATTACTTTAAAGGCATTAGTGACCCCTGATACGTTGGCCAAGTTACCAACATTAAATGAAGCAGGTAAAATGCTACGAGCATTAATTACGCACTATAACGATGGTGGTGATGCTGGAGTACCAATGCATGATGTTAATACCATCTTTTATCTGCTGCATCCTGAAGCAATTCAAACAAAAGAATACTGGATTGATGTAGTAACTGAAGGACCTGCGATTGGAACAACGGTAGCCGATATTCGTGGGGCGTATCATGATGGTAAGACAAACGTTGATGTTGCAATTGATATTGATACCGTAGCATTTAATGAATTTATGTTAACGGAAGTTAGCGGAATGGACAAAGGTTAAGGATGGAGATTGAGGTTCGATCGTTATAACCGACTGATTTTGATGGTTATTGGCCGTTAATTAGTAATCCTAAGTTGGCTGATGCGGCTGGTTTTTGGGCCGTTGAGGATAAATTTGCTGGGCAGATGATGTTTCAAGCGGCATTAAGAAGGCAGCTTACTTATTTAGTGATTTATAAGCAGCAAATTGTCGGCAGTGTTGCTTTTGAAGCTGATGGAACTAATACCCATAGGTTTGAGATTGGTTATGTATTATTAGCAGATTTTTGGAACCTTGGTATTATGACGGCAGCTGTGGGGCAAGCAACTAAGCTTGCGGTTGAAGACTTATTGTGTCAAGAGTTATGGGCCAAGGTAGCCACTGTTGATAGTGCGTCAGCGAAAGTTTTACAAAAGAATGGGTTTAAACCACAAGGAGTTAGTCAGTTGGATGGAACTGTTAAATTTATCTGGCAAGGTTAAATAATTTTAATAAAAGTCTTGCGTTTAGCTAAATATTTATGTATTATTAACGTTGTTAAAAGTAAATATTTGAAAGAGGTTGCAACCAACATCAGTAAGCTAATTCAGGAGACGGACTCCAGAGATTAGGTGAAAGGGGCGGTTGCCGAAATGAGTTAATTTCCGGAAATTAACTTGTTGGGCCGGTACTTAATAGGTGCCGGACTGTCGCAGCAAAAATGTCGGCTGCGGGGCGCTATCGACAAACGGTAAGAATGAATGTATTCGGATCCTTTGGCTAATGTGTGTATGATTAGGCGAGGGATCCTTTTTTGTTACCGTGAAGAAGGCTTTTCGAATAAAAAAGGAGAAGAGAAAATGGCACAAAATACAGAATCACTAGGTGGTGGAATTAAGCGTGAGCTTAAGACGCGCCACATATCGATGATTGCTTTAGGTGGATGTATCGGAACAGGCCTTTTTGTTGCATCTGGTTCAGCAATTTCACAAGCGGGACCTTTGGGTGCAATTACGGCCTATATTGCTATCGGGATTATGGTATTTTTCTTGATGACATCATTAGGAGAAATGGCAACTTACATGCCACTAACTGGTTCATTTGCAACATATGCAAATAAATTTGTTGATCCGGCCTTTGGATTTGCAATGGGCTGGAATTACTGGTTTAACTGGGCGGTAACCTTAGCGGTTGATGCGGCAACTGTGGGGGTAGTTATGAATTATTGGCTACCTAATATGCCACAATGGATTTGGTCAGCGATTGCTTTAGCAATTATTTTTGTAATTAATATTTTATCGGTTAAGTCATTTGGTGAAACTGAATTCTGGATGTCAATCATTAAAGTTATTACAGTTTTAGTATTCTTAGTAGTAGGTTTATTGACGATTTTTGGTATTATGGGTAATCACATTGATGTTATCAATAATTTAACGGCTAATCACCATAACGGGGGCTTTGTTGGCGGCTTGCCAGCTATCTTGGCCGTCTTTGTGGTTGCTGGTTATTCATTCCAAGGAACTGAACTTATTGGAATTACGGCTGGTGAATCAGCAACACCGGAAGAATCAGTACCTAAGGCAATCAAACAAGTATTTTGGCGAATTTTGTTATTCTACATTCTTTCAATTTTCGTAATTGCTGCTTTGATTAACTACAAGAACCCTGATTTATTACGTTCAGATGCCGCTCACGTTGCGGTTTCGCCATTTGCACTTGTCTTTAAGCAAGCGGGATTTGCAGCTGCAGCATCAGTAATGAATGCCGTTATTTTAACATCTGTGTTATCATCAGCCAATTCAGGAATGTATGCTTCAACACGGATGTTATATGTGATGTCACGTGAAGGTTTTGCACCCAAAGCATTTGGTAAGACTAATCGCCGTGGGATTCCAGTGGCTGCATTACTTGGTACAACTATTGTCGGATTGTTAACATTTGTCACTAGCATTATTGGACCAAACGCATATAACTACTTAGTGGCGGCATCTGGTTTAACTGGATTTATTGCCTGGATTGGAATTGCGGTATCACATTACCGTTTCCGCCGAGCTTTTGTTGCCCAAGGTAAAGATTTGAATGCCTTGAAATACAAAGCTAAGTGGTTCCCATTTGGTCCATTGATGGCTTTAGTAATTTGTATTTTAGTTATTATTGGTCAAAATCCCCAATCATTTGTCGCCTTAGATTGGCAACAAATTTTAATTACGTACATGAGTGTGCCACTGTTTATCATCTTGTATGTCTATTATAAGGTGCGCCACCGAACAAAGGTTATTCCACTTAAAGAGGTTGATTTAAACAAATCATCAAAGAGTGAGAGTTACGAAGGATAAGTTAAATGATAAAAGGAGCTGTGACGCAGCTCCTTTTTTATTTTATAAAGCACGGTTACGTTATAGTTGAATTTAGATTAATATCCAAGTATAATACTTAACTATTGACAATTGAATTATTTGAAGAGGTCGCAATTGACAAAAGTAGTTTGAGTTAGGAAACGGAATTCCGGAGCTTGAATGAACGGGGAAATTGCCGAAGTTAGTTAATGTTTCGGGGTTAATTAGCTGGGCTAGTGTTTAATAGATGCTAGACTCTCGCAGCAAAAAATGTCGGCTGCGGGGCGCTGTCGACAATCGGTATCTAAAAATTAGGAACCCTTTGGCTAATGTGTATTTTTATTAGGCAAAGGGTCTTTTTTTTATTATCTGAAATGTTTCGGCTTCAAATGGACTAGGAGAAGAAAATGTCAACAAAGAAAGAATCCTTAGGTGGGGCAATTAAACGTGATTTAAAGACACGTCATATTTCAATGATTGCTTTAGGAGGATGTATTGGAACAGGGCTGTTTGTTGCATCAGGATCCGCAATTTCACAAGCGGGGCCATTGGGGGCGCTTGCAGCTTATACTGCTATTGGGATTATGGTGTATTTTTTAATGACATCATTAGGAGAAATGGCAACATATATGCCATTAACGGGCTCATTTGCAACGTATGCTAGAAAGTTTGTTGATCCGGCATTTGGTTTTGCAATGGGTTGGAATTACTGGTTTAATTGGGCCATTACTGTCGCAGTTGATGCAGCGACAGTAGGTGTGGTTATGCATTATTGGTTTGCGAATACACCACAATGGATTTGGTCGGCAATTGCCTTGACAGTTATTTTTATAATTAATTTCCTATCAGTTAAATCATTTGGTGAAACAGAATTTTGGCTTTCAATTATTAAAGTGATTACGGTGGTGGCATTTTTAATTATTGGATTATTAACCATTTTTGGTATTATGGGTAATCACATTGATGTTGTTAACAACTTAACCGCAAATCATCACGGGGGTTTTGTTGGTGGTATACCAGCAGTGCTAGCAGTTTTTGTGGTTGCTGGTTATTCATTTCAAGGTACCGAATTAGTAGGGGTTACCGCTGGTGAATCAGCGACGCCGGAAAAATCAGTTCCTAAGGCGGTTAATCAAGTGTTTTGGCGAATTTTGTTGTTTTACATTTTATCAATTTTTGTGATTGCCGCTTTGATTAATTACCAAAATCCAAATTTATTACGTTCAGATACTGCTCACGTTGCGATTTCACCATTTGCATTAGTCTTTAAACAAGCGGGCTTTGCAGCCGCAGCTTCCGTGATGAATGCTGTTATTTTGACATCAGTACTATCATCAGCCAATTCAGGCATGTATGCTTCAACACGGATGCTTTACACAATGGCTGCCGATGGTTTTGCACCAAAAGTATTTCAAAAAATCAGCCGGCGTGGTATTCCGGTTGCGGCACTATTAGGAACAACCGTGGTTAGTTTACTAACCTTCCTAACTAGCGTTGTGGGACCAAATGCGTATAACTACTTATTGGCCGCTTCTGGTTTAACCGGGTTTATTGTATGGGTTGGAATTGCGATTTCACATTATCGCTTCCGTCGCGCGATGGTAGTTCAAGGAATGGATTTGGGGGTGTTGAAGTATCGTGCCAAATGGTTCCCGTTTGGACCATTATTTGCTTTAGTAATCTGCATTTTAGTGATTATTGGGCAAAATCCGCAATCATTTATTCACTTTAACTGGCAAGAGGTTTTGATTACTTACATGGACCTACCTTTAATTGCTGCGTTGTACTTTGGTTACAAATTTTATTACAAAACAAAACTAATTCCGCTTAAAGATGTTGATTTAAGTCGAGATGATGTTGAAAAAACAATGAATAATTAATTTTAAAAAAGGTTTTGCGATTATGCGAAACCTTTTTTGCTGTTTATTCAACGAATATTTACCAAAACATGGATATTTTTGATATAGTTATAGGGATAAGTTTGATGATGTAGAGGAGTATGTAATGATAGTTTTATCTGGAACGATTGGGGCAGGTAAGTCAACTTTAACGAAGATGTTGGCTGATCATCTGGGCACACAAGCATTTTATGAAACGGTTGATGACAATACTATTTTAAAGATGTTTTATGCTGATCCACAAAAATATGGTTTCCTTTTGCAAGTTTACTTTATGAATAAGCGCTTGGGCTATATTCAACAAGCTCAGAGCAATGAGTTAGATATTTTGGATCGCTCAATTTTTGAAGATGCACTATTGTTTAAGCTTAACGCTGATCTTGGTCGAGCAACTGAAACGGAAGTTGAAATTCACCAAGCTTTACTTGAAAACATGATGGAAAACTTACCTGGTGTAGCTTCAAAAGATCCTGGTTTATTAATTTATATTCGTGTTTCGTTTGAAACGATGCTTAAACGAATTGAATTACGGGGGCGTGATTTTGAACAAGTTGAACAAGATCCGAGTTTGTATGAATACTATCGGACATTGACAAGTCGTTATGACGCTTGGTTTGAAGCGTACGATCGTTCACCTAAAATTATGATTGATGGTGATCGATTAGATTTTGTTACAGAAGAATTGGCACGGACGGAAGTGCTCGCGGCAATTGATAATAAATTAACCCAATTAGGATTGAGATAGGAGATTTTTTGTATGTTAGATATGAAGTTATTTCGTACTGAAACTGAGTACGTTAAAGAACGATTAGCTACCCGTGGAGTGGCTAGCCAAACTATTGATGAGTTAATTACATTAGATACTAAGCGCCGGGATTTGATTCAAGAAACGGAACAATTAAAGGCTAAACGTAATGTGGTGTCTGAAGAAATCGCTGTGGCAAAGCGCAACAAGCAAGATGCTAGTGCGGTAATCGCTGAAATGCAAGCGGTTGGAGCTAAGATTAAGTCAATTGATGCTGAACTTGAAACAGTTGAAGCATCAATCTTCAGCATTGCTTCACACTTGCCTAACATGCCTCATGAAAGTATTCCAGTTGGCCCAGATGAAGAAGCCAACGTTGAAATTCGCACAGATGGTCAAATTCCTGAATTTGACTTTGAACCTAAAAATCACTGGGAAATTGGTGAAGATTTAGGGATTCTTGATTTTGAACGTGGTGCCAAAGTTGCAGGGGCCCGCTTCTTATACTATGTTGGACAAGGTGCACGTTTGGAACGGGCAATCTACAATTTTATGTTGGATGAACACCGTAAAGAAGGTTACAAAGAAATGTTGACGCCTTACATGGTTAACTACGACTCAATGTTTGGAACTGGTCAATATCCTAAGTTTGAAGAAGATGCTTACCGTGTAGGTGTTGAAAATGACATGACGTTAATTCCAACGGCTGAAGTACCATTAACTAACTACTACCGTGATGAAGTGATTCCAGCCGAAAAGTTACCAGTATACTTTACAGCTGTATCACCATCATTCCGTCAAGAAGCTGGTTCAGCCGGTCGCGATACCCGTGGTTTAATTCGTTTACACCAATTTAATAAGGTTGAAATGGTTAAATTTGCTAAGCCTGAAGATTCATATAATGAACTTGAAAAGATGGTTACAAATGCTGAAAATATCCTACAACGTTTAGGATTACCATATCACGTAATTAATTTATCAACTGGGGACATGGGCTTCTCGGCTGCTAAAACTTATGATTTAGAAGTTTGGATGCCAGCACAAAACATGTATCGTGAAATTTCTTCATGTTCAAATACTGAAGCCTTCCAAGCACGTCGTGCTCACATTCAATACCGGGATGCTGATGGTAAGTTACAATTCGTTCATACATTGAATGGATCTGGACTTGCTGTTGGGCGGACTGTTGCTGCTATTTTGGAAAATTGCCAAAATGCAGATGGTACTGTGACTATCCCTGAAGCACTTCGGCCATACTTTGGTGCTGATAAGATTGTTAAAGAAGACGAATTATAAGCATTAATGTAATTAGATGATATTTAAAAAGCACGCTAAAAATTTTAATTTTTGGGGTGCTTTTTTATTTTGCTTAATTAAATAATTTGGAAATCTTTATTTTAAGGTAAATTCAAGGCGTATTTTTTGATTAATAAAAGTTTTTGTGCTTTTTAGTAAAAAAACAAAAATTTTTGTTGACCTTTTTGTTTCTGCGAGGTATTATAAAATAGTTGTTTCAATAAATACGAAATGAAGCGGATGTGGCGGAACTGGCAGACGCGCTGGATTTAGGTTCCAGTGTCTTATGGCGTGGGGGTTCGAATCCCTTCATCCGCATTTCTTTTTTGGAGAAACGCCGACTTAGCTCAGTTGGCAGAGCACATCACTAGTAATGATGGGGTCGAAGGTTCGAATCCTTTAGTCGGCATTAGTGCGAAAGTAGTTCAGTGGTAGAACATCACCTTGCCATGGTGGGGGTCGCGGGTTCGAATCCCGTCTTTCGCTTAAATTTAATATTATGCACCTATAGCGCAATTGGATAGAGTGTCTGACTACGAATCAGAAGGTTGCAGGTTCGACTCCTGCTAGGTGCATCGCGTAAAATCACGTCTTTGAATAAAGACGTGATTTTTTGTCGACAAACTTTATTGAATAATTTGATACCTTGCAATTTTGAACAGTATTAAGGATAATAAAGTCAAGATTAGTCAAAGAAATGTTCGCAGTGAAAGGAGGCGGTGGATAGTGGAAACACAAAATGTTTCAGATATGATTGAACAATATTTAAAAAATATTTTGCAAGAACATCAACACATCGAGATTCGACGTGCAGAAATTGCACAACAATTTGATGTGGTCCCATCGCAAATTAATTACGTCATTAAAACCCGATTTACGATTCAGAATGGTTATTTAGTTGAAAGTAAACGTGGTGGTGGTGGCTATATTCGCATTGCGAAAGTGCGCTTATTAGAAGATAATCAAGTGTTAGATTTGTTGATAGCAGCAATTGGAACAACGGTTTCACAACATGATGCCATCGCTGTTGTCCAAAGTTTATTTGAAGATAAGTTGATTTCGCCGCGTGAGGCAAGTTTGATTTTGTCGACTATTGATAAAGATACGCTTCGGATTCACGATACTCAAACGGAAAATGCGATGCGTGCGCGTATTTTAATTGGAATTTTAAATCGGCTGCGGTTTAAAAGTTAAGATAGCAAAAAAGTGAGGTGTACAAATGGAAAATGAATACACAAGAAGTGCTCGAAATGTACTAGTATTAGCACAAGAACAAGCAAAATTTTTTAAACATCAAGCGGTTGGTACCGAGCACTTGCTTTTAGCTTTAGCCATGGAATATGAAGGAATGGCTGGAAAAGTGTTGGCTCGCTTTGGGCTAGATGCTGATAAAATTCGCCGTGAAATTGAAAATTATACAGGTTATGGTAATTTAAATCCGCTTGAACGAGAGGATTATTTGCCATATTCACCTAAAGCTGCCGCTACACTACGTGCTGCTGGTGAGGAAGCGCGTAATTTGCAAGCTAAAAATATTGGAACGGAACATATTTTATTAGCGTTGTTAGGATCACAAAGCAATTTGGCAACACGGATGTTAGGTGATTTGAATGTTAAACCAGCTGATATTCAACGCCAAATATTAAAAAATGTTGGTGTTAACGCTGATGCTCCTCGTGGTAAAGGTGGTCGGGTCACGCCAAAGGGCACACCAACACTAGATGGTCTTGGTCGAGATTTAACTAAGATTGCGGCAAGTAAGCAAATGGACCCAGTAATTGGTCGGACTCAGGAAGTAAAACGCGTTATTCAAATTTTGAGTCGCCGTACGAAAAATAACCCTGTACTTGTTGGGGAACCAGGAGTTGGTAAAACAGCGATTGCTGAAGGCTTGGCACAAAAGATTGTCAATAAAGAAGTGCCTGCCAATTTACAAGGTAAGCGGTTGATGTTGCTTGATATGGCGGCAGTAGTTGCAGGTACGAAATACCGTGGTGAATTCGAAGAACGATTACGTAAAATTGTGGATGAAGTTTACAATGATGGTAATGTGATTTTATTTATTGATGAATTGCATACTTTGATTGGTGCTGGTGGTGCTGAAGGTGCGATTGATGCATCTAATTTATTGAAGCCAGCTTTAGCGCGCGGTGAGGTGCAAATTGTTGGGGCAACCACCCTTAATGAGTATCAAAAGTACATTGAAACTGACACTGCCCTTGAACGCCGTTTTGCTAAAGTGTTGGTTAATGAACCTTCAGAAACGGATACGACGGAAATTTTACGGGGCTTAAAGCAACAATATGAAAAGCACCATCGAGTTGGGATAACTGATGAAGCGATTGAAGCGGCAGTTAAGTTGTCGGTGCGTTATATTCCTGATCGCTTTTTGCCTGATAAAGCAATTGATGTGATTGATGAAGCGGCTGCGAAGGTGCGCATTAATAATCCGGAAGTTAGCGATGAATTTTTACCACTAACGCAAAAATTGGCAGAATTAGTACGTCAATGTGATGAGGCTTTGTTACAACAAGATTTTGAACGGGCGGCGCAGTTGCGGCGACAATTTGTTGAGGTAAATGAAGAGTTAGAAGCTAAGCAACGGCAACAAGCGACCCAAAAGTTGTTACGAAAAGATGATGATTATTCATTGGTGGTAACGGCTGAGGATGTGGCGGAAATTGTGGCTGAGTGGACTGGTGTGCCTGTGACGCAGATGGAAAAAACGGAACAGACACGATTAATTAATTTAGAAAAAGTACTCCATGAACGGGTGATCGGGCAAAATGAAGCGGTATCAGCGATATCACGCGCCATTCGCCGGGCCCGTTCTGGTTTGAAAGACCCTAAAAAACCAATTGGAAGCTTTATGTTCCTGGGGCCTACGGGGGTTGGGAAGACGGAATTGGCTAAAGCATTAGCCGAAGCTGTTTTTGGCTCTGAAAAGAATATGATTCGGATTGATATGTCTGAATACATGGAAAAATATTCAAGTAGTCGCTTAGTTGGAGCGGCACCTGGGTACGTTGGCTTTGACGAAGGTGGACAATTGACGGAAAAAGTTCGGCAACAACCATATGCTGTGGTGTTGCTTGATGAAGTTGAAAAAGCACATCCAGATATTTTTAACTTACTTTTGCAAGTGTTAGATGATGGTTATTTAACTGACTCTAAGGGTCGCCGGGTTGACTTTAGTAATACGATTATTATTATGACATCTAACCTTGGTGCAACACGCGTTCGTGATGAAAAGACAATGGGTTTTGGTGCTAAAAAAGCCGAAGAAGATTATGAAGCAATGGCGGCTAAAGTCCGGGAAAGTTTGAAAGAACAATTCCGGCCAGAGTTTATTAATCGGATTGATGAAACGATTATTTTCCACAGTCTAGGTAAAACGGAGCTGCACGAAATTGTTAAATTGATGGCGCGGAGTTTACTTAAACGTGTCCAAGAACAAGGGATTGATATTAAAATTACGCCGGCAGCAATTGATGTTGTTGCGGCAGCTGGTTTTGATCCTGAATATGGAGCGCGGCCATTGCGACGGGCTTTACAAACAAAAGTTGAAGATGTTCTTAGTGAAGAATTACTTGCAGGCCACATTGCGACTAATGACAGTGTGACAATTGGGGCTGCTCGTGGTGAAATTAAGTTAACAATTAAGCATCCCGAAATTTCGCATTAAAAAACTAACAAGCTAGGTGAATTTTTGAATTCGCCTAGCTTGTTCTAATCTATGGCGGTATTTAGGTGTGTAACACAATTTTTTGAGTGTATTTTTGGATATTAAAGGTCTACTATCATGGCGATTCTTTCTAAATAATATTTTTTGGGATAAAAGTCAAGTATTACTTGCAAAAAGTTATTATTTTTAGTAGTATATATAGAGAACAAACTACGAATAAAAATGGCTTTTGTGATATATTGTCCGCAGAAACCTGTATATTAAGACAACTGGAGCTTCGGAAAAAGCTGCAAGTTGTCTTTTTTATGCCTTGGATTAGGATATTATGCTATTTGTAACCATAATGTAATAATTCAGGACGTAAACGTAGGGCAAAAATTTGAGATGAGGTGACCAATTTTGGCAGGGCATTTAATTCAAACCGGCAAACGCCGTACCCGTCGCAGTTACGCGCGAATCAAAGAAATCCTTGATTTGCCTAACTTAATCGAAATTCAAACAGATTCATATCAATGGTTTTTAGACGAGGGGTTACGGGAAATGTTTAACGACATTCTCCCAATCGAAGACTTCCAAGGTAAATTATCATTGGAATTTGTTGACTACAAGTTAATGGAACCAAAGTACACAGTTGAAGAAGCCCGTGAACACGATGCTAACTATTCAGCTCCATTACACGTAACTTTGCGTTTAATTAACAATGAAACTAACGAAATCAAGTCACAAGATGTCTTCTTTGGTGATTTCCCATTAATGACTGACCAAGGTACTTTCATTATTAACGGGGCTGAACGTGTTATTGTTTCACAATTAGTACGTTCACCAGGGGTTTACTTTAATGAAGAACTCGACAAAAATGGCCGCCCAAGTTACGGTACTACTGTAATTCCTAACCGTGGAGCATGGTTGGAATTTGAAACAGATGCAAAAGATGTTGCATATGTTCGAATTGACCGTACACGTAAGATCCCATTGACTGAATTAGTACGTGCACTTGGTTTCTCTTCAGATAGCGATATCTTAGAAATCTTTAGTTCATCATATGATTCATTGATGAACACTATCGAAAAGGATGTTCACAAAGAACTTTCTGAATCACGTACTGAAGAAGCCTTGAAAGACATTTACGAACGTCTACGTCCAGGTGAACCAAAAACTGCTGATTCATCACGGTCATTGTTAACAGCTCGTTTCTTTGATCCAAAACGTTATGATTTAGCACCAGTTGGTCGTTACAAGATCAACAAGAAGTTGAACTTGAAGACTCGTTTACTCGGTCTTACATTAGCTGAAACTTTGGCGGATCCTGAAACTGGTGAAGTTATTGCAGCTAAGGGTACTAAGATTGACAAGAATGTAATGGCTGACTTGGCACCATTCCTTGATAAGGAAGACTTCAAGGCAACAACATTCTTCCCAACTGAAGACGCCGTTGTAACCGAACCAATGACAATTCAAACTATTAAGGTTGAATCTCCAAACGATCCTGAAAAGGAACTCTTGGTAATTGGTAATGGTCACATTGGCGCAACAACTCGTACGGTTACACCAGCTGATATCATTGCATCAATGAACTACTTCTTTAACTTAAAAGAAGGTCTTGGCGCAACTGATGATATTGACCACTTAGGTAACCGTCGGATTCGTTCAGTTGGTGAATTATTACAAAACCAATTCCGAATCGGTTTATCACGGATGGAACGTGTCGTTCGCGAACGGATGTCAATCCAAGACGCCGAAACGGTAACACCACAACAATTAATTAACATTCGTCCAGTAGTTGCTTCAATTAAGGAATTCTTTGGTTCATCACAATTGTCACAATTCATGGACCAAACTAACCCACTTGGAGAACTTTCACACAAACGTCGTCTTTCAGCGCTTGGACCTGGTGGTTTGACACGTGACCGTGCCGGATATGAAGTCCGAGACGTTCACTACACGCACTACGGTCGGATGTGTCCAATTGAAACTCCTGAAGGTCCTAATATCGGTTTGATTAACTCACTTTCATCATATGCGAAAGTGAACCGTTACGGATTTGTTGAAACACCATACCGTCGTGTTTCATGGGATGACCATAAGGTTACTGAAAAAATTGATTACTTAACTGCCGATGAAGAAGATAACTTTGTTATTGCACAAGCAAATACACCATTAAACGATGATGGTTCATTTGTTGAAGCAGCTGTAATGGCGCGTGATGCGGATGACAATATTGAAACTTCAATCGAAAACGTTGATTACATGGACGTTTCACCTAAGCAAGTAGTTGCCGTGGCGACAGCCAACATTCCTTTCTTGGAAAACGATGACTCAAACCGTGCTTTGATGGGAGCCAACATGCAACGTCAAGCGGTGCCATTGGTTAACCCACATGCACCACTTGTTGGTACAGGTATTGAATATAAAGCAGCCCACGATTCAGGGGTTGCAATGATTGCTAAACACGCCGGTGAAGTTGAATACGTTGACGGTCGTGAAATCCGTATCCGTCGTGAAGATGGTTCATTAGATACTTACAAGTTGATGAAGTTCCGTCGTTCAAACTCAGGTAAGAACTACAACCAACGTCCAATTGTACGTGTTGGTGAAATGGTCGATGCCGATGAAGTCCTTGCTGATGGTCCATCAATGGAACAAGGTGAATTAGCCTTGGGTCAAAACCCATTGATTGCCTTCATGACTTGGAAAGGTTACAACTTTGAAGATGCCATCATCTTGAACGAACGTTTGATTCGTGAAGATGTCTACACTTCAATTCACATCGAAGAATTTGAATCAGAAGCTCGAGATACAAAGCTTGGACCTGAAGAAATGACTCGTGAAATCCCTAACGTTGGGGAAGAACAATTAAAAGACCTTGATGCAATGGGTATTATCCGTATCGGGGCCGAAGTTGAAGATGGTGATATCTTAGTTGGTAAGGTTACTCCTAAGGGTGTGACTGAATTATCAGCCGAAGAACGCTTGCTTCACGCCATCTTTGGTGAAAAAGCACGTGAAGTTCGTGATACATCACTTCGTGTACCTCACGGTGGTGGAGGGGTCGTTCAAGACGTTAAAATCTTCACTCGTGAAAACGGTGATGAACTTTCACCAGGTGTTAACATGATGGTTCGTGTCTACATCGCCCAAAAACGTAAGATTCAAGTTGGGGATAAGATGGCCGGACGTCACGGTAACAAGGGTACTGTATCAATCGTTGTGCCATCAGAAGACATGCCATACATGCCAGATGGTACACCAATCGATATCATGCTTTCACCCATGGGTGTGCCTTCACGGATGAACATCGGTCAAGTGCTTGAATTGCACTTGGGTATGGCTGCTCGTACATTGGGTATCCACATGGCCTCACCAGTATTTGATGGTGCTACTGATAAAGATATCTGGGATGCTGTTCGTGAAGCTGGTCTTCCAGCTGATGGTAAAACCGTTCTTTACGATGGTCGTACTGGGGAAGCATTTGATAACCGAATCGCCGTTGGGACAATGCACTACATGAAGCTTGCTCACATGGTTGATGATAAGATTCACGCCCGTTCAATCGGACCTTACTCACTTGTTACGCAACAACCACTTGGTGGTAAAGCGCAATTTGGTGGACAACGTTTCGGGGAAATGGAAGTTTGGGCCCTTGAAGCGTATGGGGCTGCTTACACTCTTCAAGAAATCTTGACTTACAAGTCAGATGACGTTGTTGGTCGTGTTAAGACTTATGAAGCCATTGTTAAGGGTGAACCAATCCCACAACCTGGAGTTCCAGAATCATTCCGTGTGCTTGTAAAAGAATTACAATCACTTGGTCTTGATATGAAGGTGTTGGATGCAGATAAAGAAGAAATTGAACTCCGTGACATGGACGAAGACGATGATGACGTTGTAAACGTTGATGCTCTTGCTAAGTATGCTGCTGAACACGCTGCTGAAAATACTGAAACAGCAAAGCCAGCAACTGATACAATCGAACAAGAATAATGAAAGGTGGTCAATCCTTTGATTGATGTTAATAAGTTTGAAAGCATGCAAATTGGTCTGGCATCACCAGACAAAATTCGCAGCTGGTCTTATGGTGAAGTTAAAAAGCCCGAAACAATTAACTACCGGACTCTAAAACCTGAAAAAGATGGACTCTTTGACGAACGCATCTTTGGACCAACCAAGGACTGGGAATGTGCTTGTGGTAAATACAAACGCATTCGTTACAAGGGGATTGTTTGTGACCGATGTGGTGTTGAAGTTACGCGTGCGAAAGTACGTCGTGAACGGATGGGACACATTGAACTTGCAGCCCCAGTAACCCACATTTGGTACTTTAAGGGTATCCCATCACGAATGGGACTTGTCCTTGACATGAGCCCTCGTTCACTTGAAGAAATTATTTACTTTGCTTCATACGTTGTTACTGAAACTGGTAACACACCGCTTGAAAAGAAGCAATTACTTTCAGAACGTGAATACCGTGAATTAAAAGCTGAATACGGTAACGAATTTAGCGCAGCAATGGGTGCGGAAGCAATTAAAACATTACTTGCTGATGTTGATTTAGCTAAAGAAGCCCAAGCGTTGAAAGCTGAATTAAAAGAAGCTTCTGGTCAAAAACGGACGCGGGCCGTTCGTCGTCTTGACATTATTGAAGCGTTCTTAAAATCAGGTAACCGTCCTGACTGGATGGTAATGGATGTTATTCCAGTTATTCCGCCTGATTTACGACCAATGGTTCAACTTGAAGGTGGCCGTTTTGCTACTTCTGACTTGAATGATTTATACCGTCGGGTAATTAACCGTAACAACCGTTTGAAGCGTTTGTTGGATCTTAATGCACCTGGTATCATTGTTCAAAATGAAAAGCGGATGCTTCAAGAAGCCGTTGATGCCTTGATTGACAATGGTCGTCGTGGCCGTCCGGTTGCTGGTCCTGGTAACCGTCCATTGAAGTCGCTTTCACACATGTTGAAAGGTAAGCAAGGACGTTTCCGTCAAAACTTGCTTGGTAAACGTGTTGATTACTCTGGTCGTTCTGTTATCGACGTTGGTCCTTTCTTGAAGATGAACCAAATGGGTCTTCCACGTCAAATGGCGTTGGAATTGTTCAAACCATTTATCATGAAGGAATTGGTTTCACGTGAATTAGCATCTAACATTAAGAATGCTAAACGTAAGATTGATCGCCGTGATGATGATGTTATGGACGTCTTGGAAGATGTTATTAAGGAACACCCAGTTCTATTGAACCGGGCACCTACGCTTCACCGTCTTGGGATTCAAGCCTTTGAACCAGTGCTTGTTTCTGGTAAAGCAATGCGTCTTCACCCATTGGTTACTGAAGCATATAATGCCGATTTCGATGGTGACCAAATGGCCATTCACGTGCCATTGTCAGATGAAGCGCAAGCTGAAGCTCGTTTGCTTATGCTTGCTGCTGGGCACATCTTGGCACCTAAAGATGGTAAGCCAATCGTTGCGCCATCACAAGATATGGTTATCGGTAACTACTACTTAACTACTGAAGAAGCTGGTCGTGAAGGTGAAGGGATGATCTTTAAGGATCTTAACGAAGCCCAAATCGCATACCAAAACAAGTATGTCCACTGGCACACTCGGATTGGGGTGCAAACTTCAAACTTCCCAGCAGATAAGCCATTTACTGATGAACAACGTAGCAAGATCTTGGTAACAACTGTTGGTAAATTAATCTTTAACAACATCTTACCAGGGGACTTCTTCTACTTGAACGAACCAACTGAAGCTGCTTTAACAACTGGGGTTGATGATAAATACTTCATCGAACCTGGTACTAACTTGAAAGAATTCTTGCGCGACCAACCAGTTGTTGCACCATTTAAGAAAGGTTTCTTATCTGATGCCATTGCTGAAGTTTACAAGCGGTACAAGGTTACTGAAACTTCATTACTCTTGGACCGTATGAAGGACTTAGGTTATGAAGAATCAACTATTTCAGGTTTGACTGTTGGGGCTGCCGACGTTACTGAATTAAAAGAAAAGAATGAAATCGTTGATGCTGCCCATGAAAAGGTTGCCGTTGTTACTAAGCAATTCCGTCGTGGATTGATTACTGACGATGAACGATACGAACGTGTTATTGCTATCTGGAACGCTGCGAAGGATGAAATCCAACAAAAGCTTATTGAAGGTTTCGATTCAAATAATCCAATCTTCATGATGTCAGATTCAGGAGCGCGTGGTAACATTTCTAACTTTACACAACTTGCCGGTATGCGTGGTTTGATGGCTGCGCCTAACGGACGAATCATGGAATTGCCAATCATTGCCAACTTCCGTGAAGGTCTTTCAGTGCTTGAAATGTTTATTTCAACCCACGGGGCTCGTAAAGGGATGACCGATACGGCCTTGAAGACTGCCGATTCAGGTTACTTGACTCGTCGTTTGGTTGACGTTGCTCAAGACGTTATCATTCGTGAAGTTGACTGTGGTACTGACCGTGGTCTTGATGTTTCTGCCATTATGGAAGGAAACGAAGTAATCGAATCACTTTATGACCGTATCTTAGGTCGTTACGCAATGAAGTCAATTATTAACCCAGAAACAGGCGTTGTAATTGTTAAAGCGAACGATATGATCCAAGAAGATGCAGCTAAAGCAATTGTTGAAGCTGGTATCCAAATGGTAACTATCCGTTCAGCCTTCACTTGTAACACTAAGCACGGGGTTTGTGAACGTTGTTATGGACGTAACATGGCCACTGGTGATGAAGTTGGGGAAGCAGTTGGTACTGTGGCTGCGCAATCAATCGGTGAACCTGGTACGCAACTTACAATGCGTAACTTCCACACCGGTGGGGTTGCCGGGGACGATATCACTCAAGGGCTTCCTCGTGTCCAAGAAATTTTTGAAGCACGTAACCCTAAAGGGCGTGCTGAAATTACTGAAGTTACAGGGATTGTTGAATCAATCGAAGAAAACCCTGCTGAACGGACTAAGGAAATCACGATTGCTGGTGATACTGATAGCCGGACATACACATTACCATTATCAGCCCGCATGCGTGTCGGCGAAGGTGATCACATTCACCGTGGGGATGCGTTGAACGAAGGTTCTGTTGATCCTAAGCACTTGATTCAAGTGCGTGATGTCCTTTCAACTGAAAACTACATCTTACGTGAAATCCAAAAGGTTTACCGTTTGCAAGGGGTTGAAATCTCAGATAAACACGTTGAAGTTATGGCGCGCCAAATGCTCCGTAAAGTTCGCGTGATGGATCCAGGTGACACTGACTTGCTTCCAGGTAACTTGATGGATATTAACGACTTCCGCGATGCTGTTGCTGAAACAGTAATCAAGGGTGGTATTCCAGCGACTGCACGTCCAGTGCTTCTTGGTATTACTAAGGCTTCACTTGAAACTAACAGTTTCTTGTCAGCCGCATCATTCCAAGAAACAACACGTGTGCTTACTGATGCTGCTATTCGTGGTAAGAACGATCCATTGATTGGATTGAAAGAAAATGTTATTATCGGTAAGATTATTCCTGCCGGTACTGGTATGCAACAATACCGTGACATTAAGTCAAAAACAATTGCAACACCATCAACAACTGCTGAAGGTGTCTACTCAATTGCTGATATCGAAGCTCAACTTGAAGCTGAATCAAAGTAATTTAATAAAGAAAGCCATGGAAAATTCGTTTTCCATGGCTTTTTTTAGATTAAATTTAATAGCAACAAGCACCAATAAGCGCCGGCAAGGCTAGGAATAAACGGAACGGCTCGTTGATTACTTAAAAGTAACCACCCAGATGTAAAAGTAGCCGCTAAAATCAGTAGATAACTAAACGTTGGTGGTGGTAGAACTAGTTGTAACATTAAAATAACCGGGAAATCGCCACTGCCTAAAATCGCCCAATCAATACAAATTAGTAAAATTAAGGCGAGACATAACGTGATATTGATACTAGTTAATGTTAGTATTGGTAGGTTTAAAACTATTACAAATACCAGGATTATCCATGCAAAAATAACGTTAACGTAAGCGGTTAACAAATCTTGAATGAATAAAACTAAAATAGATAGGCTAATCAAAGTTATTAAATAGGAATGAAAATGATTTTTTAGGAGTAACATGAGACTATTGGATCCTAAGATGAGGGCGATGCTTAACCAATAAGCTGGTGGTTCACTAATTAGGTGGGGACAATTAGTGTGCGATATGGAATGATTAGGTAGAGTTGCGATACTATCCCATAGCGCCCAATAGCTAATAGCAGTAACGACGATGATAAAGTAAATTGTTTGCATAATTTATTCTCCATAGATAAAGTGGATACAAAATAAAGTACGCATAATAATGATAAATCACAAAAAATTTTATTATTTGGTTGACGAAGGTTACTACAAGTGATATATTTATAGTTGTGCTTTTTACAGGACAGTTATCGCTGGTGGTTGCGACCATTTCAGCCGTGCTGACTGCCTCGAAGGGCCATCAGCAAACCCATATATCTAAGGATTATTTTTTTGTTTAAAAAATGATACTCCTGGATGTGTGGACTAAAACTTATAAAACAAACGAAAATGGGAAGGAGCATTTTAGATGCCTACAATTAACCAATTGGTTCGTTCAGGACGTAAGAGCCGAACAACTAAATCTAGCTCACCTGCCTTGAATTTTGGTTACAACAGCCAAAAGAAAGTGCAAACTAACACACCAGCCCCACAAAAACGTGGTGTTGCTACCCGTGTTGGTACTATGACTCCAAAGAAGCCTAACTCTGCCTTACGTAAGTATGCGCGTGTGCGTCTTTCAAACTTGTTCGAAGTTACTGCCTACATTCCTGGTGAAGGCCACAACTTGCAAGAACACTCTGTTGTATTGATCCGTGGGGGCCGTGTAAAGGATTTACCTGGGGTTCGTTACCACATCATCCGTGGTGCGCTTGATACTGCTGGTGTTGATAACCGTCGTCAAAGCCGTTCTAAGTACGGTACTAAGAAACCTAAGAAATAATAGGAGGGTAACGTAATATGCCACGTAAAGGTTATACAAAACGGGCCGAAGTATTGCCCGATCCAATTTACAACTCAAAACTTGTTTCTCGCTTAATCAACCGTCTTATGTTAGATGGTAAGCGTGGAACTGCTTCAACTATTTTATACTCAGCTTTTGATACTATCAAGGCTACTACTGGTAACGATCCATTAGAAGTTTTTGAAGAAGCTATGAACAACATCATGCCAGTGCTTGAAGTTAAAGCACGTCGTGTTGGTGGTTCTAACTACCAAGTTCCTATCGAAGTACGTCCTGACCGTCGTACTACTCTTGGCCTTCGTTGGTTGGTTAACTACGCTCGTTTGCGTGGGGAACACACTATGGACGAACGTCTTGCAAAGGAAATTATGGATGCTGCTAACAACACTGGTGCATCTGTTAAGAAACGTGAAGACACTCACAAAATGGCGGAAGCCAACCGTGCCTTTGCTCACTACCGTTGGTAAGATTTCAGGATTGGCTATCATATAGTATTTGATAGTCAATTTTGTTGTATATTTTTACATTTTGTCGTATTGTATAATTAATATTTCCAGAGGAGAATAACCAAAATGGCAAACAAGCGTGAATACCCGCTCGACCATACTCGTAACATCGGTATCATGGCCCACATCGATGCGGGTAAGACTACTACAACTGAACGTGTTTTATACTACACTGGTAAGATTCACAAGATCGGTGAAACCCACGATGGGGCTTCACAAATGGACTTCATGGATCAAGAAAAGGAACGTGGTATCACTATCCAATCAGCCGCTACTACTGCTGTTTGGCACGGTTTCCACAACCAATTCGATAAAAACCCATACCGTGTTAACATCATCGATACTCCAGGTCACGTTGACTTTACTATCGAAGTTGAACGCTCACTCCGTGTGCTTGATGGTGCCGTAGCCGTTCTTGATGGTGCTGCAGGGGTTGAACCACAAACTGAAACTGTTTGGCGACAAGCAACTACTTACGACGTTCCTCGTGTTGTTTTTGTTAACAAGATGGACAAGATGGGTGCTGACTTCCAAATGTCAGTTGACTCACTTGGTGAACGTTTGCAAGCTAATGCCAAGGCTGTTCAATGGCCAATTGGTGCCGAAGATGACTTTGAAGCCATCATCGACTTGCTTGAAATGAAAGCTGAATACCCAGTTGATGCTCTTGGTGAAACTTGGGAAATGCGCGACATTCCAGCAGATTACGTTGAGTTAGCTGAAGAAAAGCACAACGAATTAGTTGAAGCTATTGCTGATGTTAACGAAGATATCATGGACAAGTACCTTGAAGGTGAAGAAATTTCAATTGCTGAATTGAAAGCTGCGATCCGTAAAGCTACTTTGGCCTTAGAATTCTTCCCAGTTCTTGCAGGTTCAGCCTACAAGGATAAGGGTGTGCAAATGATGCTTGATGCGGTTGTTGACTACTTGCCATCACCACTTGACGTTAAGCCATATGTTTCAACTGACCCAGATACTGAAGAAGAAGTTGACTTGATTGCCGATGACGACAAGCCATTTGCTGCCTTGGCATTTAAAGTTATGACTGACCCATTCGTTGGTCGTCTTACTTTTATTCGTGTCTACACTGGTACTTTGGAATCAGGTTCATACGTTCTTAACACTACTAAGGGCAAACGTGAACGTGTTGGTCGTTTGCTTCAAATGCACGCAACTAACCGTACTGAAATTGATGAAGTATTCTCAGGTGATATTGCTGCCGCTATCGGTTTGAAAGACACTACTACTGGTGACTCATTGACTTCTGTTGATCGTCCATTGATTCTTGAATCAATGGAATTCCCAGAACCAGTTATCCAATTGGCTATCGAACCTAAGACTAAGGCCGACCAAGATAAGATGTCTAACGCATTGCAAAAGCTTGCTGAAGAAGATCCATCATTCCGTGCCGAAACTAACCCAGAAACTGGTGACACTTTGATCTCAGGAATGGGTGAACTTCACTTGGATATCATCGTTGACCGTATGAAGCGTGAATTCAACGTTGAAGCAACTGTTGGTGCGCCTCAAGTTGCTTACCGTGAAGCCTTTACTAAGACTGTTCAATCTCGTGGATTCTTCAAACGCCAATCTGGTGGTAAGGGTCAATACGGGGACGTTTGGGTTGAATTCTCACCAAACGAAGAAGGAGCAGGTTTCGAATTCGAAGACGCCATCGTTGGTGGGGTTGTGCCTCGTGAATACATCGGTTCAGTTGAAGCCGGTTTGAAGGAAGCAATGAATGCTGGTCCATTGGCAGGTTACCCATTGGTTGACTTGAAAGCCAAATTGTACGATGGTTCATACCACGATGTCGATTCATCTGAAGCAGCCTTTAAGATTGCCGCTTCACTTTCATTGCGTAACGCTGCCAAAGAAGCTGGTGCCGTTATCCTTGAACCAATCATGAAGGTTGACATCGTTGTTCCTGAAGATAACTTGGGAGATGTTATGGGTCACGTTTCAGCTCGTCGTGGACTTGTTGAAGGTCAAGAATCACGTGGTAACGTTATGATGTTACACGCTAAGGTTCCATTGTCAGAAATGTTTGGATACGCAACTACTTTACGTTCATCAACGCAAGGTCGTGGTACTTTCCAAATGGCATTTGACCACTACGAAGCTGTTCCTAAGAACATCCAAGAAGACATTATCAAAAAGAACGGTAAAGATGGTGAATAATCATCTTTCCTAAAAAGCTATCGCAGAAATGCGGTAGCTTTTTTCTTTGATTATTTTAGACGGAATACTTTATAAATCAATTTATATCAGTTATGATTAGGTTTTAGATAAATTTTTGAAAAGGAAACTGGTAAAATGACGCAAACAATTATTGAGTTTAAAAATGTCACTAAAAGTTATCAAGAAACCCAGGTCTTAACCGGGGTTGACTTAACAATTGAGGCTGGAAAATTTTATACTTTATTAGGACCTTCGGGAAGTGGTAAAACAACAATTTTACGGTTGATTGCGGGTTTCTCAAATGCAACGAGTGGGGATATCATTTTTGATGGTAAACGAATTAATGATGTACCCGCTAACAAGCGGCGAGTTAACACAGTCTTTCAAAATTATGCATTATTTCCAAATATGAATGTGTTTGAAAATGTTGCTTTTGGGATGACTTTAAAGGGAGTTAATAAAGTCCAAATTAAAGAAAAAGTAACTAGTATGCTTGAGATGGTGCAGTTAGCCGGATATGCAGATCGGAGCATTGATGAATTATCTGGTGGTCAGCAACAACGGGTGGCGATTGCGCGAGCGCTTGCTAATGATCCCGAAGTTTTATTGTTGGATGAACCACTATCAGCTTTAGATTACAAGTTACGTAAAGATATGCAATATGAATTGCGTGAATTACAACAACGGTTAGGAATAACCTTTATTTTTGTTACTCACGACCAAGAAGAAGCATTAGCGATGTCTGATTGGATTTTTGTAATGAATGAAGGTAAAATTCTCCAAAATGGTTCACCAGTTGATATTTATGATGAACCAATTAATCACTTTGTAGCTAACTTTATTGGTGAAAGTAATATTATTGATGGGGTTATGCGCGAAGATTATAAGGTTATGTTTGCGGGTAAGGAATTTGAAAATGTTGATGCTGGGATGCGACCAAATGAACGGGTGGAAGTTGTTTTACGGCCGGAAGATTTGGATTTAACAACTCCTGAAAACGGTAAGTTAATTGTGACAATTGATGCCCAATCATTCCGTGGTGATTACTATGAAATTAGTGCACATGATGATGACAATAATGAATGGCGCATTCAAGCAACCAATCCATCGGTATTGAATTCACGCCAAGGGTTAACTTTTGATCCTGAGGATATTCATATTATGCGTTTTGACGAATCCGAAGATGATTATGATGCCCGTCTAGATAACTATGAAGAGTAAGGAGGCTGTGAGTTGAAGAATCGACTATTTTATTTCATTCCATATAGCCTATGGTTAATCTTGTTTGTTGGGGCGCCCATTATTTTAATGCTCGGTGAATCCTTTTTATCGGTCTCACATCACTTTACGTTCGCTAATTATCAAGATTTCTTAGGGTCTGGTACTTACTTACGAATGATGTTTAATTCCGTCTGGTATGCCTTTTTAATCACCCTGATTACGTTAATTGTTAGTTTCCCAACGGCTTTATTTTTAAGTAATTTAAAGTACAAGCAATTTTGGTTATTGTTAATTATTTTACCAACTTGGATTAATTTACTTTTAAAAACATACGCCTTCATCGGATTATTATCAAAAGATGGCTCAATTAATCATTTTATTGAATTACTTGGCTTTGCACCACAACAATTATTATTTACAGATGCCAGCTTCATCTTAGTGGCAGCTTATATTGAAATTCCATTCATGATTTTGCCAATTTTTAATTCAATTAATGAGATTGATCGTAGTTTGATTAATGCTAGTTATGACTTAGGGGCAACTAAATGGCAAACATTCCGACGCGTGATTTTACCGCTCTCTGCAGATGGTATTCGTGCCGGAATTCAGGCGGTTTTCATCCCGTCGTTATCATTATTTATGATTACCCGACTGATTGGTGGAAATCGTGTTATTACGCTAGGGACAGCAATTGAAGAACACTTCTTAGTGACGCAAAACTGGGGGTTGGGTTCAACGATTGGGGTAGTCTTGATAATTGCCATGATTATCACGATGGCATTAACACGTGAACGTAAGAAACGGGGGCGTAAGTAATGGTTGAAAAACAAAGCCGTTGGGCCAATGTTTATTTAGTAGTTATGTTTTTAATTTTATATAGCCCGATTTTTTATCTGATTTTCTGTTCTTTCAATGCTGGCCAATATATGCAAAATTTTAGCGGGTTTTCATTAGTGCATTATGGAGAATTATTTTCGGATAATCGGATGTTACAAATTGTGTTAAACACGTTTGTAATTGCTTTATTATCATCTTTGTTGGCAACAATTATCGGTACATTTGGGGCGCTTGGGATTTTTAGTGTCCGTAAATCGTTTATTAAGAATATTTTGTTGTCGCTAAATAATATTTTACTGGTTTCTCCAGATGTTATTATTGGGGCAAGTTTCTTGATATTCTTCACCTTGCTTGGTTTAAGTTTAGGTTTTGGCTCCGTTTTAATGAGTCATATTGCGTTTTCAATTCCAATTGTAGTTTTGATGGTCTTGCCAAAGCTTAATGAAATGAACAGTTCATTAATTGATGCCGCCCAAGACCTAGGGGCGAATAGTTGGCAAGTACTGACACGTGTTATTTTACCTTACTTGACGCCGGGGATTGCCGCAGGGTTCTTTATGGCTTTCACGTATTCATTGGATGATTTTGCTGTAACCTTCTTTGTGACGGGGAATGGCTTCTCGACTTTAGCGGTTGAAATTTATTCACGTGCCCGTCAAGGAGTTAGTTTGGAAATTAATGCCTTGTCAGCGATTATGTTTATTATTTCGTTATTATTGGTAGCTGGATATTTCTTCATCAACCAACATAATAGTGCTCGCAAAAATAAGAAAGGACGGGGGCGTGGATGAAAAAATTAATTTACGCAATGTTAGCGGTGCTAATTACTTCAGGCCTTTTAGCGCTTGGTGCCCGTCACTTCGAACAAGCGCAGAGTGCTGCTACTGGCGATGAACGTAGTGGAAAAGTATTGAACATCTATAATTGGGGTGCGTACATTGATCCTGCATTGATTACTAAATTTGAAAAACAAACCGGTATTAAGGTTAACTACGATACTTTTGATAGTAACGAAGCGATGTTGACCAAAATTCAACAAGGTGGCACAAGTTATGATATTACGGTGCCTTCTGACTATACGGTTCAAAAGATGAAGCAATTAGGTTTGCTACATCCCTTAGATCATAGTAAATTAACGACACTTAAATATTATGATCCATTTATTATGAATCGGGCCTTTGATCCACATAATGAATATTCAGTGCCATATTTCTGGGGAACTTTAGGGATTACGTACAACGATAAGTATGTTAATGCTAAAGATGTGCAAACGTGGAATGATTTATGGAATCCTAAGTTCCGTGATGATATCATGCTAACTGATGATGCTCGGGATGTATTCGGTTTTTCACTCTTATCGATGCACAAATCAGTTAATACCACTGATAATGCTGATTTATTAGCAGCTAAAGGTAAGTTAGATGCTTTAATGCCAAATGTTAAAGCAATCGCAGCTGATGAAATTAAAATGTACATGGCACAAGATCAAGCGGCAATTGCGGTTGGTTATTCCGGTGATGCATCCGAAATGATTGAAGAAAACAGTCACTTACATTATGTTATTCCTAAGGGTGGTACTAACTTGTGGTTTGACAATTTAGTGATTCCCAAAAATGCGAAGCACTTAGCAGCAGCATACAAGTTTATTAATTTTATTAACGAACCTAAAAATGCTGCGCAAAATGCTCAATACATTGGTTATTCAACGCCAAACTGGGCCGCTAAAAAACTATTGCCAAAATCAATTACGGATCAAAAGGAATTTTATCCGGATGATGCAATGATTAAAGATGATCAAGTTTATACGAACTTGAGTCAACTTAAGACGCAACAGTATAATGATTTATATTTAGAATTTAAAATGGCCCGCCATTAAAGATGCTGGTAATTAAAAATACAAAAGTCCCTTGGAATTTACGGTTCCAAGGGACTTTTGTATTTGTGTGAAAATATTAGGCATCGACAACCTGGAATCCAAGGCTATTTTTAAAGTGTTGTAAGGCCCATTCTTGCCCGATTGGATTAAAAGTGGCCACACCATCGGCATGGATAGTGACGTCATAATTCAAGTCATAGGCGGCTACAGCGGTGTGAAGGACACAAATATCGGTACAAACACCGACAAGATGTAGTTCGTTGATCTTACGTTCGCGTAAAAAATTATCTAAATTCGTATTCGCAAAACTATTGTAGTGGTTTTTTGGGAATACATAGACATGTTCATTAGCTTTATTGTTTTGTACCCAGGTTTCTAAATCACCGAAATATTGACGTCCCCAAGTATTTTTGAGGTTATGTGGTGGGAAAAGTTTGGCTTCAGGTTCAAACGGGTTATTTGCATTATGGAGGTCAGTTGGTAAAATGACATAATCACCATTGATTAGAAAATCAGTGGCAAGTTGAGTTATCTTAGGTGCTAAGGCCTGTGCGGGTTCTCCGACGGTTAAGGCACCTTCAGTAGCAACGAAATCGTTAGTATAGTCGATTATAAGTAACGCTTTAGTCATAAATAGACTCCTTTATCTGTAAAAATGAAATGTTTTCTTCTATATTATAGCGTAATTGACGAGCTTAAAAGTAGTGGTAAAAGTTTATTTAAAAAAAGCGGACAAAGTTGTTGCGTTTTTATGGAGGATGCGGTATTATATTCTAGTACGCCAGACGAGGGTAAGAAATTATCCTCTGGTCTTGATGTATCAACATTCAGCTATGATGTGGAAGATTGCGACACACGCGGTTACGTTGCCACGGACGCATGTGACGGTAACTCCCATGGAGCTAGTCTTATTAGAAAATAGACGAAGGAGGAATTAAAAATGGCAAACAAAAAGATTCGTATTCGCTTAAAGGCTTACGAACACCGGATTCTTGATCAATCTGCTGAAAAGATTGTGGAAACAGCAAAGCGGACAGGTGCTGAAATTTCAGGTCCTATCCCATTGCCTACTGAACGTACTCTTTACACGGTGTTACGTTCACCACACAAGCACAAGGATTCACGTGAACAATTCGAAATGCGCACTCACAAGCGTTTGATTGATATTGTTAACCCAACTGCTAAAACAGTTGATGCCTTAACTAAGCTTGAATTACCAAGCGGTGTTGACATCGAAATCAAATTATAATTTGATCTGATTTAGCTTTAAAAAATTTTATTTTAACAAATTACATGGAGGTTAGTCATGACTACCAAAGGAATCTTAGGCCGTAAGGTCGGTATGACTCAGGTTTTCACTGAAAACGGCGAACTTATCCCAGTAACTGTTGTTGAAGCAACTCCAAACGTTGTGCTTCAAGTTAAAACTATCGAAAACGATGGTTACGAAGCAATTCAACTTGGTTACCAAGATAAACGCGCAGTTCTTTCAAACAAACCTGAACAAGGTCACGTTGCGAAAGCAAACACGGCCCCTAAGCGCTTCATTCGTGAAATTCGCGGCGCAGAAGGGGAATTTACTGTTGGAGATGAAATCAAAGTTGATATCTTCGAAGCAGGCGAAGCAGTTGATGTAACTGGTATCACTAAGGGTCATGGTTACCAAGGTAACATTAAGAAAGACGGTCAATCTCGTGGTCCTATGGCTCACGGTTCTCGTTACCACCGTCGTCCTGGTTCACTCGGTGCAATTATTAACCGTGTGTTCAAGGGTAAGTTACTCCCTGGTCGCATGGGTAACAACAAGCGTACTGTTCAAAACTTGAGCATTGTACGTACTGATGTTGAAAACAACGTTATCTTGATTAAAGGTAACGTACCAGGTGCTAACAAGTCACTTGTTACTATTAAGAGCTCAGTAAAGAGCAAGTAATTCAGAGAGGAGGAATTAGTTAATGACAAAAGTAGCTTTATTTAAGCAAGACGGATCAAACGCTGGTGAAGTTGAATTGAACGCTGCCGTATTCGGTATCGAACCAAACAACAACACTATTTTCGACGCAGTTCTTATGCAACGTGCGTCACTCCGTCAAGGAACTCATGCCGTTAAGAACCGCTCAGCTGTTCGAGGCGGTGGTAAGAAACCATGGCGTCAAAAGGGTACTGGTCGTGCCCGTCAAGGTTCTATCCGTTCACCACAATGGCGTGGTGGTGGTATCGTCTTCGGACCTACTCCACGTTCATACGCATACAAGTTGCCAAAGAAGGTTTACCGTTTGGCGCTTAAGTCAGTCCTCTCTCAAAAGGTTCTTGACAACAAATTGGTTGTAGTTGACGCACTTAGATTCGACGCACCAAAGACACAAGCATTCAAAGCTGTATTAAACAACTTGAATGTAAACGAAAAGACACTTGTAGTGCTTGATGATGAAAACGTAAACGCAGCTTTATCAGCTCGTAACCTTACTAACGTAACTGTTATGACTGCTAAGGGCGTTAACGTCTTGGACGTTGTGAACAACGATAAGTTGCTCATCGTTCAATCAGCACTCG
This sequence comes from Periweissella fabaria, assembly GCF_918814575.1. GTDB lineage: Bacteria > Bacillota > Bacilli > Lactobacillales > Lactobacillaceae > Periweissella > Periweissella fabaria. The sequence continues at coordinate 91,490 of NZ_CAKKNS010000003.1, read as the reverse complement.
CTCAAGTTGAGGAGGTGCTTGCATAATGGACGCACGCGATATCATTTTACGCCCTATCATTACTGAAGCTACTATGGCTGGTTTAGATAGCAAGCGTTACACATTCGACGTTGATACACGAGCTACTAAGACGCAAGTTAAATCAGCTATCGAAGAAATCTTCGAAGTTAAGGTTGCTAAAATCAACGTAGCAAACGTGAAGGGTAAATTAAAGCGCCAAGGTCGTTTCTCAGGTTACACTAAGAAGCGTAAGAAGGCTATCGTTACTCTTTCAGCAGATTCTAAAGAAATTCAATTATTCACTGAAGAATAAAATCTAATATAGGAGGAATCGATAGTGGCTATTATTAAGTACAAACCAACAACAAACGGTCGTCGTAACATGACCAGCTCAGACTTTGCTGAAATCACTAAGTCAAAGCCAGAAAAGAGCTTGTTGGAATCAAAATCAAAGTCTGGTGGTCGTAATTCTTACGGTCACATGACTGTTCGTCACCGTGGTGGTGGACACAAGCGCGCTTACCGTATTATTGACTTTAAGCGTACTAAGGACGACATCAAAGCAACTGTTAAAGCTATTGAGTACGACCCAAACCGTACTGCAAACATCGCTTTGATTGTTTACTCTGATGGGGTTAAAGCATACATCCTTGCACCTAAGGGTCTTAAGGTAGGTATGGTTGTTGAATCAGGTGTGAATGCAGATATTAAGGTAGGGAACACTCTTCCATTATCAGCTATTCCAGAAGGTACTTTGATTCACAATATCGAATTGAAGCCAGGTAAGGGTGGACAACTTGTTCGTTCAGCTGGTACTTCAGCTCAATTACTTGGTAAAGAAGGTAAGTACGTACTTGTACGTCTTACTTCTGGTGAAGTTCGTATGATTCTTGCTACTAACCGTGCCACAATTGGTGAAGTTGGTAACTCAGAACACTCATTGATTAACTGGGGTAAAGCCGGTCGTAACCGTTGGAAGGGTCAACGTCCACACGTTCGTGGATCTGTAATGAACCCTAATGATCACCCACATGGTGGTGGTGAAGGTAAAGCGCCTGTTGGTCGTCCTTCTCCAATGTCTCCATGGGGTAAGAAGACTGCCGGTAAGAAGACTCGTAACGTTAACGCACGTTCTACTAAGTTCATCGTTCGTGGTCGTAAAGGTAAGTAATTAACCATTAATCAAAAAAACTAATCCAGAAGAGGAGGACATACGATGGCTCGTAGTCTTAAAAAAGGCCCATTCGCCGATGCTCACTTGTTGAAGAAGATCGAAGCACAAGCTGACTCTGAAAAGAAATCAGTTATCAAAACTTGGTCACGTCGTTCAACAATTTTCCCAAGTTTCATTGGGTACACAATCGCCGTTTACGATGGTCGTAAGCACGTTCCCGTGTTCATTCAAGATGACATGGTTGGTCATAAATTAGGTGAATTTGTACCAACTCGGACATTTAAAGGTCACGCCAGTGACGACAAAAAAACTGGTCGTAAGTAATTAAAGGAGGACAAACAACATGGCTGAACAAATCACATCAGCAACGGCAACTGCCAAAACTGTACGTGTCGCAGCTCGTAAGGTCCGCCTAGTGCTCGACCTTGTTCGCGGCAAGAGTGTTGCCGAAGCATTTGCAATCTTGCAATTCTCACCACGTGGTGCATCTGAAGATGTATACAAGGTGTTGAAGTCTGCAGTAGCAAACGCTGAAAACAACTTCTCATTAGATCAAGAAGATTTAGTAGTGTCAGAAGCATTCGCAAACGAAGGACCAACTATGAAACGGTTCCGTCCACGTGCGAAGGGTTCTGCATCACCAATTAACAAACGTACAAGCCACATCACAATTGTGGTTTCAGAAAAAAAGTAGAGAGGTATTAGCAAATGGGTCAAAAGATTAACCCAACCGGTTTCCGTGTTGGTATTATCCGTGACTGGGATGCTAAGTGGTACGCAAACAACCAAGATTTTGCAAACTACTTGCACGAAGACTTACGGATTCGTAAATTTATCGAACAAAAGCTCGCTGATGCTTCTGTCTCACGTATTGAAATCGAACGTGCTGCAAAGCGCGTGAACGTTTCAATCCACACTGCCAAGCCAGGAATGGTTATTGGTAAAGGTGGTTCAGAAGTTGAAACTCTCCGTCAATCATTAAACAAATTGACTGGTAAGCGAGTACACATCAACATTGTTGAAATTAAAAAGCCTGATTTGGATGCCCACCTTGTTGGTCAACAAATCGCAAACGACTTGGAACGCCGTGTTGCCTTCCGTCGTGCAATGCGTGGAGCAATCCAACGTGCAATGCGCGCCGGTGCCAAGGGTATCAAGACGCAAGTCGCTGGTCGTTTGAACGGTGCAGATATTGCCCGTATCGAACACTACACTGAAGGAACTGTTCCTTTGCACACATTGCGTGCTGATATTGATTACTCATGGGACGAAGCAATGACTACTTACGGTAAATTAGGTATTAAGACTTGGATCTACCGTGGTGAAGTTCTCCCTACTAAGAACAAAGGAGGGAAATAAGATGCTTGTACCAAAACGTGTAAAACACCGTCGTGAACACCGCGGTAAGATGCGTGGTGAAGCCAAAGGTGGCAAGACTGTTGCTTTCGGTGAATTCGGTTTACAAGCGACTACTTCAAGTTGGATTACTAACCGCCAAATTGAAGCAGCTCGTATTGCTATGACTCGTTACATGAAGCGTGGTGGTAAGGTTTGGATCAAGATCTTCCCTCACAAATCATATACATCTAAGGGTGTTGGTGTCCGTATGGGTAACGGTAAAGGTGCCCCTGAAGGATGGGTTGCCCCTGTTAAGCGTGGTAAGGTTATGTTCGAAGTCGGTGGGGTTTCAGAAGAAATCGCCCGCGAAGCCTTACGTCTCGCTTCACACAAGTTGCCAGTTAAGACTAAAGTCTTAACCCGCGAAGTGGAGGGTGAATAAGAATGAAAGCAAGTGAAATTAAAGATTTAACCGCTGCTGAATTGGTTGCAAAAGAAAAGGGCTACAAAGAAGAACTTTTCAACTTGCGTTTCCAATTAGCAACAGGCCAACTTGAAAACACTGCCCGTTTGGCACAAGTTCGTAAGAACATTGCGCGTATCAAGACGGTCCTTCGTCAACAAGAATTGAACAAGTAGAATACGAAAGGAAGGCCATTAGCATGAGTGAAGAACGTAACGCCCGTAAAGTTTACCAAGGTCGAGTTGTTTCAGATAAGATGGATAAGACAATTACTGTTGCCATTGAAACTTACAAGAACCACCCAATCTACGGTAAGCGCGTTAAGTACACTAAAAAGTACAAAGCTCACGATGAAAACAACCAAGCTAAGACTGGTGATGTTGTTAAGATCATGGAAACTCGTCCATTGTCTGCAACTAAACGCTTCCGCTTAGTTGAAATCGTTGAAGAAGCTGTGATTATCTAATATATTATTAAGTAATATATTTCGTATTCTTAATTTTTGGATGGAAGGAGGACACTAACTGTGATCCAACAAGAAAGTCGTTTACGAGTTGCTGATAACTCAGGTGCACGTGAAATTTTGACTATCAAGGTGCTTGGTGGTTCAGGTCGTAAGTTCGCCAACATTGGTGACATGATCGTTGCTACCGTTAAACAAGCTATCCCTGGTGGTACTGTAAAGAAGGGTGACGTGGTTAAAGCCGTTATCGTTCGTACAGTTTCAGGTGTACACCGTGCAGACGGTTCATACATCAAATTTGATGAAAACGCCGCTGTTATTGTTAAGGATGACAAGAGCCCAGTAGGTACTCGTATCTTTGGCCCTGTTGCCCGTGAATTGCGTGAAAATGATTACATGCGTATCGTTTCTCTCGCACCAGAAGTATTATAATAAAAAACCATCATTCTAAAAAAAGGAGGTGCGCTACAAATGTTTGTTAAGACTGGTGATAAAGTTCGTATTATCGCAGGCAAGGACAAAGGTAAGGACGGCGTGATCTTAAAGACTATCGCTGCTTCAAGCCGTGTTGTTGTTGAAGGTATCAACATCGTTAAAAAGCACCAAAAGCCAAGCAATGCTTTCCCACAAGGTGGAATCATTGATGTCGAAGCACCTATTCACGTTTCAAACGTAATGTTGCTCGACCCTTCTACTAACGAACCAACTCGTGTTGGCTTCAAGGTTGAAGATGGCAAAAAAGTGCGTTATGCTAAAAAGTCAGGCAATAATCTTGACTAATAATTTTGACTTGAAAGGAGGAAATCATTTTCATGGCTAATCGTTTAAAAGAAAAATATGTTAATGAAGTTCAACCTTCATTAATTGAAAAATTCAGTTACACTTCATCAATGCAAGCTCCTAAGCTCGATAAAATCGTGCTTAACATGGGTGTTGGTGACGCTGTATCAAACTCAAAAAACTTGGATGAAGCAGTTGCTGAGTTGGCATTGATCTCAGGTCAAAAACCACTCGTAACTCGCGCCAAGAAGTCAATCGCCGGCTTCCGTCTTCGTGAAGGAATGGCTATCGGTGCTAAGGTTACATTGCGTGGAGAACGTATGTATGACTTCTTAGACAAGTTAGTTTCTGTTTCACTTCCACGTGTTCGTGACTTCCACGGTGTTTCAAACAAAGCGTTTGACGGTCGTGGTAACTACACACTCGGAGTTCGTGAACAATTAATCTTCCCTGAAATTGACTTTGATAACGTTAACCGCGTTCGTGGTTTAGATATCGTTATCGTTACTACTGCAAACACTGATGAAGAATCACGTGAATTGTTGAGTCAATTGGGTATGCCTTTCGCTAAGTAATTTAGGAGATAATATAAATGGCAAAGAAATCAATGGTAGCCAAGAACAAGCGCCCAGCTAAGTTCGCGGTTCAAGAATACACTCGTTGTGAACGTTGCGGACGTCCACACAGTGTTTACCGTAAGTTTCGTTTATGCCGGATTTGCCTACGTGATTTAGCTCACAAAGGTCAAATTCCTGGTATGCAAAAAGCTTCTTGGTAAGCACAGTTTACTAAAATAAAAACTTTAAAAATATTAATGATGAAGGAGGGTAAACATCAATGTCTATGACTGACCCTATTGCAGACTTTTTGACACGTATTCGTAACGCGAACATGGTAAAACATGAAGTTGTCGAAGCTCCTGCCTCAAAGATCAAAAAGGACATTGCGGAAATCTTGAAAAATGAAGGTTTCATTCGCGATGTTGAATACATTGAAGATGACAAGCAAGGCATCATCCGTGTATTCCTTAAATACGGTACTGACAAGCAACGCGTTATCACTGGTTTGAAACGTATTTCAAAGCCAGGTTTGCGTTCATACGTTAAGGCCGATGCTGTGCCAAAGGTGTTGAATGGTTTAGGTATTGCTATCATTTCAACTTCTGAAGGTGTGGTAACAGATAAAGAAGCTCGCGCCAAGAAAATTGGTGGCGAAGTTATCGCTTACGTTTGGTAATATAAAAAATTAAAAAAAAGGAGGTACCTACTCGTGAGTCGTATTGGTAATAAGACTGTTGAAATTCCAGCAGGCGTTGAAGTTAAACAAGATGGTTTCACTGTGACTGTTAAAGGTCCTAAAGGGGAATTAACTCGTACATTCAGTTCAGACATTACTTTGAACATCGAAGGAAACGAAGCAACTTTCACTCGTCCATCAGACGATAACCGTATGAAGGCAATGCACGGTACTACTCGTGCCAACTTTGCTAACATGGTTGAAGGTGTAAACGAAGGTTTCTCAAAGACTTTGAAGCTTGTTGGGGTTGGTTACCGTGCCCAAATGCAAGGTACTAAACTCGTATTGAACGTGGGTTATTCACACCCAGTTGAATTCGAAACTCCCGCTGAGTTGAAAATCGAATCACCTGACACAACTACTGTGATCATTTCAGGTGTTTCAAAACAATCTGTTGGTGACTTAGCCGCAGAAATCCGTTCAGTTCGTGCACCTGAACCTTACAAGGGTAAAGGTATTCGTTACATTGATGAACAAGTTCGTCGTAAGGAAGGTAAGACTGGTAAGTAATTAATTACTTAACTAGTATATCTTTCTAGATTAGAAAATAGAGGTTACTCAAATGATTTCAAAACCAGATAAGAACAAAACTCGCCAACGTCGCCACGGCCGCGTTCGCGCAAAAATCTCTGGTACTGCTGAACGCCCACGCTTGAACATTTTCCGTTCAAACCAAAACATCTACGCTCAAGTGATTGATGACGTAGCGGGTGTGACGTTAGCAAGTGCCTCAACACTTGACAAGGACGTTACTGGCACAACTAAGTCTGAAAAGGCTGCGTTTGTTGGTGCTCAAGTTGCTAAGCGCGCTGTTGCGGCTGGTATCGAAGACGTTGTCTTTGATCGTGGTGGTTACTTATACCACGGCCGTGTACAAGTGCTTGCTGAAGCAGCTCGTGAAAACGGTCTTAAGTTCTAAGGAAAGGAGGAATAAAAAACATGGCATTTATTGATCCAAAAACTCTTGGTGAATTAGAAGAAAACGTGGTTGCTATCAACCGTGTTACCAAAGTTGTTAAAGGTGGACGTCGTCTTCGCTTTGCAGCCCTCGTGGTTGTAGGTGATAAGAACGGTCACGTTGGTTTTGGTACTGGTAAAGCTCAGGAAGTTCCTGAAGCAATCCGTAAGGCAATTGAAGACGCTAAGCGTAACTTGATTGCAGTTCCAACTGTTGCTACAACTATTCCTCACGAAACTCTCGGAATCTGGGGTGGTGGTCGCATCATGATCAAACCAGCCGTTGAAGGTTCTGGGGTTGCTGCCGGTGGTGCTGTTCGTGCCGTTATGGAACTTGCAGGTGTTACCGACGTTACTTCTAAGTCTCTTGGCTCAAGTACTCCAGTTAACGTTGTTCGCGCAACGTTTGAAGCCTTGAAGTCACTTAAGAAGGCTGAAGAAGTTTCTGCTTTACGTGGTGTTTCATTGGAACACCTTGCTGATTAATAGGAGGATTTACACATGGCTAATGTAAAAATTACACTTGTTAAGAGTGCTGCTCACCGTCTTCCTAAGCAACGTGCGATCGTTAAGGCCCTTGGTTTAAACAAGGTTAACTCATCAGTTATTAAGCCTGACAACGAAGCTACTCGTGGAGCTGTATTCTTGATTGCTCACTTGGTTTCTGTTGAAGAAGCTAAGTAATTAAAAAAACTAAAAAAATAAGGAGGTGCCTACCTAATGAAGTTGAACGAATTAAAAGCTGCAGAAGGTTCACGTCAAACACGTAACCGTGTGGGTCGTGGTACTTCTTCTGGTAACGGTAAAACCGCTGGACGTGGTCAAAAGGGTCAAAAGGCTCGTGGCAAGGTTCGTGTTGGTTTTGAAGGGGGTCAAATGCCTCTTTTCCGTCGTATTCCAAAACGTGGTTTTACTAACATTAACCGCAAAGAATACGCAATCGTTAACCTTGACACTTTGAACAAATTCGAAGACGGTGCTGTTGTTACACCAGCATTGTTAGTTGAAGCCGGAATCGTTAAAAACGAAAAATCTGGTATCAAAGTGCTTGGAAATGGCGAATTGGCTAAGAAGTTGACTGTTAAAGCTAACAAGTTCTCAAACTCAGCTGTCGTAGCTATTGAAGCTGCTGGTGGATCTGTAGAGGTACTCTAATGCTAACAACAATCAAGAATGCCATTAAAGTCAAAGACATCCGGAACAAGATGCTCTTCACACTTGGTATTTTGATTATCTACCGGATTGGTGCTTATATCACCGTTCCTGGTATCAATGCCCATGCAATTCAAAATCTTGCAAATTCGGGCTTGGTTGGCATCTTGAATATTTTCAGTGGTGGTGGGTTGACTAATTACTCATTGTTTGCAATGGGGGTCTCACCTTACGTTACTGCACAGATCGTGGTTCAATTACTCCAGATGGACATTGTGCCACGATTTGTGGAATGGTCAAAGCAAGGTGAAGTTGGTCGACGCAAACTTAATCAAGCGACACGATGGTTAACCATTGTGTTGGCGTTTGTTCAGTCAATTGGAGTTACTGCAGGATTTAACTCATTGAGTTCAATGGGTCTTGTTAAAACTCCAAATGTCCAAACATATGTAATGATTGGGCTGATTCTTACCGCTGGAACGATGTTTGCTACCTGGCTTGGTGAAATGATCACTGAGCGAGGACTTGGGAATGGCGTTTCAATGTTGATTTTTGCTGGAATTATTGCACGGATGCCTGCTGGTATCTATCAAATATATAAAGAAGAAGTTGTGCAAGCCCCACAAGGCTCACAATGGCAAGGGTGGTTGTTTATCGTTGCGTTAGCAGTTGCAGTTATTGCAGTTGTTGTGTTTGTTACCTATGTGCAACAAGCAATTCGTAAGATTCCAATGCAATACACTCGACGGTCAACTGGTTCAGGTGATTCGTCTTACTTACCATTGAAGGTTAACGTTTCTGGGGTTATCCCTGTTATCTTCGCTTCTTCATTTGTGGCGACACCACAGACGTTCTTGTTATTTTTCCAAGGTAACTATAGTGATACAACTTGGTTTAAAATTCTACAAAACGTCTTTAGTATGCAAACGACCTCTGGTTCAATCTTGTACACCGTTTTGATTGTATTATTTACATTCTTCTACGCGTTTGTTCAAGTTAATCCAGAAAAGTTAGCAGAAAACTTACAAAAGCAAGGTTCTTACATTGTAGGAATTTGGCCTGGTAAGGAAACTCAGAAATGGGTTTCAAGATTATTGATGCGTTTATCAGTTGTTGGCTCACTATTCTTAGGTTTCATCGCATTGTTGCCATTAATCGCAACTAATGTGTGGGGCTTAAATCAGTCAATCGGACTTGGTGGTACCAGCTTACTTATTGTAGTTGGTGTTGCTATTGAATTGATTCGCCAACTTGATGGCTTGATGATGAAGCGTCAATATGTTGGTTTCATCAGAGAAGGAGAATAAATCATGGCATTGAATTTAGTACTTATGGGCTTGCCTGGTGCAGGTAAAGGTACCCAAGCAGAAAAAATTATCAAGGAATTTGCGATTCCGCACATTTCAACTGGTGATATTTTCCGTGAGGCAATGGCTAATGAAACTGAAATGGGCTTGGAAGCCAAAAAATTCATCGATAAAGGTGAATTGGTTCCCGACGAAGTTACAGTTGGGATTGTTAAGGATCGTTTAGCACAACCAGACACTAAGGATGGTTTTATGCTTGATGGTTTCCCACGGACATTAGTTCAAGCAAATGCTTTGGACGAAATCTTGGCAGAACTTAACAAACCTTTAACAGCAGTGATCAACTTTGATGTTGAACCTGAATTATTAGCTGACCGCTTGCTTGCACGTGGTCGTGCTGATGATACTCCAGCAACGATTAAAAATCGTCTTGAAGTTAACATTAAGATGAACACACCATTGATTGATTTTTACAATGGTAAAGGGCTCCTTCATACTATTGATGGCGCTCGTGACATCGATGTTGTCTTTGCTGACACACAAGAAATTTTAAAATCACTGTAATGCTCGTCAAAATTGCAACTGACTTATTTTAATTATGAGTTTTCATTAGTTAAAGTAACGGGTTCAGCTTAAGGTAATTAAGTAATCTATGATTTAGGTTTTAAAACTCATATAATAATTAAGATAAAACAACAAGGAGGAATTTAGCGTGGCTAGTGATGTTATTGAAATCGAAGGTATTGTTAAAGAAACTTTGCCTAACGCAATGTTCAAAGTAGAACTCGAAAATGGACATGTTATTTTGGCTCACGTTTCTGGTAAAATTCGGAAGAACTTCATCCGTATCTTACCTGGGGACAAGGTGACTGTTGAAATGTCACCATACGATCTTACTAAGGGTCGTATTACTTATCGCTTTAAATAATCAGTTAACCGAATAGGAGGAATAGATTATGAAGGTACGTCCATCAGTTAAGCCTATGTGCGAACACTGTAAAGTGATCAAGCGTAACGGCCGTGTTATGGTTATTTGCTCAGCAAACCCAAAACACAAACAACGTCAAGGTAAGTAATTACCTTAATACACTTTCGAGTGTATAATAAAGCTCTCAAAAAAATATATGGAGGTAAATTTCATGGCTCGTATTGCAGGTATTGACTTGCCACGTGACAAGCGTATTGTCATTGGCTTGACTTACATCTACGGAATCGGTAACACAACTGCTAAGCAAATCTTAGTTGACGCTAAGGTTTCTGAAGACGTTCGTGTACGCGATTTAACTGCTGATCAAGAAGATGCTATCCGTGCCGTTGTTGACGGCATCAAAGTCGAAGGTGACCTTCGTCGTGAAGTATCATTGAACATCAAACAATTGCAAGAAATCGCTTCTTACCGTGGTATCCGTCACCGGAAGGGTCTTCCAGTGCGTGGACAACACACTAAGAACAATGCTCGTACTCGTAAGGGTCCAGCTAAGGCAATTGCTGGTAAGAAGAAGTAATTAATTTTTAAAGAAAAGGAGGATTATATCTCATGGCAGGTCGTACAAACCGCAAGCGTCGTGTAAAGAAGCATATTGAAGCCGGTGTGGCTCACATTCACGCTACTTTTAACAACACGATTGTTATGATTACTGATGTACAAGGTAACGCTGTTGCCTGGTCATCAGCCGGTTCACTTGGTTTCAAGGGTAGCCGTAAGTCAACTCCTTTCGCAGCTCAAATGGCTGCGGAAGCTGCTGCAAAAGGTTCAATGGAAAACGGAATGAAGACTGTTGAAGTAACTGTTAAAGGACCTGGTTCAGGTCGTGAAGCAGCAATTCGTGCTTTAGCAGCTGCCGGTTTAGAAGTAACAGCAATTAAAGATGTTACGCCAGTTCCTCACAATGGATCTCGTCCACCAAAGCGTCGTCGCGTCTAGTCGAGGAAATTCATATTTTGGGAATTAGCTCAATTCTCTTTAGGAATCGAATCAATTATACAACGTACGCGTTTTGAAAGGGGTTACAATAAGCATGATCGAATTTGAAAAGCCTAACATTTACAAGATTGAAGAAGATAGCAACTATGGTAAGTTCGTTGTCGAACCGCTCGAACGCGGTTACGGTACAACATTAGGGAACTCACTTCGTCGCATTTTGTTGTCATCACTTCCAGGTGCTGCAATTAGCTCAGTCCAAATTGATGGTGTTTTGCACGAATTTACCACTGTTGATGGTGTTGTAGAAGACGTTACGCAAATCATTCTTAATTTGAAAAAGGTTTCATTGCGCATCGATAGCGATGAAGACAAAACATTAGAAGTGAATGTTCAAGGTCCAGCGGTAGTTACTGCCGGTGATATCCTTGGCGACGCTGATGTTTCTATTTTGAATCCAGAATTAGCAATTGCAACTGTTGCCGATGGTGCAACATTGCATATGACTCTAACTGCTAACCGTGGCCGTGGTTACTTGTCAGCTGATGACAGTAAAGCACTTCGCGACGATTTGCCAATCGGTGTGTTAGCAATTGATTCAATTTATACCCCAATCGAACGAGTGAACTATCAAGTTGAAAACACCCGTGTTGGTCAACGTGACGATTACGACAAGTTGACATTGGATGTTACTACAGATGGTTCAATCACTCCTAGTGAAGCGATTAGCCTTGCAGCCAAGATTTTAACGGAACACTTGGCGATGTTTGTTGAAATGACAGATACCGCAATGAACGCTGAAATCATGGTTGAAAAGGAAGAAACGCACAAAGAAAAAATGTTAGAAATGACTATTGAAGAATTGGACCTTTCAGTTCGTTCTTACAATTGTTTGAAACGTGCCGGTATTAACACTGTTCAAGAGTTAACCGACAAGTCAGATGCTGACATGATGAAGGTGCGCAATCTTGGTCGTAAATCATTAGAAGAAATTCAACACAAGCTTCAAGAATTAAATTTAGGTTTCCGTAAGGAAGACTAAGAATTTTAAGTAAAAGGAGGGTATCCATTCATGAGTTACCGTAAATTAGGTCGTACTAGCTCACAACGTAAAGCACTTTTACGTGATTTGACTACTAACTTGCTTGTTAATGGTCGTATCGTAACTACTGAAGCTCGCGCTAAAGAAGTTCGCAAGACTGCTGACAAGATGATCACACTTGGTAAGCATGGTGATTTGGCTTCTCGTCGTAAGGCAGCTGCGTTTGTTCGTAACGTTGTTGCTGATGTGAAGGAAGACGGCGATAACATCAAAGTTCAAACTGCTTTGCAAAAGTTATTTGATGAATTGGCACCACATTACGCTGAACGTAATGGTGGTTACACTCGAATTCTTAAGACAGTTCAACGTCGTGGTGACGCCGCGCAAATGGTTGTCTTGGAACTCGTTGACTAATCTCATTGACTCCAATTAAATTCTACTTGTAGATCAAATCAATCTCCATGAATGATGGTATAAAGCGTCATGATGATGGATAGCTTGCTATCTAAGTCTAGCTTGAATGACAGTAATGTCGCACCGCATTCATGCGAGATTTTTTTGTACATATTTTTATGCTTAAGTAAGCAGTAGACACATATATATTATTTTTAGAATGGAATAGGGCTATGGAGCAACGTTTAATGTTACATTTAATTCAAATTATCATCATAATAACGATGATACTGTTTGTTCTGCTGATTATTAAGACAGCTTATACACGTAAAATTAATATTTTTAAATCATTTGGCCTAGGAGCACTAATTGGTTTCATTACTGATTTAGGTGATACTCTAGGAATTGGGTCATTTGCGACAACGACCGGTTTATTTAAAATCACCCATTTTACTGATGATGATGCAAAATTACCAGGTACTTTAAATGCGGTTCATGCTATTCCGGTTATGTTTGAAGCTTTATTATTCATTACGGCAGTTAAAATTGAAATTACAACGTTAATTCCAATGACCTTAGCTGCAATCCTCGGGGCGTATGTTGGACCGCACGTTACACGGAAATGGAATGTCCAAGTTGTGCGCTTAGCACTCGGAATTGCCTTGGTAGTGGCAGCTGCGATCATCGTTTATCGGATGTTTTTCATCCCAACGGTTATTGGTAGTGATACCGCTCATGGGTTACACGGTTGGTTACTACCGTTAGGAATTGTGTTTAATTTTATTATTGGTAATTTAATGACAATTGGGCTTGGAAATTACGCTCCTGAATTAATTTTCTTTACGTTAATTGGAGTTAATCCAACAATTGCTTTTCCCGTCATGATGTTGGATGCAGCGATGATTATGTCAATTTCAGGTCGAGAGTTTATCAAAATGGACCGGGTTCAATGGCGTGGTTTTGCTGGGATTATCATTGGAGGTATTATTGGCGTATTTGTAGCCGTTAAAATTGTTAAGCAATTACCACTTAATGTGTTAAATTGGTTAATTATCTTAATTGCGTTATTAACAGCCGTTAGTTTGTTTAGGCAATATGTAAAAGAACATTAAAAATAAAGGAAGGTCATTAACAGACCTTCCTTTATTTTTGTCTATAAGCTGGTTTCAAGCATCAACGTCGCGGATGATATATATGCCAATTACAGTCCAAAGAGCGGTTAAATTGGATGTAATCGTGGCATAAGGCATATTACGGACGTCAATACTAAAAAGATTTAATGGCCGCTGACCAATATAATTAGTGGTCAACATATTAACTTCCAAATTTTGCTGTTTCAGTAATTCTGTCAGCATTGATGCACTGATTTTAGTAGTATCAAAGTGCAAAACAACTTGGGTTGCCAGATTATTTTTTTTAATGCCATGTTGTTGCAAAAAAGTATTTAGTCGCCGTGCTTTTTGATGATAAGCGGTTGTGATTTGGTGGCGATGGCGGGTGAACATTGAACTCGTTAAATAGATGGCCAATGCGCGCTGCATAAACATATTAGTATCGTAGTCAATCAGTTGTTTTTCGTTAATGAACGAGTCAAATAATTTTTGGGGCATAATGACTGCACCAAGCCGTAAAGCGGGGAAAATTATTTTAGAAAAAGATCGTAAATAGATAACGTGATTGGCATGTGCCTGTTCATAAAGGGTTTTAACCCGTGAATTATTTTCAAAGTCAGCAAAATAATCATCTTCGACAAGATAGACATCGTATTTTTGGGCCAGGTGACATAGTTTGGCCCGCTCGCGGTTGGTATAACTTTGCCCATAAGGAACACTAAATCGTGGAATCGTATAAAAAAATTTAATTGGCTGAGTTTTAAAAATATTTTCTAATTCTTCCCAGTCCAGGCCATTAGTGTCACGAGTAATGGTTAAGTAATCGGTAGTTAAGTTATCCACCAAAGCATTCATTTGATGATAAGTAGGTTGCTCTAATAAAATGGTCTGCTTGTGATTGGGAAAGGGCATCCGCGTTAAAATGTATAACGCTTGTTGAATCCCGGAAGTAATCGTAATTTGACCGGTGTGGGTGAAGAGATGTTGGGTATTAAAGTAATCATTAATCGCGGTAATTAACGGTGGATAACCCGCGGGATTATTAAAGTACGTAAATAAGTGTTCGTGGGAGGTTTGGGTAACTTGATTTAAACACGCCCGAAAATCATTATAGGGAAACAACGTCTCATCGGGCATCGAATTAGCAAATTTAATGGGTTGCTTAATCGCTGGGACGGGTTGTTCAACCCCAGTTAAAACGTAATTTCCACTTTTAGCAACCGCATAAATAATATTTTGGTATTTAAGTTCTTGTAATACATGGCTAACCGTATCTTTATTACATTGAAATTGGGTCGCTAAACTACGAATGGAAGGTAGTTTGGTACCAACTGGCCAAGTGCCGTTGTTAATCATACTTGTGATATAAGCTAAGACGGTCGCGTATTTAGTCATCAGCAATTCCTTTCTGTACCCAGACAGTTAGATAATAAATCCATTGTAGCCCAGTAGAAAGGACTTTAAAATAGTTTTAGACAATAACGGAGGTCAGAACATGCAACGAATTTTTATTACAGGCGCTACAGGATTAATCGGTTTTCAATTAGGTAAAGCATTACTTAAGTTAGGTTATGAAGTGGGAGGATTAACGACTTCAGAGCACGGCGTACAACGCTTAGAAGCTGCCGGAATAACGGCCTTTAAAGGTGATATTTTAGTCTTGGATGATATTAAAGCGGCTTTAGTTACATTTAAACCAACAGTGATTATGCATCAAGTTACAGCGTTAAAGGATGGGAGTTCGGTAGCTAATGCCCATGTGCGCACGATTGGGACCCAAAATTTGGTCCAAGCGGCCCAACTTGTCGGAGTTAAGCAAATTATCGCACAAAGTATTGCCTGGAGTTATGCACCTGGGGATAACTTGGCCACGGAGGAGACTCCGTTAGATATTACGGCACCAGCCCCACGGCAAACGACGGTTAATGGGATTTTAGCACTCGAAGAAGCGGTTAAAACATTACCCTTGTGGACAATTCTACGATATGGCACATTATACGGTCCAGGTACGTGGTACGATCAAGGTAATTTAATTAATCAACAGATGGCAGCGGGGGAATTAACTTTGAGCTTGGGGATAACTTCATTTATCCACATTAATGATGCGGTTCAAGCAGCAATTCAAGCCTTAACCTTACCACAAGGTGTGTATAACATTGTGGATAACCAACCAATGGCAAACGAGACATGGTCACAGCTTTATGCACAAGTTATGCACAGCCCACAAGCCCCAAGCTTTATTCCAGCCCAGCCCTTTGAACGCGGTGTTAGTAATGCTAAATGGCTAGCTAACGGTGGGCAGTTGCAATATCCGACATTTGCTCAAGGAGTGCTTAATCATGAAGCACGTCGTTAAAATAATTATCGGCATCATTAATACCGGCATTTTATCATTGGTTTTTTATTACGTCGCACATCCAGTATTCTTGCCAATCGAATGGGGCGTGTGGTTACGTGCATGGCTAATTGCGTTTAGCTGTATTTTACCTTTAAGCTATTTAACCCCATGGTTAGTCCACAAGTTACTTGTACGTACAGGTTTGTTGAAAGAGCTTTAATTTAGCGTAAGAGTAACCTATAATGGGAGGTGCATAATAGAGAAAGTTCTCAAAGGAGTTAACTCATGGAATTTAATACTCAAGAACTAGTTTGGACGCGGCAACCACAGGCTTTTAATATCGGGGTAGACGAAATTTCAATTACAACGGCACCGCATACCGATTTATGGCAACGGACATATTACGGGTTCCAAAATGATAATGCACCTGTTTTACAAATGACGACGGCTGAACAATATTTTTCTTTTACTGTCAAAACGGAATTTAAGACCCACCAACGCTTTGATCAATGTGGGATTGTCTTGTATTTAGATAGTGATAACTGGTTAAAATCATCAACCGAATACGAAAATGAACAGTTTCAACGGTTGGGTAGTGTAGTTACTAATGATGGTTTTTCTGATTGGGCAACGATAGATGTTTCGACTGAATATCAAGCAATTTGGTATCGATTAAGTCGGCGTGCTAGTGATTTTCGACTTGAGTATTCTTTTGATGGTCAAGAATACCATCAAATGCGCATAGCTCATTTGAATCATGGGGCAGAAGTAATAAGGTTTGGTGTATATGCATGTAGCCCGGAAGATTCGAGCTTTACTGCATATTTTTCTGATATGCATTTAGGACCATGTGTCTGGGAAGCTCATAAATAAATCGTAAATTTTATAAAAAAAGCTCTTAATAGGCGTCAGTACGCAATTTTGTTGTTGTATTTAATAGCTCAAACGTGTTAAAAAGTGGGAAAAGTGCTACGATTATTGGTAACCAATGATTTGCTGTTAATATGCTTTTTATCATATATCCAATTAAACATGACATAGGGGGATTGAGTTAGATGGATGAACTAACGATGAAAAAAATAGGGGCGCGGTTAGATCAACTAGAGCAAAAAATTGAATTTCAAGACCAGGTGACAGCGGATTTAGTTACTCAGATTGAGGCTATGCGATCATTATTAATGAAAATGATTGAAGAACACGGTGGTTCAAGTGAGTTATTATTTGATATTGATTTTAGTATTCTTAAACAAGACTTGGGGGCTGAGGATAAAATCAATATTGGATTATTATTAATGAAAGTTACTAAAGATTGTGCTGCGGGACTACCTGAGCCAAGCTTGAATGAATTTCATTATCAGCTATTACAAGCAATGAAAGTATCAGAGGAACATAAAGATGATTTTTCATTAGAAATTTCCAAACGCTTGTTAGCTGAATGTATTAAAGATAGTCAAGGTGACCAACGGCAAGTAGTTAATGAAGTTTTTTCAAAACAAAAATAAGCCATGTTAGCCTAGTTTGAGATTAATTTACGCGTCAAAAAAGCACTAAACCTTTACAACAAAGGTTTAGTGCTTTTTTGATAATATGAGCTAACAGACAATAGCAATATCTCTGATATTATTACTATCAGTAGTCCACTGTAAACTATGTTATTACATAATTTATTGCACTTTTTTATGGTTATTTTTACGTTCGGTGTTACGTAACGTTAATATCATACGGTGATATCCTTAGTCGGAATGTGTTATAACAATCGCGTTAATTCCTTTAATTATCATTGAATTAATAACGATAAACACAACTACGATAGCGTACTCTAGGATATCGATTCTTAGTTAAATTTTTACAAACATCAATAAAAATGATTATTACATAAGAATTAATTTTACAAAAAGATGTATGATATTTTTACGGATTTTAAGGTTTCCTTTTACAAATAGATGCTATCTTAAGGGTATTAAGAAAAAGGAGATCCAGTAATGCCATCAATTCAATTGAAACATTTATCAAAATCTTATGACAACCACGAAAAGGTTTTATCAGATATCAATTTAACTATTAATGATAAAGAATTTTTCGTGTTAGTTGGTCCTTCAGGGTGTGGGAAAAGTACATTACTACGTATGATTGCAGGTCTTGAAACTGTTCAAGATGGTGATGTTTATATTGGTGATCGGAATGTGAGTCAATTACCCCCACAAGATCACAAAATATCAATGGTGTTTCAAAGTTACGCATTATTTCCCCATTTATCAGTTCGTGAAAATATTTTATTTGGTTTGGAAGACAAAAAAATATCAAAAATAGAGTTAGAAGAAAGATTGAATGAAGCAGTAAAATTAACAAGTTTGGAAAAATATGTTGATCGTAAGCCGAAAAATTTATCAGGTGGACAACGGCAGCGTGTGGCGTTAGCGCGTGCGATTGCAAGTAAACGTAAAGTATGTTTGATGGATGAACCTTTATCAAACTTAGATGCAGAATTACGTGAAAAAATGCGTACACAGATAAAAGAATTACAACGTAATTTAGGTATGACAATCATTTATGTTACGCATGATCAAACAGAAGCAATGACAATGGGTGATCGCATTGCTGTACTAAATGGTGGTGAAATTCAACAAGTAGGGACACCTTTAGAAGTTTACAATAATCCGGTAAATCAATTTGTTGCAGGATTTATTGGGACACCCAAGATGAATTTTTTAGCCCTAACTCGTACAGAAAATGCCCTAATTTCTAATAATTACGACGTGAATATTCCATTAACTGTTTCACAAGCAACCGCTTTAAGTGGACAAAATTCCGTTGACGTGGGAATTAGACCTGAACACTTAAAACTTTCTGAAGTAATAAATTCACAATTAACAGGTACCGTAATTAATGTAGAACAATTAGGGAACGAAACAATTGTGGTGTTTGACTGTTTAGAACATAAAATGATTGCTAAATTAAAAGGCCAACAATTATTTGTATTAGGACAAAAAGTTTATTTTGAAGTAGATTTGATGAATATGCATTTATTTGAACATACGACTCAACGTCGTATTTTGGCTGCATTTGAAGAAGTATCAGTAGCAGAAGGATGTGTCGGATAATGCAAAATAAGCTCATATTAGAACAGAAACAAAGTTCTGCCAAGGTACAAACTAAGTCATTTACTGGAAAGGACTTAAAAGTAGCATTATTGTTCTTATTGCCATCAATTGTATTGTTCAGTTTATTTGTTTTTTATCCAATGCTAAAAACAATTTATACGAGTCTTTTTTTAACTAGTACTGGTTCAAAACTGGTGTCATTTGCGGGTATTGAAAATTATCTGATAGCAATGAAATCAAGTGTTTTTCAAAATGGATTTAAATCAACCATTATTTTTGTATTAGCTACAGTACCGTTAACGGTTATTTTTGGTTTTTTGTTAGCATTTTTAACTAGTGAAAAAATTCGTGGAATGGCTTTTTTTCGGCTTATTTTTTCTTCAACAATGGGAATTTCGGTTGCTGCTTCTTCAATATTTTGGCAATTTATGTTTAATCCGGTAAATGGTTATTTAAATAAAGTAATGTTATTTTTCGGTCAAAAGCCAATTGGATGGTTAACAGATCCTAAATATGCAATTTATGCGGTTGCATTTGCGACTATTTGGATGAATATTGGTTTTATATATATTATTTTTTTAGGTGCAATTCAATCGATTGAAACGTCATTATTTGAAGCGGCTGCCATTCAGGGTGTAAAAAAAACATATTTAATGCGTAAAGTGATTATTCCAATTCTTTCTCCAACATTTTATTTTGTAATTACCGTAAGCATTATTAATTCTTTTCAAGCGTTTGGCCAAATTGATATGTTAACAAAAGGTGGACCAAATAACGCTACCAATACGCTGGTTTATCAAATTTATCAAGATTCATTTATTAATTTGAATAGTGGGCGGGCAAGTGCAGAAGCAGTAATTTTATTTATTATCATAGTAGTTATTACATTAGTTCAAACAAAATTTAGTGAAAGCAAGGTACACTACCAATGATAAAATCGAATAAATTCCAAACTACAATTCTGTATATTATTTTAATCGGGTTGGCAGTAATTTATATTTTACCCATTTTTTCAGGAATTATGATTAGCTTTGTTCCAGGGATTGATTACTTAGGTGGTTCGTTGTTTCCCAAAAGTTTAAATTTTGAAAATTATGTAAAGGCGTTTCAAAATGCTAATGTTCCACGTATGATGATTAATTCGACAATTACATCGTCGTTAATCGTAACTGCGCAGTTAATTGTGAGTAGTTTAGCGGCATACGCATTTGTCTTTTTAAATTTTAAATGGAAAGAGCCACTATTCTTTATATTTTTAATGACAATGATGGTGCCATTTGAAGCAACATTTATTGCTAATTTTCAAACAATTAAAGCAATGCACCTAATTGATTCTTACTTTGGGATTGCTTTGCCATCCTTAGCATCAGCATTTTCAACTTTTTTCTTGCGCCAAACGTTTAAACAAATTCCAAATGAATTAATTGAGGCAAGTAGGGTAAATGGTTTTAATCACTGGAGAGTTTATAAAGATGTAGTGATGCCCATTTCAAAACAAAGTCTCATTACTTTAGCAATCTATCAATTTTTAGGTGCTTGGAATATGTACCTATGGCCATTACTTGTTTCTACAAATAATAATGTTCGAACTGTCCAAATAGGATTACGTCAAATCCAGTCGGAAGAAGCTTTGACGGAATGGGGGGTTGTAATGGCCTCAGCAGTAATTGTGGCATTGCCAACATTAATTATTCTTTACTTAAGTCAAAAACGCTTACAGGAAGGTTTGGCTGAAGGTGCAGTTAAATAGGAGAAAAGCACGTGTCTAAGAAGATTTTCGTAATTTTACTTTCAATACTAGGAATTGCTGCCATTTTTGGAATAGGAATGCAAATGGCAAACGCGAATGCTAATACAAAAACCCAAGATCATCGTCAAGTAATCACTTTCTGGCATGCGATGGGTGGTGCAAATAAAGTTGCATTAGAAAAATTAGTTGCAGAATATAATAAATCACAAACTAAATATGAAATTATTCCAAGTTTTCAGGGAACTTATGCAGAAAATTTAGCGAAATACCAAAGTGTTGCTGGTAGTCCTTCTGCTCCAGATCTTGTACAAGTTCCAGAAGTGGGGACCCAAACAATGATTGATAATAAAAATTATATTCCCGCATATAAATTATTTGAACAAGACGGAGTAACCTTAAACAATATTGAAAAACCAATTTCTGCTTATTATAGTTTAGATGGTAAATTACAATCAATTCCGTTCAATAGTTCAACGCCAGTAATGTTTTACAATAAGGATGTATTAAAATCAGTGGGATATAATTCATTTCCAAAAACGTATGAAGAAATTGCTGATATTGGTCGTAAATTAAAGGAAAAAGGTTCAAAAACAAAATCATTTAGTCTCCAAGTATATGGTTGGTTATTTGAAGAATTAATTGCTAATCAAGGGAATTTTTTGATGAATAACGATAACGGGAAAACCGGTGTACCGACTAAAGTCTCGTTTAATAATGCTGATACTCGTTATATGTTAACATGGGTGCAAAACATGCTTAAAGATGGGACAGCAGTTAACTATTCAACAAATGAAAACGATCTTACTGCTGGTTTCTTAAAACAAGATGTGGCGATGATTTTTGCTTCATCATCGTCAGCAAATCAAATTTTCAAAACAGCAAAATTTAACGTAGGAATTGGCTATTTACCAATTCCTGAGAAAAAACAAACGCGTACAGGAGTTGCTATTGGTGGTGCAAGTGTCTGGATTACGAAAGGAAAATCTAAATCTGAAACAAATGGGGCGTGGGATTTCATGAAATTTATGTTAAAACCAGCGAGCCAAGCTAAATGGTCTTTAGCAACGGGTTACTTTCCAGTAAATAAGCTAGCATATAACGAAGACTTGATGAAAAAAGCATATGCAAAAAATCCAGAATTACAGCAAGCGGCTAATCAATTGCACGATACAAAAAATGTTCCGCAAACACAAGGGGTACTAACAAATGTAATTACGGAATCTCGATCAATTGAAGAAGCTGGAATGGATAGTATCTTCAACGGGGCTAATGTTACGAAAACTTTAGATAAAGTTTCTACTGACGTAAATAATGCATTATTACAATCAAATCGTTCAAATGGGAAACTACAATAGGAAAGAGGGGCTAGCATGACCAAAATTTTTGCGCATCGTGGCAGTAAAGGGACGCATCCAGAAAATACATTATCAGCTTTTCGAGAAGCAGTTCGGGTAGGAAGTGATGGTATAGAATTGGATGTACAGTTATCAAAGGATGGTCAGTTGGTAGTCATACATGATGAAACAATTAATCGCACAACCGATGGTACAGGTACTGTTGGGGATATGACTGTTAAGGAATTACAGGAATACGATGCCGGTAGTTGGTTTTCAATGGAATATGCAACTGAAAAAATTCCAACTTTTACAGAAGTTCTAGACTTATTAACCGAGATTGGGTTTACAGGAACTTTAAATATTGAACTTAAAACAGACCAATATGATTATCCTGGAATTGAGCAAAAACTAGTTAAGTTAATTCAAAAACAACAACCAGTATTTGAAGTAATCTATTCTAGCTTTAATCCTTTGACCTTGGAACGACTGGGCGAAATTGACCCTCAAACTAAGAAAGCTTGGATCATGGTGGGAGATAAATTCACCATATTATTTTCAAAATATTTATTATTAATTGATAGTATTCATCCATCTTTTACTTGGTTTTCGAAGATGGAAAAAGAACTTATTGATTACCCTAAATACATTCGTCCTTGGACCGTCAACGAAGAAAGTGCAATGATACTTTGCTTTAAGCGTAATGTAGATGCCTTCCATACAGATTATCCAGCACAAGCTATTCAATGCCGTAACAAATTAGCTGATAATTAGTCCAACATACTAAAAAACGCCACACAGTTATTAGCTGTGTGGCGTTTTTATATGCTAGTTAAGCAGATACCGCTATAAATTGATAGGACTAAAATTGCAAAGCAACTTATTCCCATTCAATAGTTGCAGGTGGCTTACTTGTAATATCGTAGACTACGCGGTTAACGTGATCAACTTCATTTACAATACGAATTGAGATGTCTTCAAGGACTTCCCATGGAATTTTTGCAAATGAAGCAGTCATTCCATCAATAGAAGTTACCCCACGTAAGGCAATTGTATAATCGTAAGTCCGACCATCACCCATGACCCCAACTGAACGAATACCAGTAAGTACGGTGAAGTATTGCCAGATTTCACTTTCAAGACCGTGAGCGGCAATTTCTTCACGTAAGATAGCATCAGTATCACGGACGATTTCTAATTTATCTTCAGTGATTTCACCAAGAACCCGGATACCAAGACCAGGACCTGGGAATGGTTGACGCCATACAAGGTGATGTGGAATATCAAGTTTTTCACCGATAGCACGAACTTCATCTTTGAAGAGTGTTTTCATTGGTTCAATTAACTTGAATGTCATTTCTTTTGGAAGACCACCAACATTATGGTGTGACTTAATAGTTTGGGCGGTATCAGTACCTGATTCAATGATATCAGTGTAAAGCGTACCTTGGGCTAAGAAATCAACGTCTTCGAGTTTAAAGGCTTCATCGTTGAAGACTTCAACGAATTCACGACCAATAATTTTACGTTTTTGTTCAGGATCAGTAACACCAGCTAACTTATCAAGGAATCGTTTTTGGGCATCGACTTTGATGATGTTTAAGCCAAAACCAGTTCCAAGATCGGCCATAACTTGTTCAGCTTCACCCTTACGGAGTAAACCGTGATCAACAAAGATACAAGTTAATTGGTCACCAATTGCTTTTTGTAGTAAGACCCCAACAACAGATGAGTCAACTCCACCAGAAAGACCAAGAAGGACTTTCTTATCACCAACAGTTTCACGGATTTCAGCAATTGTTTCGTCAATGAAGTCATCCATTGACCAGTTAGCAGTTGCACCAGCGATGTTGAATACAAAGTTTTTAAGAATGTCATTACCGAAAACTGAATGACGTACTTCAGGGTGGAATTGGATTCCAAAGAAGTTCTTGTCTAAGTTTTGGATAGCAGCAAATGGTGTATTAGCTGAAACAGCAACTGGTTCGAAACCATCAGGTAAAGAAGTTACCTTGTCACCGTGACTCATTAATACCACTTGTTCTTCAGGTGTGTTCGCAAACAATGGTGTAGTTGGTACAGTAATGTTAATATCAGTAACACCATATTCTTGGTCTTTTGCACCAAGAACTTCACCACCAGGGAGGTCGTGGGCCATCAATTGCATTCCGTAACAAATTCCAAGAATTGGTAAACCTAATTCCCAGATAGCAGGATCAATCTTGAAGGCATCATCAGCATAAACTGAGTTAGGGCCACCAGAGAAGATGATTGCTTTAGGGTTAATTGCCTTAATCTCATCGGCAGTAAGTTTGTGTGATTTTAATTCAGAGAAAACACCGAATTCACGAATACGGCGAGTAATCAATTGGTTGTATTGACTACCAAAATCAAGCACGAGAATTTTGTCGAATTCTTTATTGGCCATTACTATGGACTCCTTAAATATTTTAAATCAAATTACTTAGAGTAATTAGGTGCTGACTTAGTAATTGTAACATCATGTGGATGAGATTCAATCAAACCAGCAGTTGTAATTTGAACAAAGGCTGCTTTTTGAATCAATTCAGCTGGTGTAGCAGCACCGGTATAACCCATTCCTGAGCGTAAACCACCGAGCATTTGGAAAATAACATCCGCAGCAGAACCATTGTAACTTGTGTGTTCTTCGTAACCAGCAAGAATATTTTCATTACCAGTAACAACAACATCACCTTGAACAGCTTCGTCAGTTCCAGCAAGCATTGAGTCAAGCATAACTGCATTGGCACCAGCTGAAAGAGCTTTAACAATATCACCAGAGTATTTGATATCACCATGAGCGATTACAAAAGCACCATGAGCTTCCGCAACTTTAGCTGTGGCCAAAATTGTTGAAAGTTCAGTGTGGTCAGCAGTTTTAGCAATTAAAGTTGTGGCTCCTGCTTGGAGTAACGCTTCCGCAGCATCAGCAGAAGTTACATCATCAGCAAATAATACTAATGAAGGGAATGCAGCGTGTAATTCAGCAATAACTGCAGGAGTAGCATTGTTAACAACAACTGCATCGACCTTGGCAGCTACTAATTTTTCAACACGTGCAGTTAATTCATCATCAATGTTGACGGCAGCGGCAACAACTAAGTGACCTTGGTCACCTTGAACGTCAGTTGCGGCATTTGGTGTTGAAATAGTACTAATTGAAACTGACTTAACTAAACCAACTTCTTTAGCTTGGGCGTCAATGCTTAATTTAGCAGAAATAACACCAAGTCCACCTTGTTGTGCAAGCACAGTTGCTAAAGTTGCATCAGTGATTGTTTGATCTGAAATAACCGGAATGTTTAAAGTTAACATTGGGGCGATTTTTGAAGCTAATGAAACACTGTTTGGCAACACGTTTGAAGCGGCTGGTTGTAAGAGTACGTTTTCGTATGAAAGGTGTCGGTCAGCATTAGCAGGGAATGGATTAGCAACTTTAGCCGCTACATCATCGTTAATTAGCGTAGTAAGGCTAGCTAATTTAAGACCATTCATGTTGGCTTTTAAGCCATCAATCATTTTGCCAATGACATCAAGGGCTGTTCCTTTATAAGCAGTCCGACCTTCAATACCTTCGGGAACAAGCTTGTTAGCTTCGTTAACGCCCCCTTGGAAGTAACGGTCAGATGAACCACGTTGCATGGCACCAATTGAACCCATACCACGGTATGATTTGTATTTTTTACCATCTTCGGCAACGAATACTTCACCTGGTGCTTCATCAGTCCCAGCAAGCATTGAACCGACCATAACAGCATTACCACCAGCTACTAAGGCTTTAGTAATGTCATCGGCACTCTTTAAACCACCATCGGCGATAATTGCTTTACCAAATTCCTTGGCAACAACCGCAGCGTCATGAATGGCTGTAAATTGTGGTACACCAACCCCAGCAACAACTCGGGTAGTACAGATTGAACCAGGACCGATACCTACTTTAACAACATCAACACCGGCTTCAAATAAAGCACGTGTTCCACTAGCAGTAGCTACGTTTCCGGCAATCAAAGTGTTATTTGGGAAATCGGCACGAATTTCGGCAATTTTACGAAGAACTCCGGCTGAGTGACCGTGAGCAGTATCGATAATAATCGCATCAGCACCAGCATTGAATAATGCACTAGCGCGTTCGAATGTATCAGAGGTAACTCCAACTGCGGCGGCAACGAGAAGGCGACCTTGTTCATCAAGGGCAGCCATCGGGTTTGATTTGGTATCAATTGTTAAAGCTTTAACTTTAGCAACTTCGTTAGCTTGATCAGCAATACTCAAGTTTTTGTGAATCACTCCAAGACCACCGGCACTAGCAAGTGCTGCAGCCATATTGGCTTCAGTGACTGTATCCATGCTGGCACTTAAAACAGGGATGTTTAAGTGTAAGTTATCTGCAATTGTTGTTTGCAAATTAATAGCAGTATCGGTATTTTCGCTAGGTTCAGCTAAAAGCGCGATATCATCGAAGGTGAAACCTTGTTTTGAGAATTTTTCGTCCCAGTTAGACATGAATTTTAACCTCTTTTCAAATTTTGATTGTTCTTAATTTACCAGTGAAATCTTTAAAAGTCAAACTTATCTAGTGGATTATTAAAAAAAAACGAACTATCTCTCATGGTAGCACATAATAAAGGAAAATGAATCTTAAAAAAACAGGTGAAAAAGATTTTTTTTGATTATTTAACCTATTTTAAGCTAAAATGGACTGATAAACTTTAATAGGAATTATATTAAAAATATAATTAAGAGAATAATAAAGAGGTAATAAAATGAGTGATGGGGTCAAGATTATTGCAGCGGGGCATTATGTACCAGCCAGTGTTGTGGATAATAATCAGTTAGCCACAATCATGGACACCAATGATCCTTGGATTCAAAGTCATACCGGGATTAAAACACGGCATTTTTCCTTGGCTGGTGAAAATACATCGGATTTAGCAACTAAAGCAGCACAACAAGCGTTAGATAATGCTAAATATGCTGCAGAAGATATCGATTTGATTATTGTAAGTACCATTACCCCAGATGCGCAAACACCAGCAACGGCTGCAATTGTGCAAAAGAAATTAGGTGCAGTAAATGCGTGGGGCTATGACATTAGTACGGCATGTGCGGGGTTTGTTTTTGCGTTAAGTACCGCGGAAAAATTTCTTAAATCAGGGACGTATAAAAGTGCACTAGTAATTAGTGCTGAAGTTAATACCAAAATGATGGACTTTACTGACCGAACAACGGCCGTATTTTTTGGTGATGGCGCTGGGGCTGCATTATTAGTTGCTGATGGTGATAATTCAGTTATTCGCGCAGAAAAGTTGCAAACAATGGGGGATGCTGAAACAATTCACTCAGGTCGAGTTATGCCAATTACAGAAATTAGTAGTAATAATTATCCTGAAACGGACGCGTTTTTTCAAAATGGCCGGGCAGTATTTGAATTTGCGACGACAAAAGTGCCAACGCAAATTACGACGTTATTAACGAACAATGGCTTAACTGGGGATGATATTGATTTTTATATTATGCATCAAGCCAATTTACGCATTATTGAAGCAATTGCTGCTAAATTGGAGCAACCAATAAGTAAGTTTTGCGAAAATGTTTCATATTACGGTAATACCTCATCAGCTGGAATTGCTATGGCTTTTGCGGAATTAATGAATACCCAAGATTTAACTGGCAAGCGGTTATTATTAGCTGGTTTTGGGGCTGGTTTGAGTTATGGAAGCGTCATTCTTGAATTTTAAGTAGTAATTAAGTAAAGCTACTTGCAGTTTATTAAAAATAAGCTATCATTGGTGAAAAAGGTAACAAGTATTATTAAGTTATTTAACAAGACGGTGATTGTGAGGAACTGAGATGGTTGATTTATATATTATGCGCCATGGTCAAAGTACAGCTAATCGAGATAATATTTTTACGGGTTGGAGTGATGTTGCTTTGACGGAACAAGGTATCGCCCAAGCTAAAATAGCGGGGCAGAAATTGGCGCAAGCGAATGTTCAATTTACGCAAGTACATACATCCTATTTACGCCGAGCAATTCAAACGGCTAATATCGTGCTTGAACAAATAGATCAGTTGTACTTACCCATGCGTAAGTCTTGGCGTTTAAATGAACGGCATTATGGTGCATTACGGGGAATGAATAAAGATACTGCTAAAGAACAGTTTGGGGCATGGCAAGTACAACAATGGCGGCGTTCATATGTCGCCGTGCCACCATTACTAAGTCGCCCAGAGCCTAAACGGCAATATCCATTGGGGCTCGAACCACGTGGTGAAAGCCTCGAGATGGCCTCAGTGCGATTATTACCTTACTGGCAAGATGTGATTGCCCCAGGATTGCGCCAAGGCCAGAATCAATTGATTGTTGCTCATGGTAGTACTTTGCGGGCATTGATAAAATATCTAGAGCAAATTGATGATGCAGATATTATGCAAGTTGAAGTTGACAATGGTAGTCCGATTCATTATCAGCTAGATCAACAATTACACATCATAAAAAAAGAATTCATTTAAGAATCCGGTGTTAAAAGCAACTACTAAGATAGTGGGTAATAAAGCTAAAAATAAAAAGGCTTTGGGATATGATATTCCGAAGCCTTTTTGATATTAATTTTTACGTTTTAATAATTGGGTCGTCAATTGCAATAAAATTTTCTTAGCAGGTTTATCTGGTAGATTTTCAATATCAGCAATTGCCTTGCGTGTGTATTCTTTGGCGAGTTCTTTAGCTGGTGTTAACCCATAGTTTTTAACTAAACGATCTAAAACTATGGCTTCTGCATCGCTAATTTCAGTCCGCTTTTGTAAAATCGGTAAGATTTCAGCTTTGTGCGTGGCCATTGTGAAGATAAGTGGCGCTGAGTAGACGCCTTGACGTAAATCTTCAAGTGTCGGTTTACCAATGGCTTTACTTGATTCTTCATAATCAAGGATATCATCTAAGATTTGAAAAGCCATCCCAATGTTACGCCCAATTTTATCAGCATTGGCAAGAAAATCAGCGGGGGCATTTTCTTTGTTTGCACCAATGGTAGTTGCTAAAGCAAATAATTCAGCAGTCTTACCATCGATTTGTTTTAAGTACCGTTCGATAGTCATTTCAAAATCGTAACGGGCATCTTTTTGATTTAATTCCCCAGCTAATAAATTATCAAGATATTGCGTATCGCGTTGGATTGCAGATAAATCCAGGTGATTTTTACTCAATAAGCGGAAAACAACGACGAACAAATAATCCCCAGCATAGACAGCAACATCTTTGCCGAATTGTTGTTGTATTGAAGGTAAGTGTCGACGTGTTGGCGCATCATCAATAATGTCGTCGTGGATTAACGATGCGGCATGAAGCGTTTCGATTGCTGCGGCTAATCCAAGAATTCGTTGATGATCAATCTCATAAAAAGATGCCATTAATAGTGTATAGGCAGGTCGCAGCATTTTTCCGCCATTTTCAATCATTTTAACAATGGCTTTTTTAACATCAGACTCATCAAGATTAATATTTTGTTCAATTAGCTCAACAACCGCTCCAAGATCCTTTTTTAAGGATGGATATTTAATCCAAAGCGGGTGAAGTTGCGTGTGCGCCATAAAGCTTCCCCTTCTAAATCAAAATTTAAGCCGTATACTTATGTTAGTCAAAGTACACTTGAGCTTAAATAAATTTCTAACTAAAATATATTTTATACTAATGATACCAAAAAACACTGAAAGTACCTAAGATAATTATTTGTTAAACGTAACTTTTTGAGATAAAGCTTATATACATCATTAATCTGTATTAATAGCAGGCGCTAGTTTAGTTAGAATGATGATCTAAAGTATGGTAAAATTTTGGCTATTCTTATTAAAAACAATAAAAGCGTAGATTATGATGAGAGGAAAAATTGTGGAAAATATCATTGAAGTTAAAAATATTTCTTACCAATATCCGAGCAGTACAAGTAAGGCCTTAGATAACTTATCTTTTAGTGTTACCAAGGGTGAATGGGTCGCAATTATTGGTCATAACGGTTCTGGAAAATCAACGCTCGCTAAATTATTAAATTATTTATTAGTCGCAGATGCTGGTGAAATCTTAATTGATGGTCAACTTGTTAATGAAGCAAATATGTGGACGGTTCGTAATAAAGTGGGGATGGTTTTTCAAAATCCCGAAAATCAGTTTGTTGGCGCAACAGTTGCTGATGATGTGGCGTTTGGACTTGAAAATCGCGGAATTGAACGTGAACGAATGTTAGCTTTGGTTCCAGCGGCACTCAAAGAAGTTCAAATGGACGTATTTGCAGATCGAGAACCCACACATTTATCTGGTGGTCAAAAACAACGAGTTGCGTTGGCGGGGATTATTGCTGTCGCACCCAAAATTATTATTTTAGATGAAGCAACGGCTATGCTTGATCCTAAAGGCCGTAAGGAAGTAATTGCTGCTATCCGTAAACTTAAGGACCGTTTAGGCAAGGAACTAACAGTCATCTCAATCACACATGATATTGATGAGGCAGCTGATGCGGATCGAATTTTAGTGATTAACGATGGCCAGTTAGTTGAAGAAGGAACGCCGGCGACAATATTTAGTAGCGGTCAACGATTGTTAGCATTAGGTCTGGACGTGCCTTATGCTGAGCAATTAAAGTTAGCACTAAAGAATTTAGATGTCGATGTGCCGGAAGAATATTTAGATGAAGAAAGGTTGGTACAGTGGTTATGGCAATTGAATTTAAAAATGTAAGCTATGTCTATCAACCCGGGACACCATTTGCTAATAATGCGTTGACTGATTTGAACTTTAAGATTCAGCCTAATTCATATACCGCACTAATTGGACATACTGGTTCTGGGAAATCAACAATTTTACAGTTGTTAGATGGGTTAATTAAGCCAACAACGGGGCAAATTATTTTTGATGACCATGTAGTTGACAATAAAACATCGCAAAAAATACTGGCTAAAGTCCGTCAACACGTTGGAATTGTATTTCAATTTCCAGAAAGTCAATTATTTGAACAAACGGTTCTAAAAGACGTCATGTTTGGACCGCTAAACTTTGGTAAAAATCCACAAGAAGCACAAGAATTAGCTCAAAAGGCGTTACGATTAGTAAATTTACCCGAAGAGCACTGGCAGAAATCACCTTTTGACTTATCAGGTGGGCAGATGCGGCGAGTTGCGATTGCGGGTGTCTTAGCTATTGAACCACAAGTATTAATTTTGGATGAACCAACTGCGGGTCTTGATCCAGTCGGTCGTAAAGAAATGATGGCGATGTTTGCGGAGTTGCATGCGACCAAGAATTTAACGATTATTTTAGTCACACACCAGATGGAAGATGCCGCTGAGTATGCTGATGATGTGTTAGTAATGGCTAACGGGCAACTTGTTAAACATGCTACCCCAATGGAAGTTTTTGCCGATATTACATGGTTGCAAGCTCAACAACTTGATGTCCCTCACACAGTGCTATTTAAAAATAAATTAAGCGCACAAGGATTTGATCTGAGTGCCAATATTATTAACGTAGAGCAACTTGCTTTGGCGTTGCAACGTAGTTTAAAAAAGGGGGGCAATCATGAGTAATATGATTATCG
This sequence comes from Periweissella fabaria, assembly GCF_918814575.1. Classification (GTDB taxonomy): domain Bacteria; phylum Bacillota; class Bacilli; order Lactobacillales; family Lactobacillaceae; genus Periweissella; species Periweissella fabaria. Next base: position 59,961 of record NZ_CAKKNS010000003.1, on the reverse strand, counting down.
GCCGCTATGTCCCAGGAAATTCAATTATTCATCGTCTAGATCCACGTGCTAAATTAATTTTAAGCGTTAGTTTTATTATTTTAATTTTTTTAGCAAATAATTGGCTAGGTTATCTAATTTTAGGTCTGTTTACTTTGTTGGCGGTGGCTAGTACGAAGATTAGTTTGGCAATCTATCTTAAAGGATTAAAGCCCGTTTTATGGTTAATTGTTTTTACTATTGTCTTGCAATTATTTTTCTCACCAAGTGGCCATGTTTATTGGGCATTTGGACCATTTACAGTAACTAATACCGGAATCATTAATGCCGTCTATGTGTTTTTACGGTTTTTATTTATTATTTTAATGTCAACCGTCCTTACATTAACGACACAACCACTGGCTTTGGCAGATGCGCTAGAATATTTAATGAAGCCGTTATTAAAAATTAAATTTCCAGTGTATGAATTATCGTTAATGTTGGCAATTGCGTTACGATTTGTACCAACATTGATGGATGAAACCGTTAAAGTGATGAATGCCCAACGCGCTCGTGGAGTTGATTTTGCGAATGGGTCAATTGTTAAACGGAGTAAAGCGATTGTGCCGATTTTAATCCCATTGTTTGTCGGTGCCATTCAACGCGCAATTGATTTAGGGGATGCAATGGAAGCCCGTGGTTATCAAGGTGGTGAAAATCGGACGAAATTTCGTGTTTTAGCATGGCAGCGGCGAGATTCACTAGCGGTATTAGTTTTTATGTGTGTGTTAGTGATTTTAGTTGGCACACGATTTTTAATGTAGGAAGGTTAGTATGCCAAGATATAAAGTAACAATTGCCTATGATGGTACGGATTTTGCCGGCTTTCAACGGCAACCAGAGCAACGGACCATTGAATCAGTATTGACACGGGTAGTCAATAAGATTGCCAAAAATGATGCTGGCACGATTGAAGTATTTGGTTCAGGACGTACTGATTCGGGGGTTCATGCCTACGGACAAGTTGTCCATTTTGATTTACCATTTTCAATTCCAGCCGAAGGGTTACGGCATGGTCTTAATTCAATGTTTCCGCTTGATTTAATGGCGGTTGAGGTTGAACAAGTGGCCGATGATTTTCATAGTCGTTTCAATACGCATGGTAAGCAGTATCGATACAAGATTGCGCGTAATGAATTTGTTGATCCATTTAAGCGACGGTATGCATATAATTTTAAATACAATCTTGATTTAGATTTAATTCGCACCGCAATGCAAGATTTAATTGGCGTTCATGATTTTACGAGTTTTGCGGCCGCAGGTAATTCGACAAAGGATTTTGTACGTGAGATTTACGATGTACAATTAGTTGAGTATCCTGAGTTAAATGAAATTCATTTTATTTTTACCGGGAATGGCTTTTTATATAATCAAGTACGTATTATGACGGCCGTCTTACTCGAAGTCGGAACAAAAAAACGACCAGTACATGATATTTTACGACTATTTACCGTTAAAAATCGGTTAGAGGCACCATTAACAGCACCAGCACACGGCTTGTATTTAGAAAAAGTTTTTTATGAGAATACGGCTAAAAAATAAAGTTAAGTTTTTGCAAAAATTGCACACATTTTAATTGACTTTACCTATACTTACCAGTAATATTAAGGACGGTATTGTTTACCATCCACATTTTAAAAGTCCCGGTAAGATTTGAAAAATTGATTGTAAACAGACAAAAACGGAGGAATTTTCCATGCGCACTACATTTATGGCAAAACCAGGCGAAATTGAACGCAAATGGTACATTGTTGACGCTACTGACATCTCATTAGGTCGTCTTTCATCAGTTGTAGCTTCAATTTTACGTGGTAAGAACAAGCCAACATTCACACCTAACGTTGACACAGGTGACAACGTAATCGTTATCAACGCTTCTGCAGTTAAATTAACTGGTAAGAAAGCTACTGATAAGATTTACTACCACCACTCAAACCACCCAGGTGGTTTGAAGTCACGTCAAGCTGGTGACTTGCGCTCAAACAACCCAGAACGCTTAATTGAATTATCAGTTAAGGGTATGCTTCCAAAGGGTTCATTGGGCCGTAAGCAAGGTTTGAAACTTCACGTTTATGCTGATGCGAACCACAACCACTCAGCACAACAACCAGAAGTTTTAGATATCACTAACTTAATCTAAGGAGGAGAATGGAAATGGCTACAGTTCAATACAGCGGCACAGGTCGTCGTAAAAATTCAGTTGCTCGTGTACGTTTGGTACCAGGTAACGGTAAAGTAACTATGAATGGTAAAGACATTACTGAATACGTTCCATTCGCTAACTTACGTGAAGTTGTTATGCAACCTTTTGCAGTAACTGAAACTTCAGGTAACTACGATGTTCTTGTAAACGTAAACGGTGGTGGTTTCTCAGGTCAAGCTGGTGCAACTCGTCACGGTATTGCTCGCGCATTACTTACAGTTGATCCAGATTTCCGTGGTCCATTGAAACGTGCCGGTCTCTTGACTCGTGATGCACGTATCAAGGAACGTAAGAAACCAGGTCTTAAGAAAGCCCGTAAGGCTTCACAATTCTCAAAACGTTAATATTTGGTTTACTAAATATTTTCATTTTGGAATTTCTTGGTGTAATCGCTGCCAAGCAGCCACAATACATTAAGATAAAAAAGGTCGATCCAGTAATGGGTCGACCTTTTTATTAGTAAAAATTATCGTAGATGGAGAAAAAAATGCAAAAGAAAGTTCTGCTTGATTTAGTTGAAATTAAATCCGGTATCGCCAGTGTACTACCTTTTTTAGTGGGATTATTATATTCCGCCTATGCTGGTTTAAAAATTGATTGGATATCTGTAGGGATGTTTTTTATTGCAGCAGTATCGTTTCACTTAGCAGCCAATGTTTGGGATAATTTCCAAGATTTCACCAATGCCAAGCATGAGACCTTTAAGGCGGGTATTAACGATGTTATTGGTCGGGAAGGCGTAGCTAAAAAGCAAGTTATGGTCGTATTGTCAATTCTATTAATTGTGGCAACCGTTCTAGGTTTTGCAACATGGGCCCGAGTAGGTGGCTGGTTGTGGCCATTATTAAGCTTAATTAGTTATGCGGTAGCTTTTTTCTATTCCGCTGGACCGAAGCCAATTTCACGGACCCCATTTGGTGAGTTAGCCTCAGGAGTAACGATGGGGTATATCATTGTGTTGTTAGTTGTGTTATTAAATAATCCAAGTCCAGTTAATTGGTCGTTAGCTGGTCAAGTTTTCTTAGTATCTGGGTTAGGCGTCTTTAGTATTGCCAACATTATGTTAGCTAATAATATTGGGGACTTACCAGAAGATATTAAAGAAGATCGCCACACTTTGGCGTTTTATCTTGGCCAAACTAAAGGGCTAATTTTGTACTTGATTTTATATATTTTGGGTTATGTTAGTTTAATTGTGGCCGTTATTATGGGGATTTTACCATGGACGGTTTTGATAACGTTACTTGCGATACCAATTATTATTAAGCACTTTAAGTTTTTCTGGCAAGACCGGACAAAACGTGGATCATTTTTGTTAACTATTAAAAATACAGTTATTTTGATGGCCTTATTTATTATTGGGATGATTTTAGGTTTAATGTTCATTGGTTAAGGCCAGGACTTGAAAATTGATGTAAAAAGTCGCATACTTATTATTTAGTGTATTATTAAAAATTTGGCGGCTACTATTTGGTGTCTTTAACAGCCAGGAAGCATTGAAATGGGTCGCGATGTTGATTTAAGGAGTAGTTAAAATGACAGAGAAGACGACAAATTTTTGGAACGATGTTGCTGCAAACGCAAAAGATGCGCAAGGCAATAAACGACCTTTCTTAACTTTAGCCCCAATGGAAGCTGTTACTGATACAGTATTCCGACAAGTGGTGGCTAAAGCATGTGCACCAGACGTATTTTTCACGGAATTTACGCATGCACGCTCAATTACCCATCCGCAGGCTAAATTTTCGGTTCAAGGGCGCCTATACGTTGATCCAGCTGAAGAATTTCCAGTAGCCCAACTATGGGGTGATAAGCCAGAAGACTTTGAGAAAACGGTTCCCGAAGTTGTGGCCATGGGATATAAAGCAATTGATCTTAACATGGGTTGTCCGGATGGAACAGTAGTTAAAAATGGTGGTGGGAGTGATTTGATTCGTCACCCTGAAGCGGCTGAAGCAATCATCGCAGCGGCTCGTAAAGCGGGCGTACCAGTTAGTGTTAAAACGCGGATTGGGTTTGCTAAGATTGAAGAAATGTACACATGGTTACCATTTTTATTAAAACAAAATTTACCATTGTTGACAGTCCACTTACGAACACGTCAAGAAATGTCACGTGTACCAGCTCACTATGAATTAATTGATGAAATTGTTAAGATGCGTGATGAAATTGCACCTAACACATTATTACAAATTAATGGTGATATTGAGAATGCAACACATGCAATGGAATTAGGTAAGCAACACCCCGGCGTTGATGGGTTCATGATTGGTCGTGGGATTTTTACAAATCCATTTTGTTTTGAACTTGAACCAAAGGCACATACTTTGAAAGAAACGTTTGATTTATTACGTTTCCAATTAGATTTATTCGATGATTTCTATAATCGCTTTGGCTCACGTAAATTTGTGGCCTTACGTCGGTTCTTTAAAATTTATGTACGAGGCTTACGGAACGCACATGAATTACGTGAAAAATTAATGGAAGCTAGTTCAACTGATGAAGTTCGCACAATTATTAATGATTTGGAAAGTCAATATGGATTAGATGTTATGGATCCTCGTTTTCAGACATTAAACGATTAATAATGAATTTAAAATGAGAATGCGCAAATTGTTTTAAAAAAAGTAAAAATAAAAAATTGTAAATTTTCATAGACGATTAGAGTAAAAAACGTTTGCTAATTTTAGCAAACGTTTTTTGTCTATAGTGCATTAGGTTGAACGACGGAATATTAAAAAGTAATTACTCCTAGGATAAGTTTTATAAGTACAAGTTGTATAGAATTATGCTTTATTATTTGCTATGATTAATAAATTGACATTTTTTGATAAAAAAGGCTTTTGTTTTTATGAAAAAATGTGTATTATCTAATAATCATATAGAAAGAAGGTAAGTATTATGGCAGCAAATCATACAAGTATCTTTATGAAAAAAGATGTTGCGTCCGATCTTGCAAAAAAGCCCGTTCTTGAGCGGACATTAAGTGCATTTGGATTGACGACAATGGGAGTAGGAGCAATTGTTGGTGCTGGTATTTTTATCACACCTGGAATTATTGCAGGTAAATATGCCGGTCCAGCCGTTGTTTTATCATTTCTACTGGCAGCTGTTGTTTGTGCGTTAGCAGCATTATGTTATGCCGAATTTGCTTCAACGATTCCTTTGGCCGGAAGTGCATATACATATGCATATTCAGTCTTTGGCGAAATTATTGCGTGGATTCTAGGCTGGTCATTAATTTCAGAATATTTGTTTGCCGTGTCATCCGTTGCGGGATCATGGTCGGCGTATTTTCAAAATTTATTAGGTGGGTTCGGTATCAACCTACCAACGTACCTCCAACATGCTAATGGTAAAGGTATTGATATTATTGCAATTATTATTGTTTTACTTGTCACAGGTTTATTAATCAGTGGTGTGCGTGAATCTACGCGAGTCAATGAAATTATGGTTATTGTCAAGATTGCTGTTATTTTATTATTTATCGGTGTGGGAGTCTTCTTTATTAAATCAGGTAACTTTGTTCCATTTATTCCAAAAGGGTTTACGGATGCCGCTGGTGTTCATCACTATGGTTTTGGTGGAATTGTTGCCGGAGCAGCGACAGCATTCTATGCTTATATCGGATTTGATGCTGTTTCAACGGCATCAGAAGAAGTTAAAAATCCTAAGCGTGATATGCCAATCGGAATTATCGGTTCATTGGGTGTGGCCTCAGTGCTTTACATGGCCTTATCAGCAGTGTTAGTTGGGATTGTTAACTACAAAGACTTAGCTAATCCTGCCCACCAAGGTGACCCAGTTGCCTATGCGCTTACATTGATTCACCAAAACTGGGTTGCTGGAATCGTTTCACTAGGGGCCGTGGTTGGAATGACAACGGTGTTAATGGTAATGTCATTTGGTGGTAACCGCTTGTTGTTTGCGATTTCACGGGACGGTTTATTACCTAAAACATTTAGTAAAGTTTCTGAACGTTCAAAGATCCCTGTTTCAAGTACGATTATCTTTGGAGTATTAGCTGCTGTTATTGGTGGTGTTGTACCTTTGCAAACAATCGCTGAATTAGTTAACATTGGAACTTTGTTTGCCTTTGCATTGGTATCACTTGGAGTTGTGTTCTTACGTCGTGATCCACAATTTAAAGATAACCGTAAGGGCTTTAAAGTACCGCTCTATCCAGTTGTACCAATTTTGTCATTTGCCCTTTGTGTCTTCTTGATGCTTCAACTTGAAATGATTACATGGAAAGTCTTTATCATCTGGCAAGTAATTGGTTTAGCATGGTATGCATTATACGGTTCTCGTAATTCAAAAGTTCGTCATCAATTATAATAAAAAAGAGTTTACATGATAGTTCATGTAAACTCTTTTTTTAGTAGCCTTTGTTTAAGTCAACCACATTACGAATGAATGAACCATTTGTAAAGTAACTAGGTAAGTTTTGTTGGAAAATACGTACTAAGCGTAAGTTGTAGTCATATGAAAAACCAGTTGTATGGCTTGTAATTAATACTTCAGGAATATCCCATAAAATACTGTCTGCTGGTAATGGCTCTGGATTTGTAACGTCTAAGGCAACATAACGTACTTTTTTAGCGTTAACAGCTTTAACGAGGGCATCATTATCGACAGAAAAACCACGGCCGACGTTAATGAACATGAAGAGGTTATCAACATGACTAAAGAAGTCATCATTAAAGAAATTCCGAGTTTCTTCGGTTCCAGGTAAAATATTGACGACAATATCAGCATCTTTAACCGCCGTTGCGTAATCGGCAATTGGATAAGTTTTATCAAAGCCTTCAACCGCACGACCACTGTGGTTAATACCAGTCACTTTAACATGTAGTGCTTGCAAGTTTTTGGCAAGTTCAATCCCAATGTTACCGGTACCTAAAATGAGCACTTTGAGTTCACTAAGAACATAGATATTGGCATGCTTATCATCCCAAATTTTTTTGGCGGTATTAGTAACGTGGGTGTTTAATCCACGAGTGAAGTATAAAATGTCTCCGATTACTGATTGTGAAATTTGTTCGGCATGGACACCACTAGCATTAGTAACAGTAATGTTTTTAGCCGCAATTTTATCATGAGGTAAGTAATCAATACCCGCACTGTGGGTTTGAATCCATTTTAACTTAGATGTTGGATCGTCTAAAATGGCATTACCGATTTTAGCATCCCAACCTAGGAGAATCGTTACGTTAGCATAGTCCTCAGGTTTAAGGTCTTTGAGAGCAATAACGGTTGTATCATTAGCTTGAAGTTCTTCTAAGACGTCATCTGGTAATTCGCAGAAAGTGGCAAGAAGTTGAGACATAAGCAATTTCCTTTCCATAGTTAGATAAGTTATAATAATTTGTACCTATGTTTATTATAGCGATTATTTGTGTTAAAAGGGCAAGTTAATGCCACATTTCAAATAAAATTAAATGGGGGTTTATTATACGATGCGAAATATTCGACAGTTAGTGTTAACAGCAATTTTTATGGCAATTATTTTAGTACAAGTATTAGTACCATTTTTAGGATACATTCCTTTAGGTGCGGTTGTTGTTGGGGCTTCGGTAACTATTATTCAATTTACCGTTGCTATTGGAACAATTTTCTTAGGCTTACGTTCTGGCTTGATTTTAGGGTTGTTTTGGGGTTTAATCCGACTTTGGCAAGCATTTACGACACCATTTTCAGTAGGCTCATTAATTTTTATGAATCCTTTTACAGCAATTGGAGCGAGTGTTTTAATTGCGGTAGCAGTTAATTTAGTAGTTCGACCAAGTACGACAGCCGCGAATGTTAAAGTTTGGCGGCTTAGCTTAGCCGGTGCAGTCGCGGCAATAGTTAATACAGGTGTAGTTACTTTGATTACTTGGATAGGATTTACTTTTTTCCATATTGATTGGCATCAGTTTATTAACCTTGGACAAAGTCAACATTTCTTAGGGTGGTTCCTCTCAATTATTGTGGGGTTCAATGGGATTTTTGAAATCATTGCAGGTATCATTATTGTGCCAATTATTGCATTGCCTTTACTCCAAATAAAACAACGTTTATATAAATAAAAGCGTGACAGCAGTCAGGCAATACCAAAAAACTACACTAAATAGCCTCCATGATAAATTATTCATGGAGGCTATTGTTGTATTTTGAATATATCAGGCTATGGCCCCTGTCTTGGTAGCCCGTTATGCCTTTATACGACCTTAGTATGATTGAAAAGATGGTGACGTAAGATAACTAATGCGATGACTAAAAAGATACATAAGCCAAAAAGGGCATGAATACCAAAATGGTGGATACCAATGTTTGCTAAGACAACACCAAAGAAAAATGCCAAAATAATCATCGCGAAGTTGGTGGCGTTACGTAAAGCAGACGGCTTACGAGTTAGTAGGAATTCACCAATACTAGAACCTAATGTTTTAAGGTTGTTTGTACTCATAATTGAGGCATAAGTCATTCCATGGACGGAGTTAAGTGTATCTGCTTGAATAGCAGCAAAGAAAGCCATAACAGCAACTAGAACTTCTGGATTTAATTTAGTTGCAAAGAGACCACAGATGAAGAACCCAACTAATTCAACTATCAGGCTGACCTCTTGCCAGACGTAGCTACTTTGGGTGGGAAAGATATGGCGACAAATATAATTACAGCCAGCCCCAAAGATAAAGGCAAATAATGGAACTAAATATGATGTGGCAGTAGCTAGATGATGATTAAACAAATTTAGTGTCAATAAAATAATATTACCTGATTGGAGACTGGCAAAATGGCCATCAAAATTTAGATAACAAAATGCATCTAAATAACCACCAAGTAAGGAAAGTGTAAAAGCAATACGTAATGATTGGGTCGGGTGAATAGGGTTTTGCATGTGAATAGAAATTTCCTTTAAGTATATGAATAAATGATAAATATCTATTGTAATGCAATTTTATTGAAATTAAAAGATTAATCACAAATAGGGATTATTTCCGTTAAATATAGGGGGCAAGTGCTATAATTATAGTTAAATCATTGCAGACGAAGAGGACAATACAATGGAATTTAAATATCCTGATGATAGTTTAATGTTGCATACCGATGCGTATCAAATTAATATGGTTCAGACTTATTGGTCACAAGGAATTCAAAATCGCCAAGCCGTTTTTGAAGTTTTTTTCCGTAAGCTACCATTTGAGAATGGATACGCAATTTTTGCGGGGCTTGAACGAATTATCAATTTCCTTGAAAAATTACATTTCAGTGCTAGCGATCTAGAATATTTGGCTTCATTGGGAACTTATAGCCCTGAATTTTTGGCATATCTGAAAGATTGGCGCTTTACAGGGACGGTCCGGGCCGCCCGTGAAGGTGAAGTTATGTTTGGAAATGAACCAATCATTCAAGTGGAAGCCTGTTTAGCTGATGCCCAATTAGTTGAAACGGCGTTATTGAATATTATTAATTACCAAACTTTAATTGCGACTAAGGCCGCCCGAATTCGTTCAATTGTACAAGATGACGGTTTGATGGAATTTGGGACACGCCGGGCTCAAGAAATGAGCGCTGCTATTTGGGGAACACGGGCGGCATATATTGGTGGATTTGATGCCACAAGTAATGTTCGCGCGGGTAAATTATTTGGTATTCCTATTGCTGGTACACATGCTCACTCATTAGTGCAAACTTACCGAAATGATTATGAAGCGTTTAAAGCTTATGCACAAACCCATAAAGATGTTGTATTTTTACTAGATACCTATGACACACTTAAGTCAGGTGTTTTAACGGCGATTAAAGTTGCTAAAGAGATGGGTGATAAGATTAATTTTGTTGGAGTCCGCATTGATTCTGGTGATATGGCTTATATTTCAAAACAAGTCCGTAAGCAGTTAGATAAAGCTGGTTTTCCAAATGCCAAGATTTTTGCCTCTAATGATTTAGATGAAAAAACAATTATGAACTTGAAGATGCAACATGCCAAAATTGATGTTTGGGGTGTTGGAACAAAGCTAATTACTGCCTATGATCAACCAGCACTTGGAGCGGTGTATAAAATGGTTTCAATTGAAGATCAACACGGTCAAATGGTTGATACAATTAAGTTATCAAATAATGCTGAAAAAGTATCAACACCAGGTAAAAAACAAGTTTGGCGTATTCGACGTAATACCGATGGTAAATCTGAAGGTGATTACATTGCATTATGGGATGAAGATCCCCAACATGAAAAATCACTTCATATGTTCCATCCTAACTACACGTATATTTCAAAAGAAGTCGTTGATTTTAATGCCCGTCCAATCTTAGTTGATATTTTTAAGGATGGTAAATTAGTGTACGATCAACCAACGCTTGAAGAAATTAAAGCTTATTCAGCTCAAAGTTTAGAAAGTTTATGGGAAGAATACCGGCGTGATTTGAATCCTCAAGACTATCCTGTTGACTTGTCACAACGTGCCTATGATCACAAGATGAATATGATTCATGATGTCCGTAATTACGTTAACGCATTAGAAATTAAGTTAGAAGAGGAAGTTTAATATGCGCGCATTACAAGCGGAAATTATAGAAAAGTTAGGGGTACAACCAACTGTTGATCCTCAAGTTGAAATTCGCCGAAGTGTCGATTTTTTAAAAGACTATTTACTTGATAATCCTTTTTTGAAAACATTGGTTTTAGGGATTAGTGGTGGCCAAGATTCAACCTTAGCCGGGAAACTAGCTCAAATCGCTATTAATGAATTACGTGAAGAAACTGGTGATCAAACGTACCAGTTTATTGCCGTACGGTTACCATATGGGGAACAAGCGGACGAAAGCGATGCAATGGACGCCATTGCCTTTCAGAAGGCTGATCGTTCCGTTCGAATCAATATCAAAGAAGCTACAGATGCAACTGTGGCTGCTTTGGAAGCAAATGATGGGATTGAAATAACTGATTACAACAAAGGTAATATTAAAGCCCGCCAACGAATGATTGCCCAATTTGCAATTGCGGGGGCAACGAGTGGGGCTGTTATTGGGACTGATCATGCTGCTGAAGCAATTACAGGTTTTTACACTAAATTTGGGGATGGCGCGGCTGATATTACTCCGCTCTATCGGTTAAATAAGCGTCAAGGGAAAGCAATGTTAGCTACATTAGGCGCCCCTGAACACTTATACTTGAAAGTACCAACAGCTGACTTGGAAGAGGATCGACCATCATTACCTGATGAAGTTGCACTAGGAGTAACTTATACTGATATTGATGATTATCTTGAAGGACGTGAAGTAGCCGAGAAAACTGCTACGATTATTGAAGGTTGGTACACTAAGACCGAACATAAACGCCAATTACCGATCACGGTGTTTGATAATTGGTACAAAAAATAATTAAGTAAAGCTTAAAGTTTTAAATTTTGCTTAATTAGTGTATACTATGGTTCATAAGATAAATATATGAGGGAGTAACCTGCATATTATTATGTGATGTTGTCGTCAGCAAGAAGCAATTCCGGCAATATTCTTAATTGGTGAGACTCATTTATGTTGGCATTTTTGCGCATAAGTGAGTTAATAAGCTGAATATTAACTCGTAAACTCGAAACGCATAATTGCCATAACTGGTAGTTGTGCGTTTTTTATGTGCAGAAAAGAAAATCAAGGGGATGGACATGGAGTTAAAAAGTTATCAACAAACGCCTGAAAAGGTAGCAACAGCGGTAGAAGGTGATTTGAAAGTCGGTTTAAGTGTGAATGAGGTTAAACGACGACAAGTAGAATATGGTGAAAATACCTTAAGTGAACAAAAAAATACAACGCTGCTTCAAAAATTTATTGGTCAGTTTAAAGACTTAATGATTATTGTTTTGCTAGTAGCGGCACTTGTAGCAGCGTTTGCGGGTGAAGGGGTCGATACATTAATTATTTTATTAGTAGTGGTCTTAAATGCGATTTTTGGTGTTTTTCAAGAAGCTAAAGCTGAACAAGCCATTACCGCTTTAAAAACGATGTCAGCTCCACAAGCACATGTGATTCGGGATGGTAAAACCCAAACAGTGCCCGCTAGTGAATTGGTCGTGGGTGATATTGTCTTACTTGAAGCTGGTGATATTGTTCCAGCTGATTTACGCTTAACTAAATCAGCATCATTGCGAATTGATGAAGCGATGTTAACTGGTGAGTCAATTCCGGTTGAAAAAGATATCGAAGCGTTAACTGGGGAAGATTTACCATTAGGTGATCGTACTAATTTGGCCTTTATGAATAGTAATGTGACTTATGGTCGTGGTCAAGGGATTGTTACCGGTATCGGGATGGCAACTGAGGTGGGGCAAATTGCAACCATGTTAACGCAGGCCAAAGTTAATGAGACCCCTTTACAAGCTAATTTACGGCACTTAGGTAAGACCTTAACTTGGCTCATTTTATTAATTGCGGTAATCGTGTTTATTGTCGGGATGCTTAACCATCAACACACATGGATCGATATGTTACTCGTTGCAATTGCTTTAGCCGTAGCCGCAATTCCAGAAGGATTACCAGCAATTGTTACAATAACATTAGCGTTAGGCACAACTCGCATGGCTAAGCAACATGCCCTGATTCGTAAATTACCGGCAGTTGAAACGTTAGGGGCTACAGAAATCATTGGTTCTGATAAAACCGGGACTTTAACTCAAAATAAAATGACGGTTGAAAAATATTTTGTTACAAATGAAATATTTGAGAGTGAAACACCGTTGAATACTGATGCAGAAGTATTAGCTGATGTAATGGCTTTGAATAATGATACTAAAATAATTGATGGCCAATTAGTTGGAGATCCAACTGAAACCTCCCTAATTAGCTTTAATCAAAAACATAATCGTGGCCTAAAAGAGTTGTTTAATGCCCAAAAGCGCGTAGCTGAAATTCCATTTGATTCAGAACGTAAGCTAATGACAACCATTAATCAACAAACTGATGGCTATGTAATTACGGTAAAAGGAGCACCAGATCAATTACTTAAACGGGTTAGCCAAATATTGATTAATGGCCAAGTTGTCGCATTAACTGACGCAGATAAGGATAATATTTTAGCGCAAAATCATTTATTAGCGACGCAAGCGCTACGTGTTTTAGCATTTGCATATCGTAAAAGTGCTACAATTCCAACGGAATTAACCTCAGCAGCCGTTGAAAATGAGTTAATCTTTGTTGGGTTAGTGGGGATGATTGATCCTGAACGGCCAGAGGTTAAAGATGCGGTTGCCGCCGCTAAAGCTGCTGGTATTAAACCATTAATGATTACAGGAGACCACCGCGATACAGCTGCGGCAATTGCCACACGATTAGGTATTTTAACGGCTGCTGATCATGATGCAGTTATAACTGGTGCCGAATTAGACCAATTAGATGAAGCGGCCTTTATGCAAAAAGTTGACCAATATGTGGTTTATGCACGGGTTGCCCCAGAACATAAAGTCCGAATCGTCAAAGCTTGGCAAGCTAAAGGTAAAGTTGTGGCAATGACGGGGGATGGTGTCAATGATGCCCCAGCGTTAAAAAATGCTGATATTGGGATTGCAATGGGAATTACCGGTACCGAAGTGTCGAAAGGGGCTGCGGATATGGTATTAGCAGATGATAACTTTGCAACGATTATTTCAGCTGTTAAAGAAGGTCGTAAAGTCTTTGCTAATATTCAAAAAGCAATTCAATATCTTTTATCAGCCAATTTAGGGGAAGTGTTAACACTGTTTATTATGACGTTGATGGGTTGGAGTATTCTAGCACCGGTGCATATCCTATGGATTAATTTAGTTACGGATACCTTACCTGCGATTGCGTTAGGAGTGGAACCGGCGGAAAAGCAAGTCATGCAACGACAACCTCGCGGCCGATTAGCTAATTTCTTATCTAATGGCGTTCAAGGGGCAATTTTGTATCAGGGACTTTTAGAAGGACTATTAACATTAGGGGTATATTGGATTGGAATTACCTTCCCCGTGCACGCTAATGATGCTTTAGCGCATGCGGATGCCTTAACAATGGCGTATGTAACTCTAGGGCTACTCCAATTAGTACATGCTTTTTCAACTAAGTCAGTTTATCAATCAGTATTTACAATTGGAGCGTTTAAAAACAAATTCTTTAACTGGTCAATTGTGATTGCAGCGGTATTACTCAGTGCGACGGTCTTTATTCCTGGTTTGAATGGGGTCTTCCACGTAACGCCACTTGATGCTTTACAATGGGGAACAATTGGTGTTGCAGCATTCTTAATGATTGCGGTAGTTGAAATTGTAAAATTTGGTCAACGGCGTTTTGGTAATAAAATGTAAAGTTAGTTAGTGGTTAACTGCCGCCTAACCTTAAATTTAATGTATAATAGACCAAGACCGTTTTTAGATTAACGGATAAAATATTTATAATTAGGAGTCAGTCAATGGCTAAAAAATCAAACGCATCAATTCAGCAGTTCGCAATTACCTTACAATCAGTAGTTGAAGAAACTGAACAAACTGGTCAAAATGTTGCCCCATTCTATGAAAAATTAGACAATGCTTTACAAGCTAATGAACTTGCAAGTATGGATAAAGCGGCTTTCCAAGAAATTGTTGCTGAATTCAACGATGCAACGGAAGTATATGAAGCTAATGTTACACGTTTGGCAAGTGTTAATGCGCCAATCAAGATGATGGGAATGTATGTTAACTTGAAGAAGCATTATGCTAACTATGCAGCTGCATGTCGTCAAATGACAAATGCATTAAATGTTGAAGATCAATCAGTTGATTTAGAAGCATTTAATGCATCAGGTGATATTCAAGAAGTTGAAATGGATAAAATTTCAGTTTCAATTCAAAAAATGATGGCACAAAGCCAGTTTTAAGTAAAAACGTCTGGGAAACCAGACGTTTTTTATTTATAAAAATGACTTTTGAATTAAAATGTAATTAACTTTCTTTAATAAAAGGCGTATGATGAAGATATACTTTTTTGGAGGTTCGAAAATGACAAAAGCAATTTCACAAGAACAAATTAATGATTATCGTAAAGATACCGCACAACGGCCAGGTACGGCTGTAATTCGTCGTACTGTAACTAAAAATGGTATTTATGCCAGTGCGCAAGACGCCCAAACGATTATTGATAATACCCCTATTTTTTCAATTGATTTAGCAACGGGGAAGGTCGCTAATCAAAAGCAATCTGGTCGTTGCTGGATGTTTGCCGCCCTTAATACAATGCGGCATGAAGTTAAAGATTTGTTCAAGTTTCCTGATGGTTTTGAACTTTCACAAAATTACACATTTTTCTGGGATAAATTCGAAAAGGCAAATTACTTCTATGAAAATATTATTAAAACTGCCGACCAAGCACTTTCTTCACGCAAAGTAAGCTTTTTATTACAAACGCCACAACAAGATGGTGGCCAATGGGATATGATTGTAGCCCTTATTGAAAAATACGGGGTTGTGCCTCAAAGTGTTTATCCAGAAGCCCAAGCTTCATCAGCATCTCGTGAATTAAATAGCACGTTAAACTTGAAATTACGTAAAGATGCAGTGACATTACGGGATTTGATTAATGGTGGTGCTACATCAACTGAAGTTACAAGCGCTAAGGAAAATATGCTACAAGAGATTTATCGTTTCCTAAGTTTGACATTAGGTGAACCACCAGTTGCGTTTGATTTTGAGTACCGAGATGATGAAAAGGAATATCACTTGGATCAAAACTTAACACCACAAAGCTTTTATGATAAATACATTGGCTGGGATTTAGGTGAATATGTATCAATTATCAATGCACCAACAGCTGATAAACCATACAACCATACTTATTCAGTAGAAATGCTTGGAAACGTAATCGGTGGACGTGAAGTAAAACACTTAAATGTTGAAATTGAAACATTTAAGGAATTGGCAATTAAGCAATTATCAGCTGGTCAATCTGTTTGGTTTGGGGTTGATATGGGACCACAAACTGAACGAGATAATGGGTTGATGGCAACGGGCGTACATCGTGAAGATGAATTATTTGATATTGATTTTTCAATGACTAAAGCGCAACGACTAGATTATGGTGAAAGTTTGATGACCCATGCGATGGTTTTAACCGGTGTTGATTTAGTTGATGGTAAACCAACTAAATGGAAGGTTGAAAATTCATGGGGTGACAAGATTGGTAATAAGGGTTACTTCACGATGTCTGATGATTGGATGAGTGAATACTGCTATCAAGTCGTTATTAAAAAAGAATTTTTACCTACTAACTTAGTTGAAGCATATAATGAAAAGCCAACTGAATTACAACCATGGGATCCAATGGGTGCCTTAGCATAAACTTACACTTAATGTAAAAATGAACACGATACAAAAAGCAAATGCCTAAATTAACGGCATTTGCTTTTTTAATTGTAAAGGTACATTTACAATTCGTTACAATATCAATACTTTAAAGTGTGGATTATGTTTACATTGTTGCTATATATTTATTTATGTAATCAAGTGCGACAATGTTAATACCTACCATGTCCGTACTTATTTGTACGAAACTTATCATAAGTTAATTCGTCTTACTTGCTTACTAAAGTATGCTATTAATTAATTTTGCACTAAAAGTGCTAAAGGAGTATGAATATTATGAAGAAAATCGTCACATTGGGTGCCACAGTAGCAGTAGCAGCATTTATGTTAGCTGCATGTGGAAACACTGGTTCAAAAGACTCAGCTAAGTCAGGTTCAAGCTCAAGCGAAGTTAGCGGTAAGGTTCTTGCTGTTGGTTCAACTGCCCTTCAACCATTGGCTGAACAAGCTGGTGCACAATTCCAAAATGACAACCCAAAGGCTTCTGTTGAAGTTCAAGGTGGTGGTTCAGGTGCTGGTCTTTCACAAGTAGCGGCTGGCTCTGTTCAAATCGGTGATTCTGATATTTTTGCTGAACAAGGTAAGAGCATCGATGCAAGTAAGTTAGTTGATCACAAGGTGGCCGTAGTTGGTATGGCCCCAGTTGTTAATAAGGACACTAAAGTTACTAACTTGTCACAACAACAATTAATCGACATCTTTACTGGTAAGATTACTAACTGGAAAGAAGTCGGTGGTGCTGATCAAAAAATCGTACTAGTTAACCGTGCTGCTGGTTCAGGTACTCGAGTTACTTTCGAACAATTTGGTTTGAAGGGTGCAAAGCCAAAGGCATCTCAAGAACAAGATGCTAATGGTACTGTTCAAAAGATTGTTTCAACTACACCAGGTGCAATTTCATACTTAGCATTCTCATACCTTACAGGTGCTAAATTGCAAGCTGTCTCAATTGACAATGTTAAGCCAACAGATGCCAACGTTGAAACTAACGCATGGAAGATCTGGGGTTACGAACACATGTACACTAAGGGTGACGCTAAGGGCGCTACTGCAGCATTCTTGAAGTACATGGTTTCACCAACAGTTCAAAACGGTCTTGTTAAGAAACTTGGTTACTTACCAATTTCAGACATGAAGGTTACTCGTGATGCTTCCGGAGCAATCAAGTAATTAATCGATATAACTTAGCTTAAAATACTCAATTAAAAAAGCTCTCCACATAATTTGTGGGGAGCTTTTTATTTGTTTTGAAAGGCAATTTCTTGAAAACTTTGCCCACCATCAATTAACGTTACCTTACCGCTAAGGACTTCTGTCACAGCTTTAGTAAATGTAGCGTAGTCACTTACTTTGACAGGCAAAGTTAGGGTGATCACGTCACTATATTCGATTTGGGGTGTGGGATAGTTATTTTGGGTTAACCAATAAGTTAGCGAGTCTAATTGATGGTATTCAATCGTTAGCTCGACAGTTTGCATCAATAAACGTTCAACTAAGCCAACACCATCAATGCCATTGGCGGCACTACCAGCGTATGCTCGAATCAGGCCACCAGCGCCAAGTTTAATACCACCAAAATAACGAGTTACAATTACACATACATCATGAATTTGATTACGTTTGAGCACTTCAAGAATCGGCACACCAGCCGTACCACTAGGTTCACCATCATCACTAGCCCGTTGAATTTGATCTTGATCACCTAACATAAAAGCAAAACAATTATGATTTGCTTTGTTATGCATTTTTTTTGTTTGGGCAATAAAGTCTAAAGCTTCTTCTTCAGATGTAATCCGTTTAAGACTAGCGATGAAACGTGATTTTTTGATGACGGTTTCAGAACTATAATCTGTTTTAATTGTTAAATATTGGAGCATTTTTCTCTCCCTGTTGGTTATTTTATTACAAAATACGTATGTTGTTATCTATATCTATTTTAGCAAGAGATAAATGGAGAAGCAAAATGCAGATGAGTAATTTTTATGGCCGGCTATTAGTGATAGGTAAGGAACAGTTTGATGCTAACCAAGTACCTCGATTGATTGGCATACCAGCAATTAAAAATAAAAGGTGCCAACGCTGTTTTAATAAGGTGGCACGTCAATGGCAGCTGCCAAATGGGGAACAATATTGTCGGTGGTGCTTACAATTTGGCCGGCTCACAACAAAGCAGATGTTAGTAACGATTGCCGAGCCTAATTCTTTTCCAATATTTACAGGATGGCAGTGGGACGGGACGTTAACACCAGCCCAGCAACGTGTGGTTAATGAAATCCAAAGTCATCAACAAAATCATTTGATTTGGGCGGTGACTGGTGCAGGTAAAACGGAAATTTTATTTCCAATAATTGCCCAAGCATTACACAAACAACAACGAATCTGTCTTGCGGCCCCCCGAATTGATGTCATATTAGAATTGGTACCACGGATTACAGCCGTATTTCCAACAATTTCAACGGCAATATTGTACGGTAAAGCTAAAGAACCTTATCGTTATTCACAGTTGGTAATTTGTACAACGCATCAACTAATTAATTTTCGAGCGGCATTTGATTTGCTGATTATTGATGAAATCGATTCATTTCCATTTGCAAATAATGCAATGCTTAAATATGTTCCCAAGTTGGCACTTAAAGAAAATGGCCGTTTAATTGCCATGACTGCTACCCCCAGTTACCGTCATTTACTGACATTTTGCCATCGAAGTTACTTACCAGCACGATTTCATGGCTTTGCGTTACCAACGATAAAGCGGGTAGTAGTACCTAAATGGCGACAATTAATTAAAAACAATCAGCTACCCCCAGTTTTAGCTAAATACCTTAAACACAACGGTCAAGCACAACAATGTTTAATTTTTGTGCCAACCATTCGTGAGGTAGCATTAGTTGAAAAAGCAATTCAACAACGTTTTGGGAACCTTAAAGTAATGGGGGTATCTGCCCAAGATCCAGAACGCATCCAAAAAGTTCAATTAATGCGTGCACAGCAAATTCAATATTTAGTTACTACAACAATTTTGGAACGGGGGGTAACTTTACCGGATATTGATGTAATTATTTTAGGAGCTGATCATGTAAATTTCACTAGCCGCAGCCTGATTCAAATTGCTGGCCGTGTTGGGCGAAAAGTATCACGACCGACAGGCCTAGTATTAGCAATTGTTAGTCAACCAAGCTGGCAAGTTTGGTTGGCACAAATAACAATTAATTGGTTGAATTATCAAGCACGTAAAGGAGATAAACATGAATTGTAAATTTTGCAGTGAATTTATAACATTAGAATTATCTTTTATTGATATTTTAAGTTTTAAGAGCTTGGAAAACCCGCAAATATGCCAAAAATGTCGTGAAAAATTTACTTATATTGATGAAATGCATTGTCCGACATGTTACCGACAACAGACTAATAGTGATGTATGTAGTGATTGTTTACGGTGGCAAGCTAACCGGCAACCACTCATTAATCGTGCTCTGTTACAATACGACGATGCGATGCGTGGCTTTATGCAAGCGTATAAGTATCACTATGATATTGAACTAGCGCAGCTTTTTAAAGCCGAGTTTACCAATTTTTTGCAATCCGCCGGGGCGGTTGTGTATGTACCGATTCCGGTTAAAAATACGGAACGCGGTTTTAATCAAGTTACCGCTTTGATTAATCGGCAGCAAATCCAGTTGATTTCAATTTTACAGGTGCGAGAGGCAGCCCTAAATCAAAAACAAGCTCAACGTAATCGATGGCAACGGGTTCAGAGTGTGCAGCCGTTTTACCTTGATGACGAATTAATTTCGCAAATAAGCAATCAAAAAATTATCCTCATTGATGATATTTATACAACGGGGACAACGGTTCGCCAAGCAGTTGAGTTATTAGCACCATTTACAAACCAACAAATAGATAGTTATACTTTGTGTCGATAAAGTGAATTCGTTTACATTTTATGTAAATATGGTTTATAATTATAGTAAGGTAAGCGGATATAGGATATTTGCTAACACCAAAACCTTGAAAGTTATATCTTTCAAGTCGAAGGGGGATTTTTATTATGTTAAAAATTGATGTACGTGGTGTGAACATTGAGGTTACAGATGCTATTCGTGAATATGTTGAAAAACGTTTAGAAAAATTAAACCGTTTCTTAGATGACACAACAGATTCATTAGCACATGTAAAAGTGGGCGTTTACCCAGAAAAAGCCGCTAAAGTTGAGGTGACAATTCCATTGCCATACCTAACGTTACGGGCTGAACATACAGAGACTGATTTGTATGCAGCAATCGATTTAGTGGTTGATAAATTAGAACGTCAAATCCGCAAACACAAGACTAAGGTTAACCGTAAGTCACGTGAAAAAGGATATAAAGGTTTAGATTTTGTTGGTGAAACTGTCGATGCAGAAGTTGAAGCAGAAGATAAATTAGAAATTGTTCGTAACAAACACATTTCATTGAAACCAATGGATTCTGAAGAAGCAGTGCTTCAAATGGAACTACTTGGCCATGAATTCTTTATTTTTGAAGATGAAGATCAACGTGTGAATGTTGTTTATCGTCGGGCCGATGGTCGATATGGTTTGATTGAAGCTGAACGTGATTAATTAAAAATTTAAATGGCCCTGGTTATTAATTGGGTATAGATAAAAAATAAAGTAGTCGGGAAATAAAATTTTCCTGGCTATTTTTTTGGTGTTAGAAAATAACGAGCAGTTATATAAAGACATTATTAAATAGGATAAAAAATCAGTTTTTTTACCGTCAGTTTCTTTAATCATTGCATACTTTCTGATAGTATATATATTGGAGTATTTTAACTAAGTATCAATATTCAAACGAAAATAGAATTGAAAAGAAGGATGTAGATTTATGGCTAACTTTTTACGCACATGGATTGAAAGTGATACCCGTGATTTAAAGCGACTAGGCAAAATTGCTGACAAGGTTGAAAGCCATGCTGATGCAATGGCTGCATTGAGCGATGAAGAATTAAAGGCTAAAACAACCGAATATCAAGAACGATACAAAAAAGGTGAATCTTTAGATAAGTTATTACCTGAAGCATTTGCAACAATTCGTGAAGCGGATAAACGGGTTTTAGGATTATTTCCATTCCGTGTTCAAATTATGGGATCAACGGTTTTACATGAAGGTAACATTGCCGAAATGCGCACTGGTGAAGGTAAGACTTTGACAGCCACAATGGCGGTGTATTTGAATGCAATTTCTGGTAACGGAGTGCACGTTGTGACAGTTAATGAATACTTGTCAGCACGTGATGCCGCTGAAATGGGTGAAGTATATAACTGGCTTGGTTTATCAGTTGGTGTTAATGCATCTGATATGAGCCCTGAAGAAAAACGGGCTGCTTATCAAGCTGATATCACATACTCAACTAATTCTGAATTAGGCTTTGATTACTTACGTGATAACATGGTGACAGATCCTGAAGATCGTTCACAACGACCATTGAACTTCGCAATTGTCGATGAAGTTGATTCAATTTTAATTGATGAAGCTCGAACACCGTTGATTATTTCTGGTCCATCATCTGGAACAACTGCCTTATACCAACGTGCTGACCGCTTTGTTAAAACATTGACAGTTAAAGATGACTATAAGGTTGATTTAGAATCTAAGACAATTACGTTAACAGATGCTGGGATTAAAAAAGCAGAAGACTTCTTTAATCTTGATAATTTGTATGATGCTGAAAACACAGCATTAACACACCACTTGGATCAAAGTTTACGTGCTAACTTTATCATGTTAAAAGATAAGGACTACGTTGTTTCTGGCGATGAAGTTATGATTGTTGATAGTTTTACTGGTCGGATTATGGATGGTCGTCGTTTCTCAGATGGCTTACACCAAGCTATTGAAGCCAAAGAACATGTTGAAATTCAAGATGAAAACAAGACGATGGCGAATATCACATACCAAAACTTCTTCCGGATGTACAAGAAGTTATCAGGTATGACTGGTACTGCACAAACTGAACGAGAAGAATTCCGTGAAATTTATAATATGGAAGTTATCTCAATTCCAACTAACCGGCCAATTGCGCGTCTTGATGAAGCCGATTTACTTTACCCATCATTGAAAAATAAATTTGATGCAGTGGTTGAGTTAGTCAAAAAATTACACAGTAAAGGGCAACCAATCTTGATTGGGACAGTTGCTGTTGAAACATCAGAATATTTAGCGCACTTACTAGATAACGAGAACATTCCACATAATGTCTTAAACGCCAAAAACCACGCAAAAGAAGCTGAAATTATTGCTAATGCTGGCCAACGTGGGGCCGTTACTATTGCGACTAACATGGCTGGTCGGGGAACTGATATTAAGCTTGGACCTGGAGTTTCTGAATTAGGTGGTTTAGCGGTTATCGGAACTGAACGTCACGAATCACGGCGGATTGATAATCAATTACGGGGGCGTTCAGGTCGTCAAGGTGATAAAGGATATTCACAATTCTTCTTATCACTTGAAGATGATTTGATGCAACGTTTTGGTGGTGAAAAAATTCGGGCCATTATGGAACGTATGAACCTTGAAGATGATGACGCCGTAATTAAAAATCGCTTGATTACACGCTCAGTTGAATCAGCTCAAAAACGAGTTGAAGGTAATAACTACGATTCACGTAAAAATGTCTTGCAGTACGATGATGTTATGCGTGAGCAACGTGAAGTTATCTACCGTGAACGTAATCAAATTATTGATGAAACCAAAGATTTAAAGAACGTATTATTACCAATGGTTAAGCGGACTATTACTCGAGTTGTTGATGCGCATACGTTTGGTAAACAAGCCGAATGGAATTTAGATGCGATTGTTGATTTTGCTACATCAGTTATTGTGCCGGAAGATTCATTGTCACTTAACGATTTAGGTGGTAAAGGTAAAGAACAATTGATTGATTACCTATATCAAAAAGCTCTCGGTATTTATAACGAGAAGGCTAAATTGCTTTACGAACAAGCACAAATGCTTGAATTTGAACGAGTTGTTATTTTACGTGTTGTTGATAGCCACTGGACAGATCATATTGATGCGATGGATCAATTACGTCAAGGGATTGGTTTACGTGGATATGGTCAATTGAACCCGTTGGTTGAATATCAATCAGAAGGTTTCCGGATGTTTGAGGAAATGATCGCAGATATTGAATATGACGTAACTCGTTTATTCATGAAAGCTGAAATTCGTCAAAACTTAACAATGTAATTAGTACGGAAATCGTATGATTCGTTTTATGAATCATGCGATTTTTAATATAAAAAATGTGAATAAAAGGAGGTTATTAGTTAATGGAATTAAGTGAAGCAAAGAAAAAACTCGAAACCATGCAACTAGAAGTTACTAAATTTGGTGAGTCATTAGATTTAGATGCGTTGGATGGTCAGATTGCTGAAAATGAATATGAAATGAGCCAAAGTGCCTTTTGGAATGATAATCAGGCAGCACAAAAGGTGATTGATGAAACCAATCAACTAAAAAAACGGCGGGATGAATATACTGACTTAGTAGATGGCGTTGATAACATTGGGACCACAATTGAATTATTAGCAGAATTACCAGATGAAGATTTACAACTAGAGTTAGACACTGAGATTGTGGCTTTAGAAGAAAGACTTGAAAGCTATCGGCTTGCACAATTATTAAATGAGCCATATGATGCTAACGACGCGATTTTAGAAATTCACCCAGGATCAGGTGGAACAGAATCTGCTGATTGGGGTCAGAATTTATTTCGCATGTATACCCGTTGGGCTGAACAACATGATTTCAAAGTTGAAGTCATGGACTATCAACCCGATGACGTAGCCGGTGTATCATCGGTAACACTAGCAATCAAAGGATACAATGCGTATGGTTATTTACGTTCTGAAAAAGGGGTCCACCGCTTTGTTCGTATTTCACCCTTTGATTCAGCTGGTCGCCGGCACACTTCATTTGTGTCAATCGATGTTATGCCAGAAATTGATGATAGTGTCGAAGTTGATATTAGTTGGGATGATATCAAGATGGACGTTTTCCGGGCATCTGGTGCTGGGGGACAACATATTAATAAAACTAGTTCCGCTGTACGATTAACACACATTCCAACTGGTATTGTGGTGGCATCTCAGGCACAACGTTCACAATTCCAAAATAAAGATACGGCCTTAGCGATGTTGAAATCAAAGTTGTATCAATTAGAAATGGAAAAAAAGGAACAAGAACGGGCCGCAATTGCGGGTGAACAAATGGAAAATGGTTGGGGATCACAAATTCGTTCGTATGTATTCCACCCGTATAGTATGGTTAAAGATCATCGGACGAATTTTGAAACAAGTAATCCACAAGCGGTCATGGACGGAAATATCGATCCGTTTATTATGGCGTACTTACAATGGAAATTAAGTTTACAAAACCCAGAATAAACTTATGTTTACAAAACATTTACAAAAGCGATACATCAGTTGATGTATCGCTTTTTTATTAGTTTGGTATACTTATAGTAAATATATATCTGTGAGGGTTTAGGAATGCGAAAAGTTTTGGTGGTCGATGATGAACCGGCAATTGCAACATTGCTCGAATATAATTTAAAGCAAGCAAATTACGAAGTGCAAGTTGTAAATGATGGTTTACAAGCATTTGAAGCTGGGCGAACGAATCAGTATGATGTAATCTTATTAGATTTAATGTTACCTGGAATGGATGGGATTGATGTCACTAAAAAATTACGCCAAGAAAAAGTGAAGACGCCAATTATTATTATTACCGCCAAAGGTGATGAATTCGATAAGGTTTTGGGGTTAGAAATTGGTGCTGATGATTACATTACGAAACCATTCAGTCCACGTGAAGTTTTAGCCCGAATGAAGGCGGTAATGCGACGTTATGAAGAAATGGCAGCAACAAGTGATAAAGGTGAAAGTAGTGCAATTTTACGTTTCTCAGGCGTCCAAATTGATAAAAATCGTAAATCAGTAACTATCGAAGGCAATGATATTAATTTAACCCCGAAAGAATTTGAACTTTTACTATTTTTAGTTGAACGTAAAAACCGGGTACTTAGTCGTGAAGAAATTCTTAGTGGCGTCTGGGGATATGATTATGCGGGTGAAACTCGGATGGTGGATATTCATATTTCACACTTACGTGAAAAATTAGAGGTGGATGTAAAAAATCCGCAGATTTTAAAAACGGTCCGTGGCTTTGGATACCAATTTGTAGTTAAGAAGGATTAAGCCATGCAAAAGCAAGTATGGCGTCGAATTATTTTAATTAGCACTGTTTTATTAAGTATTAATATTAGTATTGTGTTGATTTTGGTGCATATTTTAGATACGATGCTGAAGTTGAATTTTGTGTGGGTTGCAATTATTGCCAGCATTGTTTTAACGATTATTCAAATTTGCATGTATACGATGATTGTGACGCAACGGCAGACATATTTGAATGCAATGACGGAAAAATTGGAAGCTATTGCTGCCGAAAAAAATCCTAGTCATATTTTGTTAGACAAGGGTGATCCATATTATGATGTGATTAACGCCATTAATAAAGTGCAATCATTTGAAAGTAATAAAGTTTATTGGTTACGTCGGCGCGAAGGTGAATTATCAACATTAATTCAGCACTTGCCAGTAGGGGTATTAGTTGTTAACCATCATCGAAAAATTAAGATTATGAATGCCGCAGCCAACCAATTACTAGGCGTTGATTTAGTAATTGGCGAAGCGTTATACAGTATTATTACCAATCATTACGCCTTAACAGCGATGCTTGAAAATATGATGGAAACCCATCAAGATCAACGCAAGGCCATTCAGATTGAGACCGAAGAGGGGATTAAACACCTTGAAGTTACAATGGTTTATCACGAAACATCGAAAACGCATTTTCAAGTTGTGATAATCATCTATGATTTAACAGAAGTCGTTCAGTTGGAACAGATGCAAGTTGATTTTGTTTCAAATGCTTCACATGAATTAAAAACACCGATTACAGCGATTAATGGCTTTGCAGAAACGCTACTAGCTGGTGCTAAAGATGATCCGGCAACGTTAGATCAATTTCTGACAATCATTAACAATGAAAGCAAGCGCCTCATTGATTTAGTTGAAGATGTGTTATCAATTTCGCGTTTTTCAACGGCTGACGTTGGGGATGAGAAAAATGATGAACCACTTGAAATTAAAACTTGGTTGGATGATGAGGTTACTAGTATGTCAAGAATCTCAGCTAATAAAAAAGTGCAAGTCATTAATGCTACACCAACCACTTTTGCCGTTAATACAAAAGCAAATTACCTAACCCAAATTGTTAAAAACTTACTCAGTAATGCCATTAAGTACAATAAAGATGGTGGGAAAGTCGTGATTACGGCGCAACTAATTAATGAGGGCTGGCAGTTAGAAATTAAAGATAATGGTATTGGTATTCCGAGTAAGCAAGTGCCACGCGTATTTGAACGCTTTTATCGTGGGGATGCCTCAAGAACCCAACAGATTGCTAGTGGAACCGGCTTAGGACTAGCGATTGTGAAAGAGTTAGTTACTAAGTTAAATGGTGAAATTAGTTTAAAAAGTCAAGTTGGTGTGGGGACCACGATTACAGTGGTTTTCAATACCGTATAAACATTAAATATAACTAAGTGTTACATAAATTAAACGTCTAATTAGTTGCTAGATTAGGCGTTTTTTTTAGTACGTTCAGGAATATTTACAAAACATTTACATTACCACTACAGCGGATTTACGTTATTTACGTATACTTACCTAGTAAGTAAATTAGATATACGAAAATTATGCAGGGGAGGATACAAAAGATAAACGTGGCGAATATTTCGACACGGACTTTTTTGTTGATTAAAAGAAATAGAATATTATTGTTTATTTAGCAGAACTTAGAATTTAGCAAACATAAATTACATTATCTGCTAACTTAGTAGATGACTTTTGATACATAATTGTGCCGTATAAGAGCAATATGTACTTAAGTGGGTTAATTAGAAGGAGAGTGCTCATGGATCAAATCCGTGAAAGTTTATTAAAAACATCAATTGCAACCAAGCGTGAACGTTTTGGGCGGTCAATTACGATGGCAGCATTAATTTTGATTGCTGTAATCGTTATTTCAATTTTTTACTTTATCGCATCGAAAGGATTATCAACATTTTTTGTTGATAAAATCAATGTCTGGGATTTTTTAAGTGGTAAGACTTGGAATCCTAGTTCAACGGACGCACATGGTAAACCAGAAGTTGGGGCACTCCCAATGATAGTTGGTTCGTTCTTAATTACAGTATTGTCAGCAATTATTGCAACCCCTTTTGCAATCGGAACGGCCGTATTCATGACTGAAATTTCACCAAAAAATGGTTCACGAATTTTACAACCAGTTATTGAATTATTGGTTGGGATTCCATCAGTTGTGTATGGGTTCATTGGTTTGACAGTGATCGTACCGCTTCAACGGCATATTTTTGGTGGTTCAGGATTCGGGGTATTAGCCGGGACAGTCGTATTATTTGTAATGATTTTACCAACTGTAACTTCAATGACAGTTGATACTCTCCGCTCTGTGCCACATTACTACCGTGAATCTGCATTGGCAATTGGGGCAACCCGTTGGCAAGCAATTTATAAAGTTATTTTACGGGCAGCAACACCAGGTATTTTAACTGCGATCGTGTTTGGGATGGCGCGGGCGTTTGGTGAAGCCCTAGCAGTTCAAATGGTTGTTGGGAACGCGCCAATTTTACCAGCTAACTTAACTAGCCCAGCGGCTACTTTGACATCTATTTTGACTCAAGGTATCGGAAATACCGTGATGGGTTCAATGCAAAACGATGTTCTTTGGACATTAGCATTAATCTTGTTACTTATGTCATTAGTATTTAACATCATTATTCGTTTGATTGGCAAGAAGGGAGAATTGAAATAATGAATGCAAAAGTTTCTAATAAGATTGCAACGGCAATCCTATACTTAATTGCGGGATTAGTGATTCTTCTCTTAGCAGGTTTACTTGGATTTATTTTATTTAACGGTGTGCCACACTTAAGTTGGCATTTCTTGACTAGTCCTTCATTAGCATTCCAAGCTGGTGGTGGGATTGCCTTCCAATTGTTTAATTCAATTTACCTTTTATTTATTACAATGTTGATTTCATTTCCAATTGCTTTGGGAGCCGGAATTTACTTGAATGAATATGCAAAGCAAAATATTTTTACAACAATCATTCGAACAGCCATTGAAATTTTGAGTTCATTACCATCTGTTGTGGTGGGGTTATTCGGATTCTTATTAATCGTTGTTAAGTTAAAACTTGGCTTCTCAATCCTTTCTGGAGCGATTGCCTTAACCATTTTCAACTTACCATTATTAACACGTTCAGTTGAAGGTTCATTGAAATCAATTCCTGATTTACAACGTGAGGCCGGAGCGGCTTTAGGACTTTCAAAGTGGGAGACAGTTATTCATGTTATTTTCCCCGCCGCCTTACCAAGTATTGTAACTGGAGTGGTCCTTTCAGCTGGACGGGTATTCGGTGAAGCCGCCGCCTTGATTTACACAGCGGGACAATCAGCACCTGCGCTCAACTTCTCAGACTGGAATCCATTTGATGCTGCCAGTCCATTAAACTTAATGCGTCCAGCTGAAACTTTAGCTGTACACATCTGGAAAATCAACTCTGAAGGTATCCAACCTGATGCTGCTCAAGTATCAGCTGGTGCGTCAGCAGTCTTGATTATCGCAGTTCTTATCTTCAATATTTCAGCACGCTGGATAGGTAAGGTACTCTACAAACGCTTGACATCAGCTCGTTAGTCGCTGGAATCTGAAAGGAATTAAAGTATGTTAGAAAATGAAGCATTAAATACTGATAACGCACCATTACGGAATATTTATCGTTTTGGTGAAGACGCAGAGATTGCGTTATCTACCCACGACCTTCATGTATTCTATGGTGATAATGAAGCGTTGTCAGAAGGTGATTTAGAATTTGAACGATACAAGATTACATCTTTAATTGGTGCTTCGGGTTCTGGTAAATCAACTTTTCTTCGATCACTTAATCGGATGAATGATAATGTTGCGACAGTTAAAGGTCAAATTATGTACCGAGGCATCGATATTAACTCAAAAGAAGTTGATGTTTACGAAATGCGTCGTCACATTGGAATGGTTTTCCAACGCCCCAACCCATTTGCTAAATCAATTCGTGATAACATCACATTTGCTTTGAAGCAACGTGGGATGCGCGATAAGGCAAAGCTTGAAGAGATTGTTGAAACGTCCCTTAAACAAGCTGCCTTGTGGGATCAAGTTAAAGATGACTTGGGTAAAAGTGCTTTGGCGTTATCAGGTGGACAACAACAACGGTTAGTAATTGCCCGGGCAATTGCGATGACTC
Organism: Periweissella fabaria; assembly: GCF_918814575.1. Taxonomy (GTDB): domain Bacteria; phylum Bacillota; class Bacilli; order Lactobacillales; family Lactobacillaceae; genus Periweissella; species Periweissella fabaria. Next base: position 29,992 of record NZ_CAKKNS010000003.1, on the reverse strand, counting down.
CCGATATTTTATTGCTTGATGAACCAGCGAGTGCGTTGGATCCAATTTCAACGTCACAAATTGAAGATACATTATTAGAACTTAAAGAAAAGTATACAATCGTGATTGTTACACATAACATGCAACAAGCCGCCCGGATTTCAGATTACACTGCCTTTTTCCATTTAGGAAAAGCTATCGAGTATGATGAAACACGTAAGATTTTTACACGTCCAAAGGTTAAGTTAACAAACGATTATATCTCAGGTAATTTCGGGTAGTATAGGAGGCCACAATGGCAGATTCAATTTTAACAACAGAAAATGTGCGCCTTTACTATGGCGATAAAGAAGCCTTACATGGTTTTGATTTAGATTTCCCTGAAAAAGGAATTACCGCTTTAATCGGACCTTCAGGTTCAGGTAAATCAACGTATATTCGAGCAATTAACCGGATGCACGATTTGACCGAGGGGGTAACCGTTACTGGAAACTTTATGTTTAAAGGTAACAATATTTATGCACCGACGACAGATACGGTTGAACTACGTAAGCAAATTGGGATGGTATTCCAACAACCTAACCCATTCCCGTTTTCAATTTATGATAACGTGGCCTTTGGGTTACGGATTGCAGGTAAGACTAAAAAAGTTGAACTTGATGAGATTGTTGAAAAATCTTTAAAGCAAGCCGCAATTTGGGATGAAGTTAAAGATGTTCTTCATAAAAGCGCTTTGTCACTTTCTGGTGGACAACAACAACGGGTTTCAATTGCGCGGACATTAGCAGTTTCACCCGATATCTTATTACTAGATGAACCAACTAGTGCACTTGATCCCGTTTCTTCACATAAAATTGAAGAGACGTTAATGAATATTCGTAATGATTACACCATTATTATTGTTACGCACAATATGTCTCAAGCATCTCGTATTTCTGATCGTACGGCCTTCTTCATGGATGGAAACTTAATTGAAGTTAGCCCAACGACTGAATTATTTACTGATCCAAAAGAAAAACAAACACAAGACTATATCACTGGTCGTTTTGGCTAGTTAACTGGAATAGGAGATTATTATGCGACGCTTATTTGATGAAGAATTAGCAGACTTAGATGCATCTTTTACTGAAATGGGGATGCTTGTAAGTGAAACAATTGGTAAATCAGTAGTAGCTTTTGTTAACCACGATCGCGAAACCGCTTTAGAAATTATCAAGTCTGATGAACAAATCAACCAACGTGAAGTGGCTATCGAAAAGAAAACTTTTGAGATGATTGCTTTGTACCAACCAGTTACAATTGATTTACGTGAAATTGTAACCGTCTTAAAAGCGGTATCAGAACTTGAACGGATGGGTGACCACGCACGGGATGTTGCGGAAGCGACAATTCGTGTTAAAGGTACTAAGCGCTCTGCAGAAATCGAAGAAACAATTGCCCAAATGGGTGAACAAACTCGCCAAATGGTTAAAGATATCCTTGGCGTGTATGTTAATGATGATGCCCAAGCAGCCAGCATAATTGCGGCTAACAATGTTAATGTTGGCGAATTATCACATAAAGTCCGTTTAGATGTTATTGCAAGTATTGAACGTGACAGTGAATTAGCGACATCAGGAACGGATTACTTGATTGTTGCGGGTCACTTGAAGCGGATTGCTGATTATGTAACGAACATTGCTGAATGGATTGTTTACAAACGGACAGGTAAAATTGTTGATTTAAACCCTGGTAATAGTAGTTCATTTGTTTAATTAATATGAATTGTAATGAATCTCAGTCAGCTAATAAGTTGATTGGGATTTTTTATTGTTTAGGATGGTTATTACACGTTTGGTGTAGTAGATGTGAATGGTTAAATTGCCTAAAGCTTTACTTAGCATTTGGTATTTATAGTGTTAAAAAGCGATTAGATACGATAAAATTAAATGGTAAAGCTATAAAATATTAAGTTTACGAGGTATAGAAAAGTTAATGAAACAAACAAAGAAATTACGACGTTCAAATAATCGCGTTGTGTTTGGAGTTTTGGGCGGCTTTGCCGAATATTTTAAGGTTGATGCTAAGATTGTTCGTTTAGCATTCTTAATAGTCGTAGTATTAGTTACGATTATTAGCCACGCCCATGTTGGGTTAGGTACATGGTTATTAATTTATTTATTAGCAACCATTTTGATGCCAGCTCCAGTGGGTAGTTGGTTAAATATATTTTCGCAATTAAGAGATGCCAGTCGCGCACAACAAGCACATACTGAGAATAAGACTCGTGCTAATACGCAACGTGCAACACGGCAAAAAACAGATCGACAAAAACCGACCGTTGTTATTGATGGTGAGGTTCTTGATGAAAGTAATCCAAGGAAAGAAAAGTAATATATGACATTTTTACAACGAGTAATCATTAATGCAATTAGTTTTGTGGCTTTAGCAGGATTATTACAAAGTACACAAATTTTTTACGTTAGTAGTATTTGGGCGGCATTAGGAGCAGCCATTGTTTTAGCGTTCCTGAATGCTTTTGTAAAACCGTTTTTGATAGTTATTTCACTACCAATCACGATTATGACATTGGGCCTCTTTAGTATTATTAATGCATTCTTACTGGAATTAACTGCTTACTTGGTAGGAACTCCTCATTTTCATTTTGCATCATTTGGGGCAACTATTTTAATGGCAATTATTATGTCAGTAATTAATGCAATTGTTTCAAATTATTTTAATCGCGAAAATTAGGAGAATACATTAAATGGCAGAAGTTGTTAAGGTACGGGATTTAGTTGAAAATACCCGGTTAGAAGTTGTAGCCGGTTCAGAATTTTTAGATCGGATAATTACAACGGGTGATATTTCACGGCCTGGTTTAGAGATGACGGGGTACTTTAGTTATTACGCACCTAATCGGGTGCAACTACTAGGGATTACCGAGATTTCTTTTTCAAAACGGATGAGTCATGATGAATTATTAATGATCGCTCGCAAAATGGCGTCCAAAGAAACACCGGCATTTGTTGTTTCAACAGGGTTACAAGTTCCTGATGAGATTATCCAAGCTGCCGAAGAGGCGCAAATTCCAATTTTAGGGACAAAACTAACTTCGTCACGTATTTTAGCTAACATGACGTACTTCTTAGGTGGTAAGCTAGCAGAACGGCAATCAGTACACGGGGTGTTAGTTGATATTTATGGCCTTGGGGTTTTAATTACTGGGGATTCCGGGGTTGGTAAATCTGAAACAGCCTTAGAACTAGTTCGGCGTGGTCACCGCTTAGTTGCTGATGATCGTGTTGATGTATACCAACAAGATGAAGAACGGTTGGTTGGAGAAGCACCCGCAATTTTAAATCACCTGATGGAAATCCGTGGAGTCGGTATTATTGATGTCATGAATCTTTATGGCGCTGGTGCTGTCCGATCACACGCTACGATTGCAATGAACTTACATCTGCAAACATGGACATCTGATGCTAAATTTGACCGTTTAGGGAATGCTGGTGATGTTTTAAGTATTTTTGGCGTTGATATTCCACGATTTGCGGTTCCAGTTCGGACTGGTCGTAACTTGGCTATTATCATTGAAGCCGCTGCTATGAACTTCCGTGCTAAATCAATGGGTTATGATGCGATGAAGAAATTTGATGATAATTTAAATAAATTAATCGCTGAAAACAGTGATAAATAATTGAGAGTTGGGGATTGATAATTGATTGATTTAATGATGGCATTAAATCCAATTGCATTTAAGATTGGAACATGGCCAGTACACTGGTATGGGGTAATTATTGCTAGTGCGGTCGTATTAGCGGTTACGTTGTCAGTTCGTGAGGCTAAGCGACGTAATTTAATTTCAGACGATATTTATGATGTAATTTTAATTGGTATGCCAGTAGCACTAGTTACGGCACGCTTATACTACGTTATTTTTGAATGGTCATATTACAGTCAACATCCAGCCTTGATTCCAGCGATTTGGGATGGTGGGATTGCGATATATGGTGGTTTAATTGGTGGTTTGCTAGTTGTCTTGTTTGTAACACGGCACAAACTGATTAATACATGGTTATATTTGGACATTATTGCACCAACGGTTATTTTGGCTCAAGGAATTGGCCGTTGGGGTAATTTTATGAATCAAGAAGCCTATGGTCGTATTGTATCCCACGCATTTTTAACCAATTTACACGTGCCAACGTTTATTGTGAATCAAATGTTTATTGGCGGCCACTATCGCATGCCAACTTATTTGTGGGAATCACTATGGGATGTAACAGGCTTTATTATCATCATGCTATTACGTCATCGTCCGCACCTATTTAAACAAGGTGAAGTTGTTTTGACTTATATTATTTGGTATTCATTTGGTCGTTTTTGGATTGAAGGAATGCGAACAGATAGCTTATACTGGGGACCATTACGTGTATCCCAAGTCTTATCATTGATTTTATTTTTCGGGGCAATCATCCTTTGGTATATTCGTCGGAAACGCTACCCGGAAAATAGTTGGTATTTAGATGGTCATAGTTTGACCCAAAACATCTAGTAATTGAGGAGATTACAAATGACAGAAAAAATTGCAGTGCTTGGTGCTGGTTCATGGGGGACCGCTTTAGCCAATGTTTTAACTGAAAATGGCCATGATGTCCGGTTGTGGTCACATAACCCAGCGCAAGTGGCAGAAATTAATGAACAACATACTAATACTCGGTATTTAAAAGATGCTCAGCTTAATAGTAAATTAGTTGCCTTTGCTGATATGGCTACCGCAGTTAGCGATGTTGATATTGTTTTAAGTGTTGTCCCAACCAAAGCGGTACGGGAAGTTGCAGCACAATTGGCTAAAATTTTAGTTGCTAATGATCAAAAAGTTATTGTGGCTCATGCAACTAAAGGAATTGAACAAAAGACCTATAAGCGCGTTTCAGAAATGTTGAGTGAAGAAATTCCCGCAAATAATACAGTAGCAATTGCTGTTTTATCAGGGCCTTCACACGCGGAAGACGTCATCAAACACGACTTAACACTAGTAACTGTTGCAAGTACAAGTATGCCAATTGCTGAACGGGTACAAAAGGCCTTTTCAAATCACAATTTTCGGGTATACACCAATGATGATGTCATTGGGACTGAAATGGGTAGTGCACTAAAAAATATCATTGCGATTGGCGCGGGTGCGTTAGTAAGCTTGGGCTATGGAGATAATGCTAAAGCAGCGTTATTGACACGTGGTTTGGCTGAAATTTCCCGCCTAGGCTTAGCTTTTGGTGCTAATCCGTTAACGTTTATTGGTCTTTCAGGGGTTGGTGATTTAATTGTCACAGGGACTTCTAAAAACTCGCGTAATTGGCGAGCTGGATATCAATTAGGTTTAGGTAAATCATTAGCTGAAGTTGAAGCAGAGATGGGCATGGTGATTGAAGGAGTATCAACAACTAAGGCTGCCAAAGAATTAGCAGCACAACGACATGTTGAAATGCCAATTACCGATGCGATTTATCAAGTTCTTTATGAAAATAAAGATATCAAAACAGCAATTAAGGAATTGATGCAACGTGAAGCAACATCTGAAATCGATTAAAAAGGATACATGTAGTCGATAAAGCGTGATAGAATATAAATATTAAATTAATTAATTATTTATTTATAAAAATTTACAGACTAAATTTGGGAGTATGTGAAATGAAATCAGTTAAAAAAGCAGTTATCCCTGCAGCTGGATTAGGAACACGTTTTTTACCTGCAACAAAAGCATTAGCAAAAGAAATGTTACCAATTGTTGATAAGCCAACGATTCAATTTATTGTTGAAGAAGCCCGTGCGGCTGGAATTGAAGATATTTTGATTGTTGATGGTAAATCAAAACGTTCAATTGAAGATCACTTTGACTCAAATCCAGAACTTGAAGCCGCGCTTGAAGCCGATGGTAAGCTTGAAAAGTTACAAATGGTTCAAGAAACGACTGATATTAATTTATACTTTATTCGTCAATCAAAGCCTCGTGGTTTAGGTGATGCGGTTTTACAAGCTAAAGCATTCGTTGGTGATGAACCATTCGTTGTTTTGCTTGGTGATGATATGACTCGTGATGAAGTACCTTTGACTAAGCAATTGATTGATCAATATGAAAAAACTGGTGAATCAACTTTAGCAGTTGTTAAAGTACCACACGAAGAAACCAAGAAATATGGTGTTATTGACCCAATCGAAAAAGTTGGTGACAACTTGTACCAAGTGCGTCAATTCGTTGAAAAACCAAGTCCTGATAAAGCACCATCTGACTTGGCGATTATTGGTCGCTACTTGTTAACACCTGAAATTTTTGAAGAACTTGAAAATACAAAACCTGGTAAAGGTGATGAAATTCAACTTACTGATGCCATTGACAGCCTAAACAAACGCCAACATGTGTATGCACATGAGTTTACAGGTCGTCGTTATGATATCGGTTCTAAGATTGGTTTCTTGGAAACGTCAATTGAATTTGGGCTTGAACACCCAGAAACAAAAGATGAATTACGTGAATATATTAAAACAATTGCTAAAGAACTTTAAGCAAATGGTGTAAAATAAAGGGATTAGGGCAGGAATGTTACTAGTCCTTTTTTGATAAAATAAAAGGTATTAAGTGACTTACTTACTAAAGTATAGTAGAATGAATTAAACAAATTAAGCGAGGCAATTTAAATGGCAGAAAAAACATATGATGCAATTGTTATTGGTGCTGGGCCTGGTGGGATGACTGCCGCCTTGTATCTTTCACGTTCAAACTCTTCAGTTTTAATGATTGACCGTGGTGTTTACGGTGGTCAAATGAATAACACAGCTGAGATTGAAAACTATCCTGGATTTGATTCAATTTTAGGACCTGATTTAGCCGAAAAAATGTACCAAAGTTCAACGCAATTTGGTGCGGAATATGCTTTTGGGACGGTAACTAAGATTGAAGATCATGGCGCAACTAAGACTGTTGTGACTGATATGGATACGTACGAAACTAAAAGTGTAATCATTGCAACTGGTGCGCAATATAAAAAATTAGGGGTTGCTGGTGAAGAAGAATTCGGTGGCCGTGGAGTTTCATACTGTGCCGTTTGTGATGGGGCCTTTTTCCGTAATAAGCATGTTATTGTTGTCGGTGGTGGTGATTCAGCCGTTGAAGAAGGTACTTATTTAGCTGGTTTAGCCGAAAAGGTGACGGTTTTACACCGACGTGACAAGCTTCGTGCCCAACAAATTTTACAAGATCGCGCATTTGCAAATGAAAAAATTGACTTTAAGTGGTTTACGGAAGTTCAAGAAATTTTGGGTGACGATAAAAAAGTTACCGGTGTTCGCGTTGTTGATAACCAAACCCAAGAAGTTTCAGAAATTGCCGCTGATGGGGTCTTTATTTATGTTGGGATTAACCCAATTTCAGAACCTTTCCTTGACTTAGGGATTACTAACGAACAAGGTTGGATTGAAACAAATGAATCAATGGCTACTAAGGTACCAGGGATTTATGCACTGGGTGATGTTCGTGAAAAAGAACTTCGTCAAGTGACAACAGCCGTTGGTGATGGTGCAATTGCTGGTCAAAGTGCATATGGTTACTTACAATCATTAGGTGATTAAAATATAAAATCAGGTCGAAACTCGTTTTCTATCTGATTTTTTTGTTTTAATAAGTTATAATTAATGTACAAATTAACTATGCGGAGGCAAATATTGTGAGTTGGAAAGATAACTATGAAGTATGGCGCGATTACCAAAATTTAGATGCTGATTTACGGAATGAATTAGATGCTAATGTGCATGATGACGCAATGTTGGAAGATGCATTTTATCAACCAATGAGTTTCGGAACAGCAGGGATGCGTGGGATCTTGGGTGCTGGGATTAACCGGATGAATATCTATACGGTTCGGCAAGCGACTGAAGGTTTAGCGAAATTTATGGATACGTTATCTGCCGATGAACGTAAACGTGGAGTTGCAATTAGTTTTGATTCACGGCATAATTCAGAATTATTTGCGCATGAAGCAGCGCGGGTTTTAGGAACACATGGGATTCAAGCGTATGTTTTTGAAGGTTTACGGCCAACCCCAGAACTTTCATTTACAGTTCGTCACTTGAAAACGTATGCCGGAATTATGATAACGGCATCACATAATCCAAAAGAATACAATGGTTACAAAATTTACGGCGAAGATGGTGGTCAAATGCCACCGAAAGAATCGGATTTAATTACCGGCTATATTCGTGAAGTAACAGATTTATTTGGTGTTAAAGTGGCTGACGAAAATGAATTAATGTCAGCTGGGACGATTAAGGTAATCGGTGAAGAAATTGACCGTGCTTATTTACAAGCCGTTAAAACGGTCACGATTAACCAAGAACTAATTGATACAGTTGGTAAGGACATGAAGGTTGTCTTTACACCGTTACACGGAACAGGTCAAATGATTGGGGAACGAGCACTTAAAAATGCTGGTTTCAATAATTATGTAATTGTACCTGAACAAGCCGTTATCGATGGTGACTTCCCAACGATTAAGTCACCAAATCCAGAATCACCAGCAGCCTTTGACTTAGCGATTAAACTTGGTAAAGAAGTCGATGCAGACTTATTAATGGCCGTTGATCCAGATGCAGACCGTTTGGGTGCTGCGGTTCGTTTACCAAACGGCGAATACCAATTGTTAACTGGTAATCAAATTGCCGGAGTTCTCTTACACTACATTTTGAAGGCAAACCAAGCTGCCCAAACATTACCAACTAATGCAGCAGCAGTGAAGTCAATTGTATCATCAGAATTTGCGACGGCAATTGCACAATCATTTAACGTTGAGATGATTAATGTCTTAACTGGGTTTAAATATATCGCAGAACAAATTGAACATTTTGAAGCGACTAACGAACATAGCTTTATGTTTGGTTTTGAAGAATCATATGGTTACTTAATTAAGCCATTTTCACACGATAAGGATGCCATTCAAGCATTGACTCTATTGGCTGAAGTAGCTGCTTACTACAAGTCACAAGGTCAAACGATTTATGATGGGGTTGAAAGCCTATTTGCTGAATATGGTTATTTCCGTGAAAAGACAATTTCTGAAACTTTTGCCGGAGTTGATGGCGCTGATCAAATTAATGCAATTATGACGAAATTCCGTGAACAAGCCCCAGCTGAGTTTGCTGGTGTTTCAGTAGTCAAGATTGAGGACTTCAGTAAACAAACATCATTTACGGTAGCGACACAAACAACAACACCATTGACATTACCAACTGCGAATGTGTTGAAATATCACTTAGCAGATGGGACATGGATTGCAGTGCGGCCATCAGGAACAGAACCTAAAATTAAGTTCTATATTGGTACGGTATCTGCCTCAGAAGCACAATCATTACAACAATTAGCTGATTTTGAACAAGCAATTAGTGCATTTATTGCATAATTAGATAGTAAAAAGAGTGGTGTGACTAGAATACTAGTTAAGACTACTCTTTTTTATTAGTGGAAAATATTGCAAGTCTTTTCACATTTTGTTAGGATATATAAAACAAATCGGAGGCATAATTTAATGGGGATGCATGAATACTTACAAGGATTAAGTGAACTCGAGATGGTTGTCCGTGCGCCAGGATATTTTAAATATCAAGGACATAGTGTGGCAGCGCACTCATGGAAGGTAACCCAAGCAGCCCAATTTTTAGGCGATATCGAAGAAGTAAATGGCAATGAGGTTAATTGGCAACGATTATACGAAAAAGCGCTCAATCACGATTATACGGAGCGATTTATCGGTGATATTAAGACTCCAGTTAAATATGCAACACATACCTTGCGGATGATGTTATCAGATGTTGAAGATTCATTGACAGAAAATTTTATTGAAAATGAAATTCCATCAGAATTGGCCGACCGTTACCGCCGCCGTCTAACTGAAGGTAAAGATGATACTTTAGAAGGTCGTATTTTATCAGTAGCTGATAAATTAGATTTATTATATGAAGCCTTTGGTGAAATTCAAAAGGGTAATCCTGAACCGGTCTTTGTCGAAATTTACAAAGAAAGTCTGGAAACAATGTTGGAATTTGGTGATATGCCAAGTGTTAAATATGTGATTAAATCAGTCTTACCAGAAATGTTGGATCAAGAATTTTCTGATCGCGGTAAATTAATGGCACTGACAAAAACTATTTTAAAATAGTTAAGACAGGGATTATTTTACCGAACAATCGTTCTGTATGGTAAAATTAATTAATTAGTAAAAAGAAAGCTTAATATTAAGCTTTCTTTTTTATTCGATTTTTTATTTTGAAAGGGGTCATTTATGATTAATCGGGAGACAACGCATGAATTTAACGTACATTCAAAATACCAACCAACTGGGGACCAACCGCAAGCGATTAATCAGCTAGTTGCCGGTATCAATGCGGGTAAGAAAGAACAAATCTTACTTGGAGCAACTGGGACTGGGAAAACTTTTACAATTAGTAATGTTATTAAAGAAGTCAATAAACCAACTTTAGTTTTGTCACATAATAAAACTTTGGCGGGGCAGCTATATGGCGAATTTAAAGAATTTTTTCCCGACAATGCTGTTGAATACTTTGTCTCATATTATGATTATTATCAACCAGAAGCATATGTCCCATCATCGGATACGTATATTGAAAAAGATTCATCAATCAATGATGAAATTGATAAATTACGAAATTCAGCAACAGCATCATTACTAGAGCGTAACGATGTGATTGTGGTGGCTTCCGTGTCGTCAATCTTTGGATTGGGAGACCCGCATCAATATCGGGAACATGTTGTGTCTTTACGAGTTGGGATGGAAGTGGAACGAGATGCTTTATTACGGCAGTTAATTGATATTCAATTTGAACGTAATGACATTGATTTTCAACGGGGACGTTTTCGTGTTCGCGGGGATGTAGTAGAAATTTTCCCGGCTTCAAGTGATTCTAAAGCTTTGCGGATTGAATTTTTTGGGGATGAGATTGATCGTATTCGCGAAATTGATTCATTAACAGGTGAAATTCTCAGTGATCAAGCGCATGTTTCAATTTTTCCAGCTAAGCACTTTATGACTAATGACACAATTATTGAACGTGCAACGCAAACCATTGCTGCAGAACTCGAAGAACAGCTTAAAGTTTTTGAAAATGAAGGAAAATTACTCGAGGCCCAGCGTCTAAAACAACGGACAGAGTATGATATTGAAATGCTCAAAGAAATGGGCTTCACAAGTGGGATTGAAAATTATTCCCGGCATATGGATGGTCGTCAAGCAGGTGAACCACCATTTACCCTCCTTGATTTCTTTCCTGATGATTTCTTAATTGTCGTTGATGAAAGCCATGTTACGATGCCGCAAATTCGTGGGATGTACAACGGTGACCGGGCGCGGAAACAACAGCTAATTGACTATGGATTCCGTTTGCCATCGGCACTTGATAACCGACCATTAACTTTAACGGAATTTGAAAAACATGTACAACAAATTGTCTATATGTCAGCAACGCCCGGTGTTTATGAAACTGAACGGGTACCAGCAGAAGATATTGCACAACAAATTATTCGGCCGACTGGGTTACTTGATCCAACGGTCGAAGTTCGACCAGTTATGGGGCAAATTGATGACTTAGTTGGTGAAATTAATGAACGGGTTGAGCGTAATGAACGGGTCTTCATTACAACACTGACTAAGAAAATGGCGGAAGATTTAACAGATTACTTTAAAGACTTAAGCATTAAAGTTAAATATCTACACGCTGATATAAAAACACTTGAGCGAACGGAAATTATTCGTGATTTACGGCTGGGGAAATTTGATGTATTAGTTGGGATTAATTTGTTGCGAGAAGGAATTGATGTCCCTGAAGTATCATTAGTGGCCATTTTGGATGCTGATAAAGAAGGCTTTTTACGGAATGAACGTTCATTGATTCAAACAATTGGTCGAGCGGCACGTAATAGTAACGGCCATGTGATTTTGTATGCTGATAAGGTAACTGATTCAATGCAAAATGCAATGGATGAAACAGCGCGCCGACGTGAGATACAAACTGCTTATAATACAGAACATGGGATTGTTCCAGAAACGATTATTAAACCAGTTCGTGATTTGATTTCTATTTCGCAACCAAGTTCGGATGATGGCCAATCAAAATCGGCTAGTTTAACGGAAGTTGAATTTAAGGATATGAAGAAAGCTGATCAAGCCTTAATTTTAGCTAGTCTTGAAGATCAAATGAAGAATGCTGCGAAGCGACTTGATTTTGAAGAAGCCGCCACGTTGCGTGATACGATAATGGAATTAAAAGCACTTAAAAAAGCTTGAGGATAAAGTATGGCAAACGATAAAATAGTAATTCATGGCGCACGCGCCCATAATTTAAAAAATATTGATGTTACAATTCCCCGTGATAAATTAGTGGTTGTAACCGGCTTATCTGGCTCTGGAAAGTCATCATTAGCCTTTGATACTCTGTATGCTGAAGGTCAACGCCGCTATGTTGAAAGCCTTTCGGCCTATGCACGGCAATTTTTAGGACAAATGGATAAACCAGATGTTGATTCCATTGATGGCTTGAGTCCAGCAATTTCAATTGATCAAAAAACAACTTCCAAAAATCCCCGGTCTACAGTAGGAACCGTTACCGAAATTAATGATTATTTACGGTTGTTGTGGGCCCGGGTGGGAAAACCGGATGCGGCTGCAGATGGCATTATTACATTACCATCGATTGAACAAATTGTTGATCATGTGCTCCAGCAATATCCAGAACGGACTAAATTGCAAATTTTAGCCCCCGTGATTGTTGCAAAAACAGGTACCCACCAATCAATTTTTGCTAAAATTCGTAAAGAAGGCTTTGTACGTATTCGTTTAGACGGAGAGATTGTTGATTTAGCGGAAGACTATGCTTTAGATGAAAATGTGGCGCATACAATTGAAATTGTCGTCGATCGCATTGTTTTAAAAGACGGTATTCGTTCACGATTATTTGATTCGGTTGAATCAGCAATGCGCTTAGCGGAAGGATTAGTAACAGTTGATATTATTGGTCAAACTGAAATTACTTTTTCTGATCACTATACAGGTGCGCTTAAAGATTTTGGAGTCGGTAAGCTCGAACCACGGTTATTCTCATTTAATGCCCCATTAGGAGCTTGTCCTGTTTGTGAAGGGCTTGGAGTTAAACTTGAAGTGGATGAAGATTTAATTGTGCCAGATAAGACACTAACCTTAACTGAAGGTGCCGTTGCTGCTTGGAGTCCGATTTCATCACAATACTATCCGGCTATGTTAGCGCAATTTGCTGAACAATTTAAGATTCCAATGGATGTACCTTTTGCTAAATTAACGAAAAAGCAACGTGATCTAGTCTTGTATGGTTCTGGTAAGAAGAATTTTCATTTTCACTTTCAAAGCGATTTTGGTGGTGTTCGTGATGTGGATGCACCATTTGAAGGGGTTATTAATAATATTTCACGCCGTTACAAAGAAACGAATTCTGATTTTACCCGCGATCAAATGCGTCAGTATATGACTGAATTAACGTGTGTCGCCTGTCATGGGTACCGCTTAAATCCGGCAGCGTTATCTGTCAAAGTGAACGGCCAACACATTGCGGAAGTTTCAGAAAAAGCCGTGACGGATGAATTAGCATTTTTTAGGCAAGTTACGTTTGGTGAACAAGATGCTACGATTGCCCAACCAATCATTAAAGAAATTATTGACCGGTTAACATTTTTGGAAAACGTTGGGTTAGATTACTTAACACTATCCCGCTCAGCACGAACTTTATCTGGTGGTGAAGCTCAACGTATTCGATTAGCCACCCAAATTGGTTCGAACCTTTCAGGGGTGTTATATATTTTGGATGAACCATCAATTGGGTTGCATCAACGGGATAATGATCGTTTGATTGCGTCCCTTAAAAAAATGCGTGATTTAGGGAATACTTTAATTGTCGTTGAACACGATGAAGATACAATGTGGGCAGCTGATTATTTAATTGATATTGGGCCAGGGGCTGGTGATTTAGGTGGGCAAGTTATGGCTGCTGGTACACCTAAGCAAGTTGCACGGACAACAAAATCATTAACTGGACAATATTTAGCCGGGAAAAAGTTTATTCCAGTACCAACACAACGGCGTCAAGGGAATGGTCAAAAATTGACAATTACCGGTGCGGCTGAAAATAACTTGCAAGATGTGACGGTCGATTTTCCATTGGGGAAATTTATTGCTGTTACCGGTGTTTCAGGCTCTGGGAAATCAACGTTGGTTAATATGATTTTGAAACGGGCTTTAAAACAAAAATTGAATCATAACTCTGAGAAACCCGGCAAATTTACTAAAATTACGGGTTATGAAAACATTGAGAAAATTGTTGATATTGATCAAAGTGCTATTGGACGGACACCAAGATCTAATCCTGCAACATACACAGGTGTTTTTGATGATATTCGCGATTTATTTGCGACAACTAATGAGGCCAAGATGCGAGGCTATAAAAAAGGTCGCTTCTCATTTAATGTCAAAGGTGGGCGATGTGAAGCTTGTCACGGTGATGGTATTATCAAAATCGAGATGAATTTCTTACCTGATGTTTATGTGCCTTGTGAAGTTTGTCATGGTGCCCGGTATAATTCAGAGACGTTAGAAGTTGAGTATAAGGGTAAAAATATTGCTCAAGTTTTAGAAATGAAAGTTGCTGAAGCATTAGCATTTTTTGAACCTATTCCTAAAATTCGGCGTAAGTTACAAACAATACAAGATGTTGGCTTAGGCTACGTTGCGTTAGGTCAAAGTGCCACAACGTTGTCTGGTGGTGAAGCCCAACGAATGAAGTTGGCATCGGAATTACACAAAAAATCAACCGGAAAGAATTTTTATATTCTTGACGAACCGACAACCGGCTTGCATACTGATGATATTGCGCGTTTATTGGTCGTCTTAAATCGATTAGTCGATGCAGGTAATACTGTTCTAGTTATTGAACATAATTTGGATGTTATCAAAGCTGCTGATTACTTGATTGATATGGGCCCAGAAGGCGGCGCCGGTGGTGGTATGGTCTTAGCAACTGGGACACCAGAGGAAATCGTTGATGTTGCTAATTCATATACCGGTCAATATCTTGGTCCAATCATGAACCGCACAAAAGAATTAATGGAAAAGAAGTAGGAGATTTAAATTATGAAGCAACATGTACGTAGTTTTACTAAATTAGATGCAACAGAAGCAGCTGCAATTAGTAAAGCCTTTTTGAACTTTGCCAATGGGATGCCAGTTGATACTGATGACGTTGAAATTGCTGAGCAAGTTCAACAATTAGCAACAGAACTTGGACGGGCCAAAACGGTATCATATCTAATTGGTCGATTAGGTGATTACCAAAAGGCGTACACAAGTGCCATTACAGAGCAAGCTGGTAGTGATGAAACGGCTAAAGCATTTTATAACGGTGTTCAAACTGGTATGAATTTTATGGCTGGAGTTGGTATGGTTTTAGATGGTCGGATTGATAGTGCCGGCTTGATTGAATTTTTGGAATCAACTGAAAATAACACGGACACTGCAGAATAATTAAAAAAGGAACGCCATTTGGCGTTCCTTTTTTAATTATGTAAATCTTCAATTTCGACGACTGGATAACCTTTACGTTGTAAACCACGGATAATTTTTTGTAAAAGACTATTTTCAAGACCAAATGGTAAAGTAAATAAAATATCAACAGATTTATTTTCCGGGTGTGAATTAGACGTCATTACGGCTTCAATTGCGGTATATTTAGAAATAACTTTTGAAGTTGATTGCAAATCACCGCGTTGACCAGCTGTGCGAACCCGAAGGACATAAGAACCACGATCAACATTCCAACTTGTTGAAAGAGACTCCATTAAACTGGCGTGAGTTAAGATACCATAAAAATGATTTTGATGATCCAATACTGCGATGTAAGGGAGGTCACGAATAGCGAAAAAGATTGAATAAAAAGCAGCGTCAAGGTTAATGAACTTGGTGGAATTACGCATTAACGTAGTTACAGGTAATTCCATGTCACCATGTTCAGCCATGTGGCGATAGACGTGCATTTTATAGATATTACCACGGAAAAGTTCGCCGGTAGTATCTAAAATCGGAATTGCACGAAAATTAGAATTTTCAAAGATAGCAAGAGCTTCACTAATTGTTGTATTTTCATGAACAATTGTGAGCTCCTGTTTAGGTTTTATGAACGAAATATCCAAAATGTCGCCTCCGATTAAAATTTGCTGAGATAATATTTAATCTTATCATATAGATGGTTAAAAAAATAGAACAATCGATGAAAAAGTAGTTAACATGGTATAATAACTTTGAGTGATTTTAAATTAAAAGTAGGGGGGTCCGATTACGGGCGCCTCTACTTTGGCATAATGAAACGAGGATATAGATAGATAATGAAAATGATAGTTGGTTTAGGTAATATTGGTGAAAAGTATGCACAAACCCGCCACAATGTGGGCTTTATGGTGGTTGATGCGTTAGCGAAAGAGTTGAAAATTAGTTTAAAAAAAGTGAAACAAGAGGCGTTTATCGCTCAAGTTCAATTGGCAGGTGAAAAGGTCTTGTTAGTGCAGCCAACTACCTACATGAATGATTCTGGTCGGGCGGTCGCTGCTTTGATGAAATATTATGATATTGCCATTGAAGATATTTTAGTTATTTTTGATGACATGGATCGGGCGATGGGCTCACTGCGGTTACGCCAAAAAGGGTCAGCAGGTGGTCATAATGGGATTAAGAGTATTATTGCTCATACTGGGACCCAGGAGTTTAAACGTTTGAAATTTGGTATTGACCATCCTGACCATACACCAGATGCAGTAGTTAATTATGTCTTAGGTAAGTTTAGTAAAGAACAACAACAACCATTGGCAGATGGGTTAATTTTAGCAATGCAAATTGTTGAAGATTGGGTTGGTAATGACGATTTTCAAGCAACGATGAATAAATTTAACTAACCCCGGCATGTAGCAATTTATAAAAGGAGTTGAAGGGATGCAAATTCAAGATTTAATTGCTCAGACTGATGAATTTAAAAATGTTTTAGAGCATTTGATACCTCATACCCGCCAATTGATTACTGGTTTGACGGGTTCAGCTCGAACGACGTATTATGCTTCATTTTTTGCGAATTTAACACAGCCACAATTAATTGTGGCAGATAATCAATTACATGCTGACCAAATTATTGAGGATTTGAAAAATTTTATAAATGACGAGCAAATCTTTAATTTTCCAGCTGAAGATCGAATTGAAGTTGAGCTAGCAACAGCGTCTCCAGATGCTCGAGCTGCTCGAATAGCAGCCTTAACAGCTTTACTGTCAGAACAACCAGTAATTGTTGTCACGACGTTAGCCGGTGTCCGCAAAAAATTGACGCCGCCATCAATTTTTAAAGCTGCCAATCTCCAGCTTGATTTTGTAACTGAGTATCAATTTGAATCATTACAGCCATCCTTACTAATGATGGGATACGAACAAGTTAAGATGGTTGATAAACCTGGAGATTTTGCGATTCGAGGTTCAATTATTGATATTTATCCTTTTGGCGTTGAGAATCCAGTCCGGGTTGATTTTTTTGATACGATGATTGATTCAATGCGCTTTTTTGATATTGTTTCCCAAAAATCCTTAGCAACAATCGAACAGTTCACAGTTCGACCAGTCAATGAATTTATCTTAGATGAGCCCACTTTAGTTAATGGTCAAGCAAAATTAGCAGATGCGATGACGACGGTCCGGACTAGTCTTACAGGGGCCGCTAAAAAACATTTGACGGATTATTTTACACCGTTGCTAGCAGATAACGCTTTGACACAAGCTCAAGAGTTGAACATATATATTGACTATTTCTACCCGCAAACAGCGTCGATTGTCGATTATTTAAGTGACCAAGGAGTTTTAATTTTTGAAGATTTAGCTCATTTACAAGATTCAGAACAACAGCTAATAACTAATGATGCAGAATGGATTACTAATCGTCTAGCACAACAAAAAGTGTTACCACAAGTTGAAGTGGCGCATCGGTTGCTAAATATTGTGCATCACAGTGGTCATGCTCAGATGATTGTAAGTCAATTTCAAAAAGGCATCGGTAAACTTAAATTAGATAATTTGGTGCAAGTTAATTCACGAGTCATGCAACAATTTTTTGGCCAATTACCATTGTTAAAATCAGAGATGGAACGTTGGTACAAACAAAAATATACGGTTTTGATTTTAGCTAATACGCAAGACCGTATCAGTGAAATTCAACGAATTTTAGCTGATTTTGAAATTAGCGTCACCATTGTTAAAGTTGACGAACTTCAAGCGCAATTAGTTCAAGTACTTACAGGTCAATTACATAGTGGTTTTGAATTAACAACTCAACGATTGGCTGTACTAACAGAAAACGAAATTTTTGCCAGCGTCCGTAAAAAGGCCCGTCCAAAACGCCAAACATTAGCGAATGCAGAGCGCATAAAAAGTTATTCTGAACTAAAAGTTGGCGATTATGTGGTGCATGTTAATCACGGAATTGGTGTGTATGAAGGCATGCAAACTTTGGAAGTACATGGTGTTCACCAAGATTACATCACGATTGGGTATCAAAAAGACGCTAAAATTTTTATTCCCGCTTCGCAACTTAATTTAGTACAAAAATATGTTGGTGCCGAGGATAAAACACCAAAAATTAATAAATTAGGTGGTGTTGAATGGGCTAAAACGAAACGTAAAGTTGCTAGTCAAATAGAAGATATTGCTGATCAACTCATTGCGTTATATGCTGAACGTGAAGCGGCTCAAGGTTTTGCATTTAGTCATAATGAAGCAGCGATGCAAACTTTTGCCGATGCCTTTCCATATACAGAAACGCCTGATCAATTACGTTCAACAGCGGAAGTTTTGGCCGATATGGAAAAACAACGGCCAATGGATCGACTATTAGTGGGAGATGTTGGTTTTGGTAAAACAGAAGTGGCATTTCGAGCTGCTTATAAAGCGTTTTTAGACCAAAAACAAGTTGCGATTTTAGTACCAACAACGATTTTGGCACAGCAACATTTTGAATCAATGCAAGCACGATTTGCAGAGTTTGGTGTAAAACTAGGCTTGTTATCACGTTTTCAAACTCCCAAACAAATAAAAGAAACGATTGCTGGATTGAAAAATCACACAATTGATATTGTTGTTGGGACGCACCGAGTATTATCAAAAGATGTCGTTTTTGCTGATATTGGTTTGCTGATTGTTGATGAAGAACAACGCTTCGGGGTGAAACATAAAGAACGCTTGAAAGAATTAAAAACAAATGTTGATGTCCTAACGTTGACTGCCACGCCTATTCCACGGACATTACATATGTCAATGTTGGGAGTTCGCGATTTATCAGTTATTGAGACGCCACCAGCAAATCGGTATCCAATCCAAACATATGTTATGGAACAAAATGGTGGGGTAATTGCTGATGCAATTGAACGTGAAATGGGGCGGCAAGGACAGGTTTTTTACTTGCATAATCGGGTTAATGATATTGAAAAAGTTACGGGTTATTTAGGAGCGTTAGTACCTGAAGCACGGATTGTTTATGCTCACGGGCAAATGACTGAAAATCAGTTAGAAACGGTTTTATATGATTTTATTAATCGTGAATATGATGTGTTAGTGGCAACAACAATTATTGAAACAGGTGTTGATATTCCCAATGCGAATACTTTAATTATTGAAAATGCTGATCATATGGGATTAGCCCAATTGTATCAATTGCGTGGCCGGGTTGGTCGCTCCTCACGAGTCGCCTATGCGTACTTTACGTATCCGATAAACCAAAGTCTCAACGAGGAAAGTGAAAAGCGCCTCGAGGCAATTCGTGATTTTACTGAACTAGGCTCAGGATTTAAGATTGCAATGCGTGATTTAAGCATTCGGGGAGCTGGGAATTTATTAGGTAAGCAACAACATGGTTTCATCGATTCTGTTGGATATGATTTATATACACAAATGCTAACCGAAGCGGTTGCGAAAAAACGTGGACAAGGGCAAACGAAGGTCTCAGATGCCGAAATTGATTTAACAATTGAAGCCTATATTCCAACTACGTACATTGAAGATCAAGGTCAAAAAATTGAAATGTATCGTCGAATTCGTCAAGCTATAACCGAACCGCAGTTTATTGAAGTCGAAGAAGATTTATTAGATCGCTTTGGGGAATATCCAACCGAAGTTAGCAATTTACTCCAGATTAGTCGCTTGAAAACACTTGCTGATAGTGCATTGGTTGAAAAAATTTGGCAAGAAAATAATTTTATTTTCGTACAATTTTCAGCGTCAGCAGTTAAAGCGTTATCAATGGAAACAGTAATGACCAATATGGCGCATACTAAGTTACGCTCAGCAATTGGTCAAGGAACTAATGACGCGCTTAAAATTAAGTTTGTTATTCAACCTAATATGACCCAATCAATTTGGTTTACGGAATTAAGTAACTATTTACAAGCTATTGTAAGTAGTCAACAAATTGGCGAGGAAAAAGATGGGCAATAAAAAGTTAGTACAAGGGACAGCATTATTAGCTATTGCGGCTTTAATTGCCAAAGTCCTTAGTGCTGTATATCGGATTCCTTTAGAAAATTTTGTCGGTGATACGGGATTTTATGTGTATCAGCAAATTTATCCAATTTACGGGATTGGCATGGTTTTAGCTTTAAATGGGTTGCCTAATTTTATTTCTAAATTAATTGTTGCAGAACCAACCCAAGATGCTCAAGATAAATTGGCTGGGCATTTATTACGATTACTGACTTTGTTGGCAATTATCCTAGTGTTGGGGTTAAACTTGGGTGCTAAATTAATCGCTGAATTAATGGGTGATGTTCAGTTAACAAATGTAATTAGGGCCGTTAGTCTCATGTTTATCATTATGCCCGTGATGGCGGTTGGACGTGGCGTGGCCCAAGGTCAGTTAGATATGCGACCAACAGCGTATTCACAAGTAATTGAACAGTTTGTACGTGTGCTGATTATTGTTGTTGTGGCATATGTGGCCATGAAAACTACAATGAATGTTTATTTAATGGGTACGTTAGCAATGCTTTCGGCGCCAATTGCCGGGTTAGCTGCTAGTATGTTTTTTATTAAGCCAACTCGAAAATATTGGCAAGTAACCCAGCACGAAAAATTAAATTGGAATTTGTTTGGGAAAATTGGTAGTGAAGGGTTGTTAGTTAGTGTACTAGCAGCATTGTTGATTATCTTGCAATTAGTTGATTCCTTCACGATTAAGAATGGTTTAGTGGCCAATGGTATGCCGACTGAAACGGCTAAGATAGCCAAAGGAATTTATGACCGGGCCCAGCCAATTGTGCAATTTGGTTTAGTAATTGCAACTAGTTTTGGGACAGCCTTAGTGCCGCGATTACGACAAGCGTATTTAGCTGGGGAATGGGCTACGGTTGCACAAACTGGTCAAAGCCTTTTACGGCTAACCGTCTGGCTATCGAGTGCTGCAACGGTGGGGATGATTTGTTTGATGCCACAGATCAATCTTGTATTATTTGGTAGCACCGCGGGAAGTTCTGTCTTAGCAGTGTATATTTTAAGTGTGGTAATTATGTCCATCTTAATTTTATTAACAAGTATTTTACAGAGCTTAGATCTGACAAAAATTTTAACTCATGGGATATTAGTTGCGTTAATTAGCAAAATAGGGGTAAACTTATTATTAATTAAATACCTCGGGTTAATTGGCGCTAGTTGGGCAACCGTATTGTCGTTATCCTTGATGTTAGGGTACGTGTTAATGCGCTTACCCAAACAGTTACAGGTTGTGTTATTACCTTGGCGGTTATGTTTAAAAATGGCCGGTCACTTGCTTATTATGGCTGGACTTGTTAAATTTATAACTTATATAACCACTCTAATAATCGGTCAAGATCGTTTGTTGAGTATTATAGTAATTAGCGTGGGAAGTATTGTCGGTGGCCTTGTTTTTATTTGCCTCTCGGTTTGGCAACAAACTTTGACGGATAAAGAATGGGAATTGTTACCTAAAGGAGCCGATATTATTGAATTAACCAAGAAATTGAGGAAAAAAGATGCGATTAGATAAATTTTTAAAAGTTTCACGTATTATTAAGCGCCGGAGTGTGGCCAAAGATATTTCCGATCAAGGACGTATTTTGATTAATGGAAAAAAAGCTAAATCATCATCAAATTTAAATATCAATGATGAGTTAGAAATCCATTTTGGTAATAAGACGCTAGTTGTTGAAGTGTTGGCATTACTTGAAACAACTAAAAAAGAAGATGCTGATAAGATGTATCAAGTATTAAAAGAAGATTACGAACAAAACTTTGATATCGAAGCATAGGTTGTTCATGTTAAAATAAAGTGGGATTATAACGGATGTTAAAGAGTGGTGAGGACAGATACGTATGAAATTAAATTCAGAATTTAAACAAGACATTCGTGCAAGCGAGAGTTTAAATGATCAACGCGATTCATACTACGCTGATGTCCATCGTCGCCGCCGAAAAATGATGCGTTGGGCTACAACGGCTATTTTAGTGGTATGTTCTTTAACGATTGGTTACCGAATGGTGCAATATCAAATCGTTAAGCAACAAATTGCGGAAGTAAATCAGTCGGTTGTTAAAGTTAAGCAAGATAATAGCAATCTTAAACAACAAGTCACGGCATTACATGATCCGACTTATTTACAACAATTAATTCGTGAAAAGTACATGTATACAAAACAAGGCGAACAAGTCTATAATTTGCCAGCAACTGATCCAGATGCTAATAGATAAATAAAAAGCTACGCTATGGCGTAGCTTTTTATTTATTATGAAATAGGTATAAGTAAAGGGGGCATGATGAAACGACAATTAATTAAGCTTATGCAGCAAGTTAAAAATAATATAACTAAACAGCAACTATTTTTACCAACAGAAACCCTCGTTGTTGCTGCGTCAGCCGGGGTTGATTCACAAGTATTGTTAGCCAGTCTAGCGCAACTACATGCGGCCCCAAAAATTATTGTGGCCCATATCAATCATGATATGCGAGCGCAAGCAGCCACTGAAGCTACTTTTGTCGCCCAACAAGCCAAGCAATATGGTTTCAAATATGAAGAATTAATCTGGCCACAAACACAACACCCAAAGCATGGGATTGAAGCGGCTGGTCGTGAAGTACGGTATCGGTTTTTAGCACAAATTGCTGCTAAATATCACGCTTCAAAAATTCTTACAGCTCACCATGCTAATGACGTCGCTGAGACCTTTTTGATGAAATTAATGCGTGGTGGCCGTTGGGAACAATTAGGAAGTATTCAATGGACGCGGGCGTTTAATGCTCAAACAGATATCGTACGACCATTACTAAATATTCCTAAAAAAGATTTAATAGCGTATGCCCACCAAAATAACCTTCAGTGGTATGAGGATGCTAGTAACCAAGATTTGAATTACACGCGTAATCGGATTCGCCATACCCTGTTACCGCAAATGATTACTGAAAATCCACAAGCAGTAAGCCAGCTTAATCAATATGCCCGGCAAATCACACATGTTGATGAAATGGTTACGGAACAAGTCGAACTTTATTTAAAAACGGTGCAACAAACTCAATATTGGGACAAAATTCCTAAGTCGTGGTTCCAAGCAACTTTAAAGGCGTATCTAGCAGTAGAAGTACCAAATGTTAGTATTAAAGAAAATCAATTACACCAAATTGAAAATTTGTATTTTAATGTTACTCGACCAAATGGCAAAGTAGTTCTGAATAAAGAATACGAATTAGTTAAAACTTATCAAAAAATAGCTTTAATACGTCGGCAGACAAAAGTAATTCACCGACGAAATTCGTTGGATAATGTGATAACATTGAATAAGTGGTATTTATTACCAAATGGTGGTAAATTTATTGTTAAACAAAAGGTAACAAACCCACACAATTTGAATAATAGCGCTATAATCATCCCAATACACCTTGAGGACGATGCTTGGCCTTTACGCCTACGTTATCGAAAAGACGGGGATGCAATTGGCTTAAAAAATGGACATCAAAAAGTTGCACGGGTCTTAATTGACGCCAAGGTGCCCTTTGAAGAGCGTGATGCAATTCCGTTATTAACTGATGCACATAATCAAGTATTGTGGGTAGTTGACTATAAAGCAAATTGGGTAAGGCCTGATCAAGTAAATTATGAAGTAATTTACATTCCAGATACTAAATAGGAGAGTTTATTAGATGACAATGAACAACGACATTGAGCGCGTTTTATATAGTGAGGCAGATATTGCGGCGGCTGCCCAACGAATTGGAGCTCAATTGGCGCATGATTACGCTGGTAAAACCCCAATTTTACTTTCAGTTTTAAAGGGTGCTATTCTTTGGACTGTTGATGTAATGCGGGCAATGGATGAATATGCTGAGATTGAATTTATCGATGTTTCTAGTTATCATGGTGGTGTTGAGTCTGCGGGTTCAATTACTTTGAAAACGGATTTAACAACTGATGTTAAAGGTCGTGATATCATTATCCTAGAGGATATTGTTGATACCGGTCGAACTTTGAAGTACATGATTGAATTATTGAAACAACGTGGGGCTAATAGTATTAAAGTAGCAAGTTTACTTGATAAAAAAGAAGGTCGCGTAGTCGAGATTGATGTTGACTACATTGGCTTTGATGTACCAAATGAGTTTGTAGTCGGCTATGGCTTGGACTACAAGGACTTGTATCGTAACTTGCCTTATGTGGGTGTTTTGAAGCCAGAAATATATACAGCTGAAGATACTGCAACATTAAATGGTCAAGATTAGTCAAATGTGGTATATTATCAATTAAATAGATAAGCTAACGCTAAATTCGAAAGATTCAGCAAGGAGGCATATATGAACAATCGACGGAATAATGGTGTATTCCGCAATTCTTTCTTATATATTATTATGTTTTTGGCCGTGATCGGGGTAATTACCTTTTTCACTAACGGCGGAGGGCAAAATGGGACACAAGAAATTAATGCAACAAAATTCACCAGCCAATTAACGAGTGGTAAAATTAAAACCTACTCAATTCAACCGGGTAACGGAGTTTACAAGATTTCTGGTGATTACAAAAAAGCACAAACAGTGTCAAGTAAAGCACCATTACTAGGTGGTTCAACAACAAGTAAAGTAACAAGTTTTACAACAACTGTGTTGACAAATGACCCAGTTGTTAAAGAAATTCAACAAGCAACTAAGAAGGGGGATGCGACAGAAGTTGTTAAATCACAACCTTCAGGTATTTTAAGTAATATTCTCATTACATTAGTACCAATGTTAATCTTAGTTGGTTTATTTTATCTCATGATGAGTCAAGCTGGTCAAGGTGGCGGTGGCGGCCGTGGCGGCGTGATGAATTTTGGGAAATCAAAAGCCAAGCCAGCTGATCCAAAATCTAACACAGTTCGATTTGCCGATGTTGCCGGTGCTGAAGAAGAAAAACAAGAATTAGTTGAAGTTGTTGACTTCTTGAAAGATCCTAAGAAGTTTGCTGCTTTAGGAGCACGTATCCCAGCGGGGGTACTTTTAGAAGGGCCTCCCGGAACAGGTAAGACTTTACTTGCTAAAGCGGTTGCTGGTGAAGCCGGCGTACCATTCTACTCAATTTCAGGTTCTGATTTTGTTGAAATGTTTGTTGGGGTTGGGGCATCACGGGTTCGTGATCTCTTTGATAACGCCAAGCGTACGTCACCTTCAATTATCTTTATTGATGAAATCGATGCCATTGGTCGTAAACGTGGCTCAGGTATGGGGGGCGGTAACGATGAACGTGAACAAACCCTTAACCAAATGTTGATTGAAATGGATGGATTTACTAAGACTGATGCAGTTATTGTTATTGCAGCAACTAACCGTTCAGATGTCTTAGATCCAGCACTTCTTCGGCCAGGTCGTTTTGACCGTAAAATTTTAGTTGGTGCCCCTGATGTTAAAGGACGTGAAGCTGTTTTACGTGTGCATGCTAAGAATAAGCCGTTGGCATCTGATGTTGACTTAAAAGTTATTGCACAACAAACTCCTGGTTTTGTTGGGGCTGACTTGGAAAACTTGCTTAATGAAGCAGCTTTACTTGCCGCTCGTCGTAATAAGCAAGAAATTGATGCATCTGACGTTGATGAAGCGGAAGATCGTGTGATTGCTGGTCCAGCTAAAAAGGATCGTGTTATTTCCAAACATGAACGTGAAACAGTTGCATATCACGAAGCTGGTCACGCTTTAGTTGGGATGGTCTTGAGTAATGCCCGCGTAGTGCACAAAGTTACGATTGTACCACGGGGTCGTGCCGGCGGTTATGCTATTGTCTTACCAAAAGAAGATCAAATGTTGCTTAATAAAGATGATGCCATGGATCAAATCGCTGGTTTGATGGGTGGTCGTGCGGCTGAAGAAGTTATCTTCCACCAACAATCATCGGGAGCATCTAATGACTTCCAACAAGCAACAGGGATTGCTCGTGCCATGGTTACCCAATATGGAATGTCTGATAAAGTTGGAATGGTCCAACTTGAAGGTGGTGGCGCAATGTTTGCTGGTGAACAATTTGGTGGTAATGCACCATTCTCTGAAGAAACTTCACGGATGGTTGATGAAGAAATTCGTCGGATTTCCACTGAAGGATTCACACAAGCGAAGGAAATCATTGAATCTCACCGGGCACAACACAAAGCGATTGCTGAAGCCTTGTTGAAATACGAAACCCTTGATGCTAAGGAAATTAAGAGTTTGTTTGAAACTGGTTTAATGCCAGCTGAATCTGAAGCGCAAGCAAATGCTGATCATTCAGCATCAACTTTCGAAGAAGCTAAAGCTGAAGCTGCTAAAAAAGATGCGGAACAAGCCGCTCAATATACGCAACCAGAAGATGAATCAAAAAATGAAACATCAACATTTGATACATCACGTCATGATACGGATGCAGAATAATGTTTAAAAAGAGCTTCTTGACCTTTGGGTTAAGAAGCTTTTTTTGTGAGTGCAAGGTAAAAATATGAAAATGACAGTCAAATCACAATCAAGTTGCTTTTTTTGCTAAAATAAAGGTAAATATAATTAATATAGGAGATTTTAATGACAGATTATTTAATTAAAAGTGTTACTCAAGATGGTAACTTTCGGGCGTATGCAATTTTAACGACTGATTTAGTAGCTAAAGCTCAAGTTTTACACGATACATGGGCGTCATCATCAGCTGCGTTGGGACGGACATTAACAGGCGGCTTATTAATGGCATCATCAATTTTAAAAGGTGACGATAAGTTAAGTATTAAATTTGATGGTCAAGGGCCGGTCGGGAACGTGGTTGTGGAAGCAACTCCTAAAGGGAAAGTTAAAGGCTACATTCAAAATCCGCATGTTAACTTGGAACCTAAAGCGGACGGCCATATTGATGTTGCTAAAGCCGTTGGTCAGGATGGCTTTTTGACGATTACAAAGGATCAAGGATTTGGTATGCCGTTTACTGGGCAAGTACCAATTGTGAGTGGTGAAATTGGTGAAGACTTTACATATTACTTAGCTAAGTCAGAACAAATTCCATCTGCAGTGGGCGTCTCAGTGTTTGTAAATGCAGATAGTACAATTGCTGCTGCAGGCGGCTTTTTAATTCAACTGTTGCCGGGAGCTGATGACGAAGCAATTTCAGCGCTTGAAAAAAAGTTAGCTGAAATGCCAATGTTATCGGAGTTATTATTAGCCGGTAAACAACCAGAAGATATTTTGGAAATGCTTTTTGATAATACTGAAGTAAATGTGATTGATAAAATTCCAGTTGAATTTGAATGTGATTGTTCAAAAGAAAAATTTGCAGACCGAATGGCTGCTTTGCCTAAAGCTGATTTACAAGATTTGATTGACCTTGATCATGGTGCTGAAGTAGTTTGCTCGTACTGTAATACGCATTATCAATTTAGTGAAAGTGATTTACAAGGTATTATTGATAATCAAGCGTAAACCGACGGTAAATTCTATTTAAAGGCTTGCATTTTTATGTTTTTCTTGTAATAGTAATAAAGGAATAACTGCAGAAAAGAGGAATAATTGTGGCAAATCAAGAACCAACAATGAATGACCAAATGATCGCCCGTCGCGAGAAAATGACTGAATTACGCGAAAATGGGATTGATCCATTTGGTCAAAAATTTGATCGTACAGCATTAGCAGCTGACTTACACGCCGAATATGGCGATTTAGAAAAAGACGAATTAAACGATAAACACCTTGTTGTGAAAATCGCTGGTCGGATGATGTCTAAACGTGGTAAAGGTAAAGTTGGTTTTGCAGACATTAAAGACCGTAGTGGTAAGTTACAAATCTACGTGCGTAAAGATGTTGTCGGTGAAGAAAACTACTTTATCTTTAAAAAAGCAGACCTTGGTGATTGGTTAGGGGTCGAAGGTGAATTAATCAAGACAGATATGGGTGAATTGACAATTAAGCCAACTCACGTAACTCACTTGAGTAAAGCGCTTCGTCCATTACCAGATAAGTACCATGGTTTGACGGATGTTGAAACTATCTATCGTCAGCGCTATTTGGACTTGATTGCTAATGAAGAATCATTTGATAAATTTCAAAAACGTTCAAAGATTATTTCTGCAGTACGTGCTTACTTGGATAGTCAAATGTTTACAGAAGTTGAAACACCAATGCTTCAAACTGAAGCTGGTGGTGCTTCAGCCCGTCCGTTTGTTACTCACCACAATGCTTTAAATATTGATATGTATCTTCGGATTGCGCTTGAACTTCATTTGAAGCGTTTGATTGTCGGTGGAATGGATCGTGTTTACGAAATTGGCCGAGTATTCCGAAATGAAGGGATGGATACAAAACACAATCCTGAATTTACGGTTCTTGAATCATATGCTGCTTTTTGGAACTTTGAAGATGTGATGAATGAAACGGAAGCTATCTTTAAAGCTGCGGCTAAAGTAGTAACTGATAATGGAATTGTGAATTACCAAGGAACTGAAATTAATTTAGAACAACCATTTGCACGTAAGCACATGGTTGACTTGATTAAAGAACAAACAGGAATTGATTTCTGGCAACCAATGACAGTTGAAGAAGCTAAAGCATTAGCTGATGAAAAACATGTTAAGTATGAAGCATACTGGACAGTTGGGCACATCATTAATGAATTCTTCGAAACATTTGTTGAAGATACATTAGTTCAACCAACATTTGTATACGGTCATCCATTGGAAGTTTCACCATTGGCCAAGAAAAATGATGATGATGCTCGCTTTACTGATCGTTTTGAATTGTTTATCATGGGTGGTGAATACGCCAATGCCTTTACTGAATTAAACGATCCAATTGATCAACGTCAACGTTTTGAAGCGCAAGCAGCTGAACGTGAAGCTGGAAATGATGAAGCTGAAGGAATTGATGAAGACTTTATCGAGGCCCTTGAATATGGTATGCCACCTACAGGGGGACTTGGAATTGGGATTGATCGTTTAGTTATGTTATTAACTGATTCGGAATCAATTCGCGATGTCTTGTTATTCCCAACAATGCGACCATAATTAAATTAAGCAAAAAGACTCTGAAATAGCTATTTTAGAGTCTTTTTTTGTTACATAATTGCGTAAAAAGGTTACCGGTTGTTAATGACTAATGAATTTGGATATAATTGATGGTTTTTTTACAAAAATTGTTGACGAAAGGCAGTGATTCATAGTAAGATATTACTTGTCGCTAAACGAGTTATTTAAATGTTATGACAATGATTATTAAATGAAAAAAGTTGTTGACTAAATGTTGAACTTCTGATATTATTAATAAATGTTGTTGCGGCATATTAAGTTGCTAACAACAACGTAGATCTTTGAAAACTGAATAAAGTTTTGACAATCAAATGTGTAAGTACTTTGAAACTAGATTTCAGAGTTAAACAAATTTGCGAATGTCAATTTCGCTAGTAAAT
>NZ_CAKKNS010000002.1 GCF_918814575.1 Periweissella fabaria | reverse complement strand
ATTGGCAAATGACCCCGCTGTATAATAGCGTTCAGTGTATTCACTAGCATCGCTAATCGCATTCGCTAAGCCATTCCGAACACTAGGGGCAATATTATTTGGCAAACGAACGATATTATTCATCGCGTTTTGTAACTGTTGCGTTGCTTGTTGATATTGTGCTTGTGTGGATGGCCAGTAGCCTTGCGTATTACGGGCTTGGCGTAATGCTGCTTGTAAATTAGCAAATGACCCCGCTGTATAATAGCGTTCAGTGTATTCACTAGCATCGCTAATCGCATTCACTAAGCCACTCCGAACACTAGGGTCAACGTTATTTGGCAAGCGGACGATATTATTCATCGCATTTTGTAACTGTTGCGTCGCTTGTTGGTATTGTGCTTGTGTAGATGGCCAGTAGCCTCGTGTGTTACGGGCGTTTTGCAATGCCGTTTGTAAATTAGCAAATGATGCCGCTGTATAGTAGCGTTCAGTGTATTCACTAGCATCACTAATCGCATTCGCTAAGCCACTTCGAACACTAGGGTCAATGTTAATTGGCAAGCGGACGATATTGTTCATCGCATTTTGTAACTGTTGCGTTGCTTGTTGGTATTGGGCTTGTGTAGATGGCCAGTAGCCTTGCGTATTACGGGCTTGGCGTAATGCTGCTTGTAAATTGGCAAATGCCCCCGCTGTATAATAGCGTTCAGTGTATTCACTAGCATCGCTAATCGCATTCGCTAAGCCACTCCGAACACTAGGGGCAATATTATTTGGCAAACGAACGATATTATTCATCGCGTTTTGTAACTGTTGCGTTGCTTGTTGATATTGTGCTTGTGTGGATGGCCAGTAGCCTCGTGTGTTACGGGCGTTTTGCAATGCTGTTTGTAAATTAGCAAATGATGCCGCTGTATAGTAGCGTTCAGTGTATTCACTAGCATCACTAATCGCATTCGCTAAGCCACTTCGAACACTAGGATCAATGTTAATTGGTAAGCGGACAATATTGTTCATCGCATTTTGTAACTGTTGCGTTGCTTGTTGGTATTGGGTTTGTGTAGATGGCCAGTAGCCTTGCGTATTACGGGCGTTTTGCAACGCTGTTTGTAAATTATTGAATGATTCCTTGGTATAATATGATCCAGTATACTGACTGGCATTGCTAATCGCATTCGCTAACCCACCCCGGACACTAGGATCAATGTTAATTGGCAAGCGGACAATATTATTCATCGCATTTTGTAACTGTTGTGTTGCTTGTTGATATTGTTGCTCAGTCGCATTAGTTGTACCTTGAATGTTACGACCATTCTGCAATGCTGTTTGTAAATTATTGAATGATTCTTTAGTATAGTATGATGCTGTGTATTCACTAGCATCGTTAATCGCATTCATTAAAGTAACTTTCACGGCTTGTGGAATAATTATAGAATTAGCTACATTCACATTAACGTTAGTCAATAATGCACCAGCTACCCAACCATTATTATCAATTTGATACCAAGTTGAATTACCATCAACTGGTTGACCATTAGTAATCTGCGCCGTAATATTGACACTTTGGTTGGTCCGTAAATTACCAACAATCTTTGCATACGTATTCGTATATTGGCGAATATTAATGTAACCCGTTGCAAGCGCTGAACCATTTAACTTTGCGCTGTTATAATTAGCAATGGCATTTTGTGTATAACCGTTATTCGTAATCCCTGTTAAATCCGTATTTCCGTCAAGACTGTGACCACCATATGTTGCAGTAAATTGCCAAATCGCCAAACCTGGTATGTATGGTAATTGGTAACCTGGATATGGTGAGTTTTCACCTGTAAGATACCACATTGGAGGTTCATGAACCGCACCTTTTAATGGATAATCAGCATCCCAGAGGGTAAAACCAAATTGTTGAACAATGGTATTGACATCCAAATGATTCTTAAAATAATCGACACCACTATACAACACTGGGGTATAACCTGCCGCTTTAACCATCTCCATTGCTGAAATAACTGCCGCCGTATTTGCTGATACGTTCGCACTAGCTCCAGCTTCATAATCAATCGCTACAATCGATCCCTTTGGTGTCGCTATTTCTGACAAAAAGTGCTGCATTGCTAGATTACCTAACCGTGTATCACCACCAACTTGAAACCAAATATATGTATGCGCCGCTTTGCCTTGTGATAAGGCACTTGTAACTTGTGGGCGATAAGATGATTGCTCATATATCCGGGGCGTCCCGTTACTATTCCAGCCTGTTACCCCACCAACTTGTGAGACCATAAATGCATCATTAACAGATCCATAACCAAGATAAGCACCCCCAGGGCCATTATTTAATGACCAGTCAACCCCAGTTCGAGCGGCTTTCACTGACAGACTATCTATTGATGTCCCGATAGTAGTCGTTAGCAAGACTGCCATGCCGACTAAAATTGTTCCTTTCTTCATATCTTCTTCCACCCTTTATACTGTTAGTTTTCTTATTTTATTTTAAAATATAGATAGTATTCTTTAATTTTACTAAAATTTGGGCTCAATAATTATTTCAATCCCTTTACAAATTTGCTTAAATCACTAATATTTGATTAACAATTTAGTATAAATTAAAAAAGTACCGTGATTTTTTCAAATACACGGTACTTTTTCATTTTTTTCGATACCAAAAGATGTAACTACCGATACCAATCGTTCCTAATAAAATTCCGATTGCAATTCCCCACTCAAGATAATTAGGCTTAGTTTCAGTTAATGGCTTGATTGTTGCATGTAAAGGCTTAGATTCAGCTTGTTGTGTCAATGTAACCATTTGGTGGCTCGTTACTTTTTGATGTCCATTTTCACCAACTATGGTGACAATGTATTTTCCAGGAGTTAACGTTTTTAACCCATTTAACGGATACTCAACATTTGAATTTGGCGCCAATGTGATATCCGTATACGTATGTTTAGTAACTGGTTGCTGATTTTTTGTCACACTCACTGTCACCTTAGCATGCCGTAAGATGGCCGCTTCTGAATTAATCAGCTTCACACTCAACGCTGGTTGTTTTGCCTTACCATCGTAAATCAACTCACCAAGTGCTAATTTGGGTTTAACTGGTTCACCAACTTCTAAAACAACGCCCGTTAAATACGAGTATGTAAAGTTGACACCAACGCTATTGTCTTTATTACTATTGGCCGCAGCATTAGGCTTTTTATCAATATTTTCAAAATACCATCCGCCTAAAATAATCCCGTGAAAATCCTTAGCAATTTTGGCAGCATCAATTTGGGCCGTGACAGTTTTGGATTGGTGCGCAGGAATAAACACCACATCATCACCATCAACGGTCGCTACTTTGGTCAACGGATAGCGCATACTAGGATCTGGTTTAATCGGCTTGTTAGTAGGTACATAGCCCAGACCGCTGTCGGTAGTATAAGCGCTATTGAATTTATGGCGGACATAGATTGGCCGATTACCGGAATTACTAATAATTGTCGAGATTGTCTGAGGCTTACCTGGGACAACCTTGATGTCAAAATAACCCGTTTGACCACTAACTTGTGTCGCCGTAAATTGTGGATTTATAGCATAACTAGGCGCCTGATCATTGGCAGCATGAATCGTCAGTGGCCAAAAAAGACCACATATAATACTAAAAATAATTAATTTTGGTTTTAACATATTGCACTCACTAACATTAATTTTAATAAATATATTATATAATTATTCATTAATTTTTGTTAGTGTTATTTAATTATATTCAACTATTCTGCTTCACTAGCTAATAATTTTTGGGCAAAAATAAACAATTTTTCCTTGTTAATCACACTTAACTCCTTATATAGAGAACAAATATCACCAATTTGAATCACATCATCCCCAAATAACCGGTTTACATCGATTTCATAAATTGCTGCTAATTTTTCAATGTGATCATACTTAGGTAAATTCCGACCTGATTCCCAAGCCGAAATTGCCGACGGATTGATTGCTAGCATTTCGGCTAACTGCCGCTGTGATAAGTGCTTTGAAATGCGCAGATTTTTTAAATTAACATCAATATTGGCTAACATGGCCCCACCTCTTTAAATTATAAGTAACTAATACATTTTTTAATTTCTTTACTTTAAATGTTTGTTCTGTATTTCACAATAAGTATAACTCATTGATTTTCAAAATCAACATTTTCCACCTATTATTTAGATTATTCGTAAATAAATATTGTGAACGTAATAACTTTAGTTAAATTATTAACTTAGTTCCAGCTATTATTTGCCTCAGCCACAGATTGTGGTCAAAATAAGCAAAATGATATTTTACAATAAACTACAATACAAATTTCGTATGAAACTATCATTATTTTTGCAGTGAATTAAAAGATTTTCCAATTTTACAAAATTTTTTATTTAAAATTGTATATGCCAATAACTACTGACTTGGGCATTTTTTCTGAAAAGGCTTTCATATACACTAAATAAGGCTATTGCACAATTAATTTAACCTTGCTATGATAAATAGCGTTGAAAGAAAGCGTTTACAAAAACAATTTCGAAATACAGATAAATATTTTAGATTATAGATTGTGAGACTATATTATTATGAAGATTAACGTTATGTTTATTTTTATTTTTGGGGCCCTTGGTGGTCTATTATTCGGTTTTGATACAGGTATTATTTCTGGTGCTTCACCACTTATTGAAAACACCTTCCACTTATCAGTTGCTGAAACTGGTTTCATCACTTCATCAGTGTTGATTGGTTCTACTGCTGGGGCATTATCAATTGGTGGTTTGGCTGATAAGTTTGGTCGTAAAAAACTTCTTATCACCGCTGCTTTGTTCTTCGTAGCTGGTTCAATTTTGACTGCTGCTGCAAACGGTTTTGCAATGATGGTCTTTGCTCGGATTATCCTTGGTTTGGCTGTGGGAGCTGCTTCAGCTTTGACACCTGCTTACCTTGCTGAACTTGCACCTGCTAAATTCCGTGGTTCACTTGGAACTTTATTCCAATTAATGATTACTTTAGGAATTTTACTTGCTTATGTTTCTAACCTTGGTTTCCTTGGTCGTAACTTGCTTGGTATTACTGACTGGCGTTGGATGCTTGGATCAGCCTTGATTCCAGCCCTTGCCTTGTTCATCGGTGGTTTATTATTACCTGAATCACCACGTTTCTTAATGGCTCACGGTAAAGAAGCTGAAGCTAAAGCAGTTCTTACACACCTTCGTGCTAAACATGGTGAAGATGTTAATGCTGAATTAGCTGAAATGCGTGAAGTGTTAAACCAACCAAAAGGTGGCTTAAAAGAACTTTTCACTTTTGCTCGTCCTGCCGTTATCGTTGCCGTTGGTATCATGTTCTTACAACAATTAGTTGGTATTAACTCAGTTATTTACTTCTTACCACAAGTATTTATTAAAGGATTTGGCTTTGATGCTTCAAATGCCATCTGGATCTCAATTGGTATCGGGATTGTTAACTTCGTCGTTACAATTCTTGCAACAATGATTATGGATTCATACAACCGTAAAGCTTTACTTACTTTTGGTTCAATCGTTATGACAATTTCACTTGCTGTTTTAGCAATCCTTAACTACACAGTTGATGTTAAAACTGCTGCTATTCCTACAATGCTTCTTATTGCTACTTATATCTTTGGTTTCGCCATTTCATGGGGTCCAATTGCTTGGTTACTTATCGGTGAAATCTTCCCACTTTCAGTTCGTGGAGTTGGTTCATCAATTGGTTCTGCTGCTAACTGGATTGGTAACTTCATCGTTTCTCAATTCTTCTTGGTATTGCTTGCCGTATTCCACAACAACGTGGGGGGCCCATTTGGAGTCTTTGGTATCTTCGCCTTCATCTCAATCTTCTTCGTTAAGTACCTTGTTCCTGAAACACGTGGTAAATCATTGGAAGAAATCGAACTTGAAATGCGTCACAATAACTAATATATCTGAAAAAACCAGTGCTGAACGGCATTGGTTTTTTTGCGTTTTACTTAAGAAACTGGTATTTTTATAGCAAATAGCCATTATCGTTTTGATAGGCTTGCATCAACCCGTCAAAATATGTTAGGATGTTAAAATTTGATTTTTTCGGAGGAGATTTATGTTTTCAAAAGCAAGTTTAGCTCACGCCGGATTTGGCATGCTTAATATTGCCATTCCTTTAATTATTGGGATGACCATTCACAATTATTGGTTAGGTGTCATGGGAGCCTTTGGGTCGCTCATCTTTATGTATTATGTACCCGTCAATCGTGAACGGACCTTCACACAAATGGTATTGGTAACTGGAATTTCAATTGTTAGTTTCCCAATCAGTGCCCTTAGCTCAAGTGTTCCTTGGATCAGTGTCCTCTGGATTGGCCTATTAGCTTATCTAATTCAATACACGCTCACGAGTGGTAAATTCATTGGACCCGGGGCCTTTTTCTTAATGATGATTAACGGGATGATTGCTAGTTTGAACCGTTTTCCATTACATTTCACTCTTATGTTAGCCATATATGCGATTATTGGGACACTGCTTTCATTTCTATTTAGTATTATTGAACCCAAATTAATGGGACAACCATTAAGTATGCAGCTTAATTTAACTTTTGAATCTGATAACTTACAAATTGCCGTTAAAAGTTTAGTTTATGCCATTTTTGCCTTTATTGCCTACTTTATCGGTTATAGTTTGCACTTGCCTAATTACTATTGGTTCTTAGTTGGGGCCATTTCAGTTCTCCAAGGTGAAAATTTTGTCCATGCCCGGAAACGACAATTTGACTACGTGATTGCTGCCATTGTTGGTTGTTTGTTCGCTTGGGTGGTCTATGAAGTAGTCGGAAACCCGATTATTCTGGCAATTATTGCCATTCTTTTACTAGGGGTTATTTGCTTAACAATTAACCGTAACTACATGATTGGGAATTTCTTTACCACTCCGATTGCGTTGATTCTATTTAAATTAGCTCTCCCACATATTAGTAATTCATTGATTGAATTTCGGCTATTAGCCATCGTTGTTGGGACGACAATTGGTTTACTGGGAATTATTTACTTCGATCATCTAATGAAGAAACAAAAAACATTTGATTTTAAAGACTACGAAATCAACTAATAATACGAGCGGTGTTACTAAACTTGACTTAGTAAGGCCGCTTTTTTATTATCCTAAAATAAAATAACAATAAAATTATCAAAGCTATAAATTTAAATTGATATGCTAAACTATATAACTTCGAATATCTGGAGGATTTTTATGTTCACAAAAGCAGGCTTTGCGCATGCCGACTAGTTTTGATAACTTCAAATTCCCCTAGATCAGCTAAGGCGGCACTAACGAAGCGGGCAATATTCCCATTAGCTCCTAGAATAACTATTTTATGCATAACATCCCCCTCTAAATAATCAATTATTGTTACGCTTTTAAAGGCTTAATGTCAAAAAGTTATCATCGGTATAACGACGAAAAAAATAGCCTTCCTTTAATAAGGTAGGCTATCTTGTTACTTTATACAGCTTCGGTTTCGTCAGTTTCATCGTCTTTTTTTCTACGTAAGAGCAAGATAATGAAAATAATTAAGGCTAAAATAATGATAATTAAGGCAATAATTAACGCAATAATCCACCAAGCAAGGCCGGGTTTTGCGTCATATAATGCAGCTTTATCAGCATGCCTAACATCACTTGCCGTAACGACAAAGTCTTGGTCAAAATCCCACTTGAATTGACCACTTTGCGCATGCAAGTGTAAATGGTATTTCCCTGGATTCAAATTCTTATACGGAATCGCATAATTAAAGTTGGTATTAGGGGCAATACTTACCCCGGCTTGTTTTTGCTCAATAATAACTTTCTTACTATTAGCCTTTGAGACTTGGGCATCAATATCTAAGCCGCCCATAATCGTTGCTGAAGCATTTTGCAGATTAGCTAAAACAGCGTGCGTATAGTTATGTGCCCCAACTTTAATCTTGGGTAATTTAAGAATTGGTTGTACATACCGATCCTTAGCTAACATAATCTGTACATTATAAGCATACAAGCTTGTAATTGAAACTTTGTTAAGTTGCTTTTTATCAGGTTGGGTCTCATCGGCTAATTTTAAGAAATTCCAACCACCTAAAATAACACCGGCAAAATCAGCATTCACATTCCCAGCAAGTTCAGCGGTTGCTTCAACGGAACTATGTGGCGCAATCTCTAAAACCTCTGGAGAAGTTAACTTAACTAAGGTTGATAATGGATACTGCAATGTGGCATCGTTTTTAAAGTCTGACTTCCGGACATCATACACAATTTCCCCGTTATCAGACGTTGTGGCATTGTTGATTCGTTGTTGGACTTTAATCGGGTGGTCCTCACCGTTAACGACTTTAACTTTGATTGTTTGACCAAGGCCTTTACTAATATTTAGTTCAAAATGCTGTTGATTTTTAGCACTTTCTAATTGATTAGCGGGAATTTGTGGTTCGACATAGAAATTATTAACGTTAGCCGCTTTGGCCCCTAAAAATGGTGTACTAATTAATGTGACTCCAACAAACAGCGTCGCTAAAATAGATTTAAGATAGGTTTTCATTATTACCTCATTTTTTTAATGAAAAACGGAACTAATCCCTATGTGGATTAATTCCATTTTTGTTAATTATTTTACAGGTTTATTTGTTTTGGTGAGAGTATTTGGAATAGTTCCAGGAGTCAGCGTCCAAGTGATAGATCCACTGTACGTTCCTACTAATTGTTGTGCTGCTGGGATAGTTAACTGAACGTTACTGTCATCAAAACGTAAAGTAGTAATTCCCATACCTTGCTTCGTACCTGGTGTAAGGATGTTTTTAGAATCACCATTAGCCACTAAATCAATACTATATTTATCACTATTTTTTACTAGCCACTCTGGACCAATTTTCTGTCCATCTCCATTGCCAACGGTATTATATAATCCACGTTTGCTACTATTATCTGTATTGTTAAGATCACTAAATGTTATTTTGGCCGGCGTGGCTTTATCAGGTAAATTTTGATTATTAAGTTCATTATGTTCTTCTGATGTTAATGATTATAATGTCGCACTTAAGGTCCATCCAGCACCCGTTCCACGTAAATCACCAACTTGAACTTGCCCATCATAAATTGGCTTCTTGTCTGTACGTTTAACATCAATGTCTTCAAACTTTTCGACACTCGTTTCTTGATTACTACTTTTTACATCAGTATCCTTAAACTTAAAGTGACTAGGTACTTGCATTAATCTAAAACTACGAGTTGGATCGTTAGGATTTTCGCTACTCCCATTACCCCAGTCTTTATTGTTTGTTGGATCAACTGGGTTATTTGGTAATGTTCCGGCGTTAATTTTTACAGAAGCATTTGTTGTATTATCATCTGCCAAAACAGCAGTTTGGATTGCTAATGGTGCCAATAAGGCTACCAATGAAGTTGCGATAATTGATTTTTTCATGTTATATTCTCCTCAATATTTGCGATTAAATTATTACTTTACTATGGTGTACTTGCTAATGTTAGATTTATTGTTGCTTTTTTTGGACCGAGGCCAATTGTGCCAGTATCTATGTGTACCCCAAAACCGGGCGTTTTTTCTCTAATAATTCCGGAAGAAATTTCTATACGGAATTTGTTATTCCCTAATTCCTTGACGTGTGTCGTACTTTGATCATCACTATTACTAAATATTTTTTGTGACGTATTTAAGCACCGCCATTTATACTGATGGTCAATATAAAACATATTCATCCCAGGGCTCTGCTCGCCAACTTGGGCTGATATTGCCCAACTACTATACGGGCCCTGTCTGGAAACTTCTAATCCCCATATGTGAATGTCTCTTGCAATTGTGGGATAACTGGTTAAGTCAACCGTTCCAAAATCGATAGGATCAATCTTGGTAATTCTAAAAGCTTGGTTCTGCTGCGCCTTATTCTGATTATTGGTAGTTTTCGGCATTGATATCGGTATCGATACATCTCCCCAATCATTACTCTCTGTAATCGTATAAGGGGAATTAACTGGCAAATTATCAATCCTCCAGCTACCGTCTTCTTTAGCCGAATCTGTCGAACTAACTTCTTTATCGCCCACCTTAATCGTAATCTTATCACCCTTTTGAAATGCCTTGCCTATTAGGTTATTTTGGCCATCAAAAGTCGGTTCAAATGGAGCTAATTTATATTGGCCAATTTGCATAGAACTTTGAATATACACTGATTCTTTATTATTTTCTTTCAGAATATAGCCAATAAACAGTTTATATGTGTTAATTTTTGGATTACTGGTATCTGAGGTATCTGAAGAAAAATTATTTAAAATTTCTAAACTTTTTTCCTTAGATAGTCTACTGAAATTTACAGTTTTGTTGTCTGGCTGTAGAGTTGCTTGTTCTAACAGAACATATTTACCATCTTTATTTTGGTAAAAAATCGCCGGATTTAAACTTTGACCTTTAAGCTGGCCACTATTAATTTCCATTTTCCAGGAATCACTTAAAGAAACGGGGGACAGATAATTAATAGTACCAAACTGTCTTGTATTGTGCATCTGTGTAATGTGCCACTGAATATCTTTTACATCATCTATTTTTAGCTCATTTGATAAATGTTGCGCCGAAAGATCAACGTTTTGTGTAATATCATCCAGCGAAATTTTCGTAACCGTTATTTCTACTCCACCACCCGGATAATATTTCGGGGCCTCAAAAGATTCGGCAATAACAGGCGTTACTAATAATTCTACTATTACAAAAATAATGCATATTAGCCCAATCTTTCTCATATTTATCATCCTCAATTAAACACCTCCTTATGCATAAATAAATGTATAAAATAATTCAACGATTTATATTTTATTTTAAAATTTATCTAAAATCAATAAGTTTTTGATTTTATTTAAAAAATAAATTATATTTAATTAAATAAATAGGCTATTTTATACCTTATATCACAAATTAATTAATAGTTTAATAATAACCGGACTTGTTTATACAAAAAAAGCACATCAACATAGTTGATGTGCTTTTAATTATTCTATTCAATATTGTTGCTTAACAAACTCATTTTACCATCAATAATTTGATAAACTTTGTCGGCTTTTGCTTCCAATCGTTGGTCATGAGTTACCACAATCACCGCTTTTTGGTACTTATGTGCTAATTGATTAAACAAACTCATAACTTCAAGTGAGCGATTCGTATCTAAGGCTGCGGTTGGTTCGTCAGCAAGGATATATTCTGGATCAGCATACAATGCTCGTGCGATAGCAACCCGTTGACGTTGACCACCAGACAATTCCTTAGGGTATTTCGCAAGTAAATCCTTGATTCCCAATGTATCTAACACATCTTCAAACCGTTCCGCAGACATATTATTTTGCTTAACTTTATCAACTAGTTCAAATTGTTCGGCCACTGTTAAGAATGGGACTAAGTTGTATGCTTGCAACACAAAGCCTATTTTATGCAAGCGTAAATCACTTTGGGCATGCTTATTAGTTGATGAATAACCATTCCCATTAATTAAGACTTCCCCCGTTGAAGGTGTCTGTAACCCCCCAGCAATCGTTAGAAAAGTCGTTTTCCCGGAACCAGACGGACCCACAATTAAGACTGTCTCACCTTCATGTGCTGAAAAGTTAACGTGATCAAGGGCGGTTAATTGACTAACACCTGATCCATATACTTTTGAAACATCTTTTAATTCTAAGTTAGCCATTAATTAGCCTCCAATCATGGTGTATGGGTCAACTTTTACAATTTCACGAATTGGAATAAGTGATCCTAGAAGTGACATAACAATAATTAACACTGCCGTTACCGCCACATAGCTTGCTGAGATGAAAATTGGGACTTGAGCAGGCAAGATGACCGCGGTAATTGTTGTTAAGATAACGGCAATTCCAACCCCAATCACTGCAATTAAGAATGATTGGAATAAAGTATTTTTAACTAAGTATTTTGTAGCGACCCCTTGGGCTTTAAGAACCCCAAAGTTTGGTAATTTTTGAATTGTTAAGATGTACAAGAAGATTGTAATCACAATTAAGATAATTACCATCAAGAAACCAATCATAAAGTTAAAAGTCATGGTTTGCGCGCTGTTTCCGGGTAAGGCATTAACAAATTCATCAATACCATACACCTGGCTTGTTCGTAATCCACTCACATCAGGCTTGGCATCCTTAAAGACCACCCCGTTAACTACCCCTGGACGTTCTGTAATTTTTTGGGCTGTTGTGATTGTCGTATAAACGACTGGGGCAATATTTAAGTTCGCATTTTTGGTGAAACCTACAATCTTAGCAGAAACATCCGTATTAGCAAACTTAATGGTATCTCCTAGCTTGAAGCCATCAACTTTTAAGTTATCTGAGACCACGACTTGATTATCAGCGGTAATCGTCTTACCCGTTTCAATTTTTAAGTCTTTGTAGATAAATTCATTTGGGTCAATCCCGACCGTTTGAACTGATTCCTTATGGCCAGAACTATCTTTGACTAAACCACCAAATTGAACTAACTTAGCGCCGCCAGCTGCGGTAGCACGCTTAACATCTGTTGGTGCAACGACTGATTGCGGTAAGATCAACTGTGAATCTTTATTCAAGACAATTGCATTAGCTCCCCATGTATCAATCGCCGCACTATTTAGGGTTTGCAAGCCCGATGATAACCCCGACAAGATGAATACTAAATAACTCACCAGCATAATCATCCCCGTGATTAACGCATACCGGAGCTTTTCATGCTTAATTTCCTTAATTGCTAAAAACATCCTATTTTTCCTCCAAAGCGCTTATTCCACGCATAAATATTTGTACCGTTTCGATAATTTCTTGGTCTGAAGTCGGCATATGACTATCACCTAAGTACGCCGTTAAGATTCGTAAAAAATGTCGTGAAATATTGCTTAATGTAATATCAGTGCGGACATTTTTCACTTCGGCAAAGACTCGTTCAAATGGTGCAAAATAACTTTGATGCCACATCCGAAACATCTCAGCATGATCAGCTTCATTACCAAAAACAGCCATCGTATCATGCATCATCTGCCCCAAGTTAATGTGAGATTCATTAACTAGATACAAACTCATCGCAATTAAACGTTCTTCAACCGTACCTGATGTTTGCGAAATCTCAGCTAATTCTTGACCAATTGCTTGTGAATAACTAGTCAAAACTTCTCGATATAAATTAATTTTGTTCTTAAAATAGTAGTAAATAACAGGTTGCTTAATACCAAGTTGATCGGCAATTTGCCGTGTGGATGTACTAGTATAACCCGTACGCATAAAATAGCTCGTTGCAGTAGTCAATATTGCTTGACGGACATCTTTAGTAGCCATAGTGCTCCTTTCTTTATCGCGTGATAAACTTGATTGGTTGATAAAACTTTATCACGTGATAAAAAATAATGCAAATAAAAAATCCAACAAAGTTACAATTCTTTATCGGATTTTTTAAGTTAATATTTAATAATTAAGGCTTCATACGGACGTAAGCGATATTTTTGCGTGAGTTCCGTAGTGAAGTAATTACTCAAAAGAACTTCACAATCATCACGATCCGCAGGTAATTCAATTGTCGCCGTCTCACTACCAAAGTGCGCTAAAACTAACAAATTTTCATTACCATAATGGCGAATAAACGCAAATAACTCGGGCGTTTGTTCATATGCGGGCTGATATTCACCATGTTGTAAACTTAGCGATTTTTTGCGAAGTGCAATCATATTGTGATAAAACGCAAAGACGCTATCGTCTTTTTCAATCTCATAACTGACATTAATTTTGTCATACTCACCCGGAGTCATCCAAGGGGCAACATTTGAGAACCCACCATATTCACTAGCATCCCATTGCATAGGCACGCGGTTATTGTCACTACTACGATTACGGACAACTGCAAAGGCCCGCTCAGGCGTATAACCTTTCGCTATCAAGTGG
Organism: Periweissella fabaria; assembly: GCF_918814575.1. Taxonomy (GTDB): domain Bacteria; phylum Bacillota; class Bacilli; order Lactobacillales; family Lactobacillaceae; genus Periweissella; species Periweissella fabaria. The sequence continues at coordinate 202,467 of NZ_CAKKNS010000002.1, read as the reverse complement.
CTGTATGCCGCCTGAGTATCAGCATCTTGATATTGTTCAATATGGGTGTAAGCCGGATCTTCCATCCCGATTTCTTCTCCCATATATAACATCGGTACTCCTTGACCAGCTAAGAGAATCATCCCTAGTAGTTTAGCACCGTCTTTGTAATATTCTGGTTGGAGAATAAAGCGATTCAAGGCCCGCGATTGCTCTGAATTATCCCAAAATAACACGGATTGGCGTAACACAGTCTGATGGGCAACCCCGCCACTGTGAATCACATGACGTAAGTCTTCAAAATCGTATGGCACTAGCGTCCAGCGGTCGTCTTTTTGATAATCAATTAACAAATGCGTATCGGTATAGGTCACAAAATTAGGCTTAGCCCAAATTTTCTTAAAGCTTGTCCGAGCACTCGCATGCGTAAGTTGTTCAATAATAACTAGCACTTGCGGGAAGCGTTGAAAAACGGCATTATCCAATATATCTAAGTATTCCACGACGAGCTGTTGTCGCAAGGCGGTCCGATCGACTAATTTGGCCGGTGAGCCTAACTGTAGGTCTTTACCAATTAATTCAACGTCTTGTAATTGGAAGATACTTACTTGATGTTCAAGCCAAAATTCAAAAATCGCTTTAAATTCGGCCACTACGTCTGGATTACGCCAATCTAAGTCGGCTTGACCAAGTTTATTAATATGTAGGTAATCGTAGCCAGTTGTCCCCAAAGGCAACCAATTACGATTGCTATTTGCGGTGATGTGCTCTTGTGGACAAACTAAGTAGTAATTCTGATATTTATTATCACCCGCACTAGCTGCTTGGAACCACGGATGATCAAGCGCTGTATGATTAATTGAGAATTTAATCCCAACAGCAATATTTAATTGTTGTGCGCGGGCCACTAATTCATCAAAATCCGCTAGCGTCCCGTAAACTGGATTAATGTCACAAAACGACCGACTGGCATTCACAGTTTGGTGTGGGTCAACTAATAAACCATCAATCATGATGGCATCAACACCGAGGCGTGCTAAATAATTTAGCTTGGTTGTTATCCCAGCTAAATCACCAATACCATCGTCGTTACTATCATAAAACGATTTTATATAAATTTCATAGGTTACTTTTTCAACTGCTTTTTCCATAGCTCAATTCCTTTGACTATTTTGCAATTATCGCAAACAGTGATTTCTAACTAATTATTTTAAATACATTGCTCATCGTTAAGCTTAATTACGGTTCATGTTATATGATAAGATTTACATTATTAATAATACCATAGCTAACGTAATTTTACCGATGGTTATTGATAATCCTCATGAATCTACAATTCGTTAAACGGATTTTTTGTAACATAGGTTATACTTATATATATGAAAAACATGTGTACTGGAGGTAATTGATGGCCGGCTTATATAAACAAATTTATCAGGAATTAAAAGATGCCATTTTAGACGAAAAATACCCCGCTGAGAGCTTTTTGCCAAGTGAAAGCACATTAGCTACAACCCATAATTGCTCACGTGATACTATCCGTAAGGCACTCTTAGCACTAGAAGCGGAAGGTTATATCCAAAAACAGCGGGGCCGTGGTTCACAAGTCTTACAACATAAGTTACGAACATTTCCACTAAATGGTCTAACTAGTTATCAAGAAGTTAAAACTATTCAACAACTTGATACACAGACCCACGTTAAAACCTTTGAAATAGTCACGGTTGATGAACATCTCCACAAATTAACTGGTTTTGCCTTGAATTCGAAGATTTATCATATTGTTCGGGTTCGTGATATCAACGGTATTCCCAATATTATTGATATTGATTACCTTGCGGTTGACTTAATCCCCGGATTGACGGCAACAATTGCCAGTCAATCATTATACGCATACATTGAAGGTCAATTACAGCTTCAAATTGGCTATTCTGAAAAGCAAATTACTTGTCCATTGTTGTCTTCGCAAGACCGTGAATTAATGACTGACCTCCCTGCCGAAGAAAACCGGGTTATTCAAGTTGAAAGTAGCTCATATTTAGCAGATACAACTCTCTTTCAACATACATTAAGTAAACACCGCCCAGATCAATTTAAGTTCGAAGAGTTTGCTCGACGTCAAAGTTATTAAAAAAACGACTGAAAATATATTTTCAGTCGTTTTTTTGGTTCTATACTTTTTGGTACTGATGGCCATGACTTAAGTCATGGGTGTCAGTTAATAGGAAACTAGTCTTTTTATTTGTGTATTTTAAGTAAATTTACGGATATGAGTCCATCATTTTAATGATAAACACTTAAATTTCAGATAAAAATTCTTGTAATGCATCACGCCAACTAGGTATATCAAAACCTAATGCCTTTGACTTATCCAAACTCATCACTGAATGCTTAGGTCGATAGGCTTTTTGTGGAAAATCTGCGCTTGATACTGGTACAATCTCTACAGGTGTATCCTTTAGAATCTCACTAGCAAATTCAAACCATGTTGCTGTCTCATCATTTGATAAATTATAAATTCCCAAATCAGCTTTAATTTCTATAAGATAAAGCATGAACTCTGCTAATGTACGTGTCCAAGTTGGCCGACCAACTTGATCATTAACCACCGTAAGTTTTGAATGGTTAGCAGCTAATTTCTGCATCGTGTACACAAAATTATTACCGAACTCGCCAAATACCCAACTGGTACGCACGATATAGGCATCTACTCCACTTTCGATAACTGCTAATTCACCAGCTAATTTGGCTCGACCGTATGCATTTTGAGGATTAACCGCATCAATCTCACGATACTCACCATTATTAAGACCATCAAAGACATAGTCCGTTGACACTGCGACTAGTTTAGCCCCATGTAACTTGGCCGCATCCGCAACATTCTTAGTTCCATCGACGTTGACTTGCCAATTGATAGCGCGTCCCTCGTCTTCTGCCAAGTCGACCTTGGTATACGCAGCTGCATGCAAAACAACATCTGGTTTCTCTGTCGCAAAAGCATCCATTACCGCTGTGCGATTAGTAATATCTAACTGGTTAGAATCAAATGAAACAAATGATAACTCACGTTTTTGTAGAAGTTGTTGCAATTCTTGACCTAGTTGGCCATGTGCTCCTGTAATTAAGTATTTCATGGTTCCTCCGAAAAAAGTCAGCTTATGCGTTTTTTTTATTATTGATTATTCTGTGCATATTTTGCTTCAACTGCAGCCTTTTCATCTTGCCACCATGCTTGATGCTCTTTATACCACTTGATTGTATCTGCCAGACCAGTTGCAAAGTCAGTGTATTTTGGTTCCCAACCAAGCTCTTCACGAATCTTAGTGGCATCAATGGCATAACGTAAATCATGACCCGCACGATCTTGAACAAAGTAAAAATCATTTTCATCTTTGCCCATGTCCTTTAAGATGTCATGTAGAACGCTAAGATTATCTTTTTCTCCATCAGCACCCACTAGGTAGGTTTGGCCTATTTTACCCTTGGTCAAAATAGCCCAAACAGCTGTGGCGTGATCATAAGTATGAATCCAGTCACGGACATTCTTACCAGAACCGTATAACTTAGGCTTGCTTCCTGAAATAATATTAGTTACTTGCCGAGGAATGAACTTCTCAATGTGTTGATATGGTCCATAGTTATTTGAAGTGTTTGAGATGGTTGCTTGTAATCCAAATGAACGAACCCACGCACGAACTAACAAATCAGAACCAGCTTTGGTTGATGAATAAGGGCTTGAAGGCTTGTACTGTGATTCAGAAGTAAACTTCTCACCAATACCTTCACCATGACCCGGCAAATCCTCTCGTAATGGTAAATCACCATAGACTTCATCTGTTGAAACATGATGGAAGCGCTTGTTATACTTACGCGCTGCTTCAATCAATGTATACGTTCCAATAATATTCGTTTGTAAGAATGGTGATGGATCTTTAAGTGAATTATCATTATGACTTTCTGCGGCATAGTGAATAACAGCATCTGTCTTCGCTACTAACTTATCCACTAATGGAGCATCTGTAATGTCACCAACGACTAACTCCATGCGATTGGTTGGTAAACCAGCTAAATTTTCCTTGTTACCAGCATATGTTAGTTTGTCAAGAACCGTGACGAAAACATCGGGATGTTCGTCAATAATATAACGGACAAAGTTGGCCCCAATAAATCCAGCTCCACCGGTTACTAAAATATTTTTATATTCCATTATTAATTATCCTCCTATTTACAATTGCTCTGGTTTAAGTGGTTGAACATCCTTTAAGAGGGGATGTTGCTTATCTGCTTCACTAACTTCAGCATTATCAACGTCATCCCATGTAATTCCAAGGGTTGGGTCAGCATAATTTACAAAAGCATATTTAGTTTTTAATTCTAATGCCCAATAATCGTTAACAAGATAAGAATATGAAACAGTATCACTCAAAACTTGGAACCCATTAGCAACTCCACGTGGTACATAGATCCCCTTGCTAGCATCAATAATCGTCTGGTAAACATGACCAAAAGAATTACCCTCGCGTAAATCAACCCAAGTCCCAAGGACGCGGCCGTTGTCAGCGACAGAAATATACTTGTCCCATGGTTCAGCATGGAGACCACGCAGAACACCTTTTCGTGACAAAGAGACATTATTTTGTAATTTATCAGCTTTGAAGAATGATTCTGGAAAACCTAATGGTATCATCTTTTCTTTTTGGAAATTTTCCTTAAACCACCCACGATTGTCACCATGAACCGGAATATCAAACTCAATCAATCCAGGAATAGACTCAATTGGGCGTGACGCTAATTCTTTTTCAAAAAATGTATCAGTCATCTTACTTTCTCCCTTCTGCAACAATTCGCATCAAATATTGTCCGTAATCATTTTTCTTCAATGGTTGGGCAAGTTTTTCCAGTTGGTTAATATCGATGTATCTCATCCGATACGCGATTTCTTCCAGTGAGGCCACCTTCAAATTTTGTTGCTTCTGAATGGTTGCAATGAAAGATGATGCCTCTAGTAAAGAATCATGTGTTCCAGTATCCAACCAAGCATAACCACGTCCCATAACTTGAACATCCAAATCTCCACGATCCAAATACGCTTGGTTAATATCAGAAATTTCAATTTCCCCACGTGCTGATGGCTGCACTTTAGCTGCTATTTTAACAACGTCATTATCGTAAAAGTAAAGTCCCGTCACAGCGTAATTAGACTTGGGTTCGGCTGGCTTCTCGACGATCGATAGAGCCTTACCATTTCCATCAAATTCAACCACCCCAAACCGTTCAGGATCCTTAACTTGATATCCAAAGACCGTTGCTCCAGATGTTTTCAAAGCGGATGATTGTAATTTTTCAGAAAGAGTAGCACCATAAAAAATATTATCTCCCAATACTAAAGCCACTGAATCAGTACCTATAAAATCAGCACCTATAATGAATGCATCAGCCAAACCACGTGGCTCTTCTTGAATAGAATATTCAATATTTATACCAAGCTGATTACCATTACCGAATAATTCTTCAAACTGTCCAACATATTCTGGTGTTGAAATTAACAAAATATCTTTGATACCTGCCAACATCAATACTGATAATGGATAATAAATCATAGGCTTGTCATAGATTGGTACCAATTGTTTACTTGTTGCTTTAGTGATCGGGTAAAGTCTTGTTCCTGAACCTCCGGCTAGAATAATTCCTTTCATTTCTTCTCCTCAATCGTTCAAATTAAATTATGTTATTCTGTATCTCGAATCTATTATCTATTCAAAGACTAATAGACTATAATTTTGTCTGTAAAATTGTTTGAATAACTTGCCAAGTTTCTTCAACAACATCATCAATATCGTTATCAGCGTTGATAATCTTAAATCTCTCTGGATTATCATTAGCAATGATTAGATAAGATTCACTTACACGCTGATGGAAGGCAAGTGTTTCCTCGTCTAAACGATTCACTTCGTTCATTCGAGTATTTTTAATTCTCTGAATACCTATTTCGGGCCTAACATTAAAATAAATTGTGTAGTCTGGTAAAGTACCTTCGATAGCAAACTTATTAATATCTATCACCGTATCCATACCAATTTCTCTACCACCCCCTTGATAGGCAACAGAACTATCAACATAACGATCCGTTATAACTATCTTCCCATCTTCTAAAGCTGGTAGAATAGTTTGCACAACGTGTTGTCGTCGTGCTGCAGCAAATAACAAGACTTCTGTACGATCATCCATGTCATCAGAACTTGAATTAAGCACCAACTCACGAATAGATTCCGCTGTCTTATTGTTAGTACCACCTGGTTCACGAGTAAACAGTAACCGATCACCAAGTATAGGAGTTAAACGTTGCATTATCCTTCTTAAAACGGAAGTTTTGCCAGCACCATCTGGCCCTTCAAATGATATTAATATGCCACTTTCTTTCATAATATTATTTCTCCTGTTTATTTACTAAATTATTTATCAGAATGACAAGTGTGCTAAATAGGGAATAGACTCAATAAATTGGGGTCCCCAAATTATTAGATGGGTATAAATAAAAATAGGGACTAATAACATAAACCAAAATATAATTTGCTTTGCATGTGAGGTAAATTGACTTGCTTTTTCAAAATAAATAGCCACAATTAATATTAAAAAAATCATTGACTCACGGGGAATACGAGAATAATCTGGTGCTAATAATATTAACGGGATAGACAATAATGACATCCATGATGCAACTGCTAATACACTTAACTTTTGTCCCGTTTTAACATCACCTACCATTACCTGATATTGACTGGTAATAGTTTTCGCAATCCATGATGTGCCAGTACTCGTTATAATAATCAGTAACTGAGTTGAAATTCTTGTCCCTCTACTATAACTAGTTGTAAGCCGGTGCATCAGACTTCCCTTATCCACAAAACTTAATGAGGTAGTTATCAAACTAACAAATAGGTTATTACCGCCGACTAATACAATACCCACAATGATGCCTGTTATAACAGCAATAATAATTAACAAGCGGTTCCACAAGCGTTGGGGGACTAAGATAAACGGTACTATAAACAAAAAAAAGTACCCAGATGTATGTATTTGAGCTCCGGCAATGTCTAATACAATGAATATGAGAATACCTATAGGTGTCTTACTTTTTAAAAAACTAAGCCCTAATAATACAAGTGCAATCATCATGAGATTTCTAATTTGAGTTGTTAAATTAAAAAATAACATAATTCCAAATAGAGCAGATACAATCGATATATTCGAAGTAAATCTCATAATGGCGATTACTAAAATTAAAAAAGCAACATAAGTGAATATTGCTCGGAATTCGGAATACCCCAGTCCTAAACGGTATGCCTGTATCCCCAATTGAGTGTACCCATATTCAAAGACAGAAGGAATACCTAATGGAGCAGAAACATAACCAGCTTGATAATTTGCGTAATCTGTTGTGGTGTAAGGATCTACATTAGCAGCTAAAAACGCTAATACTCCAAATCCGCATAATCCGATTAACTGATTCCTTTTAGGTTTCAAGGCCCCTACAATAAAATTTAAAATGATACTGATAATATATAACATTATTTTCGTAAAGCCCTCTTTAATAACTGTCTACTTTGGGGTATAACACACAAAAATAGCAATACTATGACAAATAGCATTGTTACATAGATACCAATCAATACTAGTAACTTTATCCATGTTTGATTAATCTCAATATCTTGTTTAACCATAGTACCTATAAATACTGCTAAGCAGGTGATTACCGTCACCTTTATCAATGTTAAAAGGTAAATTTTTAAATTATTTTTCAAAGCCAAGCGTTGTACAATATAGCCTTCCCAAATAAAATTAATACCAACATTAGCTACAATGGTACCAATTAAGACTCCGTTAACCCCAAATTTATATTTTACGACTAAAATTAACGATAATAATAAATTCACCCCTGCCTCAATCAAAGATTTATATCTTAATGGCCAAAATAGACCATAAGCCGTAATATACGATATTGATATTTGCCGAATTTGATTAGTATAAAAGGTTATGATCAACAGTATCGTGGTAGTGGAGTCAAAAATATAACTAGGGCCAAGCCAAATTTGAATTAAACTATCAAAAAATAATGACATCCCTAAGACTAGAGACACCGTAAGTAGACTACTTCCAGCAAACAACTGAAAGAAAATATCCGTCTGTCTCTTTATAGAATTACTAGCACGTAGATTTCCTATTGACGCAGTTAAACCTGATTGAATCGCATTCATTAATGAAATAATACCTGCAATAATAATCATATAATTACTATACTGTCCTACAAGAGCCAAGCCAATAAACGTAGACAAAATGATATTGTCTGATCCAGATAAGATAATCCCACCAAATTTTGCAGACATCATACCAAATACATTTTTTTTTAGCGTATCCCCTATGTTTTTAGGTATCACATACGAGGTCTTATTCCTTGTAAAAGGATAATGTTTTCTCACCAAAAGTGTTATAACTAGATTTAGAGTAAAAGTGTTAATTATTTGGACTATTAAATATAGTATGAAATTATGCCACTGTATCAAGACAAAAATTTGCAGTCCTTGGAACAACGTTGCAAATATAAATTTCAATCCAACGTTAACAAAATTTTTTTGGTCAGATGCTAATAACGTTTGACTCGTCACCATCCAATAAGAGAGTGCCGAATTAAACACAAATAATATGAATCCAAATTGTGCGAAGTCTGGTAATTTACCTTTAATGAAATATCCTAAAAAGAAACTCAATACAAACCCCAGTACTAAAACAACCAGCCCTATAAGTCGATATATTCTTTCAAAAAAATGTAATAACTCATTAATAAGATCATATTGTTTATTTGATACAGGTATATACATTGCCGCCGTAATAGCACTACCAATACCTAACTCCGCAAATGACAAAACACTAAGTAAATTAGTATATAATCCATTAAGACCATTATAGGTGTTACCCAAAGTATTTATAAAAATAGCCCTCGTGATGAAACTTAGTAGTAACATTATTGGTTGGCTAAATGTAGCGACTATTACATTTATTTTAGCTGCGTCACTTCGTGTAGTTGAATTAATCCATTCTTTCTTGCTCTTAATCATTTAGTCACACTTTTTTTAAAGAATTGAAATTTATCATCTTTTACCGGATTATACCGAATTGCTTCAGAAATACCTTTCAAAGCTGCCGTTATTTTTTTGAACGGGTGCTCATAAGCAAAACTTAATATAATCATTTTTAGTGTGAATTTTACAACACCTATATTATTAAAAAATTCAGGATATCGTTTCCTAATAATTATAGAGTTACGATAAATGTAATACTGCCGCATTTCAGAGTGCTCTGTAATATTATTGAGATTAAACAGATTACTAAGAAATCTTGCATATTTTATATTGGTCGGCTGTTTCCCAACATCATGCTTCATCTTAAGCGAATCAATTTGCCAAATATCATATCCCGTCAACTGTAATTTATAATTAAAATCAAAATCAACTTGGTCAATGAATAAATCGTTATCAAAGCCCCCAACTTTATCCCATGCCCCAATATTAATTAGGTTTCCTGATGCGATAATGCGAGTCACCTTATGTACATCCAAGTCACCTTCACGTGGTAAATAACGCATGCCAAGTATTCCTGTAGTTTTGCTCTGGAATTGTGGTAAATTAGTCATTTTGAGATACGTATTTTCAGGAATAATAGTATCTTGATCTAACATCAAAACCCATTTGTTACCATTATCTTGATAATGTTTTACCCCAACATTTTGTGCATAAGCAATTCCCATGTTGTTATCAAGGGCAATAATGACTACATTTTTATTCTTCGCAATAGCTTTAATTTCATTAATATTTTGAGAACAATTGTCAACAATCAAAACATCATTAAACTGATTTAGCACCGCTAAAATATTTTGAGTTAATCTCTCAATTTCAGGATTATACGTCACAATAATTGCACCAATACTTTGGGATTCCGTCATAATCAAATTTTCTCCTTAATAATATAATGCCTGTCCTTTAATAACTCTTCGTCTGCGTAGTATCGAAATCCACCATATAACTTCATCACGTACTCATCAGAATATTGAGGTAAGTTAACAGTAATATCATTAAATATCCCTTTGGAGCCATTTCCCCAGACATAACTTGGTATCATTTCCTTTTCTCGATAAGTACCCATATAAGTACCACTATAATTACTTTTATCCATATCATAGCGAGAGAGAGTTTTCTCAATTTTTTGCTTTATTTTCGTTGGATTTAAGCGCAAAAAATGACTCACTAGTTGCGCTATCTCTGTTTGGAATTTATGAATCATAGTCTGACGACGAATCGGATTAATCGTATCGGCGTAAGTAATCGTTAGTAAACCACGGAGGACATACAATTTATTAAAAAAAAGTTTACGTACCCAGCGATTATTAGGTGATCCATCAATTGGTGCGATATCAATTGACGGGTGAGCTGATTGATTCTTTAAATCCATGATGTCAATCACATCATAATTTAAATTTTCCACGCGCGCGATAGTATATTTAAATTTATCATCCATAGAAAAATGCTTCACGTTATAGCAGATATCATCGTTTTCCAATTGAAATTTTTGTTTCTTTACCATGTCTAAAAATATTTTAAAATCTTTTCGAGGCATTGCAATATCAACATCATCATCATATGGTATAAATCCTTGATAATATTTAGTTCCTAGTACTGTACCGCCAGTTACAAAATAGGTTAACTTATTTTTTTGAAAAAACTCAATCATACTAGCCATTAGAGTAACTTGACTTTTTTGAAGGAGTGGTAATTGACTAGTATCCTTTAAAGCGTCTTTAAGTATCTTACTATCCATCATTCATCTCTCCAAAAACAAAGTTTCGTATTGTTGACTAATCTTTTTCCAATCATATTCAGTTTCCACACGTTTCTGAGCTAGATGATGATACTCATTGATTTGGTCACTATTCAATTTATCTGCAGTTTCAATTAAATGAGCCAAACTAAAGTCTTGCAACGTCCAATACAATGACGAGTCCTGTCCGACATAATGATTAAAATTAACGTCGTATAGTAAATTTAATTTTGTTGTACTGAGTGCTTCCAATAAACTAGGATTGGTACCACCTACTGAATGTCCATGAATATATGCATAGGCGTACGTCCGGATAGAAGATAACAATTCGGGATCATAGACAGTACCCGCAAATATGATTCTTGGATCTCGTTCAAAGTCAGTCTTATTTTTTAAATCATTAAAAAATTTACCTTCAGGGCGTGTTATAATAACGAGTTTTTTATTTGTATTAGAACGTATGAATTCTTTTAAAATTGTTTCATAATTATTTTCAGGTATAAATCTACCAACAACCAAATAATAATCATTTTCACTTATATTATGTAATTGTAACCAATCTAATCTTTTACGGTGAAGTGAATCACTCCCCACTTTGGGTTTCTTTACACCATAAGCAATATATTTTGACGTGAAATCAACGTCAACGTAAACCTTTCGTAAATAATCTTCAATACCAGGATTATCAGAAACAATTAAGTCTGCCGTTTTAACCATACTTGACTCAGCCACTTTTAAATAAGTACGGATTGGTTTAATCCATTTCGCTCGTTTCCATTCTAATCCATCAGGATTAACGAATACCTGAATATCTAATTTTCTAAAGGTTGGTACAAAAAATTGTAATAATGGTCCAATAGTATTCCCTAAAATATAGATTATTGATCCCTGAATTGAATGTTTTTTAACATATTTAATGACCCATAAAATGGATTTTATGTCATACATAATTGGTGTGGTAGGACCAAATTCACCTACATCAATTTGGAATACAGTTGCACCATGATACTCAAAAGTAGGTTCTTCTATAATAGGAGTACTGTTTTTTCTTTGACTAGCCACAAAATATTTAATTTCTGTGCTTTCTCTGTTTTCAACGAGTTCTTGAGCAAAGGTCTCAAATCCACCATACTTTGCTGGTATACCTCGAGACCCAACAATAAAAACATTTTTAGTCATATTGTACATTTACCCCATTTACAAACTGTTTATATATCATATACTTATCTTCCACTCCCTAATCTTCAAATCATAATCTAATTTATTAATTCTATTTAATATCACCATAGCCATAGCCATAGCCATAGCCAACACTTTCTTTGGGCTCTGTACGCGTAACAATCCCTAAAATTGATCCTTCTACATGCTTTATTAACTCAACAGTTCTCTTTAAAGCTAACTTTGTTGTTTTACCATATTTAACAACAATAACCACTCCATCCACTTTGGTAGCTAAAATCTGAGTATCAGCTACCAAAGTAACTGGTGGAGTATCTAAAATAACGATATCATACATATCTTCAACAGCATTTAAAAAATCAGCCATTTTCTTACTACCAAGCAACTCAACTGGATTTGGTGGAATTGGCCCACTGGTAATAACACTTAAATTATCTATAGCTGTTTCTTTAATTACATTTTCTAAACTTGTCTGTCCTGACAAGAAGTTAGTCAAGCCCTGAATATTTTCAAAATCAAAAGTTGCGTGTAAAGTTGGACGTCGTAAATCTACATCAATAAACAATACTTTTTTACCTGATTGTGCCCATGCTGTTGCAAGATTTGCGCTAACCATTGACTTTCCATCTGACATTTCTGGAGATGTTACAATTATAGATTTCATTTTTTCACGAGCAACAGACGCAAATTCAATATTTGTTTTGATCATTCGAACTTGTTCGGCTGCAACACTCTTGGAATCTACAAAATTAACTAGTCGTGTCCCAAATTTTTGTGTATACTTATCAACCTTTTTTAATTTTTTGCGTTTATTAAATAAATTCATAATTTCCTCTTTATACTCTGCGACGATGCATCTTTTTGTCATTCATAATTTTTTTATCCAAATTTTCTTGAATATACTCTCGATATGTTGGAACCTTCTCTACCATGAAAAGCGTACCTAAATCATTTATATTTAAATCATTCGTATAAAAATCAATTGACTTAACTGATCTATCTGTAATTTCCCTAACAACTAAAATCATAAATCCTATAATGGCACCAAAAACAAAACCCAATAATGTAATTAATTTCATATTTGGAGATATTGGTTTATTATTTACTAATGCTTTTGATACAATTGATACATTTTTCACACTCATTAATTTTACAATCTTATTTTTAAATACTTTGGCTATCTCATTAGCAATATCAGCTGCTTCTTGAGAATTTTTATTTTTAACAGTAATGTTAAAAACCTGTGAATTTACATCACTTGTAATACTAATTGATTTTGCTAAAGTACTAGCATCAATTTTATATTTAGCTGGCTGATAACGATATACAGCTGACTTTCCCTCTTTTAATATGATTTTTTCACCAAAACGATTACGACCGTATTCTGGTTCTTTTGCAGGTGACACAATAATTTTCTGGTTTGTTGATAAATTTTTAGCAACATTATTCAAAATAATAGGTTGAGTGATAATATTTTTATAAGTACTAATTAACTGAACGTCTGCTTGTTGAGCACCATATTGGGCACCAATATTATTATTATTATCAACACGATTAACAAGTAAAGATACTGTAGATGCATATTCTTTATTTAATACAAACTTACTAACGAAAAAAGATAACCCTCCAAAAAGAATTGCTAATATAAATATTAACAACCATCCTTTTCTAAATAACTTCCACAATTTCTGTAAATCAATAACATTTTCCATTTTGTTGATATTTCCTCAATCTATTGTTCTAGTGCCTTAGCAATTTCTGCTGAAACACGATTTTTTTCTGCTGTTGGAACAACTTCAAATGATTGTCCATTAATCATCTGGCCATTACCTTGCATATGATCTTGTGTAACTGTTTTTGAAGCATCACGATAATTAATAATTAAGTCCTGTAATTGATTAAACTGTAAATCAGTTCGTACATTCTTAGTAAACATGCTTAACAATTTAGTATCGGCAAGATTTGATGGCTTTTTAAGTTCATCGATAAGGGCCATAAGGACTAATCGTTGTCGATTTTGACGACCATAATCACCTTGCGGATCTTCATGCCGCATCCGTGAAAATTCTAATGCTTTATTTCCATCCATATGATATGTTTGTCCCTTTATAAAGGAATATCCCGCAAAGTTAAATGTTAATGGTGACATAACATCAACTCCTCCAACTTCATTAATTACCTTTTCAAGCCCCCCCATATTAATTAACACATAGAAATCAATTGGATTACCAATTAAATTTTGGACCGTTGTCATTGCTGTTCCTGCTGAGCCATAGGCATAAGCTGCATTAATCTTAGATGGACTAAACTCTGGATAACCGGCGATATCAGTCCGGGTATCACGGGCAATACTAGTGATGGTTGTTAATTGCTTGATTGGGTTTAAAGTTAGCACCATCATACTATCAGTCCGTCCCTTGTAATCACGCCCCAAAGCACCAGTATCAGTACCTAGTAGTAGGATTGATATCGGTTTCTTATTATCAACTAACGAATCACTATTACGGAGTTTTTTACCATGTGATGGGGCATAACTAGTTTCAAATAAACTACGCGCATTATGGTAATAAATGGCAAAGACTGATCCCGCTGCCACGACAACTAAAACCATTAAGATGGCGATAATTTTTAATGCCTTATGCTTTGTATGGTGTTTATGATTTTTTCTAGAATTTCTCATAATTTCTTCCTTTTAATATTTTGAAAAGAGTTTCCGCTTTCTTATTAATGTTTCATCAAAGCGTATAATAGAATCGCCATTCACAACTGCTTTGGCATTATGCTTGAAAGCACGGACATGGCGGTGATCAATTAAATTTTCTAAAGCATTAAAGGCGGCTGTCATTTCGTACTTACGTCCAGGTAAATGATGGGCATCCGATGCAATTAAATGCGTCAAACCATTTTTTATGATATCTTGCGTAAAGGCTTGAACAGATTTACCAAAAGTTCCAACTAAACTGCTAGCAGTTATTTGTGAGATTGCCCCCTGATTAATTAGTTCAAACAATTCCTCTGGACGGGCCATCAATGCGGTATTCCGTTCTGGATGGACAATAATTGGCGTAACTCCGGTTTGCAAAATTCGAAATACTAAATCATTCGTGAAGCTTGGAACTGAATTGTCTGGAAACTCTAGTAAAAAATATTTGGCAGCTTCATCGGTACCAAGAATTTCACCAGCCTTTAAATCAGCTAGTATCTCACTATTGATTCTAACTTCTTGTGATGGAAATACTTTCAAAGGAATATTATTTTCTGTTAATAATATTTGAAATTCATCTGTTAACTTAGTTACCTGTTCTGCTGGATTATCATATCTACCATTACGATGATGTGGCGTCATCAAGGCAACTTCAATACCGTCATTGACAGCTTGACGAGCGAGATCTAATGATGTTTCCCAGTTTTGACTACCATCATCAATACCTGGAAGCAAATGACTATGTATATCAATCATTCTTTCTACCGTACCTCATCTTTTATTTTTTCTTCAACGATTCCGTCACGCTTAATAACTGAAATAATTGTTTTAATAAAAATCTTAATGTCTAAATTCATAGTAAGATTTTTAACATAATTTTCATCCCAGTCAGCCTTAGTATCATCATCCATATCATCACGACCATTAATTTGCGCTAAGCCCGTTATTCCTGGCTTAACACCATCAGCATGTTTTTGCTGCCGTAATCCGATCAAATGTGTTTCCTTCAAAATTACCGGCCGTGGACCAATTACACTCATATCACCTTTTAAAACGTTAAATAATTGCGGTAATTCATCGATTGATAGCTTACGAATAAATTTACCTACTGATGTATTGTAATCCATACCATTTAAATCATTTGAGGCAACTTCCGGTGTTTCAATCTTCATTGATCTGAATTTATACAATTCAAATGGTTGTGAATTTAATCCTGCTCGTTGTTGCCGAAAAATAATTGGACCTGGTGAGTTAAGCTTAATAGCTAATGCCGTAATTAGTAAAATTGGCGAAGTTAAAATTAATAAAATAACTGCGAATAAAGTATCCGCCATTCTCTTTCCTATTTTGATATACATAAACATCTCATCCTTACAATTACTTATTTCTTATGAATATTTTAAAAAATTAACATTTATAACTTTATCACTAAATTCAAGAAAAATAAATAACGTATTAAGTTTTAATATGTATTTATTCAAAATAAAAAAGATATGTTAAGAGCTTAATTAACTCCTAACATACCTTCTATTATTAAATCCTAATCGCTAATGCTTCATATGGCCGTAGTGCATAATCCTGTTCTAAACGGACTTTTTCATAACTACTAATCAGTAATTCACCATCACTAAATTCACCAAGATCAATTACCGTTGGTTTTTCACCAAAGTGAGCAACCATCAATATTTTTTCTTCATTTATTTCGCGAATGAAAGCAAATACTTCTGGTATCGTGGTATAAACTACCTGATAGCTGCCATCAGCAATAGTAGCTTGTGTTTTACGTAGCTGAATCAACTTTTGATAGAACGTATACAAGTTATTAGGCTTTGCCAATTCAGTTGCGACATTGATATCTGTATAATCAGCTAATCCCAACCATGGTGTCCCCGTAGTAAAGCCAGCGTGAGCGGATGTATCCCATTGCATTGGCGTCCGTGCATTATCACGGGCTTTCGTCTTAACAATTGCAAATGCTTCGGCAACAGATTTACCTTGCGTTAGCAACATCTTATACGCATTATGCGCTTCAACATCATTATATTGCTCGATACTAGTAAATTCTGGATCACGCATCCCAATTTCTTCACCCATGTATATATATGGCACCCCGCGATTCAAGTGCACTACCATTGCTAGTAAACGTGCTCCTTGGCTGTAATATTGGGGATTTAAGATAAACCGATTCAAACCGCGTGGTTGATCATGATTATTCCAAAACCACGCTGGCATCCCCCCACCAGCTGCCATTCCTGTACCCCATTGATGTAACAATGTGCGTAAAGCTTCAAAGTCATATGGTATATTAGTCCATTTTTCACCATTTTCGTAATCAACTTTTAAGTGGTGAAAGCTAAATGACATTGATAGTTCATGGCGATCAGGACGCGTATATAGATTAGCGTTTTCAATCGTTGTTGAACTCAATTCCCCAACGGTAATCACATCTGCATACTTACCAAATGTTGCTTCGTTTAATTCACGAATGTAATCATGCACAATAGGTTTATCCGTATACATTAACTTTTCATTGGTCCCCGCTGGTGAATCAAGTAATTCTGGATCCTTACCAATTACGTTAATCACATCAAAGCGGAAGCCCCGGACACCCTTAGCTAGCCAGAAATCCAAAACATGCTTGAGTTCGGCAACCACGGCTGGATTACGCCAGTTTAAGTCAGCTTGTGTTGGGTCATATAAATGTAGAAAATCATATTCTGTATCGCCAAATGGCGCCCACGCTGAACCACCAAACTTTGATTGCCAGTGGTTAGGATGACTACCATCAGCTTGACGTTGGCGTAATAAAAAGTAATCTTGGTACTGTTTATCCCCTGCTAGCGCCTTTTGAAACCAGACATGCTCAGTTGAAACGTGGTTAAAAACCATATCAATAATGACCTTGATATTTAGTTTTGCCGCTTCGTTAACCAAGTGTTCAAAATCAGCCATCGTCCCAAATAAGGGATCCACTGCACAATAATCACTAATATCATAGCCATTATCATTTTGTGGTGATGGGTAAAATGGATTGAGCCAGATAAAATCAATTCCTAATTCAGCTAAATAAGGTAATTTTTCAATAATTCCTGGTAAATCTCCAACCCCATCACCATTTGAGTCTTTAAACGACTTTGGATAAGTTTGATATACAACTTGTTTGGTTAAATCTAACATATTCTATATTCTCCTCATGCAATGTGAACATTATTGGACAGCGTCTTTAAAGACATTTTTCTTAGCAACGGTTTTCGTTTTCTTATCAAGGTCTTTATCACTAAAACCAAAGAAGTAAGTGCATAAGAAACCAACTACGATAGTTGCAATTGATGCGATAACGAAAATCAATAAGTTATGAGGGTTATCTTTTGATGATGCAAATGATGGGAAACCAACTAGTGAACCAGTAAATCCGTACATGTGTAGGTGGAAGAGACCAGCAATCAAACCACCAACGGCCCCACCGATATTGGCTGTCCAGAAAACTTTCCCATATTTCAAGTTAATTCCATACATCGCAGGTTCGGTAATTCCAGCAAAGGCTGATAAGGTACCTGCTCCGGCAAGTCCTTTAAGGTTAGCATTCTTAGTTTTAAAGAAGACTGCAAGTGCTCCAGCCCCTTGGGCAATCATTGTGAAATTAACTAATGCATTTAATGGTGATTGGCCTTGTTGGGCGATTTCATTCGCAATCAAAGGCACAACCATCCAGTGTAACCCGAAGATAACAAGCACTTGGTACAAACCACCAATAATTAAACCTGATAAAGCGTAATTCCAGTTAATCAAGGCATTAACCGCCACTGAAATTCCTGATGAAAGTAATGTAATCACTGGTCCCATAATAACAAGCACCACTGAACCAACGATAAAGATAGTAAATAATGGTTGGAAAATTGAGCGGATAGCAACTGGTAAGTGTTTTTTGAAGAAGTTACCAACCGGACGAGCTAACCATGCCGCAAAAATAATTGGAAAAATTGTGTAGGCGTAGTTAGGGACAGTTATTGGTAAGCCAAAGAATGAGGCATTAATGGGCATACCAAGTAAATGTGAAGTTGCCTTACCAGTGGCAATCGCCACAACTTCTGGCTTAATAAGCAACGCTCCAATGGCTGCAACTGTCAACGGATCTGACTTCATGTGTTGGGCTGCGGTGAATCCAACTAAAACTGGTAAGAAGTAGAATGGTGCCATTGCCATTGATTGAACTAATGTAAAGGTTGTTGATGTTGGTGATACCCAACCAAGTAATTTTGGATCTGATAAAATCGTCAAGAACCCATTCAACATCCCCCCAGCGGCTAATAACCCAATTACAGGGATCATTGAACCCGTAATTGTCCCAATCAAAACTTTAAAGCCATATGCAAGCCAACCAAATAAATTAGTCGGTTTGTTATTGTTTACACCTTCAGCTTCAGCGGTCGCATTCTCAGTCGCTTCCACATCGACAACCCGATCACCTAATTGAGCAACAACTTCATCGTAGACATCAGCCACAGCTGGGCCAATTACAACTTGGTATTGACCTAATCCTTTATTGTATAGTGATCCAGCGACCCCAGCCATATCTTCAAAGGCCGCATCATTAGCTTTCTTTTCATCCTTTAAGTAAAACCGTAACCGTGTGATGCAGTGAATTACTTTATCCACATTACCCGCACCACCAACATTTTCAATAATGTTACTTGCAAGTTCTTTGTAATCTGCCATTAGCCATTCCCCTTTTATTTAACAGTTGCACTACCGATTTGTTCACCGGCCGTTACCACTTGGTATTGAACATCAAAATCTGCTAATACGTCATTAGTATTTGTAAATACAATCATCGTTGTTGTTTCTAACCCCGCATCCTTAACGGCTTCCCAATCAACTTCTATGACGGGCGTGCCCCCTTCAACAACATCGCCAGCCTTAACAAGTGCGTTGAATGGCGCTCCATTTAGTGTCACTGTATCAAGGCCTAAATGGACTAAAACTTCTAAGCCATCCGCACGTTTCAATCCGATTGCATGCCCTTCAATCATTGTGACCGTCGCCGCAACCGGAGACACTACTTGGCTTCCAGTTGGTGTGATCGCAAAACCTTCCCCCATCATCTTCTTAGCAAAAACCGGATCTGAAACGGAAGCTAATTCAATTATTTGACCATCTATGGGAGCGTATAACTTAGTATCTTCAATCAACTGTGCTTTTTTCTTTCCAATTCCAAACATAATAATTCTCCTAAATAATGTCTATTAACTTGTACGTACAACTTTTATATACTTAATATAACATCTTTTTTATTTTTTGCAAGCGTTTACATTTTGGAATTGAATATTTTTTTAATAGACTAAAAAACAGCTTGGAAGATTTTATTCTCCAAGCTGCTTTTTATTTTTATTTTACTACTTAACTGATTTTACGACGCTTTAAAAATACGAAGACATCTTTTCCAGCTAAAGCGACTGTAATTCCAAAAAAGACAATTAACAAACTAAACATCAAAAACTGATTTTCAATGTGCAAAGTTGCATACATCAAGGCTGTCATGATTAAATGGATCGTCAAAGGCACCCAATTCACATTTATTGTGACAAATGCTTTTGTTTGCTTCAATCGAATAATCATTACCGCTAGGAAACCTAGAGCACTTCCTAATCCAGCTCCATTTAGCCCAATTAATGGGATTAATAATGCATTAAAAGCAATATTAGTCAACATTCCATAAATCGTCGTTGAAAATAACTTCGTTGTCATTTTAGCAGCAATATACGTGCTCCCTAAGAACCCTGATAAATTTGAAAAAATCATCGCTAACATCAAAAATGGTACAAATTCCCAGGCTGAATAAAAGCTTGGAGCAACTAAAACGTGCATTAATGGTTTTAAAATCAATAATAATCCAGCCATCACTAGAAAAGAAAAATGAATCAAATTATTAAAAACCATGCTATAGAACGTTGAATTATTTTCAGATTCAAATTCATCAACAGCTGAAATTTGCCATGCCTGGTTAAAGACCGTAAAGAAAATTGTTAAAATTGACGGAATTTTATTAGCAACTGCGTAAATACCATTAGCTGATGCGCCTAAGAAAAACAAAATAAAGAAACGATTGGCATCATTGGTAAACCACCATGCAAAAGCATTGGGAATCATTGGCACACTATAACGTAGTAATTTAAGCGCATTAGCCGTTGATACTAAATTAAAGTCAACATATTGCCACGGCTTAATAACTGCTACGATTAATATTAAAGACCCTAATTGGGCGCCAACCATCCCATATAGGTATCCGTTAGTACCTAACTTAAAATACCAGATGAATAAAATATTCAATATCGCTGATAATGACGTCCCAACAATTCCAGTAACAGCAAATAACTTTACATAGCCAATTCCCCGCACAAAATATTGCAAAAATGAATTGACAACACTTAGCACTAATAAAATTGCTAATAAAATTCCATATTGGTAGCCTACCCCTTGGGCAATTCCACCAACTATCAAGGTAATAAGACTACCTAGCAGCGTAATAACTAGCCCGTTTGAGAATAAAATTTTATTCTCAAAATTCTTATCCATTGTAAAGCGAAAAATCGCATCAAAAACACTTAAAGTGACAACCGGAGTTAGCATTGCGACGGTTGTTGATATTAAATCAACAACCCCAAACTGCCCTTTTGTTAAAAAATACGTGTAGAAAGGAACCATCAAGAAGCCAATTACTTTAGTTCCCAATGTTCCAATTGAAAAAATTAGCGAGTTACTAAATAACCGCTTTACACTGTTCGAAAACATATTGTCGTCCTTTTCTAATTAGAAAATACTTGATTGGTGCTTTAAACAACGCTTTAAGCCACTCACACCGGGTATTTTTGATAATTTTAATTTACGCATTGTGCGACTGTCAATTTCAATTTCTTGATAGGCACTTTCTAACAAGTAAAAATAATCCTTTTTAGTTGTTGGATTTTCACGTAAGAATTTATCTGAGATGTTGAAAACATATGGTAGGAGAGTCTGATGGACTAGCCAAGCAAATTTATTCTTTTGTTCATTAAGCAGATTATTTTGTTTCAAAAAATTTTCAATTTGTTTAAGCATCCAAACGGAATCAATCAAATTTTTCGGTTTCAAATCTTTCATAATTGATCCTTGCCGAACCCGATATTGATATAAACGTTCATTTAAAACACCAATATTGTCAGCATACCACAATACCAATGGGGTTGTATTCATATCCTCATGCAGGCGGCCTACCGTAAATTCGATATGATTATCAGTAATGACATTACGTTTAACAAGATATGACCATGCTGTAATGATAATATCTTGTTGGAATAAATGTGCTAAAACTACATGATTAGAAAGTTGCTGCGTCTGATAAACATCACCGTGCCCATATGCACTCGGAATAATGTTTCCAGATTCATCAATTTGTTCATAATCAAAGATTACGGCTGCACAATTATTCTTTATCGCTAATTTAACTGCCTTTTCAATTAAAGTTTCTTTGATAAGATCATCCGAATCAAAAAAATAAATAAATTCACCGGTTGCATGTTTAATTCCAACATTCCGTGCGGATGAAAGTCCCCCATTTTTAACATGATGCACAACAAAACGTGAATCTCGACTTGCAAAATCGTCGGCAATTTCACCCGAATCATCGGTTGAACCATCATCAATTAATAATACTTCTAAATTCTGATAAGTTTGGGCTTGAACACTTGCCAAAGCTGGTTTGAGAAATTTGTTAACATTATAAATAGGTACCACAATTGACACTAATGGTTGTTGATAGAACGGTGAGGAAACTTCAGTTTGCATCAAATCTTACCTCTATAAATTCTTTTTTAAAGTAGAAAAATTTTATCTTACAAATTTAATTAAATTAAATTTGATTAGATAAAATTTTAATTTTTCAATATTTGAAATATTTGTTACATCTTTTTTTGCGGCCATAATATCACGTTTGAGGTCTTTTAACTGGGTTGAAGTGATATCTTTACGAAACTTAATAAAGCCAACGTATAAGGTTAATAATAAGGGAAAACGCCATTTATTAAGATCAGTCGTTGATGCTTGTAGCCTATCCCGCATAAAAGCAGTGAAATATTCAACGCCCACTTGTAAGTCATTTAACTTTCTCAAAGAAGTACTATGCACAATTGATGTTTGCCGAATCCGATACTGATAGAGTGGCTGACTATTAAAAACAACTTTATTTGCACGAATTAATAATTGTGGAGTAGCTACTAAATCTTCGTACAACATATTCTCAAATTTAAATGGTATTTCCGTTAAAATACTTCGTTTGAAGACAAATTGCCAGACATAACTATCCATATAATTTTCAAGTAACAATGTTAAACTATCAACTCCGGTAAGTACTTCATCACTTGCCCCACGTTTACGACCAATCGAGCTTGCTCTGTTTTGTTCATCTATTAAACAGTAATTTCCGCTAAATATCTCTGCACCTGTTCGCGTAAGATCTTGCATTGCAGTACTCATAAAGTTCAGATTCAACACATCATCTGAATCAAAGAAATAAATATATTCCCCTGTTGCTCGCTTTAAACCAAAATTACGGGAATCAGATAAACCACCATTTTTTTTATGAAAGACTTTAATTCGGGCATCTTGCTGGGCAAAGGATTCAGCAATTTTGCCAGAATTATCAGTTGATCCATCATCAATTAGTAAAATTTCGAGATTTGTATAAGTTTGCTTAATCACTGATTCAATTGCTTGAGATAAGAATTCAGCAACATTATAGATTGGTATAATTATTGAAATACTTGGCTTATTCATATTATTTGATACTTCTTTCCAATGTTGGAATGGCTGCAATGATTTTATTTTTAAATTCAGTTTGTTCAAGTTTAAAAATTTGATTTTTCTCAAGTTGCTGCAATATTTCATCGATTTCATTTTCAGTCGTCGAAGTATCTACAAATTTAATATACTTCGAATCTCGTAACCAAGTATTATATAAATTTTTAATTTTATGATTGTTATTATCAAAAATAATTGCGGGTGTTTTTGTAATGGCTGCAAAAACCATCCCGTGTAGCCGATCACTAATAATCATTCTAGAACTTTGAAATTCAACCAATTTAGCATCAAGAAAAGATTCACGATTATTTTCATTAATATAAAACCAATTATCTGATACAGTATCGCTATATTCTATCGCATACTTAGACTGCAACTTTTTCAAAAGAACTTCAATTCTTGTATCTGTTAATTTTTCAATATCGCGCCTTAAAAATGCCGTAACTTTTGTTTTTCGTTCAATCTTACTGTTAGACTTATCCAATGTCATTACAATGTCGGGTACTAATTGAACGTTAACATTCTCTGGAAAATTATCTTTAACGAATTGATAGGAAAATTTATCACGTAATAAGATAGTCAAGTCCTTATTAGATTTAGCAACTTCAATTGTTGCTTTTAATAATGTCGATTTTTCTTTGTAATTAACCGACTGTGGAAAAACAACTATATTATTATCAGGAAAAGCCTTAAAAATTTTTTGTCGCCAGACTTCTTGTTCTGGCCAAACGTCGCCCATATTACCACCACCATGGCAATAAATAACATCATTTGGCTTTATACTAGCTTTAATTAATGGTAGTGCCTCATCAATAAAAGATTCTGGAATATTAATAACATCTAACCCAACATCATTCAATAGCTTACTTTCACCAATATTGATTGCTTGATCACCATAGTTCATATGCTCAATCGTCCCTAGCAAATAATTTTTAGGGCCTTTTTTGTGTTCCTTAATTGCATTAACCGGTAATCGGTGTTGTAATTTGAAACGAATTTTATAAATTAATCGTGTTTTAAAATATTGTATATTCAAAAAATGAGCCTCACTTATTTAGACTGGCCAATTAATATTTGGCATAAATTGTGTAATATATAATAAATACTGCATACGACCGTCTTGAGAAATGTTCCAATACCGATAAATAATTGTAGCAACAATTATCAAAATTCCCATAAGCAGCCAAAAAATACGTTTAATACGAATATTATTGATATAATCGCGTTCATACATTGAAAAGGCAATTAATGATAAAGTAAAACCGTCACGGATATAGCGTTCAAAATCAATCGCTGATGTAATAAGTAAGATATCAATCACCGATATAACTAATACTGAATACAGAATTTTGTAGCGACGATATGTTAACAAGTCAGGTGTTCGATTAATGAAATATTTCCAAACATAGATCATTATCCCTAAAAAAATAAAATAACCAATTGCAACTGAAAAAGAACTTCCAGCTCCAAAGTGCGCAAATGCATCTGACTGCTTGCGACCAACAATATTAAAAGCTGCTAAAACTAATCGATTAGCAATCGTAACCGGAATGAAGTAATGAATACCTGTAGCTAATATTAAGAGAATCCAATAACCACGTTCAACTATTTTTTGAAGTAATTTACTATCCAACATAAAAATGAATGGTACTAATAAATATAAAAGACCCGCTGCTTGAAAATTAAATGCAATAATTAAAATTACAAAGCCCAATAACCATTGCCATTTAGACGTTTCTTTGATAAACGAAAATGCTAAAGCAACAACCGCAATCATTCCGAAATTACGAACTTGTGTAATTTCGACTAAAAAAGGATAAATCGCAAAAATACTAAAGTACGTTAATAAATTACCACCAAAACGTTTTACTGCCCACCACATGACTAACATCGCACTTATATAGTATGTAAGTCGAAAAACCACATATGGAATACCTAGTTTATAAAAGGCATACGACCAATAAATATATCCCGGTTCATATCTATGTGAAGCTGGGGTCCATGAATAAGTTAATTGATATGCATATGTATCAAATGAATGCGGTGACGTTACAATTCCGGCTAAAAAAGCTAAATAAAGCACTAGTAAAAATGATAATAATACTTGTTTTTTATTTTTAACGAAACTTAAATGAAGTGAGCTAATAACTGATAAAAGATATACCATAAACTACCTATCCCTATACTTTATAAATATTTTTATATGCCGACACTAAAACTGCTTTGATATTAAACAACACGGCATAATACTGAATTGCTTTTCGTAGTTTAACTTTTGGTTCTGGAAAAATAGTATTCCGATATTCTGGTAAATAAATTGGTCGATACTCTTTAAAAGTTGCCTTATCATTTGTCAAAGCGGCAACTGCCAATATTGAAACTAAGCCACTTATTTTAAGGCCATTTAAAATTTTTAAACTTTCAGCTGCAATATGCGCTTGTTTAGCATAATTAATAATTAAATTTGAAACCTTTAAAATATCAATATATCCAGAAATGGGCATTTGATGTAATGCACTATCAGGATTTTGTAAATACAAGTAGTGTACTTCTTTATTAAAGCCTGCCGTAAAATCAGCATTCTCAGCCAAAATCTTAGCTAATGCTAAAGTATCTTCTTGATATTTTATTGTCGGATCAAAAGCATCTGTTGACCAAAGCTCTGCTTTTGAAATTGACAAGAATGGATATCCAAATACAAATTGCTGACCAATATACTCAAACATTTCACTTTGATTAATACTACGATTTAGCTGAATATCATGGTAGTCACCAATTGGTCCAAGATTAGTACCTTCAAAATCAACTTTCTGACTCTCAAAAAATTCAAAATCATTATTTGATGTGCGGATCTTTTCATAGTAGGCAGCAACCATCGTTGGCAATGGTATATCATCAGCATCAATAAACATAATATATGTCCCATTACTATGCTCAATAGCAAAATTACGGGCTGCTGATACGCCACCATTCTTTTTATGCAATATTTTAAAACGAGAATCAATGTCTAATTGCTTTAAACATGCAGTTGTCCCATCAGTTGACCCATCATCAACGATAATAAACTCAACATTTTTATAAGTTTGTTGCTTTAAACTATCAATCAATTGATCAATAAATTTAATACCATTATAAATTGGTATAATCACTGACACATCAGGCATAATAATTTCCCTACTTCTCTTTATTTCATTTTCTCGATGATTACTCCACCTTTATGTGGTTTAACTTTCCCTCGGTAAGCACTGATTTTTCCATAAAAAGTTTTCCCTAACGCAAGTTTTGACATTGCTTTAAGCATCCCCCAAGCACCAAGGTTAGTAGTACTCCAAGAATTGGTAAACAGATGCTCCGTATAACTAATTTTTCGATTAAATGATGGATACACGAAATACTCTTTAGGCCAAATAACAACTTCATTATGCATCTTTCCCAAAATTTGCTTAGTGTTATTAAGTTTAAATTCTGGATATAAAATCATCATCATTCTAGTGATAATAGGATTATTAGTAGTTACCCGAATTAATGAAGACACATTTTCATATTTTTCTTCACGATACATTTTGAGAATCTCTGCCAATACAGGTGAATTTTGTTCGGCACCAAACAAACCTGTATGTAACGCATTATCAAACATGAAGCAAAACATATTTTGGGCATCGCGAAAATCATCGGTAATTGGTTTTGTCATCAACATATCCGTGTCAAAATAGAAGCCACCATGTTGATAAACAACATCAAATCGAAGCGTATCACTTAAAAAGCCCCAATTTTTTTCAGTATACATCTCTTGAGAAAAGGCATATTTACTGACATCCCAATTTTTTTCATTCCATTCCATAAATTCCCAATCAGGCATTAAGCGATGCCAACTAGCAATACATTTTTGGACTTTTTCCGGTTTTTCACCACCAAACCATGCATAATGAATAATTTTTGGTATCATTTTTAACTCCACTTACTTAAATTTACGATAGACGGACTCCATAATACGGTTCACATTTGAACTATCAAAAGTGGCAATAAATTCTTTATCCATCCCTAAACCTGGTTCATGTTTTTCAGCCATAAACATTTCAATTGCCGTTGTAACTTCATCTATTTTACTGGTATCAAGTAAGACACCATATGCTGGACCAATAATAAAATCCTTCATCCCCGTATTTTTGGTACCGATGACTTGCAATCCATCAACCATTGCTTCAAAACCACCGAGACCAAATCCTTCCCGTCGAGATGGAAAGACGAATAAATCAGATGCAAAATGCAATGCTTGAATATCATTTCGATAACCTAAAAGTTTAACTTGCTTTTCAAGATTTAGCTTTTTGGCTAAAGCTAAGTATTCATCATGATTAGGGCCGACACCCGCTATGATAAATTTTAAATTAGGATTATTAATATTGCCCATAGCTTCAATAACGACACGTTGATTCTTTAAATTACTTAATTCACCCACATTTAACAAAAGAAAATCGTCATTACCAATTTCCAATTCAGCTCTTATACTTTCGCGGAGAGCAGCCCGTTTTTCTGGGGTAACGTCCATCATTTTTTTTACATCAACTCCAACACTTGGTATATACTCTACATTTTCAATAGGCAGATAGTTAGTTATTTTTAAATCATTAGAATTAATAACAATTAACTGATCAGTAATAAAACCCAAGATCCATTCAATAGGGAATACTAGCCAATTTTTTACTGGTCCACCTTTAAAAAAGTGAAACCCATGAGAAGTGTAAATTGTTTTAATTCCTTGCGATTTAGCTGCAAGCCGACCTAAAACACTCCCAATTGGAGAATGTGCATGCATAAATGCCCATTCATCTTTATTACGCATAATTACTCTTAATTGCTTAATTACCACAAAATTAGCTTTAAAAGAACCTAATTTACGACCGAAATCAATTTGATGACTGACAACATCATGCTCTTCGAGCCATTGAATCAATTTTTCATTTTCCTTATTATCCATTGATCCAAATTCTTTAAAATTGGTTCCCACATGAACTTCAAAACCTAGCTTTTTTAATATTAAAATATTATGTTGATTGAACTGCCGAATCATATTCGCTTTAGCAGCAACAATTAAAACTTTTTTCATTATAAAACATCCAATACTATTTGAAATTTGATTGAATTTTGTCTAAGAATAAATTAGATTATTTTATTCTTTAGATTCATCATCAATTTGTTCTTCAACAACTCCATTGCGCTTAATGACGTACAAAATTGTTTGCATAAAAATTTTACTATCATTTTTCAATGACACAGTCTTAGCATACTGTGCATCATATCGTGCTTTTGGTTCATCTGATAAAACATCACGACCATTAACTTGTGCTAATCCCGTAATTCCTGGGCGTACATTTTCAGCACCATTTTGATGCCGCAACTCAATTAATTCTGTCTCTTTGAGAATCACTGGTCGAGGTCCAATAATACTCATATCCCCTTTTAAGACATTAAACAGCTGTGGTAGTTCATCAATTGAAAATTTACGAATGAATTTCCCAACTGCAGTATGATAGTCTTCACCATTTAAATCATTTGATGCGATTTCGGGTGTATCGATACGCATCGATCTAAATTTATATAATTTAAACGGACGATGATTCTGGCCCATACGGTACTGTCTAAAGATAACCGGTCCCTTTGAGCTAAGTTTAATTGCAATTGCAACAATCAATATCATTGGTGATGTAATGACCAAAATAATTGCTGCTAAAATAATATCTATTATGCGTTTGCCAAAGCCACTATACATCTGAACTTTGCCTCCCATTTTTTGTAAAGCATTTTTACGTCACGTTTACTTTTTTAATTACAATATAGTAACTCAACCTTATTATAGATAATACCATAGAATATACAGCATCAAAAGACAAGGGTATTTATATTTACTAAGCTTTAAACCTATATCTTCTCATTTTGATTGTTAAACTTCTAATTTATCTACATCCAAGTATTATACCATAGCTTACTTTAATTACTTGTAAATCTTAAGCTCACACTTTACAAACGTGTAGTTATATCAATTACTTAACATGAAAAAATCGACCAGAAAATCATTCTGATCGACCTAAACTTCATTTTTTTATTTGCCGCTTACGCGCTAATTTTTCATTAATCATATCAACGTCATTTTTAGTTGAGAGCCGAACGGTTTGCCAAACAATTAAATAGATGATTAAAAATTCAATGACAAATTCGATGGGATGCGCCATGATAAAAGTAAGTGATTTGAAATACCAATCAAACACTAATACTAGTCCTAATGTTAATAACATATGTAGCAATAATCGGATTGTAAATGACCCAATTTCTAATTCTAAAATCAATGAAATTTCACCAACAACAATCCCTAGAACAAAAGTCCCAACAATTTGTTCAGGTGTTATTACTAACGGATGCCACTCAATTAAGGCCGCCATCATTGTGAACGCCGCACTTATTACCATACCTAATAAACCATGGCGTATATATTTTCGTATATCCATCCTGTAACTCCTATAAACCTAATGTTTGCTTTAAATCTGGTAGATATTTGCGACTAACACTGGCGCGATTATTATTTGTTAAAAAAGCCGTCATATTACCTGAGAAACCTGCTTCCAAATATTCAAGGTGCTCAATATTTATCAAAGCGCTCTTACTAATTTGAATGAATGTCTTTTGTGGTAATCGGGCATGAAATTTCTTCAATTGCCCTTTTGTTGTATAGCTTTTTCCCACTGTTTGAACTGAAATTTCAGTCCCAAAGACTTCAATTGAAATTATGTCACTGATTGGTAATAAAACAACCCGATCTTCAAGTGTTATCGGTAAAGTTGTACTAGGTGGCGTTAAATTTTGAATTTGTTGCATCAAACTTAGAACTTCACCATTCATAATAGCCGCTGAGACGACAACTTCAATGTCATCAGGCGCCAATTCTTCATTGGACGTAAAGTTTACTTTCATTTAGTAATCTTATCCTTCCATTTTATCGTGTTAATTTAAATGTTTACGTGCAAATATCATAACACAAAATACAAAGATTACTGTAAATGCTACTAAAATGAGGCCATTTCCCAATTCTGTGGTTGCAGTAGTATGCCAAACAATATCAATTCCCAACTTACGTTTTAATTCCATGACAGTAGTATTTGGTAAATGCGCAGCTAATATTGGCTGTTTTAGTAACACTTGTCGAAAAAGTGCCGAATTGTATGGGGCTGGTGTTAATTGAATAATATGATTGGCCGTTTTTGATAAAATCCCAAATGGCACATATACACCAACAAAAAAGCCGGCTGCCGTAGCTAAAATTGTGCCAACCTTACCAAAATTATCAATGCGTTTAATAAAACTAGTCACTAATAGATTAAACGACGTCCAAACAAAACTCGACAATACAATAACCCCAATGACATTGATTAGTTGGTCCCATTGCATGGCTAGTCCATCAGTAACCCCAAAGTAAATTACCAATAGCGTAAACATCACCGCTTGCATAACGATACCGATGATTAAGGTTGCTCCTAAATAGCCTAGCACTAAATTAAATGGGCTAACATCAGTCAGCGCTAAATCACGAAATGTTTTTTGCTCACGATCACGTACAAAAACACTTAAGCTATTCAAGGTTGTGGTTAATGCGGTAATTGCCAGTGTACCACCAATTAGCCACCAATCAAGAATTGTCGTTGCATTCGGTAAAGTGGCCCAATCGCTACTTAAATTTTCCTTTAGAAAACCCAGATATAGCACAATTGAAATAATCGCCCCTAAGAGTGATAACAAAACATTGCTAGTTTTACTAAAATATAGTTGTAAATTCCGCCGTACCATCCAAATCATTTGCGTACCCCTTCACCAGTTAATTGAATAAAAATGTCATTTAAGTTTACCCTTTGATATTCAAAATCATCGATTATTGCTTGATTTGCATTTAATAGTGCGATTACTTCGTGGCTTTCAATATTTTGTACCACTACACCATCATTTGTAACTTCTATCGTTTTATTACTTAAAGATTGCTTCAAAGTAGCAGTTTCCTTTGTAAATAAAGTTAAGCGGCCACCTAAGATGCCTTTTTCAAGATTAGTAACGGTATCAGCAACTAGTAGCTCTCCATGATCAATCACATAGACCATGTCAGCCGTTTGGGCTTCTTCCAAATAATGGGTTGTCAGCAGAACCGTCATCGCATTTTGAACCCGCAAAGCATCCAAAACATGCCAAATTAGTTGCCGGGTCTGGATATCTAAGCCTGTCGATGGTTCATCTAAAAATAAAACTTCTGGTTTATTGATCAGTGCTCGTGCAATATCAACTCGACGGCGCTGACCACCAGATAAACTACCATATTTTTGCTTTAAAATTTCTTGTAGTTGAAAAGCTGTAATTAGTTCATCGAGCCATCCTGAGGCAACATGGTGATACATCCCCGCACGTATTTTTAAATTCGCCTGAACGCTAAGATCATCATCTAAAACACTATTTTGAAACACGACGCCTAATTTTTGCCGATATTTTTGGCTTGTTGGGGGTAATTCATCAATGGTTATTTCACCACTTGTTGGTTGCAACATCCCCGTAAGCATATTAATTGTTGTTGATTTTCCTGCACCATTAGGACCTAAAAAAGCGACAAACTGCCCACCTTTAATCTTTAACGATAAATCATTAACGGCAATTTTTTGTTGGTAACGCTTGACCAAATGCCGTACCACTAGTTCTTTCATGATTATATTCTCCTTTTATGTATGCCTTTAGTATACATAAAAAGCGAATATGTTCGTGCTCAAAAGGTACAAGTGGCTAAAATTCACTAATATATGGTTATTTTCGTCTAATAAAAATTAGGTGAATTCTCCTAATACAAAAACAGCTTGGAAAATAAATTTCCAAGCTGTTTTACTAACTTATTTTTTTAAACTGCTAATAAAGAATGTCATAACGATTGATAAACACATAAACCCGAGGACAATTCCATATGGATAGTGATAATTAATATCTAATAATATCCCAGCCATGATTGGGCCGGCAACATTTCCAATGCTTGTCAACGACATATTCAAACCATTCATTAACCCTTGCTTACTTTCACCGAATTTTGTTAAATAAGTTGTAATTGCTGGCCGAATAATGTCCATTGCTGAAAAAACGATTAAGGTTGCAATAACCACTGACAATTTACTGTGCGTTACTAATATCCACGCAACCCCTGCGGCGCTTAAAACAAAGCAATATCTAATTAACTTAATTTCTGAAAACCATAAGACAAGTCGTTCAAAGAAGACCACTTGTAAAATCAATGAAATAATCCCGTTGATAATTAACACGACAGTTAAATCGTTCATGTCAAAATTAAATACTTCATTAACAAAAATCGAGTAAACCCCTTCAAACCCAGCTAACCCAAAAGCTGAAATCAAAATCAGCGTAAATAATAATACAACGGGCTTAGTCAATACATCCCGCCAATTAGCATCATCTGTTGCCTGATTGTTTTTCACAATATGGTGTTCAAATTGTTGCTCACTTGGTAGTAGACTTACTAATACTAATAATGCCACTAAACCAAGGCCACTTGCAAACCAAAAAGGCATTTTATAACTAATGCTGGCTAATGCGCCCCCAATTCCGGGGCCCAAAATTAGCCCACCACTAAATGATGCCGAAATCCAGCCAATAACTTTAGCCCGTTGACTATTGGTTGTAATATCAGCAGCCATCGCCATGGCCGTTGGGATATAAGCAGCAGCTGATAACCCACCAATTATCCGGGAAACATCCAATAACCATAATTGATTAGTTAACGCAAAAATTGCTTCAGAGAAGCTAAACAACAGCAAACCAACAATCAATAATGGTTTACGACCAATTTTGTCAGATAAAATTCCGACTAATGGTGAAAATATAAATTGAGCGAATGCATATAATGCCGTCATAAAACCCATATCAGCGGCACTAAAATGTAATTCATTTTTTAAAAATGGCATAACCGGAATTACAAGGGTTACACCTAAACAGACTAAGAACTCACTAAGCACTAATATAAAAATTGCACGCTTGGTTGCTGCGTTCATGTAATACCACCTTCAATTTATGTAGAATTTTTATGTTTAATCCTACTATTATATCGATATTCCTTAAACAACGTCAACCAGTTGCGTTATTAATTTTAGAATTGTGGAATCCAATGTATGATATCTGATGTTCGGTTAGCAATAACAAAAAATTGGCAAGCCAATGTTTTATTTGGCACAATCATATAATTTGAAGAAAATAGCACAGTTTGTGAATGTGTCTTTGGATTAAATACGAAACACAAATTATATCCACTTTGCGAGCCACCCGCTTCATAAACGCCATAAAAATTATACAAACCGTTATAGTAATCATGATTTTGCCGTGGAAGAAACGTTGCAAAATCACTTTTTGGAATTAACTTACCATCCATTAAAGCATCTACAAATTTAAAATAGTCAGCTGGTGTTGAGTATATTTGCCCTGCACCAATCAATAGTGACATTTGCTTTCTAATATCATACGTGTAGTAAGCTTGTTGAACACGAGTTTTAACGTACGGTGGGTATGCTAATTTAGCCCCAATAGGAAGATCCTGATAAAAATATGTATCATTCATCCCCAACGGCTTAAAAATATTATCAATCACATTTTGACGGTAACTTTCATGTGTTACTTGCATAATAATCCCAGCTAACAACGAAAAATTAGCACTCGCATAGACATAGTGTGGGGGGGTTGATGTCATATGTTGTAAAACATAATTAACTTGATTTTGTTCACCGGATACTGCTCGGATTTTTTTAGTACTTCCATCAAGTATTCCACTGGTGTGCGTCAATAAGTTCCATACCGTCAATTTATCACCATATGGAATATTAGGATAATATTTATTCAATGGTGTTTTTAAATTAATTTTACCTTCTTCAACTAATTTTTGAATAATAATCCCTGTAAATATTTTTTGAATAGATCCAATTTGAAATTCAGAATTTTCATCTAATTTATCATTTGAAAAACTACTCAAATTACCATTAGCAATTACTAACGGTTTTTTTGAACCCGTAGCCGTCGTTACTGCCACCGCATTCAAGTTATTATTTTTAAGATATGCTTGCAATTGTTGTTGTAAAACATTTGGTTCATGTGAAAAATTTATTTTTTGAATATTATCAACTTTGGTAACAACTTGTCTTGATGCGGTACTCTCCCATTTATCACCTATTTTTATTATTTTATTGACAGACGGTACTAAGTAAATACGGGCAAGTGCTATAACAATAATCAAACTAATCAATATAATGATAGATATTTTTTTACTCGCAATTTTGTGTACAATTTTCAAAATACTTCTCCAGTGTTTACAGATTATAAAATTAACTATTATTTCTAATTAATAAAAGACACGGTCAACTAACCCGTGTCTTTTATTAAATTTCATTAGAGAACACATACTTAGATTAGTCACTACTAAGTAATCAGTACCCTTGTTATACGAGTTAGCTGAGCAAATGCCAACGCCCACGTATATTTTTTATATAATAATATAAAAAGTTGTAAGTTCATTAGATATGCAGTAGATGCAACGATAATCGTTTAAATAATTATCGTTTACTATGTAGATAAAGTATATCCATAATTAGTTAAATAACTACGTACTTCATTCTAACATAAAAAAATTTTCATTCACTTAAAATATCTATTAATATTCTCCGACCATCAGTCATTTTATTCCATCCACAGCGCAAAATAATAAAGGACTACAAGCAATACGCTTGCAGTCCTTTATCCTAATATGCATTATCAATCAATAACACGAGCTTTATCAAGCGCAGCCTGTGCTAAGATATTTAAATAATTAAATGGGCGATCAAACCATGGCTGGAACAACATATCCACCATAGCCAATTGCTCCACTGTAAACCCTGCTTGCATTGCAATTGATACACCATTAGCAGCAGCTGAGATGTCATGTTTACTACTTAATTGAACACCTAAAATTTTGTGGGTTCTATTTTCCCAGATTAAAGTCATTAAAACTGGTTCTGTCGTTGCCATAAATTCAGGTCGAAAATTATCTTCCATTGTGACGCTACTAAAATCAATTCCGCGTGCTTGTGCCGCTGACTCCGTTAAGCCACTAGCAACAAAATCCATCCCAAAAAGTTGTAACCCTGATGTCGCTTGGGTCCCCATGTATTTAACTTTATTTTCAACAATATTTTGACCAACCAATTTTCCTTGGCGAATAGCGTTAGTTGCCAACGGAATATATTCATGTGTTTGTGTTGGATTGTAAAAGACCGCCGTCGAATCACCAGCTGCATAAATATCTGGATTTGAGGTTTGCATGTACTCATTAGTTACAATTGCCCCATTAGGTAACATTTTAATTTGATCTTTTAACAAATCCGTATTTGGTTTAAACCCAATCGCTAAAATAACCATATCCGCTTGATGACTTTGTTTATCAGTTGTGACTGTCACTTGCTCTTGGCCTTCAAAACCTTGTACCATTTCACCCGTTACGACTTTAATCCCATTGTTTTCAAATAATTCAGTCGCTCGTTTAGTGTATGGTTCATCGAAGTACTTATTCATAATCGTGGGCATGCCATCGATTATGGTAACTTCTTTGCCATGCGTTTGGAACGCTTCTGCAAGTTCAACACCAATATAACCAGCACCAATAATTATCACTGAATTAATATGATCCGTCTTTTCAAATAAAACTTGGGCATCGGTATAATTTTTACAGAAGTAGACATTTTTATTATCAATTCTAGGAATATTAGGTTTAACTGGAATTGAACCAGTCGTCATAACTAATTTGTCATAACTATCTGAAAATTCTTCCCCTGTTACTAGATTACGAACTTGAACCTGCTTATTAGCACTATCGATTGCTAAAATTTCATGTTGCATTCGCAAATCCGCTCCTAAAGCGGCTAATTTTTCAGGATTTGAATAAAATAATTCTTCAGCATGCTTAACTTCACCTTGAAGGTACAAGGCAATCCCACATGACAAAAACGAAACATTATCGTTGCGTTCGTAAACCACAACTTCTACATCTGGGCTTTGGGCTTTAATTTCATTAATCGCAGTTGTTCCTGCGTGGGTTGATCCAACAACTATTACTTTCATCGTTTATCTCCAATATCTAAATTGTATTATGCTTACAATTATAATATTTTCACAAACATTAAACCGTTATTTTCCTAAATGGTCACGCTTAAATCATTAATCGTAATTAATTCACAAAGACTCTTTATTTTAGTTCGTGAAACTGGTAATTCAAGGTGATTATCTAGGACTACTAAACGTTCTTTGAGCTTAATTTGCGTTACATAGTCAAGATTAATTAAACAAGCTCGGTGGCCACGAAATAACTGTGGTAGCCGACCTTGTAAATCATTTAAGCGCTCATAAAATAAAATATCATCGTGCTTTGTTGTTAACTTAAGTTGATGCGCCGTGGCTGTCGTTTCAATAGCGATTATTTCATGTGGTTTAACTAAGTAAACTTGATTAACCGCATTAATTAATAGTTTTTGCTGTGGTTTTATTTGGGCAAAAAAACGCTGCCGATACTTTATCGTTTGCGCTAAATACCCCTTTAATACATTATTTGCTTGGCTTTTATTAATAAAATCATGGGCCCCAATATTATTAGCAAAAAGTTGTTGCATAAGCATTGGAAATTTAGATATAAATGAAATTGTCGCTTCAATATCAAATTGTCGTAATTGCTTAGCAAATGCGACCCCAGATAGTTTGACGCCATTTTGGTCCAAATCTAAAAAATACACATCCGCATATTGTCCCTGGTTAAAAACAACTTCTTCTAAGTCATCGGTATTGGTAAATATTTTTATGTGCGCATCAATATCAAGTTCATGTGTTATTTCAGTTACTAATCGTTTAATTTTATCTAATATGACAAATTGATCATCTAATATATAAATCCGCATATAAATCTCCTTTTATACTTGTGAAACATAATACTATTTTATTGAAATATATTATTTTAACTCCATAATACCATGTCCATTAAGCAGAAATTTGTTAAATTCAAAATTTTAATTTGTTCATTACCAAACATAATATATCACGACCTTTTTTGTCCATAAAGGACTAAACATATATAAGAAATAGTTTCATTTTTATTTAGTTTTATAAAACATTGCGAATATATAGTAGCACACCTATAAAAGGACTATACTATAAGTGTAGATGAATTCTTTCATCAATTTTAATTCAATAAAGGAGCTACCATCATGGCAAATAAGTTAAGTAAGAGTGAACGCAAGGAACTTGCAGAACAAGAACTTCAACGTCGCGCCAAGGAACATGCTACTCAAAAGCATGAAAGTGGATTTGCTCATCTCCGTGATTTAGAAGATAAGTTTAAGCACGAAAATTAATTGCGGTAATTTCACATTTAATCGAGTCATAAAAGATAGCATACTTTTACCTTCTATGACTAAAAAAGACTGGCATATTATTGCCAGTCTTTTTAGTTACTTTAATGACAAATCAAGATAAATTTTCCATTGTTTAAAGCCACCTAAATATCCTTCAATCGCCTGATTTAAAGGCTTTTTTTAATTGCTTTTTTAACCCAAATTTCATTGTAAAATTTATTACAATACTGTAACATTAAGATAACATTAATCATTGGGGAGTTTTTTAAATATGGAGTTACGTTCTTCTAAACGGCGCTATATTCTAGGCTTTGATGGTATTCGCGCCTTAGCCGTAATAGCCGTTATTTTGTATCATTTTTTACCAAATACTTTTAGTGGGGGATATCTTGGGGTTTCGATTTTTTTTGTGGTTTCTGGTTATTTAATTACTGATTTACTACGCCAAGAATACATTAGAAAAAATACCATTGATATTAAAGCGTTTTACTTACGCCGAATTAAGCGTTTATATCCTGTATTGGTTTTTATGCTATTAATCACACTAGCTTTTATCACCCTTTTCGATCGGGGAGCATTACTAAATATTCGAACTGCTGTGGTAACCAATCTTTTGTATGTATATAATCTCTGGGCAATTGGACATGGACAATCGTATTTTCAACAATTCAGCGCTCCAAGTCCGGTTACCCACTTATGGTCCTTATCAGTTGAAGGTCAATTTTATTTTATTTGGCCACTATTAGTCTTATTACTAGCTAAATTAAAAGTATCACGTGGCCATGTTGCACTTGGATTAGGTATCGCTGCGTTTATTTCTGCCATTATGCTAGGCATTACTTTTGATCCAAACTCAATTAATCGGGCCTATTATGGCACCGATACCCGCTTATTTGCAATCCTTTTAGGCGCCATGTTAGCTTATATTTGGCCATCATCACAGTTAACCCATTCAATGATGCCTAAAAACCAACGAGTCCTTAACTACGTCAGTTGGGGAAGCCTTGTTGGTCTCGGGATTGGTTTTGCAACATTAAATGGTCAAAGTCCCGTTACGTATTATGGTGGGATGTTTGTCTTTACCATAATGGGGATGTTATTAGTCGCCACCATTGCAGCACCTGGTACTTGGCTTGTTAAAGTGTTTAATTTACCAGTATTTCGTTGGATTGGTACTCGTTCATACGGTATCTATTTATATCAATACCCGGTTTTAGTTTTTTTTGATCAACTCAAGTTAAAGCATCCCCATCTTAGTGCCTTATTATTAATTATTGAACTAATAATAATTGGGCTCATTAGTGAATTTAGCTATCGTTATCTTGAACAGCCACTACGCCACATCACGTTTAGAGATTGTAAAGCGTTCATTCAGCGTATTACGATGTTGAATTATCGTAGCCTTAGTCAACTTGGTATTACACTACTCTTAGTATTAGTTGCTAGCTTTGGTCTCGCTGCACCAGAGGCTGCTAGTACGTATCAACCACCTTTGGAAAAGGAATTAGCACAGCGTGAAAAAAAGACCGAAGATGCTAATGCAAAAATCCTTGCAAAACAAAAGGCTGCTGAAAAAGCAAAAAAAAATGCAAAAAATGACGCAAGTGCAGCAAGTAGTAGTACACTGTCTGATGAGGATGCTAAACTTGCAACAACGTATCAGTTAACTGCTCAAGAAATAAGTACTCTCAAACAAACTCCAGTGAGTGCCATTGGAGATTCAATGCTAGTCAATATCGGTCCAACTTTACAACAGCTTATGCCCGTAGTTGCTAATGGAAAAGTTGGTCGCCAACCTTCGACAGCACCGGATTTACTTACAACAATCAAAGGCGCTAATCAACTCTCAGATAATGTTTTAATTATGCTTGGGACAAATGGTTCGGTTACTCCTAAAACGATCAGCCAAGTTATGAATATCGTTGGTACCAACCGCCAAGTGTTTTGGGTTAATAATTATGTTCAAAACCGGGGTTGGATTCCAGGTAATGAACAGGTGTACTTACAAGCAAGTAAAACTTATCCAAATTTCCATCTAATTGATTGGCACCAACAAGTTCAAAATCATGCAGATTGGTTAGGGCCCGATCAAATTCACCCTAATGAACTTGGTGATAAATATTTAGCTCATTTAATTGGTAGTACGATTGCGACTACCGTACCTAAAAACAATTAAATGGGCCTTAATATTCATTTAATCAAACGCTATGTATAATAGAGATACGCAAGCGATTTCATCGCATTGTTGTTTCTAAATTAAATGGAGGTATCTGAATGCTTTTACTAATTAATATTGTAATCATTACGTTGCTAATGTTAGTAGTTGTAGCGATTTTACTTAATCGTGTTATCAACACAACTAACTATCGAACACGCATGGTGCCTATTACGATTAAAAGTAATCACCCACGTAATCAAAACCATCGCCAATAA
Organism: Periweissella fabaria; assembly: GCF_918814575.1. Lineage (GTDB taxonomy): Bacteria > Bacillota > Bacilli > Lactobacillales > Lactobacillaceae > Periweissella > Periweissella fabaria. The sequence continues at coordinate 162,024 of NZ_CAKKNS010000002.1, read as the reverse complement.
TGTCTCTTTTATGGACATTCAACACTCGAAACATCACAACATATTTACAAACAACAAAAGGCTGGAAGATATCATCTTCCAGCCTTTTTTCACTAAATAAATTCAACCCGCAATTGTTTATCCATTGCTTGCGCCAATTGAGATAATTTTTCAAAAGAAACATTGTCCCCCCGTTCAATACGTGCAATCGTAGCTTGTGTTGTCCCAGCCATTTCGGCTAATTCAACTTGCGTTAATCCCACTTCCTCACGTGCTAGATATAACGACACCGCACTTGCCAATTTAGCCTTCTCCATTTGATACCCTTGCACAAATGTTTTATCATGCTTTTCTGCTACTAATAATTCCTCAATTAGCATTCATAAATCTCCATTCTTGTTGTAGCTTTTCAGCAACTAATTGTTCCTGATGTACTTGCTCTTTATCAGTTTTTAAATAGGCATGTGTTAAAACATATTCATCATCGGTAACAAAAAAATATGCACAGTGAATAATACCTTTATCGATATAACATCTTAGTTCATAAAAATCACGTTTAACTCGCCGAATCCATAATTGCCGTTGCGCAATTAATAAATTTACTTCTTGTATTTGCATCATCAAAGCCATAAACTTCTCACGTTCACGTTGTGAAAGTTGGCAATAATATTCAGCAAAGTAATTGTGTCCATTTTGATCAATAAACATGCCAAGTTTTTTCTTACTCTTCATCCATTACACCCATCTTTAGAGTCACTAAACTTAATATCATCCCAATATCTCGATTTAGCAATAAGATTTATTTATATACACGAATATCGGTATAAATATAATTAATTTAACCCTTCCAACAAAAAAAGACTGAAAAATTTTTTCAGTCTTTTTTATTATTTAGTACCAAAGTGAGCGGCTGCTGCACCAAGATTGTAACGTTCAAAGTGAACTTCATTAAACCCAATTTCTGTCATAACGTCAACTAATTCTTGATATGACATGAATTTTTCTGTTGTTTCATCCAAATATTTATACTCAGCTTGTTGCTTAGTCAAAACTTTACCAAGTAATGGCATCACTTTTGAAAAATAAAAACGCCAAGCTGGTCGGACAATAGGATTATCAGGTTGTGATGTTTCTAAAATGATAACTGAACCACCGGGCTTTAACACCCGATACATCTCTTTTAACCCCGCAATTTTATCTGGTAAATTACGCAACCCAAAACCAATAGTCACATAGTCAAACGTATTATCTGGGTATGTTGTCGCCATCGCATCACCTTGGACCAAGGTGATTTCTTTTCCAAGATGTAATTCAGCCACCTTTTGATCGGCAATCTTTAACATATTTCCGCTAAAATCTAACCCCACCACATGACCACTTGGTCCAACGGTTTGGGCATGGTGAATCGTCCAGTCAGCGGTACCACAACATAAATCAAGAACATAACTTCCTTTTGGAATTGGCATTGTTTTAGCCACCTTTTTCCGCCAAGCCTTATGCGTACCTAAACTAATCACATTATTCATGTAATCATAATTTGGAGCAATTGTATTAAAAATTTCTTGTGGGGTTTGTTTCTTATCTGTCACAATATGCCACCTTTTTATTTGACTGTTGGTGTTTTAATTTCAATAATTTCATCTTGGGCTTCATTAAACTGTTTGATAAATTGAAGCATTTGTTCACGTGTTGCAAATTCAGTAACATATTCCATTGAAGCCCGCATTAATTTAGTTACGGCATCTTCTTCTTGTGGTTTTTGAGTAGCCTTGAAGGCATGGAGTGCTTTTTTCTTTGATATTGCCATTATTCAATCACCTCAATTGGAGTTACATCTGGACGTTCATTATATTTATCAATTAATGCTAACATTTCTTCTTTGTTAGCGTAGTCACGCACAAATTTTTTCATTGTTTTCTTGCCAAGTTCACGCGTTGATTCGTCTTGCTTACGTTGAGCAAACTTAACATTTTGATGTTTTTGATTATCATCAATTTGATACATAATTCTTACCTATCCTCTGTTGTTATTCATCTTATTGTACATAAGTTCACGCATATAATAAAGCATCTCTCTTGTGATTATATCGTTAAATTAATTTATTTTAATAAATTAGTGATATCGCCCCGTTTTATAGTTGACACCCCTTATCGACTTAGATAGACTAATTGTTATATGACGTTTGTTTAACGCTACAATTAGATAATAAAACTTTGCTAATTTGCAACCAGCAGACAACGCCAACGCTACTAAAGGAGAACTTTCATGTACGATAGTTTAGTTCGTTTTTTCAAAAAAAGTCAAACCCAAGTATACCTTACCTTATTGGTAATGATTGTTTTTTTATTTTTAATTCATGGTTTTCTAAGTAGCATTCTCTTAATTGTGATTTTCGCATATTTTGGTGTTCATGCGTCACGGAAAATTTGCCAATTCACCCGAATTCCGTACGTCCTTTCGGTAATCATCTTTTATGCACTAGTTCTAGTAGTTTTAGCCGGTATCATTACCTTCATAATTCCTGTGTTTGCGCGCGAAGGTCAAAATTTATATGATGCAATCATAAAAGGACTCCGTGAATATCCGCAAATTAATCATTATGTTAGTACCTATATGGATAAATTTGATTTAGTCGATAAAATTAGTACTAACTGGCAAAAAATATTAGTCAATGGCTTAACAGCAATTACAACTGTTGGCGATGTTTTCGTTCGCGTAGCCTTAGCTTTCTTCTTAAGTTTAATCTTTACGATTACTTTTCCAAAGTTACAAACATTCGGTAAACAATTCGAACATTCTGATTTTCCTAAATTTTTCAAAATCGTGTACCAACTTACTAGTAAATTTATTTTTATTTTGGGCCAAATCATTGAAGTTCAACTTGTAATTGACATCATCAATACTATCTTGATGCTAATTGGTTTAACTATTTTAGGAATGCCAAGTCCCTTTGTCCTTGGGATGTTAGTCTTTGTCTTTGGCTTAGTACCTGTTGCTGGGGTCTTAATCTCAAGTATTCCATTAACCTTAATTGCATTTTCAATGGGGGGTGTCAAAACAGCTATTGAATTGATTATCCTTATTTGCATTATGCACGCATTTGAAGCGTATGTTTTACATCCTAAATTGATGTCATCACGTGCAGAATTACCGATTTTCGTTACATTTGCAGCATTAATTATCATGGAGCACATCCTTGGTACTTGGGGCTTAATCGTCGGAGTTCCAATCGTTGCCTTCTTTATGGATGTTATGAACATTCACCGCTTCGATAAAAATGGCCCGATTCTCCATCATGCTGTGGAAGAATAACAACTAATTAAAAGCATTTAAATACACAAAAGCACCCTAGAAAATTATATTTTCTAGGGTGCTTTCTTATTTGGCTTATTGTTCTAAAAACTTCCCTAAGCCCGTAAATAATTCCCGTGCTTCGGCTTCATTAAACGTAATTCCTTTACCCATTTTAGTATGATCAGCATCCCACGTCCGCAAATCAAATTTAGGTTCACGTTCATTCCAAGAAACTTTATTTAACTCTAGGCTCCAACCCTTGGCATTCGTGGATAATGTTGCTATTTTTTCTGTGATTTCATACTTTAATTCAGCCATTTAGATACTCCTCTTATTTTTGCTCGTAACATTCTAAAGATTAAGACACCGTACGAAATATCATACGGTGTCAACTCACTTATTAACATAATTCTTTTTACTTCGCCAACGCCTTGATAATTGCCGCATTGAAAGCCGGTAAATCTTTAGGAGTCCGGCTTGAAATCAATTGATGCTCATCATCAATAACAACTTGCGCATCCTTAACATTCGCCCCCGCATATTTTAAGTCCGGTTGAACTGATTGATAAGCCGTTAAAGTTAACTGATCGGTAATTCCCGTTTGAATAAAAAGCTGTGGACCATGGCAAATTGTAAAAACAGGTTTATCACTTTCTAAAAATGCTCTAGTTAAGTTCACATAACGCTCGTCAATACGTAATTTATCGGGTGAAAAGCCGCCTGGAATCAGTAAAGCATCGTAATCAGCTAACTTAGCGTCGTCAATTCCTTTGGTTGTAATCACTTCTGTACCATGCTTACCGGTAATTATTTTTTTAGCAGTATGTTCAACAACATCCACTGTATGACCAACATTTTCTAAGGCTTCCTTGGGTGATATTAACTCGCTATCTTCAAAATCATCGGTTGCAATTGCAATAATTTTAGCCATAAAATATATCCTCCAGTTATTTCCGTTGTGATAATCTTTTGCGACACCCTTATTCTAACAAAGGAACCAACCTAAATTCAAATAGCAATAAAAAAGTTAACGCCCTAAAATACTGATGGTAAATCAAGTAAATCAGTAACCGTATATTGCGCATCATTGGCTTGTTGGCGGTTGGCATAGTCATAATACACACAATCAATATCACTTGCCAAAGCACCTTTAATATCTGAATTAAGTCCGTCCCCAATCATTAAAACATCCTGCTTGGTGATCTTTAATTCATTCAAAATATACTCAAAAAACTTAACATTGGGTTTCTCATAGCCAACGGTTTCAGAAATAAAATGGCCATCAAAAAAATCTAAAATTTGGGTCGCTTGCATCCGCCGAATTTGAGTTTGGTAAACCCCATTTGATGCTGTATATAGTTGATAACCGGCATGTTTTAACACTGTTAAGGTTTCTTTAGCATTCGGCATCAAAAATGCTCCTTCACCTAACAATTGGCGAAAACGTCTTTCAGCAGCAATCCCATCCAGATTATCATAACCAAGGGCTGCAAAAAAACGTGTAAAACGTTGATCTAATAAATATTGTTTCGTAATCTCTTGGCGTTCTAATTGCCGCCACAGTTGTTGATTAATTTCATCATACTGTACAAAAAGTTGTTGGGTATATGGTACGTTGGATTCTTGCATTAATTGTTTAAATGCAAAGTCTTCTGCTGCCTTAAAGTCTAATAATGTATCATCTAAATCAAATAATAGTGCCTTGTACATATAAAGAAATCCTCACAAATTTAATAATATTTGGTTATTTTACCATTATTTTCGTCAGAACTCTAATCAACCAATACCCGTGGAACACGACTTGTTAGTAAATTCATAAAATTCCATGGCTCGAGTTTACAATAATGGGCAATTTCCCAAATATCAATACTATCAGTTGCAGTCTGCCCAATAAAGGTGACTTTTGTTCCGACTGGCATTTCTTTTGGTAAGCGTACCATCAATTGATCCATTGCGATTTCACCGACAATCGGACACCGTTCTTCACCAACTAACACTTCAAAACCTTGTAATTGAATGGGCAAACCATCACCGTAGCCGATTGGAATAGTTCCAATCCACTCATTAGTCGCTGAAATATAAGTATGCCCATAGCTAATACCTTCACCAGCCGGAATTTCTTTCACAAAGCTCAGTGCTGAATAAAGACCCCCAATTGGTTGTAAATTATGACCATCAGTAAGTATTTTCCCTGAAGGTTCCCAACCGTACAATAATGAACCAACACGAACATATTCGGTCGGTACTTCCGTATGATGATATAATGTAGCACCAGAATTAGCAACATGAACCATCGGCGGTAACTTAGGTAAATCATCAACGATTGCATGCCAACGGTTTAACTGCTTGTGAAAATAACTAGTTTCAGGAACATCAGCCGTCGCAAAGTGCGTCATTAAACCATACCACTCAAAGTTAGCACTATGAGTATTAATATATTCAATTGCCGCTAACAATTCCTCTTTTGTTCGTATCCCAATTCGATTCATACCAGTATCGATGGCCAGTGAAACCAATAATTTTTGGTTATGTGCTTCAAGTTGTGGTTGGGCTGCTTCTAACCATGCCAACGAAGGTACCGTCGTAATGATTTCAGCTTCTGCACATAAATACGCATAATTGGAATCAGTATGACCTAAAATTAGAATTGGAGCAGTAATTCCCAAAGAACGTAGATGTAATGCCTCTTCAGCAATTGCTACGGCTAATCCATCAACGCCGAGGGCTAAAGCGGTTGGTGCAACTACGTCAAGGCCATGACCATAAGCATTACTTTTAACAGCAAAAAATATTTTTTTGGCACCACTAACTTCACGAACATAAGTAATATTTTGAGCCAATGCGCGTCTTGAAATTTCCAAATGAGTTGCCCGGATATTTATTGCCATAATTAACCTTGTCCTTTTCTGCATTATTACAATTTTACTTAGGCATCGGCGTGTCAATGCTCGTATCTTAATTGCAATAGCATTAATTAGTTTATTTTAATTAATGATACATCAAATTTTAATCTACATCAATTTCAACTTCGTTATATCACCATTTAAGCTAATTGATGCTTTTAAGCACAAAAAAAGAGATGAACCTGAGTTCATCTCTTTTTCCAGACAACTAGGGAACCTAGCTTGTCTAAAGTACATCTTAGCGACGGGCTTCCTTAATACGGGCAGCCTTACCGTGCAATGCACGTAAGTAGTACAACTTAGCACGACGTACGCGACCGAAGCGAGTAACTTCAATCTTGTCTACACGTGGTGAGTGTAATGGGAAAGTACGTTCCACACCAACACCGTTAGAAATCTTACGAACAGTGTAAGTAGCTTGGATACCAGTACCCTTACGCTTGATAACAACACCTTCGAAAAGTTGGATACGTTCGCGAGTACCTTCAACGATACGAGCGTGAACGCGGACGTTATCACCGGCGCGGAATTCTGGAATATCTGTACGTAATTGGTCTTTAGTGATCAATTCTAGCAATTGGTTTTGCTTCATAATAAATTTCTCCTGTTTCGACATTGATTACCTCATATTCGGCAGCGCAACATCGTTAATTTATCGACTTAATAGCCAACGACTATCTTATCATAGCCTTGACTGATTGACAAGTGAAACTTCTTGACACTAGTTAATTGCTGCATGAACTAAATCTTGTTCAACCAAACATTCCCCAATTTGAATAGCGTTCCAAGCTGCCCCTTTTAGAAGGTTGTCAGCCACAACCCACGCATGAAAACCACCTGGTTGATCTAAATCAGCACGTATCCGCCCAACATAGGTTTCTTGTTGACCAACGGCATTTATCGGCATTGGATAAATTTGTTGGGCTGGATTATCTTGCAAGACAACCCCTGGCGCACTTGCCAATAATGCTTTTAATTCAGCCGGTGTGACATTAGTATCTTGTGTTTCAAAATATACTGATTCCCCATGGCCGATTGGCACCGGTACCCGGACACATGTCGCACTAACTGCTAACGCACTAGTTTCTGGATCACCTAACAAAATTTTCTTTGTTTCATGCGTCATTTTCCATTCTTCATATGTATAATCTTGGTCATCAAAGACATCAATTTGAGGAATTAAGTTAAATGCTAACGGATAATGTTTAGCGGCACTTTTGACTGGCAAAATATTAGCCACTGGCGTTTTGCCATTTAAAATCGCTTGACTTTGGTTATTCAATTCATCTAAAGCACTCTGACCGGCACCACCTGCCGCTTGATACGTTGAAACAATAACTCGTTTCAATCCATATTGCCGATAAATAGGGTTCAAAGCAACTACCATTTGAATTGTTGAACAATTTGGATTTGCAATAATTCCCTGATGCTTTGCTAAGTCATTAGAATTAACTTCTGGCACAACTAAAGGTACCGTTGGATCCATCCGAAAGGCACTTGAATTATCAACACACACTGCACCACGTTTAACTGCTTCTGGTAATAATTGACGTGAAATACTACCTCCTGCTGAAGCAAATACTAAATCAACGCCGTTAAAACTATCCGGAGTTGCTTCTTCAATGACTACCGCTTGATCCCGAAAAATCAAAGTTTTACCCGCTGACCGTTTCGAAGCCAAGAGCTTAATACTCTTAACTGGAATACTTGATTGCGCCAATTGAACAATCATTCGATTACCAACGGCACCAGTTGCTCCTAAAATTGCTACATTATATTCTCGCATATTGCTCTCCTTCACGCTTTTTCATCCCCTCTAAATAAATTCGAATCCGCTCAACAGCTGTATTTAACTTAGCCTCACTTGCAGCATATGATAAGCGGACATATCCTTGACCTCCCGGGCCAAAACTACTACCCGGAATTAAAGCAACTTTAGCTTCTTGAGCCAAAGTAACCGCAAATTTGAAGTCATCATCCCCAAAAGCAGCTGGAATTTTAATAAATAAGTAAAAGGCCCCATCTGGACTAGCCACTGTTAGCCCCATATCAGTAAAGGCATGCACTAACATTTCACGCCTAGTCTGATAGGCATCACGCATCACGGCGATTTCATCATCACACTCATTAAAGGCCACCGTAGCCGCTGCCATGGCACTATTAACATGTGTTGTTACTGCGTACTGGTGTAATTTAGTAATGTGTTTAACCAAGGCAGCCGGCGCAGCTAACAAACCAATTCGATAGCCAGTCATAGCATACGCTTTAGAAGCGCCACTGATTAAAATGGTTTGTTCAGGTAAGTATTGTGCCATTGATACATGTTGCTGCGTATAAGTAAGTTCACTATAAATTTCGTCTGACATCACAAAAACATCATACTGTTTAATGATATTTGCTAACGCTTCTAACTGGGTAGCCGTATATGTAACTCCCGTTGGATTTGAAGGATAGTTAAACACTAAGCACTTTGCAGTTGGGTGATCTGCCAATGTTGCTGCTAACCGTTCTGGGGTTAAGACAAAGCCATCAGGTTGTGTATTAACAAATACCGGTACCCCACCTAAACTAATTACATCAGACTCATATAATGGAAAAGTTGGTGTTGGAATAATTACCTCATCGCCAGGTTCCAAAATAGTCGCTAATGAAATTTGAATAGCTTCCGTCGCACCTAAGGTTACTAAAATTTCGGTCGCTGGCTCATAGTTCAAGTCATACTTACGGCTCAAAAAAGCTGCCATTGCTTCACGGAGGGCAATATTTCCAGGCGTCTTAGCATAATGGGATTCATTATTTTCAACTGAGGCAATTGCTGCTGCTTTTACTTTTTCTGGTGCATCAAAATCAGGTTCCCCTAACGTTAATTTAATAATGTCCTCAATCTCAGAAACTTGTTCATCAAATGCGCGAATTGAGCCTGGTTGTAATTGATCCATTACTGGATTGATTTTTTTTAATAAATCATTTGTAATAACTGGCATTTTATTTACCTCTTCATGTACTCAATATAAGTTTAATTAGTCGCTAAGAAAGCTTGCAGCCTTTCAATCGCCAAGGCTAATTGCGGCATCACATTCGTTAAACGCCACGGTTGCTGCGGCCATTGAGCTATTAATATGGGTGGTCACCGTATACTGGTGAAATTTAGTTATTTCATTAATTAAGGGTGCTGGAGCAGATACAAAGCCAACCCGGTAGCCGGTCATCGCATATGCTTTTGAGGCACCGCTTACTAAAATTGTTTGATTTGGTAAGTACTTTGCTAAGGAAACATGGTGATCTGCATACGTAAATTCACTATAAATTTCATCAGCCAAGACGAATATATCATGTTGTTGCATTACTGCTGCCAATTCAGCTAACTCTTTAGCGGTATAAGTAACTCCAGTTGGATTTGAAGGAAAATTAAAAATAATTGCTTTAGCATTGTGATGATATAACTCATCAGCCAACTGTTGTGGTGTTAACTTAAAGCCATTAACGGCTGTATTAACACAAATTGGTACCGCCCCTAAGCTTTTCAAAATTGATAGGTACATCGGATAACCTGGAGTTGGTACAATAACTTCGTCTCCGGGTTTTAAAATTGTCCGTAATGATGTTTCTAGCGCTTCCATCGCTCCTACGGTAACAATTATTTCGCTATCAGCACTATAATCAAGCTCATATTTACGCCGTAAAAAATCACTTATTGCTTGTCTAAGTGCCAACGATCCTCGAGTTTTACCATAATGTGACTCATTATTTTTAATTGAAGCAACTGCGGCAGCTTTAATTTTAGCGGGTGCATCAAAATCAGGTTCACCAATGGTTAATTTAATAATCCCAGGAACATCAGAAACTTGAGCATCAAAAGCACGAATTGCGGCGGGTTTTAACGTATCCATGATAGGATTAATTCGGTTCAAAAGAGTTGCTGAAATTTCGGGCATCGTAACGCCACCTCACTTATAGAATATTTTCTAAGCCAATAACTAATTGATCAAGGGTCGAAATTTTTTGTAATGCTAATTTAACCCCTGGCATGAATGATTCGCGATTAAATGAATCATGTCGAATTGTTAACATTTCACCGGTCCCACCAAATAAAATTTCTTGATGTGCGACCAAACCAGGTAAACGAACTGAATGAATTGGGACGTTGCCTTCGGGCTTAATTTTGCTAGCAGTATATTTAGCAGTCCCTGAAGGTGCATCAACTTTTTTAATGTTATGCATTTCAATTATTTCAACATCCGGTAAGTATTGCGCCGCTTGTTGCGCTAATTGAATCATCAAGACCGCTGCAACACTAAAATTAGGTACAATTAGCCCCCCTAGCTTGTGGGCTTGGGCTAAGGATTGTAATTCCGTAATCTGTTCAGGTGTCAAGCCAGTGGTACCAATTAACGGCCGCATACCTTTTTGCAGAGCAGCTTGGGCATTAGCAAAAACCGCACTTGGAACAGATAAATCAAGCCAAACATCAGCGAAGCGATTAGGAATTGCTGCCAATTCTGTAAATACTGGGACATTCAAATCAGTCGCTTTCCCACGGGGTGAATAACCACCAACAAGCTCAAAATCTGAACATTCAGTCACCATTTTAACAGCTTCGACCCCCATTTTGCCATTAAAACCAGAAATTATTAATCTTAACATTAGTTTTTCTCCAATTTTTCCAAAATTTCAGCTGTTTCAACATCATCCAAATCAACTAACGGTAAACGCACGCCCCCCGTTGCAAATCCAGCGGCAGTTAAAGCGGCTTTAACGGGAGTTGGTGATGGATAGCTAAATAAAGTAGCTACTTTAGGGTTCAAAAAACGTTGAATTCGACCGGCTTCAGCGACATCCCCCGCATCTAATGCTGTAAATAGCGCTTGAAATTCATCACCATATAAATGACTAGCGACCGAAACCACACCAACTGTACCTAAAGCTTTCGCTGCTAAGGCTTGCCCATCTTCACCAGTATAAACAGCAAAGTCAGCTGGTGCATTTTCAATAATCGCTGCTAATTCATCCAAGTCTGTACATTGCTTAAGTGCTGTAATTCGAGGGTGTTTAGCTAACGTTAAAATAGTATCAACGGTTGCTTTCACCGTTGAACGACCGGGGATGTTATAAACCATAAGTGGTAAATCAACATTATCAGCAATTGCTGTAAAATGGGCAATTAACCCCTTTTGATTAGGTTTATTGTAGTATGGCACTACTGCTAAAGCACCATCAATTCCTGGTATTTGAGCAACTTTTTGACCAAATTCAATCGTTGCGGCTGTGTTATTAGTTCCAATATTAGCAATAATTGGACCACGGCCAGCCACAATTTTCACGAATTCTCGATATAATTCGATTTTCTCTTGATCAGACATCGTTGCGCCTTCACCAGTCGTACCACCAATAACAAAACCATCACTTCCATGAGCTAATAAGTGATTCGTCAAAGTTTCGAGAGCTGGAAAATCAATTTTATTATCCGCTGTAAAGGGCGTAATAATTGCCGTAATAACCCGTGCTTCCTTTAATAACATGAACTAATCCTCTTCTTTCATTCGGCTTTCGATAAAGCCAATCATCGTTTTAACTGCCGTCATAATAGCATCTTCGTTTGCAACATACTTACTTGAATGTAATGACGCTGGTGAATCAACGCCTAACCAAAACATCATGCCAGGAATTTTAGATAATAAATACCCAAAGTCCTCACCTGTCATCGCTGGTTGGGTTTCAATATATTTAATTTCAGGATTATTCTCAACATACTTGATAAAGCGTTGCGTGATTTTAGATTCATTAACCACCGGAAAATATCCATCTTGATTCAAAGTTAGTTCAATCTGGCAACCAAAACTAGCTTCAATTCCCATGGTAATTGCTTCAACCCGCATCTTAATTAAATCAATTGTATCCTGTTGTAACGCCCGAATTGTCCCATGGGCTTGCGCACTACCCGCAATCACATTATTAGCGGTTCCCGCACTCACATTGCCAATTGTGACGACACCACCTTTAATTGGATCAACGTTGCGGGCCACAATCGTTTGTAATTGAACAAGCCATTGACTCAGTGCAACGACCATATCATTGGCTTGATGTGGAAAAGCGGCATGCCCACTAATACCTGTAAACTCGGCATGGATTTCTGTTGTACCAGCAAATAAGGTCCCATTTCGACAACCGATTGTACCCGCCGCTAAATCGGGATTAGTATGTAACGCATACAATTCATCAATGTGGTTAGGGCCACTCAAAATACCACTTTGATATAGACGCATCCCCCCAGCAAAATTTTCTTCAGCTGGTTGAAAAATAAAAATGATATTGTCAGTTGGTTGATGACTAGCAAAGTAGCTCAACAACCCCAAGGCAACCGTCATATGAATATCATGTCCACATGCATGCATCTTACCAGGATGAATTGACTTGAACGCTAAATCATTGTCTTCAGTAACAGCTAACGCATCAATATCAGTCCGATAGCCAAGTGTGCGTCGTGCATTCTTCCCCTGAACTTTCACAAGTACCGCCGTTGGTAAATCAGGAACGGTGATAACTTCTAAATATTGTTGGTCAAATTGAGCAATAATTGTTTTTAAAGTTTCACTCGTCTCATATTCTTGTAATGCCAATTCCGGTATTTGGTGTAAATAACGGCGAATTGTCAGTAATTGGGGCGCTGTTAGACACTCCTTTGTGACCTGCAAATCATCAATTAACATATCATCACAACTTTCGTAAACTATCTAATAAGGCCGTCTTCATTGATGTTTGATCATCGACTTTTTTAATTACTCGAGCGGGGACGCCACCAACGACGGTGTAAGGCTCAACATCTTCAATGACAACCGCACCAGCAGCCACAACGGCACCTTGCCCTATCCGGACACCTTCAATAACAACCGCATTTGCCCCAATCAACACATCATCTTCCACAATCACAGGCGTTGCAGAAGCGGGTTCTACTACTCCGGCCAAAACTGTCCCAGCACCAATATGGGCATGTTTACCGACGATTGCGCGACCACCTAGGACTGCGCCCATGTCAATCATCGTCCCTTCACCAATTTCCGCCCCAATATTAATTAAAGCCCCCATCATAATCACCGCATTATCGCCAATTGTAACTTGATCACGAATAATCGCTCCTGGTTCAATCCGCGCATGAATGCCTTTTAAGTCAAGTAAAGGGACCGCTGAATTACGGGCGTTATTTTCAACTCGCAATTGCGTGATAACATTGTTATTTTCTGCTAAAAATGGTTCAACAACAGCCCAATCACCAAATAACACACCGGTCGTACCAGTAACATACGCTTCAATTGTTGTAGGAAATTCAAGTTTGTCTAATTCACCATTAATGTACACCTTAACTGGTGTTTGCTTTTTAGCATTACTAATAAAATCGATAATTTCTTGAGCGTTTAATTCTGACATTTAATTTCTCCTTCTATATAAAGCACATTTTTTTATTTATTCGTAACTAACATCTAGTGCAACTAAATCTTGATATGATTCACGCCTAACTACCACCTTAGCAACGCCATTTTCAGCAAATACCACGGCTGGACGACCATTACGGTTATAATTTGAGGCCATTGAGTAGCCATAAGCACCAGTAGCAAGCATCGCAATAATATCGCCTTGACTAACATTCGGTAACGCTTGATGTTCAATTAAAATATCCCCTGATTCACAATACTTCCCTGCTAATCGGGCTGTTTGGGTTGTTGGTGCTTGAGGACTTTTTGCTAAGACGGCCTCGTATTCTGCTTGATATAAAGCTGGGCGAATATTATCACCCATCCCCCCATCAACCGTAATATATGGTTCAATCCCTGGGACATCTTTACGTGTACCCACTTGATATAGACTATAGCCGGCTGGCCCAACAATTGCTCGACCAGGTTCAATCCAGATTGCTGGCATCGTAAGGTTTGCCTCATTAACAGCCGCTTTAACGGCATTAATCACCGTTGTCAACATTGCCTGTGGCGCTTGTGGTTCATCAGCTTGAGTATAGCGAATTCCAAAACCACCACCGAGATTTAAGACTTGAGCTGCAAATTGATACTTTGTTTGCCACTCAGCTAATGTTTTAACTAAAATTTTGGCTTCCTCAACAAAACCCGTACTTTCAAAAATTTGGGAACCAATATGCGCATGAATACCACACACATTAAAATGTTCATCTGCTAATACTTCTTGTAGTGCTTGGTCCGCTTGGCCGCTAGCTAAGTCAAACCCAAACTTACTATCAGCTTGGCCAGTTTGAATATATTCATGTGTATGCGCCGAAATCCCTGGGGTAATCCGTAAAAGAATATTAGCCGTAGTAGCATGGGTTCGTAAAATTTCTTGGAGCATTTTTATTTCTGTAAAATTATCAACAACAATCATGCCAATTTCTTGATCAACAGCCATCGTTAATTCTTCGTAACTCTTATTATTGCCATGAAAACTAATATTAGCCATTGGAAAATTAGCTTGCATCGCAGTAAATAATTCACCACCGGAAACAACGTCAATATGGGCATGTTCTTGTTTGACAACTTGATACATCGCAATAGTTGCAAAAGCCTTTGATGCGTAACTAATCACATAATCAACGTTGGCTGCTTCAAAGGTTGCATGTAATTCCTGAAATGTTTGCCGAATTTTGCTGACATCATAGACAACGAGTGGTGTTTGAAATTCTTGTGCTAAATCTAATGCATCACAACCGCCAATTGTTAAGTGGCCGGCCGGGTTAACTGTATATTCTGCTTGCATCTTTTATTCCTCTTTCTCTAATCAACTAAATATCGGGGCAACCGATCACTTAATTGGTTGGCAAATTCCCATGGTTGTAAGTGGCAATGAGCACACACGTCCCAAATGTCAATTGTTTGTGTTCCGTTAGTTCCCAAGATGGTTACTGGCGTACCTACGGGCATTGCATGTGGTAAGCGAACCATCATTTGATCCATGGCAATTTGGCCAATAATTTCACACCATTCGTTACCAACCAAGATTTTATAACCACGCATTGCACGCGTAAGGCCATCCCCATATCCCATTGGAATCGTGCCAATCCACTCGTCACCTGTCGTATGATACAAATGACCGTAGCTAACACCCTCTCCAGCCGGGATTTGTTTAACAAAACTCAAGGCAGATTTAATTGTCATCGCCGGAATTAAATCCGTTCCAGGGTTTAATTCTTTACCAGATGGTTCCCAACCATACACAACGGTCCCAACCCGAATAAAATCAGTTGGCACTTCATCAGCATGATACATAGCAGCCCCTGAATTAGCGACATGGACCATTGGTGGGAGGGAAGGCAACCCATCAATTACTGCATGCCACCGGTCTAGTTGCATTTCAAAATAATCTGTTTCAGCAGTATCAGAGGTTGCAAAATGCGTCATAATCCCTTCCCACGTAAATAAATTAGCATGGTTTTGCATCAAGGCAACCGCTGCTTGAACTTCAGCTGTTGTCCGCATCCCAATACGATTCATCCCTGTATCAACGGCTAGTGACACTAATAGTGGTTGATTACCAGTTAAAAATCCTTGAGCTTCTTCTAGCCAAGCAACTGAAGGTACGGTTGTAATAATTTTAAACTGTGCCAAAAACTCCGCATATTGTGGCTCAGTATAACCCAAAATTAAAATCGGCATATCTAATTTGGCTTGTCGAATTGCTAATGCTTCATCTACAACGGCAACTGCCAAACCATAAACGCCGGCTTGCTTAGCTGCTCGAGCCATTTCAAGTAGACCATGCCCATATCCATTCGCTTTAATTGCTAAAAACATGTGCTTAGCATGACTAGTTTCCATCGTTACTTGGATATTTTGATTAATTGCATGCTGTGAAATTTCAATTCGACTTGCACGCATTTGTGCGACTACCATAGGTTGAACCCTCTTTATTTTTAGATTTAATTCAACGCTCTTCGGTGATTTTATGTACAAAAAAAGCAAACAAAAATGTTTGCACTTAAGCACATTTTTGTTTGCTGTATCGTTAATACCACAAAAAAATCATGTTGTCGAAAGCGCCCCGTAGCCGACATTCTTGCTACGACAGTCCGATATCTCTTAAACACCGGCCCAAGTCCACTATCCTACTTAAATAGTCTTCCTTCGGCAACCGCCCCTTTCGAACAAGTTCATCGTATAGTAGTACTCACTTGCTGTAATCTTGTTGGTTGCAACCTCTTTGAATTATTAAATTACAATAATCATATCAAATATTTACAAAAGGTCAACCTTTATTATTAAAAAACTCTAAATTTAGGCTTGCTTTAATTTGAAACATTCACACACTTCTAATTTTAGACTTGCTTTTTTTAATCAATCAAGGTTAAAATCGCAAACAAGATTAAAATTCAGGGAGTAAAGACATGAAAGTTGTTAAATTTGGTGGTAGTTCGTTAGCTAATGGACCCCAATTAGAAAAAGTTATTAATATTATGCAAGCAGATTCTGCACGGCAAATCTTGGTGGTTTCTGCACCTGGAAAACGTTCTGCTGAAGATATTAAAGTCACTGATTTATTAATACAATATGCTGGCGATCCAAGCAGTGAAATTTTACAAAAAAAAATCTATGATCGCTATTGGGAAATTGCAGAATATTTTGGCTTACCAGTCGAAAAATTTGCCCAAATCAAAGCCCAAATTACCAAACTTGCGCAGACCAATTTTGTTAACGCAGCCGATCAATTAGCGGCCTTTAAAGCACACGGTGAAAAATTAAATGCCATGTTAATTGCCTTAATTTTTAATCACTTAGGACTTCCTGCTATTTATGCTGATCCAAAAGCGTTAGGTATTTTAGTAACTGGGACCGCCGATAGTGCACAAGTTAGTGAATTCACATATCAAAATATTAAACGCTTCCCATTTGATGAAGAGTACCTAATTGTACCTGGTTTTTACGGTTATACGGCCGATGATCAAATTGCAACTTTCGCTCGTGGTGGCTCTGACATTACTGGTTCTATCATGGCCCGCGGTCTAAATGCCGAATTATATGAAAACTTTACTGATGTTAGTGCTATCTATGCAGCTAATCCCAATATCGTTGCTCACCCCCGGGCAATCTCACAAATGAGTTATAAGGAAATGCGAGAATTAGCCTATGCTGGTTTCCAAGTTTTTAATGATGAAGCGCTTATTCCCGCAATTCAAGGTAAGATTACCATTAACGTTAAAAATACTAATGATCCTAGTGCACCAGGAACATTAATTGTTCCTGACACCGAACTTACGACATCACATAAAATCACCGGTGTAGCTAATTCAAATCGCTTTGCGGCAATTTATTTACACCGTTATCTTTTAAACAAAGAAGTTGGTTTTACCCTAAAAATTTTACAAATTTTGTTAAAATACAACATTAGTTACGAACATATGCCCTCAGGGATTGATGATTTAACTATTATTTTAGATAAAAGCCAAATTGATTCCCAAATCATCCAATTAGCAATGGCCGAGATTCAACAAGCGGTTAAGCCTGATATTTTAGAATGGTATGAAGATTATGCTATTATCATGGTTGTTGGTGAAGGAATGCGTAATCATGTTGGTGTCTTAACTGACATTCTCAATGCCCTTTCAACCCGTAATATCGGTGTGAAAATGATTAATCAAGGGGCTTCACGTATCGCGGTCATGTTAGGCGTCGCTCAGGCTGATGCTGCTAATGCCGTTGCTGCCATCTATACAGATTTTACAAACTAATTAAGATAGATTAACTAAAAAATTCGGATGAAAAACAACAAATTTCATCCGAATTTTTTAATATGCGTCATTCAAACCTCGTTATCATTAAAAATGTGGCTCGTACGGTTCATAGGGTCGTGACTTGGACAAGAGATGTCGATGTAGCCACGATAATACCCAATAATCTAATCCTAACCGGCTAGCGCTACTACCAATCACTAGTATAAGCATTTCAGCAATGATAAATAGCGGATTACTCGAAATTGTACCGGCAAATATAAAAACAAAATTCATTATTAACCCACCGAAAGCTGCTATTAGCGTAAATAAGCCAATAATTAACCCTAATCCAACCAAAATTTCCGCCCATGGTACTATGCATGAATATAGTTTTGTTTGGGTCCCATTAGCCGTAGTAATTTTTAAGAAGGTGGTAAACCATGGAAATTGCTCACCATGTAAACCCTGCACTGGATTTTTAATGGCCATATTGATAAACTTGTGCGCTGAAAAGCCGTGCATTATTTTATCAATTCCACTGATTAACCATAAATATCCTAACCACACTCTTAGAACAGTTGCTCCATACATTATCGCTTGGTTCGTTCGTAAAAATTGCATTATCATCACGTACCCCTTTACTAGTCTGTGTGAGCATAAAACTTTATTTAGTAGCTTGGCAAAGGAATATTACAGCGCTATTGTTTATAACTTAAGATTAGTTCACAAACATACTACTTGTTGGCCAAAAAAAGCCATTGAAAAAATTTTTTCAATGGCTTTTTGTATTAAATTCTACGATATGCACTTAATCTAACTTATTAGTAGCTTCCTCAGTTTTAACTTCGGCAAGTAACTTAACTTGTTGCTCTGATAGTTCCATCTTTTCTAATAAATCTGGACGGCGTAAATATGTGCGCCGTAATGATTCTTTCATCCGCCATTCGGCAATTTTAGCATGGTTACCACTAGTCAAAACTTCTGGTACTTGGCGACCACGGAAATCAGCTGGTCGGGTGTATTGTGGGTATTCCAATAATCCGGTTGAAAATGAATCGCCAATGGCTGATTCGCGGTTCCCCAAAACTTCTGGAATCAAACGCACCGTCGCATCAACAATCACCATTGCCCCCAGTTCACCACCAGTCAAGACGTAATCACCTAATGAGATTTCATCAGTTACGAGTTCGCGAATTCGTTCGTCATACCCTTCATAGTGACCAGCAATAAACGTCAAATGTTCTTCCTTACTCAAATCCTCAGCTACCGCTTGATTAAACGGAATACCGGCAGGATCAAGTAAAATTACACGACCATAATCACCGGCTTTAGCCTTAATGTCATCCATCGCATCAAAGATTGGTTGCGGAGTTAACAGCATTCCCGCCCCGCCACCAAAGGGCGTATCGTCAACGTTATTATGTTTATTATTGGTGAAGTCACGGAAGTCTGTAACTGAAAATTCAAGCAAGCCCCGATTAACTGCTTTTCCAATAATTGATTCCGTCATCGGCTTGAACATATCCGGGAAAATACTTAAAACATCAATACGCATTAATCATCCAACCCTTCTAATAAATCGATTGTAATCAATTGATTTTCAACGTCGACATTTTTAATGACATCGTCAATCATTGGCAATAATAAATCATCTTTGCCTGGACGTGTAACAACCCACACATCATTAGCACCTGTTTCAAAAATTTCTTTAACTTTACCAATTTCAAGATTGTCTTCGGTAATAACTTTCGCACCAATAATGTCTTTGTAGTAGTATTCGCCATCTTCAAGCGTTTCTAAATCAGCATCTGCGACTAATAAGTCCATACCTTTGTACTTTTCAATATCATTGATGTTTTGTTTATCAACAAATGACACTAAAATAAATTGCTTGTGGTTACGAACGGTGGCGATCGTTACCGGCGTCTTTTCATTGTTATCAATAAATAACTGGTTACCCTTTTGAAAACGTTCTTCTGGGAAATCCGTGATTGCAATTACACGTACTTCACCACGAATTCCGTGGGTGTTGACCATTGTTCCAACTTTGTAGAATTCCATATCTCGATCCTCTTCTTAATTACTTTTTTAGTGCTTCTATTTCGATATACACTTTTTTACCAGCACTCAAATGAGCTGAAAATATTAATTCGCGAATGGCATGAATAGTTGTCCCACCATAGCCAATTAACTTACCCAAATCAGTGGCATCGACAGAAACAACACAGCTAACGGTCGTAGTCGATTCAGTTAATGTAATGGTCATTACATCAGGTTTTGAAATTAACGGTTTAATAATCGTACTTACTAAATTTCTTAGTGCTTCTTCGTTCATTTTATATTTTACCAAAAATGCTCAAAATGAGCTCCTTGTTTATTAATTCAAATTGGACAAGCCTTTATTTAGGCCTATTTCATAAGTTACTATTGTAACATATTTTCACTTGGGACTGCATTTTTCATAGTAAAACTTCTAATATTATGCTTATCCAACCTGTCATAAATTAACAATAGTGTTAGTTTTGCTGACATAAAGTATATAAATTTTTTAACATATTCATTATGCTATTTAGTAACTTAAATACTTGCTTTTTTACAGATGGGAGAAAAACATTATGAATACGAGTGATGTCGTTTGGATTTTAGTCTCAGCTGCCCTGGTTTGGTTAATGACCCCTGGGCTCGCGTTATTTTATGGTGGCCTTGCTAATCGGAATTTTGCAAGTAATACCGTTTTTCTTTCTATTATTGTGTTAGGAATTGTCCCACTAGTCTGGGTTATTTTAGGCTATAGCTTAGCTTTTTCGGGCCAAGGTTTAATTATTGGAAACTTGCACCATTTTCTCCTAAACAACCTTGCATATAATCATTCCACGTTAAACTTACATATTCCCGATGCTGCTTTCATGCTATTTCAAGGGATGTTTGCCATCATTACCGTCGCTATTATCACCGGATCAGTTGTCGGACGGATGAACTTAAAAGCAATCTTGCTATTTATCCCATTATGGCTCATTTTAGTCTACGTCCCGCTTGCACACATGGTTTGGGGTGGTGGTATCCTCCAAAAAATGGGCGCCCTTGATTTTGCTGGTGGAGATGTTGTCCATATTTCTTCGGGGGTTTCTGGATTAACCTTAGCCATTTTAGTTGGTCGCCGCCAACATTTCAGCACCGAAAGTAGTACCCCTGATAACATTTCACATGTGCTTATTGGGGCCGCCTTACTTTGGTTTGGTTGGTTTGGTTTTAACAGCGGTTCTGCACTAGCAATTAATGAAACGGCCATCTTAGCATTTATTAATACTAATATTGCAGCTGCTGCAGCCCTAACAACGTGGTTTGTCATTGATTTTGTTAAAACGGGTAAAGCACGCATTTCTGCCGCCCTATCTGGGGGGTTAGTTGGGTTAGTCGTTATTACACCGGCAGCAGGCTTTGTTACCCCAACAAGTGCAATTTTAATGGGTATCATTGCTGTCCCTATTGTCTATTTCTTAGTAGATTACTTAAAAACTAAATTTCAATATGATGATACCTTGGATGCATTTGGCTTTCATGGCATCGGTGGGATTGTTGGTGGCTTACTTACAGCCATATTTGCACAAAAGGATTTTCATGGTTTAGTTGCAACAGGTTCATTCAAACAACTAGGTATCCAAATTTTGGCAATTATCTTAACTGTAATTTTGGCAGCTGGCATAACATGGCTAATTGGTAAACTAATTAGCCTGATTATTCCATTACGTATTCCAGCTAGTGTTGAACAAAATGGTATTGACCACGAACTACATGGAGAATACATTAGTATTATTAGTTCACCGCAATTTAGTCAACATGTCCGGGCCAAACAAAATTCATAATTAATATTATCAATCCTGTTACAGGAAAATATTTAATCAACAAAAAGGACCAAAAGTTAACCATCTTTGGTCCTTTTTTGGTCACTATTTTAAAAAATTAATTTTAGGTACCTGTACTAAATCATTTACGTCGAGCTGCAATGAACGACTTTTCGCCATGTAATAATTTCACAATCTCACTTGTTGCTTGACTACGCTTCATCGGTTCAAAGCCGCGCATTAGCATCTTGATCCCGGGAATTAAAGTTAAAATGCCCATTCCTAATGCCATGACAACACTATATGGTCGTGATCGATCATACATGACTGTTGGATAAACAATTTTGACTTGCTCTGCCGGTAATTTTGTCGTTAACTGCTCAACTTGGCGTTTGGCATGCATGTATGGTGCCATAAAAAATGGGCTGCGATTAGCTGAAATGAACATAAATTTAGGCCGGCTTTCGATCGGTAAAATCGTTAAAAAATCAATGATAACTTGGGCTGGACGAAAAATCCCGTTGCGATAGGTAACGTGATGCTTCCAGTTAGGCAGTAAAATCCCAATGCAATCAATAACCCAATCGGCCGCTTGAACACTTTGATGCCAATTTGCATCGCGTAATAAATCACTTTTAACCCAAGCTACTGTTTTAGGTTGACTATCTGGTTTATCGTGGCGTGAAATAATGGTTATTTCATTTGCCGGATCCTTTAATAGTTGCGTTACAAGTCCTGTTCCTAAAAAACCTGAGCCACCGAAAATAACCACTTTCATACCAAACCCTCCGAATATAATTTTGTAACTCCATTATACCTGTTGTTATCAACAATTGGGGGGCTTTAACTTTGATTGCCTGGTAAATTAAACTTCCGTCATCTGAGTATCCAACTTCCAACGATAACCAACACCAATATCGGTCCCAATATATTGCTCGTCTTGATATGTGCCGAGTTTTCGCCGTAAATTCGCCGTGGTTACCCTTAAAGTTTCATTTTGGGTTGGTAATGTTTGGGCACCCCAAACATTTTTAATTAATGTGGCATAATCCATTACGACTTGCGGGTTTTGTAATAAGCTGCTTAATAAGGCATATTCATTTTTGGTCAAATGTAATTCTTGATTATCCTTATAAACGACCTGTTGTTCTAAATTGATTACTAGCGCACCACTTTGGTATGAGCCTCGGCCATACCCTGTCACATTGTACGTCCGCTTCATAATGGCCATTACGCGAGCTACCAATTCAGCTTCTTCAAAAGGTTTGGTGATATAATCATCGGCCCCGTTGCTAAATAACGTTAATTTATCATTAATCTCTGTTCGTGCAGTCAAGACAAGCACCGGAACGGCGGTTGTCTTGCGTAATTGCACTAATAATTCGGCCCCATCAATATCTGGTAACCCTAAGTCTAAAATGATTAAATCGACCTTCGCTGCTTGTAACAAATTTTGCGCTTGGGCACCATTAAAGGCTTGTAAAACTTCAAAATTAGCCGTATGCAAAGTTAACTTGAGAATATCTTGAATTGATTGATCGTCTTCAATGACTAACATCGTTTTTTTAAGCATCACTTGGCTCCTTGATGGGTAATGTAATAATCACTTGCGGTCCTGCTTGCCAATTACTAAACGTCAATTGACCATGATGTAAGTGAATGATGGTTTGACATAAGAATAATCCAATTCCTAAGCCCCGTTTTTTATCTAATTTTTGACTATTCAATTCTGATTGAATCCTCCCTAGCTGCTGCATCTGTTGTTCTGAAAAGTGTGCGCCGTAGTTTTGGATTACGATATCAACCGTGGTTAGATGTGGCCGTACCAAAACATTAACGACCTGACTGTCATCCCCATGTTTTTGGGCATTATCAAACAGATTTATTAGCACTTGTTGAAATAAATTATTATCAATGTCTAACCAAATTAACTGATCAGGAACTTTGAATTGCATTTTAAAACCCGGATTAATCCACTTAAATTTTTCTTCAGCTGCAAAAATGACGTCTTCTAAGACCTCTGGCGTGCGCTTTAAGTTAACCTTTCCCTGGCTAATTTTAGTAATTGTCAAAATATTTTCAATCATTTGAACCAACCAATTAGATTCTTTATTGATATTTTTAAGTAATAATTGATCATCAGCGGTTAAATTATCCCTAGTTAATAAATGATCAGTGCTCGCAATAATACTCGTTATCGGCGTGCGCAAATCGTGTGAAATTGACCGTAATAAATCACTTTTTAATTGATTATTGGCATTATCAAGCGCAATTCGGTGTTTCTCTTGCTCTAAATAATAATTATCTAGCGCTAAGGCTAATGGAAACAAAAATATGCCTAATTCTAACCGTTCCCGATAATTAAATTCACGGCCATTAACAACTAAAACGGCTAAGGGACGTTGCTTAAAACTGATGGGTAAGTAAAATAATTTACGGCCACTTAAGGTTTCCGTGCCGTTCCCAGCGGCCTGATTATGGTGCCAAACCCACTGAATTATTTCATGGTTATTCGCGTCTAATACAAATTCTTGCGTTTGTGAGTGGTGACTGACAACGGATTGATTACGGCTATAATAAATTTGCACGTGATGGCCAAAATATTCACTTAAAACATCGGCCAATTTTTGACTCATCGCTTGGGGTTCATTTAAACCAATTAATGTCGTACTCAAGTCAGATAGAATTGCACTACGCTTGGCTTCCTTAACGGAATATTTCATTTGCGCCGTTAATTTTGACGTTAAACCACTAATAATATTAGTCGTCACAATCATGATCACAAAGACAATCCCATAGTAACTTTGGGCAATTTTTAATGAAAACACCGGTTGCACAAATAAATAATCAAATAACGCGACACTAACTAAACTGCTAATAATTCCAGCTACATACCCCTTCGTAAAGCGTGATATTAGTACCACCGCACTAAAATAAACCATGATTTTAATCGAATTTTCGGCTACTAAACTATGCAACATCAAATTAACCACGGTGGCTAACATTAAAAAAGTTCCCGCAACTACAAAATCAGTCATCTGAATTTGTTTTAATTTGTTACGAATTGGTAACCAACGGGCCTGCCAAGTAGTTGGTTGCGTAATTCCCGGGATAATCTGAATATCCACAAATGGAATCGCATTCATAATTTTACCTTCAATATTTTGTTGAAAGATGCCCTGCCAATTACGTTGCGTATGCTTACCAATCACTAAATTAGAAATTTTAATTTCTTGCATGTATTGAATTAAAGCATCACTAACCGATGCGCCAGTTAGCATGGCGACTTCCCCACCCAATTCTTGAACCACTTTTAAATTGGCTTTTAAAGTATCCGTGGGTAAATAATGCTCATGGGTATTAACATAGACCGCCGTCCATGGTGCATCAAAAGCCTGGGCTTGCCGATAGGCCCAATGGATGGCATTAATTGCATTCGGTGATTCGCTGATAGCCACTAAAAAGTGCCGTGTTTGCTGGCCATTTTTTGAATTATGCTGACTAACTTGGCGCGTAACTTGTTGTAAGGCAATTTCACGTAATTGCGTTAAATGCGCCAGTTTAAAGAAATTTTGCGCCGCTAATTGAGCTTGCAATTTACGATATATTTTCCCGGCTTCTAAGCGATTTAAAAGAACCCGTGGTTCAATATCGATTAATTCTAAATTATCCGCTTGGGTAATAAAACTATCCGGCACCGTTTCTTTAACATCAACATTCGTAATTAACTTAATTAATTCATGTAAACTTTCCAGATGTTGGACGTTTAAGGCCGTATAAACCGAAATTCCTGAAGATAAAATTTCTTCAATATCTTGATATCGTTTTCGATTCCATGAACTACTATTGGTATGCGCCAATTCATCAATGATAACCACATCTGGTTGGCGCACAATAATGTTTTTAACTGATAACTCAGTAATAACCGTTTCCCGATACTGATGATCAGTACCAGTCACAACTTCAAAACCGGCAACTAATGCTTGGGTTTCAACCCGTTGATGGGTTTCGATATACCCAATAACAACATCAACACCCGCCTCTAATAAGGCATGACCTTCTTCGAGCATCCGATAGGTTTTACCAACTCCCGCAGCATATCCTAAGAAAATTTTCAATCGACCGCGTTTAGTTGCCGAAGCATTAATTTCATCTAGCCATGTGCGGGCATCTTTAACCATTTTCAACCTCTATTCTTACTTAACACTTGCTTGTAATGCCAAATTAGCTGTAACAATATTAACAGCCGGTGTACCTAATAAATTACTTAAACGACTGGTGGTCGCATCCTTAATGATTGTTTGGACTTGCGCCGTACTTAAATTATTAGCATGGGCAATCCGTGTAATTTGGTACTTAGCTGCCGCAACACTAATATACGGATCACTCCCACTGGCTGAACCAGTTACTAAGTCAACCGGAATTGGTTGCTTATTAGTTGGATCAAGGGCACGTAATTGGGCCACTCGTTTGGCAACCGCAGCTTTTTCAGTCCGACTGTTGGGAGCTAAATTACTGGCAACATTCACCCGACCAACAAATAATTTAGGGTTAACAGTATCCGTTGCGATTAATTTCGAACCAGTAACATGGTTATTTTGATAAATCAAACTACCATTGGCTGATTGATGAAATACCGTTTGCGCAACCACCGTTGTAATCCCAGTATATACTAAGGTTCCAATAATTAGGCAGCCGATAAGAATAGCTGCTTGCTTAAATAAAACTTTCACTTTTAATTACCTCATTTTACTCCAAGTAAAGTTAATCCGATATCAAAAATTTTAATTACGATAAATGGTAAGACTAAGCCCCCGAGTCCGTAAATCAATAAATTTTGTCGGAGTAATTGGTTAGCATTCATTTCCTTATACTTAACGCCCCGTAATGCGATGGGAATCAATGCAATAATAATTAACGCATTGTAAATCAACGCTGAGAGAATCGCCGTTTTGGGACTAGTTAAATGCATAAAATTCAAACTGCTTAAGCGTGGATATACGCTGACAAACAAGGCTGGTAAAATTGCGAAATATTTAGCCACATCATTAGCCACACTAAACGTCGTTAACGCACCACGGGTCATTAAAAGTTGTTTTCCAACGCCAACAATTTTAATTAATTTAGTTGGACTTGAATCAAGATCAATCATATTCCCGGCTTCTTTGGCCGCAACGGTTCCGGTATTCATAGCCACGGCAACATCGGCTTGGGCTAATGCCGGCGCATCATTAGTACCATCCCCAGTCATAGCAACTAAGTGCCCATTTTCTTGGTATTCTTTAATCACTTGTAATTTCGATTCAGGAACGGCTTCCGCAATATAATCATCAACGCCGGCCTCAGCGGCAATTGCTGCAGCCGTTAACGGATTATCACCCGTAATCATGACGGATTTAATCCCCATTTTACGAAGGGCTTCAAATTGTTCTTGCACACCTTCTTTGATGATATCTTTAAGATGAATAACACCTAATACTTCGCCATCGGCAACCACAACTAATGGCGTACCACCATCTTTAGCAATTTGTTCGGCAATCATACCCGTATCAGTTGGCCAAGCGTGGTGACTACTTTCCACAAACGCTTTAACTGAATCCGTCGCCCCTTTACGGTAGGTATGATCATCAAGGTCTAACCCACTCATCCGGGTTTTGGCCGTAAATGGTACAAATTCAGCGTTAGTTGTGTCATAGTCAGCGGCCGTTAACTTAAATTGTTCGGCGACTAATTCAACGACACTGCGACCTTCCGGGGTACTATCAGCAATTGAAGATAACAAAGCACCCATTGCTAATTGTTGGGCATCAACCCCATTAACCGGATATAAAGCCACTGCCCGCCGATTTCCTAAAGTAATCGTACCGGTCTTATCAAGTAATAAAACATCGACATCCCCAGCGGCTTCAATCGCCCGACCACTCTTAGCCATAACGTTTTCTTTGTTTAGCCGGCTCATCCCTGATATCCCAATGGCTGAAAGTAATGCACCAATGGTTGTTGGGGCTAAACAAACTAGCAAGGCCGTTAAATTAGTTACTGAAACCGTTTGATTAGCGGCGTAATTTGCAAAATTACTAAACGGATACAGAGTTGCGACAACAATTAAAAAAATAATCGTTAACGTTACTAATAAAATTTGGAGCGCTAATTCATTCGGGGTCTTTTTCCGTTGCGCCCCTTCAATCATATTAATCATTTGATCCAGAAAGCTTTCACCGGCTTTAGCAGTAATGCGAATCACCAAAACATCTGACAAAACCATTGTTCCACCGGTAACGGCACTCCGGTCACCACCAGCTTCCCGCACAACGGGTGAAGATTCACCAGTAATAGCACTTTCATCAACTGCTGCAGTACCTTGAATGACTTCCCCATCCATTGGAATTTGTTGACCAGCAGTCACTAAGACAACATCCCCCGGCACTAATTGACTTGAAATGATTTCTTCTGTGGCTTGGGTTGCTTCATTTGTAAGCCGATATGCCACAACATCTTGTTTTGATTTTTTTAAACTATCCGCTTGGGCCCGACCGCGACCTTCAGCGATGGTATCGGCGTAATTGGCAAATAGCACAGTTAACCACAAAATTATCGCAATACTAAATGTGTACGCTCCATTACCAGGATTAACCCCCATAAAGCCCGCCACAAATAATAAACTAATTAAAATGGCCCCAATATAGACCACAAACATCACCGGATTTTTCACTTGAACCCGTGGTGAAAGTTTTTTGATTGCTAAAACAACATTTTCCATGTTACTACTCCTAAATATCGCTCATTAGCCTAAAAAATCGGCAATTGGGCCAAGTACTAGTGCGGGCACAAAGTTTAACGCCCCGATTAATAAGATAATAAAAATTAACAAAACACCGAATAAAACGGTATCTGTTCGTAATGTTCCGGCGCCCTTGGCAACCAATTTCTTCGTAGCCAAACTTCCACCCATTAAAATCATTGCAATTAATGGCACAAAGCGGGTTACTGCCATCGCTAAACCACCAACTAAGTTAACCCCAATTTGGTTAGCGTTAAAGCCAGCAAAAGCTGATCCATTATTATTAGCCATTGATGCAAAGGCATATAGAATTTCAGTAAACCCATGCGCACCGTGATTAGTTAAGTTAGCTTGAATATGCGGTAAGTTGACCCCGATAGCCGTCCCAATTAATGACAGAATTGGGGGAAATAAAATGGCTAATGAGACCATTTTCATTTCATATGGTTCAATTTTCTTACCTAAATATTCTGGTGTGCGACCAACCATTAAACCACTAATAAAGACCGTTAAGAGGACAAAGGCCAACATCCCATACAAACCAGAACCAATCCCACCAAAGATAATTTCACCTAATTGAATTAATAATAAGGGAATCAAACCACCTAAAGCGGTAAAACTATCCAAATTAGCATTAACTGAGCCACTTGATACCGCCGTTGAAAGTGCCGTCCAAAGACTTGAATTACCGATGCCATTGATGACATTCTTGCCTTCTAAGACGCTGGTTCCAGTAACGCCCGCAAATTTAATGCCCGTGTGTAATTCAGCTAAAGTTGTCCCGATAATCGCTAAACTTAAAAATATTAACATCACGGTAAAAATTAATCGAGCTTGGCGTTTTTCAGTAAACCGACCAAACGTCACAACTAATGCGGCTGGTACTAACAAAATGGCCACCATTTCAAAGAAATTACTGAGTGCATTGGGGTTACTAAACGCAATCGCTCCGTTAGCCCCAAAGAAGCCTCCACCATTACTACCAAGTAATGAAATGGCATATTGGCTAGCCGCTGGTCCAAGGGGAATTAGCGTCCGACCGGCTTCAATATTAGCGTGTAAGGTTTGGAACCCACCGCAAGCAATAATTATAATTGCAAGCACAAAAGCCAGTGGCATTAATACGTATAAAATGAACCGGATAATATCTTGCCAAAAATTTCCCACCGTTGTCGCATGAGTGTGTTTAAAGCCACGCATAATCACTAATAAAGACGCCACACCCACTGCTGGTGATAAGAAATTTTGGGTGGTCAAGGCAATTATTTGCGTTAAATATGACATCGTGGTTTCACCACTATAGGCTTGCCAATTAGTATTAGTGACAAAACTAACGGCGGTATTAAATGCCAAATCCCACTTAACGTTCCCAACATGATTCGGGTTTAAAGGTAACCATTTTTGTAGTAATTGTAAGCCAAATACAACGATAAAACTTAAGCTACTAATACTAAGTACCGCACCGCCATACGTTTTAGCCGACATGGCAGTTGGTTGGTTATCGTGGTATCCTAACCCTCGATAAATTAAACATTCAAGTGGTTGTACCACAGGTGTTAACCAGGTCCGCTCACCATTTAAAACCCGATAAATATAGCTTCCAATTGGCATTGCTAATAAACAAATAAATGCAATAATTACGACATCGCGAACCCAAATCATGCTCGATCACCCCGCATTAAAATATAAAATAAATAAGCAACTAGCCCAACAATACACCCACAGCCAAGCCATAAAAAAATTACCATTGCTTTTGTTCCTCCAAAAATTGATATACATCATCCTAACAAGTGTGATGTTAAATTGGTGTAAAAAAACAAGCTCAGGTTACTAGTTGATTCTTAAAAAATTTAATAAAATATTTAACATTGCAGATAACATATGCTAGAATGTACAATACATCAGTAATTTAAAGGGGTATTATACATGCGTCGAAAGTGGATTCTTACCATCCTGACAATCATCGATCTTACTGCTCTCATTTTAGTGATTAGTCCATTTGTCGACATGTGCAAAAATGGCTTGCAATCAGATAGTGCTTTAAAAGCCGGCTTAATTATCGTTATTACAGGATTAATTAATCTTTCATATATCCGTAATTACACCCGCTAAACCTCAAATTTTCAAATATATTAAGCGGCTGGAAGAAGTTTTCTTTCAGCCGTTTTATTTCCTTTAATATTTTGTATTTAGCTTTACTTTTATTACTTTTTAAAGCTGTTGATACCCCTAATTCTCAATTGGTATATACAAATATATAGACATTCAAAAATTACTAAGTATACTTAAAAAATAGAGCAATAACTTTAACAGCGAGGAATTATTTAATGTTTAAGCATTTAGAAACGTTTTTTGTAGTCTTTGAAGGTCGGAGCTTCACCAAAGCAGCTGAAAAATTATTTATATCACAGCCGACAGTCTCTGTACATATTCGTCAACTTGAAGCTGAACTACATATGAAACTCTTCGAACGTAACGGCCGATCTGAAATCGTACCAACTCCGAATGGTGAAAAATTATATCAGAAGTTACTTTTACTACAAATTGAGTGGCGGAAGGCTATTTTTGAAATTACTCAGGATCAACAAGCCAAAAGTGTCCTTAGTATCATTACAACTGAATTAGCTAGTAGCACTTTCTTACCTGATATTATCGCTCTAATCAAGCAAACCGTACCAACATTAGCTTATCAAATCACGATTGCTGCAAGTGATGATATTAGTAGCAAATTAGATAATCAGCAGTTTGATTTATTTCTTTCAGAAAAAATGATTAATCATGCTAATTTTGAGTGTCTACCTGCTTTTAATGATGAATTAGTTTTAGTTGGTGATGCTAATGCTACTGAATGGATTGTTCCTAATTTAAGTCATCCCGATTATCCTTTTTTCCAATTATATTTCCGGGAAAATGATTTATTTATCGACGACTCTATCAATGTTAATGATGATTTTACCCGTTTAAGTCTGGTTGCCCATCATGTTGGTAAAACCATCCTTTCAAAGGCCTTAACCACTAGTTCAATGACTACTAATAAGTTAGATAATAATTATTCACGACCAATTTATTTAGCCTATCCTAAACAAGCTTCTGATCAAATAATTGCAACGGCAATTAATGCGATTGCTGATAAATATCAACATAACGCAAATAATTAATGAAAAAGGTCTATGCAGACCTAATAAAAAGCTGGAAGAAAATTTCTTCCAGCTTTTTTAGTGGTTATTAAAATTTAAATAGTTGATCAATTAGCTGATACTCAGTTGTTGTAAGATGTAAACTGGCACTTTTAGCATTGCTTAAAACTTGAGTTGCAACCCGAGCACCTGGAATCACCGCAGTAACTGCGGGATTATGTAAATACCAGGCCAATAAAATTTGGGAAACAGTTGCCTCGTATTTACCCGCAATGGGCTTAACTTGATCAACAGCTGCTAAAATTTGTTGATAGCGTGGGTTCTGAAAATTAGGCCGGTTAAATTGCCAGTCAGCAGCGGTAAATTCTTGTGTCGCCGTATATTTACCTGTCAACAAACCCGAAGCAAGTGGGAAATATGGGACAAAGGAAATATCATTAGCCGCTAAATATGGGAATAATGTTGTTTCTGCTTGCCGTTCTACTAGACTATAAGCATCTTCAACAACATCAACATAGCCATCAATATTGGCTTCCTTAACTTGATCTAAATTAAAATTTGAAATTCCAATCGCACGAATTTTACCGGCTTCTTTTAATTTCTGTAAAGCACCCACTGCTTCTGCTTTGGGCGTCGTTTCATCGGGAAAATGAATATAAAAGATATCCAAATAATCGGTCTGTAAACGTTGAAGGGCTTCATCAACGGCTTGGGTTAAAAATGCTGGGTGATTATTTAACTGCAAATTATTTTGTGGATCATGTGCAGCTTTAGTCGCAATGGTGATTTTTGAACGATCATAATCACGCAATACTTGACCAATTAACTTCTCGGATTGACCTAAACCGTACACAAAAGCGGTATCAAGTAAGGTAATCCCGCTATCTAAAGCCGCCTGGACTACTTTAATACCATCATCATCCACTAAGTGGTCAAATAAATTATGCCCACCCACCTTATTTGTTCCTAAACCCAACTTAGTAGTAACAACATTTGTTTTTCCAATACGTATTTGTTCCATTAATCTACTCCCATACAATTAGCATTCTTTTAATCTTTTCTCGCAAAAATAGGACTAATTAAGGATAACTAAATACTTATTTATGAATCCATGTACGCCATTTTATTTCGGCCGGTAAATTAATGATAATAACTGCTCCGAGAGCTAAAATGGTACCGATAATTTGCCAAAATTGTAAACCAATGTTTAATAAAATGACCGCTAATACCGTTGCCGCTAATGGTTCAAATGTCCCTAACATACTTACTAATGCCGCTGATAAATATTTTAAGCTCATCAAATAACATACGTATGACAGTAATGTCCCCACAATCACAATAACCATCACGTAAATAGCTGCCCGCATATCAAAATGGCTTGGCATTGCCCAAATTGGATGTTGGAAATTTGAAAAAACACCTCCAATTAACATCCCCCAGCCAACAATTAATAATGGTGAATAGCGTTGTAATAATCCCCGTGGTACTAACGTGTATGCCACTGTACCAAGAGTTGAAATAAGCCCCCAATAAATAGCCGCTTTTGGAACTACTAATTGTGCTAGATTACCGTTAGTAATTAATAAAAAAACACCAATTAATGAAATACCGATAGCTAATAGTTCACTAACCTGAGGTAAAGTCCGTTTAATTAGTAGAATTGCAATAACAATAATTGCAGGTGCAAGCGCTTGCAAAATTGTTCCAACCGCTGCATTACCGTAATAAACTGAAAAAATAAACGCCGTTTGTGATACATAAACACCAAAAATTGCAAATAATACTAATAATAAAACATCACGTTTATGGCGCCAAATTGAAAAAATTGGCTGACGACTAATTAATAAATAAGTCAATAAAATAACCCCTGTAACAAACATTCGCACTGATACTAACCATTCTGGGGCAACGACAAGATGCTTAAATAATAAACTTGAAAATACCGCACTAATCCCAAAAAAAGTTGCACCAAAGGCTGCTAACGTTATTCCTAAATATTTTGAATTCATTTCATACTCCAAGTAATTAAAAATTGACAATAATAAACTTTATTATTATACCAGTTAAAGGTTTACCGACATATTACTTTATTGAACTATTTTCAATAATTTATTACTTTTAGTAAAATAAAAACGCCCTCTCATATGAGAAAGCGTTTCTGCTTGTTAAATAAACATTAAGACTATTAATCTTTATCAAATTTTTCTTTTACATCTTCAACGGCATCTTCAACTTTATCTTTGATTTTGCCAAATAGACCTTGTGCCTTACCTTCAACTTCACGAGCAGTATCACCCGTTACTGAACCTTCAACCTCTTTTGCTTTGCCGACTACTTTGTCTTTTGCGTTTTCTAATTTATCTTCTAGAGCCATAATAGTTCCCCCATTATTAATAATTTTCATTTTAACATTGTAGAACAACTATATTATCGCATTAACGCTCTTTAAACCCAATTAATCTGCTCAACCACGTTTTTGTTTGGCCGTATATTCATCAATTAAATATCCCATCACAAAACTATCGTGGTAACAACCTTCGGCGAAAAAGTGATTCCGTAAACGACCTTCTTCAGTAAATCCAAGTTTTTTATAAATATGAACGGCCGCAGCGTTATCAACATCCACATACAAGTAAACTTTATGCATATTTAAAACCTTAAAGGCATACTCAACCCCTTTTGATAAGGCCTCTTGCGCTAACCCTTGTCCTTGGAACTTACTATCGACAATAATTTGAATTTCGGTATTACGGTGTAAGTAATCGATGTACATCAATTCAACAACTCCCGCAAACTGACCATCAATATCAATCACAAAACGACGTTGTGACTGATCAAGGACGTGTTTATCGTAGAGAATTTCTAATTCATCAAACGACGTATATGGTTCTTCAAACCATAATGCCATTACCCGACGAGCATTTTCTTGACGATAAATATATTGTAAATCGCGTTTTTCTAACGGACGAATAATCATAATTAACTCCTCTAATATAATTTGTTAATTAACTGTTGTCTGGTCCTACAATAGCTAACTTTAAATTCAGCATACTTACATAAAATAAAATAAATATAAAATTTTTCAAACATAACACTGCTTAAACATATCACGATTAGATTTTAGCGTCAAATCACTTTTAATTTAATAAAAATTAATCATTTAACCTTTGACTATTATTGACCAATTAGTTATATTTAATTGAGTAAGTGTATACTTACTTTATGTAAACAAAAACCTCCTACCCAACAACTAGTAGGAGGAAATCAACATATAGTTAGCTTGGAGACTATCTAGAGTGTGACTTGGTCACAACCATAATATAGCACTTAGTAGCTTTAGGGCCAAATATTTTGCTCAATGCTTTGGATCAAAACTACTTGCTATTAATTTTGAGGAGGAATCTCATGACATCTATTTACGATTTTACCGTTACCGATGAACAAGGCCACACCTACCAACTTGACCGTTACAAAGGTCAACCAATGATTATTGTCAATACCGCTACAAAATGTGGTTTTGCACCTCAGTTTAATGATCTTGAAGCATTGTATAAAAAATATGCTAATCAAGGTTTAGTGGTCCTTGGCTTCCCATCAAATCAATTCAAACAAGAAGAAGATTCGACTGCCGCAGCGGCAAAAGCTTGTCGGATGACATATGGGGTTACTTTCCCCATGCATGAAATCATTCAAATTAATGGTGACGATGCTCATCCTTTATTCAAATACTTGAAAAGTGAACAACATGGAACCCTTGGTGCGGCAATTAAATGGAATTTCACTAAATTCCTCGTTGATAAAGATGGTCAGGTTATCAAACGTTATGCACCGCAAACTGAACCCATTAAAATTGAACCTGATTTACAAAATATTCTTTAGGCTAAAATCCAGCTGACTTCATGCTATAATCAACCTGTCAAAGTTAATTAATAGAGGGGGATTTAGGTATGCAGAATACAAATAAAGTACTCGTTGTCACATCTGAAAATATCGCTAATTATCGGATTACACAAACATTTGGTGAGGTTTTTGGCCAAACAACTCGTTCACGAAATATTTTTTCAAATATCGGACAGCAATTAAAAAGTATTGTTGGTGGTGAAATTCGTGGCTATACCCAACTACAAGATGATGCCCGGTTTGAAGCCTTAGCGCGTATGCAAGCACAAGCAACCGAATTAGGTGCTAATGCGGTTATTATGTTTCGCTTTGATACAAGTTCAAGTCAAATTGGGGATTCAGTAGCCGCTTATGGTACTGCTGTGTTAATTGAACCCATTGCTTGATTTATGTTTAAAATAGCCACCCGTATCGTTTAATACAAAAACCATCTTGGAAGATTAAATTTCCAAGATGGTTTTTTATTTAACAACATATTAAAATTTATATTCATTTAAAAATTACAAATTTATCAACTTATTGATTAATCAAATTAATTAAAACGGCTATTTTATAGTATATTTCATCCTATTTTTAAAATTAACAGTTATTCCATGCTACAATTAAAATACCATTTTCAAATTTTAGAGGTATCCATTAATGTTTAATAATTTAAAATCAGGCATTGTTGCTGCCGTTTTATTTGGGATTATTTTGGCATTTTTAGCCACGTTTGCCATCTTACCCTTAAGTGATCATGGTACGCAAATTAGCCTCTTTGAGCTCCTTTTATCACTTACTGCCATCGTTGGCTTTGGGCTAGTGGCAACAGGCTTACAATCACGGCTATTCCCTAAAAATGGTAGTATTTTGGTAATCATGGCAATGTCAGTTACTTTTCTAATCGTAAGTCTATTACTTCGCTTAATTAATTAGCCTAAGATCAAGCATCGAGTCTAATGAACAAATTATAATATTTTGAGAAGTACATAAAAAGAGCCTAGAAATATAATTTTCTAGGCTCTTTTTATTATTGTTAATTAACACATACTACTGCTTCAATTTCACTTTAGAACAAACCAGTAATTTTACCATTTTCATCAATATCGATGTTATTGGCTGCTGGAACTTTAGGTAGTCCTGGCATTGTCAAAATATTTCCAGTCATTGCAACAATAAAGCCGGCACCAAGCTTAGGCACGAATTCACGAATATGAATTGTAAAGTCCTTTGGTGCACCTAAGGACTTCGCATTATCTGACAAAGAATATTGGGTTTTGGCCATGACAACTGGTAATTTATCCCAACCTTGAGCTGTAAATTGTTTCAATTGAGTTTTCGCTTTAGGTGCCAGTTCAATATCACGACCACCATAAATTTCTGTCACAATTTTTTCAATCTTAGTTGTTAATTCATCATCAGCGGCGTAAAGTGGTGTAAATTCTGACGCCTTTTCACAACTATCAACAACTGCTTGGGCCAGTTCAAGCGCACCTTGACCACCTTGGCCCCAAACGTTAGCGAGCACAGCATCAACTCCGAATTGTTGCGTATATTCTTGTACTAATTTAATTTCCGCATCGGTATCAGCTGTAAATTGGTTAATTGCAACTACTACTGGCACATTGAAACGTTGCATTGATTGAATATGCTTACCTAAGTTAGCAAGACCAGCTTCAAGGGCTGCTAAATCTTCGGTATTTAATTCTTTCAATGGCTTCCCACCATGTAATTTAAGCGCACGAATAGTTGCGACAATTACAATAGTGTCTGGTGTCTTACCAAGCAATGGTGTTTTAATATCCAAGAATTTTTCACCACCAAGGTCAGCTCCAAAACCACCTTCAGTAATAGCATAATCACCTAATTGAATTGCTGCACGCGTTGCTTGAATTGAGTTAGTACCTTGTGCAATATTAGCAAATGGGCCACCATGAATAATCACGGGAGTGTGTGCCAAAGTCTGTACCAAGTTAGGCTTAATCGCATCTTTTAATAGCACTGTTAAAGCACCAGCAACTCCTAAATCAGCTACCGTTACCGGTGCTTTATCATAGGTATAACCAATCACAATCCGATTAATACGGGCCTTTAAATCAGTTAAGTCAGTTGATAATGTCAAAATTGCCATCAATTCAGATGCTACGGTAATATCAAAGCCATCTTCACGAACAACCCCACTTGTGGGACCACCCATACCAATCACAATATTTCGTAATGCCCGGTCGTTGATATCTAAGACACGTTTCCAAAGGATTCGTCGTGGATCAAGGTTCAACGTGTTCCCTTGATGTAAATGATTATCAATTAACGCTGCTAATGTATTGTGCGCTGATGTAAGTGCATGGAAGTCACCTGTAAAGTGCAGGTTAATGTCATCCATTGGAATTACTTGACTATATCCACCACCGGTTGCGCCACCTTTCATCCCCATGACTGGTCCAAGTGATGGCTCACGTAAAGCAATCACTGGCTTTTTACCAATTGCAGCTAGTCCATCCCCTAACCCAACAGTTACGGTTGATTTACCTTCACCAGCTGGGGTTGGGTTAATTGATGTTACCAAGATTAATTTACCATCTAATGGTGCATCTTTACGGTTTGATAAGTCTAACTTAGCCTTATATTTACCATATTGTTCGATTTCATCTTCAGTTAATCCAAGTTTTTCAGCAATCTTAACGATTGGTTCAATCTCTGCGGCTTGCGCGATTTCAATATCTGTTAACATGTAAGACTCCTTTACGAGCTGAAATTATTTTCCAAGTGCTTTTGCGCCAATATCCTGGCGGTACTGCAATGAAATATCAAGCTTATTTAAATAATTATATACTACCTGTTGGGTTTCAAAAACACTTTTTGCATGGCCAACAATAGTTGCAACTCGGCCACCAGCAGTTTGTAATTGATTATCAACCATTTTAACGCCGGCAAAATTAATTGCTAGTGGAGCTGGCACACTCATTGGTACAAGATGGCCTGCTTCTGGTTTAGTTGGATAACCAGGGGCCGCCAAGACAACGCCTAAGTAAATATCAGCAGTCTGCCAAGCGGCCGCTATTGGCTGACCCGTTACTAAACCGTCTAGTAATTGATAAAAATCACTTGTTAATTGAGGAATAACGACTTGTGCTTCAGGATCACCAAATCGCACATTAAATTCAATTACTTTTGGACCATTACTCGTTAAAATAACACCGGTATATAAAATACCGGTAAATGGGGTTCCTTCAGCAGCCATTGCTGCAATGGTTGGTTGCACTAGCGTGGTAATCGCTGTTTCAACAACTTCGTCACTAATGTGTGGCACCGGACTGTATGCACCCATCCCACCAGTATTTGGCCCTTTATCACCATCTAACAACCGTTTGTGATCTTGAGCAATTGGGGTAGTTACGCTTTGATTTTTACCAACAAACGTAAAGATTGAAAACTCTTCACCGGCTAAAAATTCTTCCACCACAATCCGTGCATCTTCTTTTAAAGCATATGCCTCTTGCAAAAATTGTTTGGCCGTTACTAAATCTTGACAAATTGTCACACCTTTACCAAAAGCTAATCCATCTAATTTTAAAACGATCGGCATTGCTTGTTGTTGAATATATGCCCATGATGCCTGATAATCTGTAAAAATTGCATATTTCGCAGTTGGTATCCCATATTTAGCCAACAAATTTTTGGTAAATGATTTTGAACCTTCTAACATTGCTGCAGCCTTGGTTGGACCAAAAATTTTTAAATCAGCGGCCCTAAAGGCATCAACTACACCAGCAACAAGGGCATTTTCCATCCCTACCAACGTTAAATCAATTGTATTTTCTTGTGCAAATGCAACTAATTCCGTAATGGCATCAACGGCGATATTAATTGTTGAAATTCCGGCAGTTTGCATACCAGGATTACCAGGTGCTACAAAAACATGTTCAACAGTGGGACTGCTAATTAACTTTTGGGCAAAAACGTGTTCCCGCGCCCCGTTTCCAATTACTAATACTTTAGCCATATCACCCTCACTAGTGTTTGAAGTGGCGGTTCTTTGAGAATACTAAGACCACACCAAGCTTATTAGCCATATCAATTGAATCTTGGTCTTTAATTGAGCCCCCTGGTTCAACAATTGCTGTAATACCATTTTGAGCGGCAAATTCTACCGAGTCACCCATTGGGAAAAAGGCATCTGACGCCAAGACCGCATCTGCAAATCCAGGCTTAGTTTGCGCTTTAGTCACGGCAATCTTAACTGAATCAATTCGGTTAGGTTGCCCAGCTCCCACACCAAGAGTTTGTTGTGCATTAGCGACAACAATCGCATTTGACTTAACATGCTTAACTGCTCGTTGGGCAAAGACCATGGCTTCTAATTGTGCCGGCGTTGGTTGTGCCTCTGAGACAACTTCAAAATCAGCCACATCTTCTGATACAAGATCACGATCTTGAACCAAAATTCCGCCTAAGACTGAAACTACATCTTTAACTGGAGCAACTGCTTGATCCATTGGTAATGCTAAGATTCGTAAATTTTTCTTCTTAGCTAGTACGGCAAAGGCTTCATCTGTATAGCTCGGTGCAATAATGATTTCTAAGAAAATTTTGTGCATTGCTTCAGCAGTTGCTAAATCAACTTCTCGATTTAAGACCACAATACCACCAAAAATTGAAATATCATCAGCTGCAAAAGCACGTTCCCAAGCCGCTAAAATCGTATCTGCTTGACCAATTCCTGCAGGATTCATATGCTTAACAGTTACCACAGTTGGTTGACTGTTAAAATCAGCAGCAATTCGTAAGGCTGCATCTGCATCACGCAAGTTGTTGTATGATAGCTTCTTACCATGCATAATTTCAGCACTTAGAATTGAATACGCTTCTGGTTGTTGACTAACATATGCCGTTGCTTGTTGATGGCTATTTTCACCATAGCGTAACGTATCAAATTTATCATAGCCTAATGCCAAATTATCCGGAAATTCGGCCGTTGTTAAGTATTCACCAATTAGCGCATCATAAGTCGCAGTGTGTTGGAACACTTTGGCTGCAAATTCACGGCGAATTGCCGCTGTTAAACCATCGTTAGCCAATAATTCCGCTGCCCGTTCATAATCAGCAGGATCAATAATTGGTAACACAGCTGCATGATTTTTAGCTGCTGAACGTAACATTGATGGGCCACCAATATCAATTTGTTCAATGGCTTCCGCAAAAGTAATATCCGGTTGTGCAATAGTTTCTTTAAATGGATACAAGTTAACAACTACAACATCAATCGGTTGGATATCATGAGCGGCAATCGTTGCCATATGTTCTGGTACATCTCGGCGGGCAAGTAAACCACCATGCACTTTCGGATGTAAAGTCTTCACCCGCCCATCAAGCATCTCTGGAAAGCCTGTGACTTCATCAATTGAAATCACAGGCAAACCAGCGCCAACTAAGGTTTTCAAGGTCCCACCAGTGGAAACTAATTCAAAACCTTGTGCTTGTAATTTAGTGGCAAATTCGACAATACCTGTTTTATCAAAAACACTCAAAAGTGCTCGTTTCATGATTGTGATTCTCCTTTTAGTTGTGGTTAATTAATTGGGCTAATGTTGTTGGATATAAAACATGCTCAACGGCATGTATTTTGGCCTCTAATGAAACTAACGTATCCGTCTGTTCGATAGGCACTACTTGTTGGGCAATTACTGAACCACTGTCAATGCCACTATCAACATAATGAATTGTGACCCCAGTTTGCGGAACTTTAGCAGTAAAGGCATCATCAATCCCGTGCCGCCCGGGGAAAGCCGGTAGTAGTGAGGGATGGATATTAATTATTTTATTAGGATAGGCTGCTAAAAGAGTTGGTGTAATGATTCGCATAAACCCAGCTAAAGCAATAAGTTCGATCTGATACTTATTAAGTTCCGTTACTAAACTAGCCTCGGCAAGTTCTTTGGTATCATAATCTTTATACTTTAAATGAAAAATCGGGATGTTACGTTCCTTTGCACGTGTAACGACGGGCGCATTAATTTTATCAACAACTAATACTTTAATTTCGGCATCCAATTGATTGGCAGTAATAGCATCAGCAATCGCCACAAAATTTGTGCCAGTTCCTGAAGCAAAGACAGCTAATTTAGTTGTCATAATTTAAAGCTCCTTGAATCTTTACTTGGTGTGTGTCATCAGCAACAACTTGACCTAAAACTGTTACTTGCTCACCGCTTTCTACTAATTGTTGACTAACTTTAGCAACATCATCTGGCCGGACAACTAGTGTAAACCCAATCCCCAGATTAAAAGTACGCAACATTTCAATCGTTGACAACTCACCTAATTGACCAAGTTGCTTAAAGATTGCGGGAATTTGCCAACTTTGACTATCCAAATGCGCTCCTAAATGCGCTCCTAAAGCACGAGGTAGATTTTCAAGTAAGCCACCACCAGTAATATGGGCAGCAGAGACCACTAGCCCTTGTTCGATGAGGGGTAAAACGGCTTTAATATATAACTTAGTTGGTGTTAGTAAAGTTGTCTGCTGATCATTACTTAAATCATCCCATGTTTTGTTTTGGTCAGTTAATAACAACTTACGAACTAGTGAGTAACCATTTGAATGTAAACCACTTGATGCTAAGCCTAAAACAACATCACCTTCTTGTACATTTTCAGGATTTAGTAATTTTTCTTGATCAGCAACTCCAACGGCAAAACCAGCTAAATCATAATGGTTTTGGGCATATAGATCAGGTAATTCGGCGGTTTCACCACCAATTAATGCCATTTGAGCTTGCTGACATGCTTGGGCGATTCCAGTTACAATCTCAGCAACTTTCGCTGGTTCAACCGTATTAATTCCCATGTAATCAAGCATAAATAACGGTTTAGCACCTTGCGCTAAAATATCATTTGCAACCATTGCAACTAAATCTTGGCCAATAGTGGCATGTCGATTAGCAGCAATTGCTAAAAGTAATTTAGAGCCAACCCCATCAGCACCAGAAATTAATACCGGTTGCGTATAGCCAGTTGGTAATTTGAACAAACTCCCAAATCCGCCAAGGCCAGCTAAAACATTTTCATTTTGAGTTGCGTTAACCGCATCTTGCATTAGTTCGACGGCTTGGTTTCCAGCCGCAATATCTACTCCGGCTGCAGCGTATGCATCTTGCATGTGGGTTCCTCCATGTAATCAACTAAATGAGCGTCTTCAAAAGATTGCATTGATTCAGCGTAATCATAAATTGGTGATGGATAATGTCCATCAAAGTACGCAGTTGTTAATCCCGTACCGTTGGATTTACCTTGTAAACCAATGGCATCAACGAGACCATCAACACTCAAAAATGCTAAACTATCAGCTTCAATTTTAGTGGTCATTTCTGCTAAAGAATAGTTAGCCGCCATCAATTCTGAGGTTGTTTGCATATCAATCCCGTAAAATGATGGGTACTTAAAGGCCGGTGAAGCAATGCGGACATGGACTTCTTTGGCCCCAGCTTCACGTAACATCCGGACAATGTACATTGATGTTGTCCCGCGAACGATTGAATCATCAACTAATACAACACGTTTGCCCTTAACCACACTCGGAACCGCAGCTAATTTCATTTTGACTGCATGTTCACGCCGTTCTTGAGTCGGTTCAATAAATGTCCGCGCAATATATTGATTCTTCACTAAGCCCATTTCATTCGGTAAATGAAGGGCTTCAGCAAAGCCAGAAGCAGCCGATAGTGATGAGTTTGGTACACCAACAACGATATCAGCTTCAACTGGTTGTTCAGCAGCTAAATTCGCACCCATTCGTTTACGCGCGGTATGCACGTTAACTCCATAAATATCAGAATCGGGCCGTGCAAAATAAATATACTCCATGGCGTCGATGTGTAAATCAGTCTTATCTGTATAATGATCAATGTGCATACCAGCATTATCAATTTTAATTAATTCACCTGGTTGGACGTTACGAATTAACTTAGCTCCAACGACGTTTAAAGCCGCACTTTCACTAGCTGCCACATATTGACCAGCTGGTAATTGACCAATTACAAATGGTCGGAAGCCATGTGGATC
The DNA here is from genome assembly GCF_918814575.1 of Periweissella fabaria. Classification (GTDB taxonomy): domain Bacteria; phylum Bacillota; class Bacilli; order Lactobacillales; family Lactobacillaceae; genus Periweissella; species Periweissella fabaria. The sequence continues at coordinate 118,444 of NZ_CAKKNS010000002.1, read as the reverse complement.
TAAAGCCGCATACAAAGCATCTGGTGTTAATAACAAGAAAGCAAATCCACCCCGAAGCTGATTAAGTGCATCTTTAACTTTATCCGTAAATGTTGGTGCTTGAGAACGTCGAATTAAATGCATTAAAATTTCAGAATCGGAAGTTGATTGAAAAATAGCACCTTGGTCTTCTAATTTACGCCGTAACGTCACTTGATTAGTAAGATTTCCATTATGAGCCAAAGCAAGTTGGCTATCACTAAAGTGCGCTAATAACGGTTGAATATTTTCAATACTATTTGAACCTGATGTAGCATAGCGTACATGTCCAATAGCTGAAGTTGCGCCCATTAAATCACGAAGCCTATCACCTTTACTAAAGACATCCGCGAGTAAACCAAGCCCCCGTTCTTGTCGGAGACGACCGTCAATATTTGCGACGATACCAGCACCTTCTTGGCCACGGTGTTGCAAAGCATGTAGGCCATAGTAAGTAACTTCGGCCGCTTCTGTTGAGCCCCAAATTCCAAAAATACCACATTCTTCATTCAAACCATTAACTTCGGTTTGCATTACTTTAGTAACCATCCAATTGCGTCCTTCCAGCTTGTATAAGCTTCATTTTCTAAAATTTCAACGGTACTTGTTTGTGTTGTTACCTTAAAACTTGGTGTATCTGTAACTTGTCCTACTAACTGAGCATTAGCAGCCATAAGTGCTTCAAAAGCAGCTTGTTTACTTGGGGTAACTGAGATAACAAAACGACTTTGAGTTTCACTAAATAGTAAGTCATCACTTAAATCAAACTGGACATCAAAACCTAAATGTTTAGCAAAAGCCGCTTCTGCCAAACCAACTGCTAAACCACCTTCTGATAAATCATGGGCACTTGCTACTAATCCAGCTTCAATTGCTGTTAAAACTAATTTTTGATTACGCAATTCGGCATCAGCATCAAAAGCAAATAATTGACCTGCAACTGAACCGGTTTGCATCTTTTGAATTTCAGATCCGTTAAACGCCGCTGTGGTTTCACCAACAACATAAATTGCATCCCCAGCTTGTTTAAATCCTTGCGTTGTAATTGTGTGGTTATCCGTATGTAAACCAACCATTCCAACCATTGGTGTTGGGTAAATTGCTTCATCATTGTACTCGTTATATAACGAAACATTTCCAGAAATAACCGGCGTATTTAATGCTTGTGCCATTTTATTAATTCCTGCCACAGATTGGGCTAATTCGTAGTATACTTCTGGATTTTCTGGGTTACCAAAATTCAAACAATCCGTAATTCCAATTGGTAAGGCCCCTGATGCAATAATGTTACGGGCTGCTTCAGCCATCGCCATTTGTCCACCAACAAATGGATCAAGATACAAGTAACGTCCATTTACATCAGTTGTCATTGCGAGGGCTTTTTTAGTGCCTCGAATACGCACAACTGCGGCATCACTACCTGGATTAACAACTGTGTTAGTTTGAACCATCGAATCAAAATGACGGTAAAGACTAGCCTTAGAAGCAATCGTCGCTTGTTGTAAAATTTGTAAAAATGTTTGTTTCAAATCTTCAATTTTTGGTACAAATTGGTTTTTATCGGCATTTTTCAAGCGTTCTGGTTTAAGCGCTGGTAAATTATATTTAGGTGCAGTTGTTAAATCTTGGGCGTTAATTTCAGCGACAACTTCACCATTAAAATCAAGACGGTACATACCGTCATCCGTAACTTTTCCAATAACAACCGCATCTAAACCGTATTCTGCAAATAATTCAACAGCTTTGGCTTCACTACCTTTTTTAATAACTAATAACATCCGTTCTTGTGATTCAGAAAGCATTAATTCATATGGTGTCATTTGCGTTTCACGTTGGGGTACTAAATCAAGGTTCAAATGAACCCCCATCCCAGCTTTAGAAGCCATTTCAGCTGATGATGAAACAAGACCAGCAGCCCCCATATCTTGAATTCCAATAACATCTTCCGGATAGCGTTTAACAATCGCAATCGTTGCATCCATCACTAACTTTTCTGTAAATGGATCACCAACTTGAACCGCTGAACGATCAGATTCTTCTTCATCAGAAAACGCCGCTGAAGCAAATGTTGCTCCATGAATACCATCCCGACCAGTTTTGGCACCAACGTATAAAATTGAGTTATCCACTCCCCGGGCTTGACCGACCTTCATAGCATCTTGATCAAGTAATCCAACCGCCATTACGTTAACTAATGGATTCCCAGCATACGTTTTATCAAAAGCAATTTCACCACCAACTGTTGGAATCCCAATTGCATTACCATAACCAGCAATTCCAGCAATTACTTCATTAATTAAATATTTAGTCCGTTCGTTATCAATTTCACCAAAGCGCAAACTATCTAATACGGCAATTGGTTGCGCGCCCATTGAGAAAATATCCCGTAAAATACCACCAACCCCAGTTGCTGCCCCTTCGTAAGGTTCCACAGCTGATGGGTGGTTGTGACTTTCAGCTTTAAATACCACAGCCTGATTATCACCAATATCTAAAATTCCGGCCCCTTCCCCAGGTCCTTGTAATACACGTTCATTTTTTGACCAAAATGTCCGTAAAACTGGTTTTGATTTTTTATATGAACAGTGTTCACTCCACATTGCTGCAAACAACCCAGTTTCTGTATAATTTGGTAAACGATCTAATTTTTGGCAGACTAATTCATATTCGGCCTCAGTTAAACCCCATGGTAAATAAATTTTATGGTCGCGAATTTCTGCTGGCGTTGGTTCTTTGTACGTTTGCATCATGCCTTAGTGGCCTCCTGTTGATTTACTAAACTTGCAATAATTGAGGCAAAAAATGCCCGACCATCGATGTTACCAATTAATTCATCAACCGCTCGTTCAGGGTGTGGCATCATACCAAAGACATTCCCATTTGCATTAGTTACCCCGGCAATATCCGCAACTGACCCATTAGGGTTGTCAGTATAAGTAAATAAAATTTGGTGATTTGCCTGCATAGTAGCCAAGGTAGCATCATCAACAAAATAGTTACCTTCACCATGTGCAATTGGGAATTTCACAGTAGCCTTAGTAAAAGCATTGGTAAATTTTGACGTCTGATTAACAACGTTTAATCCAGTTGTGTCACAAATGAATCCTGGCTTAGTATTCGTTTGTAAAGCCCCGGGAAGTAAACCGGCTTCAGTTAAAATTTGGAATCCGTTACAAATTCCCACGATTAATTTACCTTGATTGTCGGCCTCTTTAATTGCAGCCATAACCGGCGCAAAGCGGGCAATAGCACCTGTCCGAAGGTAATCACCGTATGAAAAACCTCCAGGAATAAAAATCGCATCATATTGACTCAAATCAGTTACCGTTGCTGGAATAATTTCAGTATCAACTTGAAACTCATCCACAAGGGCATGGTACATATCTAAATCACAATTAGAACCAGGAAACGTAATTACAGCGGCTTTCATTAATTCACTCCTATTCAGTAATGGCTTCAATTTCGTAACGGAAAACTTCCATATTTACGTTGATTAATAACTTCTCGCTAAACGCTTGAACCTCTTGTTCTACGCTTGCACGATCATCACTTGCAATTTTAATTTCAAAGTATTTCCCCATGACAACATCTTCAACACCAGTAAAGTCCATGCGTTGTAAGGCATCTTTCACTGTTTCACCTTTAGGGTCCAGAATTGATGGTTTGTAAGTTACGTAAATTTTAGCTAAAAACATTAGTTGTTCTCCTCAGTTATTTTTCTGTAAATAATTTTTGTAAACGATCTAAGACAATTTGATAACCAACGGTGACATCGCCAAGGTTCTTACGGAAAACATCTTTATCCAAAGAATCACCAGTGACATCATCAATCAACCGCATATTATCTGGTGATAACTCGTCGGCTAAAATAAGTTGCTGTTCTGCGGTGTACCCAAATTCAAGTTTAAAATCAATTAATGTAATCCCAATTTTTTTAAAGATATCACTCAAAAGTTTATTAACACGATTAGCTTCACTACGCATCGTCACTAATTCCGCTTCTGTGGCAATATCTAAAGCCATAATTTGTTCATCATTCATAAATGGATCATCTAAGGCATCATCTTTAAAGTAAAATTCATGCACACTTGGCACTAAATGCTTCATTTCAGGGGCATTGTACTTAGTTACAAAATGGCCAGCAGCATAATTTCGAACAACAACTTCAATTGGCAAAATTGTAACTTGCTTAACTAGCTGCACGACTGGTGAGATTTGCTCAACATAATGATTAACAATGCCTTGCTGCGTTAAATATTTAAATAATAAATCCGAAATAGCACTATTTAACTGGCCTTTATTGGTAATTTGTTCCTTCCGCTTACCATTTAATGCAGTTGCTTGATTAGTGTACTCAACCCATAAAATTCCTGTTTGATCGGTTGTATAAACATTCTTAGCTTTACCAGTGTATAAAAGTGAACCCTTTTCCATGTCTTTACTCCTCAATGTCTGTTAGCCACGTTGCATTTTTATTAATATTGGCCGCGCCTAAAACGGTATAATGGCCAAGTTTACGGGCTGGTCGAATTTCTGCTTTACCATAATCATGAAAATGCCATTCTGGATGTTGTGCTAATTGGGCACGCGCAATTTCTAATTGGCTCCCTAGTAAGTTATGCATCATCGCAGGTAACGGCATTTCTAATGGCGCAATTGGTAAGCCGGTAATACTACGAATATGGCCTTCAAATTGTGAAACGTTAACTGCTTCAATTGAATAGTGGCCAGAATTATGGGGGCGTGGTGCCAATTCGTTAACTAAAACTTTTCCCGAAGCCGTAACAAACATTTCAATTCCCAAAACACCACGTAAGTTAAATGATTGGGCTAAAACTTGGGCAATTTGATCAACCTGTTCTTTAACTTCGTCACTGACTTGAGCGGGAGCAAGCGTTGTTTGTAGAATATGATTAGCATGAATGTTTTCAACTACTGGCCAAATTCGGACATCTTCATGGCCATCAATCGTTACCATTACTGATACTTCTTTATCGAAACTAATTCGTTGCTCTAAAATAGCAGGCGCATCTTGATACAATTCAGCAGCAGCCACGATATCAGCAACCGTATTCACATCCCGTTGACCGTGACCATCATAGCCACCAGTAGTTGTTTTAAGAATTCCTGGTAAGCATTGCATAATCTCTTTTTCATTTTCAGCTAAAGTAGTTGCTGAAATTTCAATAAAGTTAACGGTTGGAATATCCAGTGAACGCAAATTATTTTTTTCAACTAACCGATTACGTGTTAAGCGTAATAGTTCCGTTCCTTGTGGAATTTCAGTTAACTGCGCAACACCATTTAAAGCATCTAAATCAACATTCTCAAATTCATAAGTTAACACATCTACTTTTTTAGCAAATTCAACTAATGCTGCTTGATCATCATATGCGGCTACAATTTGAAAATCACTTACTTGACCGGCTGGTGAACTTGGTGTTGGATCAAGAATACCCACATGATAGCCCATACTCTTAGCGCTTAATGCTAACATCTGGCCTAATTGACCCCCACCGATAATTCCAATAGTTTTAGGTGGCAAAATTACCTTAGTCATTTAGTTGCGCCTCACTTTCAATGGCAGCATTTGTTTGCTTTTGTCTGAAATTAGTTAAGCTCAATGCAATTTGTTCATCCGTAATTGATCCAATTTGAGCCGCTAGTAAAGCTGCATTTTTAGCACCGGCTGTCCCGATTGCAACAGTTGCCACCGGAACCCCTGCCGGCATTTGTACAATTGATAGTAATGAATCTAATCCATTAAGTGCTTTAGACTGTACTGGTACTCCAATTACTGGCAAAGTGGTATTCGCTGCTAACATTCCAGGTAAATGCGCTGCCCCACCGGCACCGGCAATAATGGCTTGATAACCATTTTCACGTGCTGTAACCCCAAATGTTTGTAATTCTGCGGGCATACGGTGTGCTGAAATTACATGTTTGGTAAATTCAATCCCCAATTCCGATAAAATTTCCGTACTTAACTTCATTGTTGGCCAATCTGAAACCGATCCCATAATAACCGCAACTTTCACTTTGCTTCTCCTTTTATAGTTCGTGTTTTTTTAAAATCGTTAATTAATAAATTTATAATAACCAATAATAGAGCTTAAATCAATACATTTAAGATAATGAAATAAAATATAGTTCGTTTTTAGGTAAAAAATAACTTAAAAAGCACGAAAAAAGGCTAATCTTCCGTAAAAGATTAACCTTTTCTAATTTTTATAATTTGATAACTTTTATTTTACGCGACCGGCAAAGGTAGGTGCACTCATACGGTTAATATTAACCCCAAACCGTGGATTCATAGCATGGATAAAATTACCGTTACCTAACGAAATGGCAACATGATATACATGGCCACGACTACCCCAGAATAATAAATCACCTGCTTTAGCATCGCGAACACTAATTGGTTGTACGGCTAATGACTGTTGTTGTGCGGTTCGTGGTAAGTTTTTATTAGCAGCATTTTTAAACACATATTGTACAAATCCAGAACAATCAAACCCACGTGGTGTCGTACCACCCCAAACATAGCGGACACCCATAAAGCGGCGGCCATAATTAGCAGCTTGGGCATTGCGGGCTTGCGAATTATTAAATTGACTTGCACTAGCAGTTGTTGCCACGTTCGTAAGCGTTGTTGCACTGATTCCTAAAACAACAGCAACAGATAAGATTAATGTTCGTAATTTTTTCATTTTATATTTTCCTTTAACTATTTAAATTTTCATTTACTTTTTTATGATAGGCTATATATTACTAAAGGAAAATTTCGATTTGATTACAAACATGCAACGGTTATGTTGACTATTTTTACCATTGTGTAAAACACATAATTCGCATTTACAACCTTATTTTGGTATAACTTATTCTAATCGTTAAATACTTTTGATTGGAGCTTATTATGCGTAAAAAAGATTTAATCTTCGTTTCTATTGCTATTATTCTAGTTTTTATTTCACTTATTAGCTGGGTTGTAAATAAACCCGAACTTGCTATTATTGCTAGTAATGGTGGCGTTGTTTTATTAACAATTGTCTATCTTTGGAATAATCGCCACGAAAATTATTAAACAAAAAAGACCCTTAATTCAATTGAATTAAGGGTCTTTTTTTAGTAATTAAAGTTAAGCGAGCTTAACCCAACCATTAAATATGATTTAAATTACTTAGTAAACTTTGCATCGTGGAATTTCTTCATGATGCCAGCTTTTGAAAGAAGGTTCTTTACAGTATCTGAAGGTTGAGCACCGTTGTTCAACCAGTTCATGATGCTTTCTTCTTCCAACTTAACTTCTGCTGGTTCAACCAATGGGTTGTAAGTACCAACAGTTTCGATGAAGCGACCATCACGTGGTGAACGTGAGTCAGCAACAACGACACGGTAAAATGGGCGCTTCTTAGAACCCATACGCTTAAGACGAATCTTAACTGCCATAATATAATTTCCTCCTGTAATTTATCTACGAGTAATAATATACCAAATAATTCAACACGTGTAAAGCCTTTTTACTTTACACATGTAATTTTTTTATTTTTTAGTAAATCTAGCTCCTAATAATCGTAATTAGTAGTTGTCAATTCTTAAACCCTATTAATATCGCTCAAAAAGGCTGTTATTTAACACTAAGTATCCTTTTAGATCTTTTATTCAAAGCATTGTATAAACGGCTATAACGGCTAATTTAGGCCTTCTAGAATATGCTTAAATAAAAAATGCTTTTAATTTAAAAATCAAAAGCATTTTAATATTAGCCACGATATTAATCACTAAAAACGAGATTAGCGCCGTTTTTTAGCCTTTTTTAGCTTACGAGCCATCTGTTTCATTGCTAAGTTTCCTAACCCATTAGCAACTTTACCACCAAAGCCGCCTCCCATACCTGGGATATTTGGCATGCCTGGCATACCACCACCTTGACCCATCATATTCATCATATTTTGCATTTGTGGTGACATCTTACCATTCATTAAACCGCTCATCATCTTTTTCATTTCCATGAATTGTTTGATCATCCGGTTAACTTCAACAACTGGCCGGCCTGAACCTGCCGCTAAACGACGGCGACGACTTGGATTCAATAAATCAGGATTTTCACGTTCAGCAGGCGTCATTGAAAAGACAATCGCCTTAATGTGTTCTAAATCTTTAGGATCAACATTCATATTCTTAAGCGCTGGATTGTTGGCCATTCCTGGAATCATCTTCATGATATCTTCCAATGGTCCCATGCTTTGAACTTGGTTTAATTGTTCAATGAAATCGTTGAAGTCAAAAGTATTTTCCTTCATCTTTTGCATTTGTTCTTCGGCTTGTTTTTCATCGAAGTCACGTTGCGCTTTTTCAATCAGCGTTAACATGTCTCCCATCCCCAAGATCCGTGAACTCATTCGATCAGGATAGAAAACATCCAGATCCGTCATTTTTTCACCTTGACCAACAAATTTAATTGGTTTACCGGTAACTGCACGAATTGAGAGCGCTGCCCCACCACGCGTATCACCATCTAACTTGGTCAAGACAACCCCAGTCACATCGAGTCGTTGGTCAAAACCTTCAGCCGTTTGAACCGCATTTTGCCCAGTCATAGCATCAATTACTAATAAGATTTCATCTGGTTGCGCAATGGTCTTAATATCGGCCAATTCATCCATTAGTAGTTCATCAATTTGTAATCGACCAGCCGTATCGATAAAGACATAGTCGTTTTTATTTTCGGCCGCTTGTGCTAATCCTTGCTTAACAATATCACGTGGATTAACACCGGTTCCCATACTAAAGACTGGGATTTCCATGTCATGACCAAGTTTTTCTAATTGATCAATGGCCGCAGGACGGTAAATATCGGCGGCAATCAATAATGGCCGCGCTTTTTGTTCATTTTTAAGCTTTAAAGCTAATTTACCAACAGTGGTTGTTTTACCAGCCCCTTGGAGCCCAGCCATCATAATAACCGTTGGGACCTTTGGACTTTTATTGAGAGGAACGGCTTCTTCCCCCATCATTTTAGTTAATTCTTCATCAACAATTTTAACAATTTGTTGGGCTGGATTAAGTCCTTCTAAGACATTAGTACCAGCAGCACGATCACGAACTGTTTTAATAAAAGTTTTAACAACTTCAAAGTTTACATCGGCTTCAAGTAAAGCTAAGCGAATTTCACGCATTGTTTCACGTAAATCAGCATCAGTCACTTTACCCTTGCGGCGTAATCCTGAAATTGCTTTTTGGAGACGTTCAGTTAGTCCTTCAAAAGCCATTTTTATACCTCATTTATTCTTCATCTATTTTGATAATTTCTGCAACAATTTGCCGTAATTGTTCATCTGATTGATAGTGTTCATTAATATATTGATTTAACCGTTGTAAGCCATTGGTACGACGGTCAAAATCAGCCAACATGTGAAGTTTGGCCTCATAGCTTTCCAATAATTTTTCGGTCCGCTTGAGGTTATCATAAACTGCTTGACGGCTAACAGTAAATTCTTCAGCAATTTCACCTAAAGAATAATCGTCACCGTAATACAATTCCATATATTCATTTTGTTTAACTGTTAAAAGCGGTTGGTAAAATTCAAATAATAAATTAACCCGATTATTCTTTTCAATTTCCATTAGTGGCCTCGTTTTTAATCAATTAAACCTTTAAATAAGCCTTGCACAAATTGATCAGGACTAAATTTACGTAAATCAGTCGCTTGTTCACCAAGACCGACCCATTTGACCGGTAAATGCATTTCATTGCGAATTGCTAAAATAATCCCACCTTTGGCAGTTCCATCAAGCTTAGTAAGGACAATCCCCGTTACGTCCGTTGATTCTTTAAATAATTTAGCTTGTTGTAATGCATTTTGACCGGTTGTCCCATCTAATACAATTAGGACTTCATGTGGTGCAGTAGGCAATTCGCGACTAATAATCCGTTTCATTTTTGCCAATTCTTGCATCAAGTTAACATTATTTTGCAAACGTCCAGCTGTATCAACAAATAAAACATCATAATTTTCGGCCTTGGCTTTTTTAACTGCATCAAACACAACTGATGCTGGATCAATTCGATCAGGTCCTGCGACTACATCAACCCCATCACGTCGACCCCATTCTTGTAATTGTTGGGTTGCCCCAGCCCGAAAAGTATCTGCCGCTGCAAGTAAGACTTTTTTACCTTCAGACTTGTAAAGATTAGCCATCTTACCAATCGTAGTTGTTTTACCAACCCCATTGACTCCCACAAACAAAATAACGGTTGGCCCTTCTGGTGCAAAATGCATCGAATTATCTTCACCATTACCACTAGCTTCATAAATTTCAATCAATTTATCAACAATGACTTGGCGAATTGCCTCTTTATTCTTGGCGTTTTTTAACTTAACCTCATCCCGTAATTCATCACTAATTTGCATTGCTGTTTGATAACCAACATCCGCTTGAATTAACGTATCTTCAAGATCTTCAAAAAAGTCTTCATCGACTGAACGGAATTTAGCAAAGAAAGCATTCAAGCGCTCTCCAAATGATTTTCGTGATTTTTCCAAACCTTTATCATATGCTGCTTCCTCGGTTTCAGGTGCTAGCTCTTCGTCAGTTGCTGGGTTGACATCTTCAACTGGTATTTCATGTGCTAGCTCTTCGTCAGTTGCTGGGTTGACATCTTCAACTGGTATTTCAGGTGCTACCTCTTCAACAGTTACTGGGCTTACTTCTTCAACTGGGGGTTCAGGTGCTACCTCTTCAACAGTTACTGGGCTTACTTCTTCAACTGGGGGTTCAGGTGCTAGCTCTTCAACAGTTGTTGGACCTACTTCTTCAACTGGGGTTTCAGGTGCTGGCGCTTCGACAGTTACTGGGTTTACCTGTTCAACTGGCTCCTCTGAGACTTCATTATTCGCTTCCGTAACCGGTTTGCTGATGGGAATCTTGATTCCATTGGTAATCTTAACTGCAGGTTCATCATTTGTAGTTGCTTCACTGTCACTAGGTGTGCCATTTGAATCAGTCGCTGGTGTTTCTTGAACTGGTGCAACAACATCTTCAGGTTGTTTTTCTTCTTTTTTACGGAAAATATCAAATAATCCCATTTTATTTCCTCACTTTTTTATTGCTTAATATCAGCTAAGTTGACCGCGACAAGTTTTGAAATTCCTGATTCTTGCATAGTAATTCCGTATAACATATCTGCATTTACCATTGTCCCTTTACGGTGTGTAATCACGATAAATTGCGTATCATTTTCAAATGTGTGTAAATACTGGGCAAAACGGGTCACATTCGCATCATCCAAGGCCGCTTCGGTTTCATCAAGAATCGCAAATGGTACTGGTCGTACTGCCAAAATTGAGAAAAGTAACGTAATAGCGGTTAATGCTTTTTCACCACCGGAAAGCAATGACATTTGTTGGAACTTTTTGCCAGGTGGCTGGGCCATAATGTCAATTCCAGTGGTTAATAAATGTTCTGGATCAGTTAATCGTAACTCGGCTTTACCACCACCAAACATTCGACCAAAAATCGCATTAAATTGACTAGCGACAGCATCAAAGGTTGCTTTAAAGCGTTGTGTCACTTCACCATCCATTTCAGTCATTGTTGCAAACAAATTATCACGAGCCGCAACTAAATCGGCTTGTTGCTTACTTAAAAACTCATGGCGGCTTGCCACTTCTTGATATTCAGTAATTGAACCTAAGTTAACATCGCCTAGCTCATCTAATCCTCGCTTAATGAGCTTCAATTGCGTTTTGATTTCAGCAATCGGCATGTTAACTAATTCGGTCTTAGCCGCTTCGATTGTTAAGTCATAATCGGCCATTAATTGCTTTTGGGCTTGCTCTAGCAAGGCACTATTACGTGCTTGTTGGGCCGTAAGCGTACTTAATTCCTGTTGACTTAATTGTTGCGTGCCTTGTAAGCGATCAAGTTCTTGCTCCACAATGTTAATTGTACTATCGGTTTGCGTTAACTTGGTTTTGATTACTGCCAAATCAGTTGTTGCCTGTTGATAATCGGCTTGTGCAACCACTAATTCCTGTTGCGCGCGTTCACGAGCTTGTTCTAATTCATCGCCCCCCGCCGTAAATAACGCAAGGCGTTGTTCCATTTGTTGGCGATTTTTACTTAAGGTTCCAACTTGTTGTTCTAATGAGGTCACATCACTAGCTAAGGCCGTAGCTGTGGCTCGTTGTCCAGCAAGCCATTCTCGTTTCGCAAAAATCCGTTCACTTAAAGTCGTTTGACTTTGTGATAAGGCCTCAATTTCAGCTTTTGCGGCGGTAATTTTGGTCTCTAGTTGTTTAATATGGTCATCCAAAGCCATAAGTTTAGCTTTATTATCGGCATCATTCTGTGTAATTGTAGATACATTATCACTAAATGACTTTTGTTGATGCATTAAGTGTTCAACTTGATTTTGGACATGGTTAACATTTTCAAGTGCTAGTTTAACCTTAGAAGTTAAAATCTGAACATCTTCATTGCAAATTGCCAATTCTGAACGTTTTGCTGTACCAGCTTCCGTTAAATCACTAATTTGTTGATCAAATGCTTGTACTTTAGCTTCAGAACTAGCTAGCTCTGCTTGCATCGTGCCAACCGCTTTAGTTAATTGATCAATTTCGGTTTTTTGTTGGAGAACTCCATTATTATCATTTCGTTGTGCTCCTCCAGTAATTGAACCCCCTGGATTAATTACTTGACCATCCAAAGTTACAATTTTAAAGCGGTGTTGCCCGATACGTGCAATAGCAGTTGCACTATCTAAATCAGCTGCAATTACGGTGGTCCCTAATAAATGCGTTAAAATCTTTTGGTAACTCGGCTCACAACTTATTAAATCACTTGCAATTCCTTCAAAGCCCGGCAATGATTTAATTGCTTGCACTTGGTGTTCCGATAAATTCCGGCCCTTGATAACATTTAAAGGTAAAAACGTCACTCGGCCTAAGCGTTGTTTAGTTAAAAATTCAACCGCAACTTTTGCCGCTTGTTCATTAGTTACCACTACTTGTTGTAGTGCACCACCTAAGGCAACTTCAATTGCTTTACTAAAATTAGCCGGCACATGTAGTAGGTCAGCGACAACGCCTGCAATGTCCGGGAATTGCTCACGCTGACGCATTAAATTACGAACCCCTTGATAATAACCGGTATACTCATTATCCAACGTTTGCAAGGATTCTAAGCGGGCTTGAGCTTGTTTAACTAAAGCTAGTCCATCTAACCACGCTTGTTGATTTTGTTTTTGTTGTTGGTGTGCAACTTGGTAGTCATTTGTTAAACTATCAAATTCTTTTTGCGTTTTTTGCTGAATAGCTTGTGCCGTCTTTAATTGTTGTTCTAAAGATTGGTGTTCTTCAGTAACAAGTGCCAATTTGGACTGACTAGTCACTAATTGCGCCTGTCCATCTGAATTGGTTGTTGTGGCTTGTTTTAAATTATGGACTGCATTTTGGACTGCATTTTGTAATGTAACTTGCGTTTTTAAATCTGTAAAATGCGCTTGTTCAGCAGCAGTAACCTCTGCTTGTAATTGTGTAATCCGACTAGCAGCCGTTTGATTACTTAACTGTCCTAATTCCGCTTCCACTGTTTTAATTTCGGCTTCTTGCTCGCTTAAGGCTCCTTGCTTATCAGCTAGTTTAGCCTTAACTTGAGCGAGATTATTGGTAACTTGTTTTAAACTGCCCGTCAATTCTTGAATGCTGCTCGTTCGGGTTTGCTCACGTTCAGCAGTAATATTTTGTAATCCATTTAAGCGTTCACTAGTTTGCGCTAACGTAACCAAACGTGTTTGTAACTGTTCACGTTCAATATGCAAAGCTTGTTGATTATTTTTAAGTTCTTTTAATTGTCGGGACTTTTGATTAATCTCAGCCTGTTGATTAGTAATAATCGTATCTAATTGGGCTGTTTTTAGTCCGCTAGCTGTTTGAATATGTTGATATTCATCAATTTCAATAACTAAACGAGATTTCTCAAGGGCATCATATTGCTGCTTTTGTGCTATATAATCTTGGGCAACCGCTGCTTGTCGGCTAAGTGGTTCAACGCGATCAGCAACTTCTTGCAAAATATCTTCAACCCGATCAAGATTTTCTTGCGTTTGCTTAAGTTCTTTTTGGGCCCGCTCTTTATTTTGTTTATATTTATAAACTCCAGCAACTTCTTCAATAATTGTTCGGCGATCTTCAGCCTTAGAATTAAAAATAGCCTCAACTCGACCTTGTGAGATAATGGAAAAACTTTCCCGTCCCAGACCAGTATCCATGAATAATTCGACAATGTCTCGCAAACGGACATCTTGTCCATTGATTAAATAATTTGATTCACCGGAGCGATACAAACGGCGACTAATCCGAATTTCAGTAAAATCTGTCTTTAAATAGTGATCACTATTATCAAAGACAATCGTTACTTCGGCGCGATTTAACGGGCTACGTTTACTCGTACCACCAAAGATAACATCTTGCATTTTTTCACCACGCAGACCTTTAGCTGATTGTTCACCCATTACCCACCGAATTGCTTCGATAATATTAGATTTACCAGACCCATTAGGCCCAACAATCCCAGTCATACCTGGTTTAAATTCAATTTTTGTTTTATCAGCGAATGATTTAAAGCCGCTGATTTCCAAAGACTTGAGCTTCATAATGTTCCTACTTTTGCGTTAATTGTTGGTAGGCTGCACGTGCAGAGGCCTTTTCAGCATTTTTTAATGAGCTACCATTACCAGTTGTTAAAACTTTTCCTTCAACCTCAACTGCAACTGTAAAGCGTTGTTGATTATGTTCATCGAGTTCTGATTGACTAAGTTTTTGATATTTAATCTGAACTGCTCCATTTTTTTGTAACAATTCTTGTAATTTACTTTTATAATCAATAAATTGATCATAAAAACCTGTTTGAATTTTGTTAAACATATGTTGTGTCAAAAAGGCAGTGACAACATCAGCACCTTGATCAAGATACAGAGCTCCAATAAAAGCTTCCCATACATCTTCTAACAGTGAATCACGATTGCGGGCACCATTTAGTTCCTCACCATGTCCTAAAAGAATGTACTCATTAAATGATAATTCTTTAGCTAACAACGCAAAGGAGCGTGTTTGGACCATCGCAATCCGTAATTCAGTTAATTGACCTTCATCCCACGATGGATAATTTTTATATAGATATTGCGCGGTTTGCAATTGCATAACCGCATCCCCTAAAAACTCGAGCCGTTGATAATCACGGCCTTTAAATTTTGGATGTTCGTTTAAATAATTTCCTTGGGTAAAGGCTTCAACTAATAAACTTTGGTTGTTGAACCGAATTCCAAATTGTTTTTCTAATTGTGTGTGTAATTTATCTAACACGTCCTTATTCCTCCCATAGTAGGCAATAAAAATGCATACAAATGCCATATTAAATTATAACATTAATTAAGCTTGTATTTCTTGTTAATTGCGTAGTTACTTGGGATAATCCAGCCTATCAGACATTTTTTTAGTAAAAAAGGATTAGTTAACGACCGACAGTCATTAACTAATCCTTTTATTGTAATTTAAGCTGTAATACCTTTTTTATCGGCAATGTAATCGACCGTACTTTGTAAAGTAACTAACTTTTCCGCATCTTCATCTGGAATTTCAACATCAAAGTGATCTTCTAAATCTAATACCAATTCTACAAAGTCAATTGAATCTGCATCAATATCATTCAAAAAATTCAATGATGGGTTAATTTTATCTGCACTTAAGCTAAATTGTTCCATAATTGAAGCACTAATAGTGTTGTAAATATCTTGTTTAGTCATTTGATTATCCTTTATCTTCTTCAGTTGTAGTAGCCTTAATTACATCGGCATGATTAGCAATGTAATCTTGAATTGCTGGTACTAGTCCATTTTGCACCATCGTATGAATTTGTGCAAATGTATTGGCAACTTCTTGTTCTTTAGCTGAACCGTGGGTCTTAACAACTGGTGCGTTTACCCCTAGTAAAACTGCCCCACCAGCTTTAGTATAATCCATTTTATCACGCATTCCACGTAAAGCATCTTTAATTAATAAGCCCCCAAGCTTGGCTTTAACACCACCACCAAGGATTGACTCTTTTAACAAGTTAATAATCGTCAAGGCCGTACCTTCAATGGCTTTTAAAGCGGTGTTCCCATTTGAACCATCGGTAACAACCACATCAGCGGCTCCGTTAAGGAGTTCCCGGGCTTCAACGTTACCAATGTAGTTCAATTTAGGTGCTTTATTCAAAAGTTGCCAAGCTTCTTTATGAACTTCGTCACCTTTATCTTCTTCAGTTCCTAAATTCAAAAGACCGACGCGAGGGTTTTCAAAGCCAAGCACTTTTTCAGCATAGAAATCACCTAAGAAACCATATTGGTAGAGGTGGGCGGCTTTTGATTCGGCATTGGCACCCATATCCATCATCACAAATGAATCATGGGGGCCACTAACTGATGGTAAAACAGTCGCTAAGGCTGGCCGATCAATTCCTTTAATCCGACCAACAATAAAAATCCCAGCAGCCAAAATCGCCCCAGTATTACCGGCGGAGAAAAATGCATCCGCCTCACCATTTTTAACAGCATTTGCAGCTAACACCATTGATGAATTCTTTTTACGTCGAATAGCTCGAACGGGTTCTTCACCCATTTCAATCATATCGTCAGTATGCTGAATGGTTACTCGCGTATCATCTTTTAAGACTGCTTTGATTTTTGCTTCATCCCCAAATAAAATAAATTCAATATCACTAAATTGATCACGAGATTTTTCAACCCCTTTAACAATTTCCAAGGGGGCGTAATCGCCACCCATCGCATCAACTGCAATTTTCATCGTCTTCTCTTCTCCATTTAACCAGCACTAATCTAAGTTACGATAGCGTGCCATTCTGTTTGATAAATATTGTACCAAAGCTGCGTTCGTTTGAACACTGTCCCAGTTAGGTTGGGTAATAATTGTAATTGCTTCTTGTTGGGCAATTTCTAACATCTTTAAATCAGCGACCGGATCGCCAACTTTAAAATCAGGCATTCCTGATTGCTTTTGACCTAAAATATCCCCTTGACCACGTAACTCTAAATCTTTTTGCGCTAAGACAAAACCATTCGTTGTTTTGGTCATAATATCCATTCGATCCTTACCATATTGGGTTTTAGGATCTGCTAGTAGTAACGTATATGATTGTTTATCACCCCGACCTACGCGGCCACGTAATTGGTGTAGTTGCGCAAGGCCAAAGCGATCGGCATCCAAAATCAACATTACCGTTGCATTTGGTACATCAACCCCCACTTCAATCACGGTCGTGGCGACTAAGACTTGAAATTCATTAGCCTTAAATTTTTGCATCACAGCATCTTTTTCATCATTTTTCATTCGCCCATGCAATAAGCCCACTTTGATGTTAGGCGCTAAAAAATCAGCTAATTCTTCATAAATAGCGGTAGCATTTTGAACATCAAGAGCTTCCGATTCTTCAATCAACGGTGTGACAATATAAGCTTGAGCACCGGCTTTAATTTCCTGACGCATAAAAGCGATTGCTTGGTCATACGCATCCGTCTTTAACCACCGAGTTTCAATTGGTTTTCGACCAGCTGGTAACTGGTCAATAATTGAAACATCCATCTCACCGTAAGCGGTAATCGCCAATGTCCGGGGGATTGGGGTGGCCGTCATCGCTAGAATGTCGGGATTCATCCCTTTTTCACGTAGCACGGCCCGTTGTTTAACACCAAAGCGATGTTGTTCATCAATAATTGCTAAACCAAGATTATGAAACTCAATTCCATCCTGAATTAACGCATGCGTTCCAATAATCATATCAATTTCACCACTAACTAAATCGGCTAACACTTGCCGACGAGCGGCAGCTTTGGTCGCACCAGTCAATAATTCAACCCGGATGTCTGGAATTGTCGCAAAAAACTTACCAAAACTCTTAGCATGTTGCTGCGCTAATATTTCAGTCGGGGCCATAATTGCAGTTTGCATACCTGCTGTCGCAGCAGCATATGCTTCAATAGCCGCAACAACGGTTTTCCCTGAACCAACATCCCCTTGAAGTAAGCGATTCATGTGAATTGGCCTTTTCATATCAAACGCAATCTCATTAACGACCTTTTTTTGGGCAGCTGTTAATTCAAATGGGAGTGTCTTAATAAATGCTTGAATTAATTGATTATCAAATTCAATACTTCGCCCATGATTCTTAGTATCCGCCATTTTAACTAGTTGCAAATTCATCTGAAATAAGAAAAATTCTTCAAAAGCAGCTGTCCGACGAGCAGCATGGGCAGCCGGCATATCAGCTGGAAAATGCATATCACGAATCATCGTTTGCCGATTAAGTAACCGATATTTTTGCCGTAATGGTTGCGGTACTAAGTCATCAATTAATTGGTGATATTTTCCGTACGCTTGTTCAATTAAGCTATGAATGGTCTTAGCTTGCACCGCTTTTGAGGCTGGATAAATCCCAGCCAAACTATCAGCTTCTTGTTGAATGACTTTCATGGCAGCTAAACTTTGATGAATCGCATCGTATGTACCATAGACGGCAATCTCACTTTCAAGTTTAATTTTTTCTTTTAACCATGGTTGATTAAAAAAACTAACTTTTACATTTTCATAACCAATTAAAATATTAAAAGTTAACCGGGATTTTTTATACCCCATCCGAACCATAACCGGCTCAGATGAAACAATCCCTTTAAAAGTTACTTTTTCACCATCTTGGGTTGCTGTTGGAACTTTAGCAGCTAAATCATCGTAACGAAAAGGAAAATATTCCAATAAATCGGCAATGGTAAAGATTCCCAAGGCGTTTAATGCTTGGGCCCGTTTTTCACCGACTCCACTTAAAACAGTAATATTATCTTCAAGGGATGGGGCTATTTTTGCTGACTCACTCATCAATTTTCCTCCGGTCTATTAGTATATTCATTATACCAAACGAACATGCGTTTGCGGCACGAACTTCATGTCGCATACTAAAAAGATCTTTACTATCGAAACGATAGCAAAGATCTTAAATATATCCTTATTCAACTGCTACCAAGAATGGGTAAACAGGTTGACCACCTTGATGAATTTCTACTTCAAGATCTTCATCAATTTCTGCAATTGCTGCGGCGAATGTTTCTGCATCAGCTTCGGTTGCATCGGCACCGTATAAAATTGTAATAATTTCTGAATCTTCATCGAGCATTTTTTGCACCATTTGGATGCTTGCTGCTTGTAAATCAGCTGCCGCGATTTGTAACTTACCATCAATGATACCAATGAAATCACCTTCATGGATTTCAAGACCATCAATTGTTGTTTCACGAACTGCTGTCGTTACTTGACCAGAAGTAACCGTCAACTTGTTCTCTTCCATTGCCGCAACATTAGTATCCAAATCATTCATTGGATTATATGCAAACAATGCCGTCAAACCTTGTTGTAATGTTTTAGTGTGTACCACTTGAACTGGTATTTCAGCAACTTCAACTGCTTGTTCAGCTGCCATGAAAATATTACCATTATTTGGCAAAATAATTACTTGCTTAGCACCACTTGCTTCAACAGCAGCTAGAATATCAGCGGTTGAAGGATTATTGGTTTGACCACCATCAATAATGCCCGTTGCCCCTGATGCTAAGTAAAGCTCAGATAATCCTTCTCCGGCTGAGACCGCTAAAATAGCAGTTTCAGGCGCTTCCTTTGCTGCTTGTGCTTCTTTGGCATCTTCAGTATGTTGTGCATCAATAACTGCTTGTTGTTGGTCACGCATGTTATCAACTTTAACTTTCACTAATGAACCATAGTGTGTACCCCATGAAATAACAGCACCTGGATCTTCAGTATGCACGTGAATCTTCACAATTTCATCATCATTGATGACTAATAATGAATCACCTAATCCAGCTAAATATGCATAGAATTCATCATAATCAAAAGTATGATCAAACGTTGTTCCCTTACCAATTTGCACCATCACTTCGGTACAGTAACCATATTCAATATCGGCTGGATCGAGTTGTGCTTGGGCCCCAGCGTGTAAGCCTTTGACCATTTCTTCTAATTCAGCGTTATCAGGTATTTGAATATCACTTGCTGCAATTTCACCTGATAATGCTTCGTAAAACGCTTGAAGCACAAATGCTAAACCTTGACCACCTGAATCAACAACCCCAACTTCTTTGAGCACTGGTAGTAAATCAGGTGTTGAAGCTAATGCCTTTTCTGAGGCTTCAACAGTTTGACTCATCACTAAAACAGCATCATCTGAATGCTTAGCCGCTTGATTAGCTGCACTGGCAGCTTCACGAATAACGGTCAAAATAGTTCCTTCTGTTGGCTTCATAACGGCTTTATATGCAGTTTCGGCTCCTGACATCAAGGCATCTGCCAAATCACGAGCAGTCAACGTTGCTTTACCATCAACAGATTTAGCAAATCCCCGGAAAATTTGTGACAAAATAACCCCAGAGTTACCACGGGCACCCATCAACAATCCTTTAGCTGTCGCTTGCGCTAAAGCACCAACCGTTGTATCAACGGCGTCACGTTCGTACTGTGCACCACTATTCATTGAAAGTGACATGTTAGTTCCAGTATCACCGTCTGGCACAGGGAACACGTTTAATTTATTAATTTTTTCGGCATTCTCGGTCAATTTTTGTGCGGCAGCATTAACCATTGACCCGAACTCGATATTCGTAATCTTTGTTACAACTTCCAAACTCTTATCCTCCTAGAGGGTAAACGAATATTAATCAGCTAATACTCGCACTCCTTGTACAATTACATTAACTTCATTTGCGGCAATCCCAAGCATTGCATTCAAATTATATTTAACTTTTGCTTGAACACTCTTTGAAACTTCTGAGATTTTGGTACCATAACCAACAACAATATAAACATCAACTGAGATGCCATTTGTTTCTTGGCGAACGACCACGCCGCGTGTATAATCAGCACGCTTCAAGATTTGGTTAAACCCATCACGCAAGGCTTTTTTTGAAGCCATCCCAACAACACCGTATTGTTCGGTTGCAGAACCTCCAACAACTGTTGCAATTACATCATTGTTGATATCAATTGTACCGTGTTGTGACTTAATTTTTACCGCCATCTGAATTCCTCCTCAGTTAGCTCGTGCTAATATTAATTTCTTGATATTAACCGCTTAGCATCTAATTTTTCTTTTATTGTATATCTACTAAATTTTACCACATTCTTGAAAAATCGACTAACGCACGTTTAGAAAATATACATCGATTGCAACTTTTTTGCAACAAAAAAGCCACCAAGATGGTGGCCAATTGCTAAAACATTATTAAACACGTTCGATTGAACCGTTCTTCAAACCAGCCTTCAAAGTACGTGCTGAAAGGTAAACCTTCTTAGGAGCTGCTCCGTTAATACGAACAGTAACCTTTTGTAAGTTTGGCTTCCAACTACGTGTGCTTGAGTTAAGGGCGTGTGAACGTTTGTTACCGAAGCGAGTACGCTTACCAGTAATTGCATCAACTGCCATGAGTATAACCCTCCTTGTCTATTCTATCGATTTTAGAAATCTAATTTATTAAATTTCATTACTGGATAATATTATCAGACCTAGCGGCACATTGCAATAAAAAAGTGTAAAGTAAAATAACTTTACAGCTATTTTTAGTACAACAATCCGATTGTATCCGCGTCATGCCGATATTTAAGCACCATTAATTTAAAATATTATTTATTAAAAAATTTTTTGAACATCTTGGCATTGCATTACTAACATAATCCCACTATCAAATTTAAAGTGATTAACATCGCTCGTAAATTCATTAGACGTCCATGCTTTAGGCGCAACTGAACTCCAATTCGTCAATGGGTATAGTTCATCAATCAAAGTTAAATTTTCGACCGGCGTCAAATTCATAAAAGCTAAATATTTTTTACCTGCTTCTTTGATTATTGCATGTTCACCTGGTAAGTAAAATCTTAGTGTATTACCATTATCGACCATCCGAACTCGCTCAACAATCGTTGCAAAGCGCGGTTCAGTTACTGTCCAAACATTAGCCAAAAAATGATCAATGCGGCCACCAGTTGCCCCATAGACAAAAATTTCAGTGGCATCAAATTCATCCATAGCAATTGTTAATGCCAATTGGGTATCTGTATCATCTTTTTCTGGTCGTGCAACACGAATGTCGGCTAGTTGCTTGGCCACTAGTGCTTTTTCATCGCCACTAATTGAGTCAAAATCCCCAATTGCAACTAACGGCTTAATGCCATGTTCCATTAAGCGTAGTGCCCCGCGATCAACCCCTAGCCATTCACCTGGAATGTTACCTTCTACTAGCTCCTGCGGCCACAAATCAATTGGTCCGCCAACCAAAATATTTAATCGTTGCATATCGCTATTCCTCCCCATCCTACACTAGCAAAATCATGCAGAACCGATAAAATTAATTCCAAACTATTCACAAAATGGCCAGGAAAATCAATTTCCCAGCCATTCTAGCGTAAATTTCAAAAAAGTGAGACTCTGAAACACAGCACTATGTCACAGAGTCTTATCTTTTAGCTTAACTTATTTTGTTAAGTCTTTCATTGCTGCAATCTTAGCTGCTGGATCCACTTTATCATAAACATATGAACCGGCCACAGCAACCGTAGCACCAGCATCATAAGCGGCTTTAACCGTATCACCATTAACACCACCATCGATTTCAATATCAAAATCAAGACCCATTTCAGCTTTAATAGCTGCCAATTGCTTAATCTTATCAATTGATTCTGGCAAGAACTTTTGACCACCAAAACCAGGATTAACTGTCATAATCAACACTTGATCAACCATGTGAAGAACTGGTTTGATCAATTCAACCGCTGTCCCTGGATTAATAACAACTTCAGCTTTAACCCCTTTGGCTTTAATCATTTGTAAAGCACGGTGAATGTGTGGTGTCGCTTCGTAGTGTACACCAATAATATCTGAACCCGCATCTGCAAATTCATTGATGTAACGTTCTGGGTTTACCACCATCAAGTGAACATCCAAAACCATGTTAGTAACGGGCTTTAATGCTTTAACCCATGCGGCACCGTAAGAGATTGAAGGCACAAACATACCATCCATCACATCGATGTGCACGTATTCAGCACCAGCTTTTTCAACGAGTTCAACATCCCGTTGTAAGTTGACGTAATCGGCAGAGAGAATTGAAGGTGCTACTTTGATTGACATAAGAAAGACTCCTATTTATTTTTTATTTTTGCGATAATCTGGTTTTTGGTTAACAATCAAATCATAAAAGGCCCGATAGTTATCGTAACGTGATTGCATAAATTCACCCTGTTCAAGGCCATCTTTAACGGCACAACCAGGTTCGTTAATGTGCACACAGCCTCGGAAGCGACAACTTGCACTAGCTTCTAAAAATTCTGGAAAGAAGTGACTTAGTTCATTAGCAGGCATTTTAAAGACTTCATATGATGAAAATCCAGGCGTATCTGCAACTAACCCACCGTTAATTTCATGCAATCCCACCATCCGTGTTGTGTGGCGCCCACGACTAAGGGCTTGTGAAATTTCACCCGTTGCTAAATTCAAATCCGGTAAAATATGGTTTAATAAAGTACTCTTACCGGCCCCAGTTTGCCCCATAAAGACGGATAAATGATTAGTAAATTCAGCACTTAATTCGGCTAATGCTGTTGGTGCAAACGCATCATCTGGTACCAAAGTCTGATACCCAATCTTACGATAACCATCAGCAACTGTGCGTAAATGCGCCAATTGTTCATCAGATAATAAATCAGTCTTTGTGAAGTAAATAACTGGTTCAATATTCATTTCTTCAACCGCAACTAATTGGCGATCAAGTAAATTATCTGAAAAATCAGGTTCAGCAGCAGCCGTTACAACAATCGCACGATCAATGTTGGCAACTGGTGGCCGAACGAGACTATTCTTACGTGAATGCACTTCAAGAATATAGCCTTCTTCTTGATTATCACTTTGGAAATCAACAAAATCACCAACTAATGGTGTAATACCACGCTTTCGAAAATTTCCACGTGCTCGCGTCCGATAAATCGTCCCGTCACTAGTTGCGACATCGTAATATCCCGCTAATAATTGTCGAATCTGTCCTGTTGCCAAATACTTGCCCCCTTTAAGGTGTTTGATTATTAATACATCCTTTATTGTACTTTAAATAGCCCTAAATTTCTAGCAATCCCCATAAAATCAACATACTTAATCGTGTTCATACAAACGTAAAAAGGCTGGAAGAATTTTTCTTCCAGCCTTTTATAGTTACCGATATACCGGCCTGTATAATCAACTACTCAGCAATTAGCCAAGGAGTGCTTTAACTGTTTCGTTAACGATTTTTCCGTCAGCTTTACCTTTAACTTTAGGCATCAAAGCACCCATTACTTTACCAAAATCAGCTTTTGATGTTGCACCAACTTCTGCAATTGTATCAGCAACAACTTGCTTAATTTCAGCTTCTGACATTTGTGCAGGCATGTACTTAGCAACAACCGCAATTTCAGCTTCAAGTTGGGCAACTAAGTCTTCACGACCAGCGGCTTTAAATTCCGCCATTGAATCCCGGCGTTGCTTCATTTCACGTGCGATGATTGTCAATTCTTCTTCATCATCTAAATCATGACCAGCATTAATTTGTTCATTTTGAATTGCTGATTTAAGCATCCGAACAGTTGATAAAGTTTCTTTATCCTTTGCCTTCATTGCTGTTTTCATGTCTTCTGTTAATTGTGCTAACACGCTCATTATGCCACCTCTATTTTTTAATTATTACTCTCAGTTTAGACTAAAATATTATGATTAGCAAGCATCTAGAAAGCGCCACCACCACTACTTGCACCACCGCCACCAGATGACATACCTCCACCTAAACCACCATTACTACTTGAACCACTACTTGCAAGCGTAGAGCCAACATACGCATTATTGGTATTCATCGCGTTAAAAGCAATATACATCGGTATCAGGTTATCGTTATTTGTGACGTTCTCACTTGGGACATATTTCGCAAGGGCGTGCATAACTTCGGTCCCAGCACCTAGAATAACAGCATACCCCATATAACGGTCCCATAAAGTAACATCTGGGACTTGTTTAATATCAAATTCACCAACATTTTTCAACATTGATCCAAAATCAAACCAATCTTGAGCAGTTCGCCAATCGTCAATTTTGTAAATCATCGAACGCCGACAAGCGTAGATAATTAATCCGATTGCGACAATACTATAAATTGCTAAAAGCGCAATCGTTTGGCTATTAACCTGCATAGCAACACTTAATAGGATTACTCCCAAGTAAGTGATCGCACCAATTGTTGCTAAAGTTGCTCCAAAACCTTTCATATTACGATAGAATGAATCTGCACGCTTATCAATAAGTTGATAAGCCTTGCCATCACTATACATGGTATTAGTTAATTTATTAAAATATTTACTATACCGTTTTACAACTGCGCTATGCGGCCGTTTGAAATCTTTGACAGCAATTGTGCTACTTTCATTACTACGATAATCATCACCAAATAAAATTTGTAAAACTAATAATTCAAACGGTAATAATTGATCATCAACCTTAATGAGGGTAAATTCTAAAGCATCACTGATTTTACGTGCATGACCGAATAAACCCGTTGCTTCTTTTTGACTAACTTGTAAATAATGGCGGGCAGTCAAATCCATCATCGTTGCATTAAAAGCTTCATTAACATCAAATTTGAAAGCATAAAGTTGACTAGCAACAATTGCCGGTGGTAATTGGCTGGGCAATTCATAATTATGCAATGTAACATAATTCCCAAGTGCTTTATTACGGTGCTTAACCCAATATTGACGGGCATAGATAGCACAAACAAGCCCAAGAATCACTAAAATACTAGCTATCCATTGAATAATATTAGTCGTTTTACGTGCAGCAGCGGACTTGTTTGCAATTGCTGCTTCAACTGCTTTAAACTTTGGTAGTTGCGTTTGGCTAATCTGTGGCGCTTGCGCAAGTGTTTGTTGATCAAAATAACTATGCAATTCAACTGATTGACCAGCTTTTATAGCCGGACTTGTTAACTTGTATACACCTTTAGCCGCATTACCAATAAATTTAGCATCACTATTGGTATGTGTATATGTACCAAATAAATGCTGTTGTGCTTGTGGTAAATTGACCGTAATTGCGACATTATTTAAATCAACATCCCAATTTTCACCAATCACAAAATTATTTAATTCACCAATATCACGATAACGTTTAGCAAAATTGGCTAAACGATATTGAACATCAAGTTGATAAGTTTGCCCAGCTTTAATTGGGTAGTGGATTTTATAAGTTTGTGAAGCATCGGCATTAACAATTTCTAATCCTTGATTACCACCAACATACTTGTCGATTGCTTGATTATTAACTTTAGCTGTAACCGGGCCATTAACTTGTAGGCCCTTTTCCAAGCCTTGCTTAATTAAAAAACCATGCATGGCATCGTCAAATTTATAAGTCAACTGATAATTTAGTTCCGCACTCCCATCAGTTTGGACATTAATTTGTTCATTAAAGTGTGTAATTTCATAATTATCATCTGCATGAACTGGTTTCATATGAAACACAAATATGCTTAAAATCATGCTCAATAATATTAAGTATCTTTTTTTCATAACCCACTCCTCATTCTTTCCTATCATTATCATACCTAATTTTCCGGTATTCGTCACAAATTATCCTTATATTCGCTGATTAAATTGGTACATCACTAACTTCAATAAATAATAAAAGCAGCCTAGAAAATAATACATTCCAAGCTGCTCTTATATATGACATAAAAATATTGTTAGTTCAAAAGCTATTAATTACAACTATTTCAACGTGACAATTGTCGCTCCATCACCACCAGCATTGGCGTTAGCATAATTAAATGACTTAACCCGTGGGTGAGAACGTAGTAATTCTTGGACCCCTTTACGGAGGGCGCCGGTCCCTTTACCGTGGATGATTTCAATTGTTCCAAGATTACTTAAAACCGCACTATCGATATAACGATCAACTTCACCCATTGCAGCATCATAGCGTTTACCGCGTAAATCAAGTGACGCACTAATTCGTTGTCGCACGCCACCTTTAACTGTTGCCCGTTGTTTAGGTGCTGCTTTAGACTTAGCTTCTTTGGGTAAGTTTTGCTTTTCAAGATCTTCGGTTTCAACCACCATCTTCAAAATTCCCATTTGGACTTGCCAAGCATCTGCTCCATGTTTTTTCAATAAGACCCCTTGTTGGCCATATGATTTAACTAAGACATCATCGCCTTCTTTAAATTCATGTTTCCGTTTTTCACGCGCCAACACTTTGTTTTTCTTAAGATCAACGTCTTGGTGCAATGAATTAATCGCACCTTTTTGCGCAATCAACTCATTTTCTTTAACATTTTGTCCGGCATTAAGTTGCATTTTACGTAAATCGCTAATAATTTTATCAGCCCGTTTCTTAGTGTCCGCCACAATATGGTTGGCTTCCTTTTTGGCATCAATTAATTCACGATCTTTGGCCCGTTCAAACTTATCTTGTTGCGTTTCCAACGTTGCGGCCCGTTCATTAGCTTGGGCTAATTGCTCATCAAGTTCGGCCACTTTGGCAATAACTTCTTGGCGTTTAGCGACTAAATCGGCAATCATTTCGTTTAAGTCTTGTGAATCTTGACTTGTTAATGAGCGTGCTTCATCAATGATACTTTGATCAAGACCTAGGCGTTTTGAAATTTCTAACGCATTTGAACGACCTGGTACCCCCAACATAAAGCGATATGTTGGCTTTAATGATTCCACGTCAAATTCCATTGAGGCGTTAATCGTTTGTGCGCGATTAAAGCCGTACGCTTTTAATTCAGGATAGTGGGTCGTTGCAACCACATAACTGCCTTTTTCACCAAGTGCATCTAAAATGGCAATCGCTAACGAAGCCCCTTCTTGCGGATCAGTCCCCGCTCCTAGTTCATCGACAATTACTAACGATTTGTCATCAGCATGTTTTAAAATATCAATGATATTGACCATGTGTGAACTAAATGTTGATAATGATTGTTCAATTGATTGTTCATCCCCAATATCAGCATAGATTTCATCAAAAATACCAACAGTTGAAAATTCATCAGCTGTGATATAAAGACCTGATTGGGCCATTGCTTGTAATGTCGCTAACGTTTTAATTGTAATGGTCTTACCACCGGTATTTGGTCCGGTAATAATAATCGCTTGGTAATCCTCACCAATAACAATATCATTAGCAACAACTTTATTTTGATCAATTAACGGGTGACGGGCTTGCCGTAAGTTTATATGGTTATCATCACTAACCAGTGGTTCCGTAGCTTTCATCGCATATGCGTGCATCGCTTTAGCGTTCACAAAATCAAAATGGCCTAAAATAACCGCATTATTCAAAATATCACTTGCCATTGGTCGAATTAACTCTGACAATTCGAGTAAGATTCGGTGTTCTTCATGTAATTCAGCAACTTGAGCTTGACGTAGGTGATTATTCATATCAACAACCGCTTGCGGTTCAATATACAAAGTTTGGCCTGTTTGCGATTGATCGTGCACAACACCACCAAATTTATTACGGTACTCAGCCTTTACCGGTAAAACATAGCGTTCATTACGCATTGTAATTAAAGCATCGGTTAAATAATCTGCTGATTTTCCGCGCGTATATTCCTGCATCTTTTGGCGAATTGCTTGTTCGGTTGTCGTAATTTTTTGCCGAATTTGCTTCAATTCAAACGATGCCTCATCCGTAATGCGACCATCTAGTTCAATAGCAGTATTTAGGCGACGAGTTACATCGGGTAAGGTAATAATTTTAGCTGCCAAATCGTACAAGCGTAATAGTTCTAAATTTTTATCATCCCGTAATTCATCAAAGAAATGCACCATACTACCTGATGCTTGTAATACGCGACTAACTTGGGCTAATTCCGTCCCACTCAAACTAGCGTCCATTTCTAAACGCTTCATGTGGGGTGTAATATTCATTAATTTGGGTAAAATAATCCCCCCAGCGACACGATAAATCAAAACCGCATCATGCGTGTCTGCCAACCACTTCCGCATTAAATCGGGATTATTGGTTGGTTGTAAGTTTGTTAATTCAGTTTGGCCAGCCTCAGACGTCAAGTAATTTGCTAACTGCGCCTTAACCTTTTCATATTCTAATGTTTCTAATACTCGTTTATTCACAATTTAACCCTTTCAATTAATCAAAGGCGAAAATTTCCATTTAACCACCATTGGTAGATGGTATTAGATAAAATCGGCGTTTGATCTAAAATTCTATTCAAAAATGGGGCAGCTACAAATTGCTGTTGCACCCATGCAATGTTCATCACTGATAATAGTTGTAACGTAAAGAAACAGATAATATACGTTAAAACTAAATTTAATATCCCACCTAACAAGGCATTAACTGTACTAACAATTGGGATTTTTTTTATAAAATGTAAACTTTTTAAAATTGAGTGAACAAAAAAACCACCAATTAAATAAATTACTGTAAACCCTAAACCAGCCCCTAAGAATTGTGTTCCTTGGTTAACTAATTGGTTAGGTGCTCCTGGACGAAATGCCACAAGCGCATCACCTAAAAAATTATTAATTATTATTCCTAAAGGATGCGCAAATAACAGTGCTACAACTCCTAAAATAAAGTACCCAATTACTCGGGCAATTGTATTGACTAAACCATACCGATATCCTTGCATAAATGCCAATACTAAAGCCAATCCAAATATAATTCCTAATATCATTAATTATTCTCCATCAATCAGGTTCACATCATCTGGCGCAGTTAACTCTTCCAATGTTTCTTGGATTTTTAATTGATCAGAAATCGAATTAAAGGCCAATAACAACGCCTGGTCTTGTCGTGATAATTTTGGGGCCAGTTTTTGAATTTGGTCGAGTTCATTATTTAATTTTTTTGTAACTGCGGCCATATGCTCAACGCTACTATTACCGACAATCGTAAAATCGCGATCACCTAAGCGAGCCCGATATCTACGTTTTTCATCTGCCATCTTCAAACCGTCCTTTATTATCTTGGTAGTAAATTATCATCTTTACCACACACCTGAATTCAATTATACAAAAAAAAACGCCTTTGAACCAAACATAATCGAGATAAAGGTCAATTTTAACTTGTTTTGTTGTGTATAATTGACCTTATACCAAACTACCAGAAAGCGAGTCCATTCGATGTCGATTATTATTAAAACGCCACCTGCAGAAGTCTTGACTTTTGCTAAACATTATCCGACAAATACCACAATCCCGGCAGGGGCCATTTTTCGCCATAAAGGCTCAGGAGTTATGGTAACTGGATATAAATCTGGTAAAATTATGTTTCAAGGACAAAACGAAACTAGCGAAGCTCAAAAATGGCAAGCAACCGCCTCACCAACCATTAAAAAAGCAGGTACAAGTTCTAAGCCCACCCCTGTATTGCCCTCAAATCTTAGTAATTTAAGCGTTATTGGCTCAGATGAAGTTGGGACCGGTTCATATTTTGGACCGTTAACCGTTGTGGCGGTTTATGTCGCCAAAGAACAAATTCCAACATTAAAGCAGTGGGGAATTGCCGATTCCAAAACTTTAACTGATGCTAATATCATCACCTTAGCCGAGCGTTTAATTGGTATTCTTACGTATCATATCGTTAATATTATGCCCCCCGCATACAATCAATATAATCAAACTCTCAACGCTAATGAAATCAAAGCCCATGGTCATAATCGGGCCTTAGGAGCTGTATTAAGTAAGATCACCCCTAAAACCCCCGACGCCATTTTAATTGATCAATTTACCCCGGCAGCGACTTATTGGCGCTATTTAAGCAAACTAGATTATGTCGTCAAAGATCACGTCTATTTTGCTACAAAAGCGGAACAACTGCATGTGGCCGTTGCGGCCGCCTCCATCATTGCCCGCTACGTTGAACTTAAGGCAATGCAAGAACTTAGTAAACAAGCTAACTGCCAGCTACCAGTTGGGGCTGGTAAAAACGTTGACAAGATTGCCGCTACTCTTATCCAAGAAGGTCTGGATTTAGGCCAATTTGCAAAATTACATTTTGCAAATACGCAAAAAGCGCATGCCATTGCAAAAAAATAAAATAAAAGAGCTAATCAATTAATGATTAGCTCTTTTATTTTATTAACGAACTACCAAGACTGATACTGGCGCATATTTTGCCACATATCCAGCTTGACTTCCCATATATTTTCCAAGGCCTTTTTTAGCCGCAGACGCGCCAACCACAACTAAATCTGGTTGGACATCAGGAATTACATCCTTAACAATCGTTTCACCTGGTTCACCTTCTGCAAACACAACGTGAACTTCTTTGACTCCTGCTTCTAAGGCTTGTTGCTTATAGTCGTGCAATCGTTGTTCAATTTTTACTCGCTTCTCTTTTAGCTTTTCTTTGTCTAAAGCTTCAAATACATTCAATGAATCTGTTTCAAGGACTGTTACAATATGTAACAATGAATCATCGTCTACCGCATGACTGACCGCATTTAAAAATGCAAGTTGCGCATCCGCTGAATCATCAACCCCTACTAAAATATTTTTATGCTTTGCTAATGAAAAAGTTTCGCCCATTTATCATGACCTTCTTTCCTAAAAGAGTTATGCCAATTGTTGAATAATGTTAATAACTAATTGCACATTCAATACTGTTAATAAGATTGCTGAAGCCCATGCCACAATCGAAATCCACAATGGGTTAACATATTCCCCCATCATTTTCTTTGATCCTGTAAACCAAATCAATGGAATCATTGTAAATGGCAATGCAATTGATAAGAATACTTGTGAGTAAACCAATAACTTATCCATTGCTCCTTCTGTACCACCCCAAATAACGGCAGCTACAATTACTGGAACAACAGCAATCAAACGGGTAATTAACCGCCGAGCCAACATTGGAATCTTCAAGTGAATGAAACCTTCCATGATAATTTGCCCAGTTAAAGTTCCCGTAATAGTTGCATTTTGTCCGGATGCCAATAAAGCAACCGCAAACAAGGTTGAAAGAACTGGTGAAGCAATCCCTTTGGCAATATTATTATCACTCAATGCGCGATACAAATCCCCAAACGCTTGCAATTGATCACCGTGACCGAAGAACAAAGCAGCTCCTAAAATAAGTAATAAAGCGTTGATAAACGTCGCACCAATTAATTGAATATTAGAATCCCATGTCGTAAAGCGTAACGCATTACGTACTTCAGCTGGGTCGTCATGATTAATGGCCCGCGTTTGAGCAATTGATGAGTGTAGATAGAGATTGTGGGGCATAACTGTGGCACCGATAATACCTAATGCTAATAATAATTGATCATGGTGGAAAATTTCAGCACGTGGTAAAATACCACCCGCAATCCCTGAAAGACTTGGCTTTGAAAGGATTACTAAATACAGAAAAATACCAAGAATTGATAAAATCAAAGTAATAACAATCGTTTCAATCTTACGGAAACCTAATTTTGTTAATAATAGTAATAAGAAAACATCTAAAACGGTTAACATAACCCCAACAACTAATGGTAAGCCAAATAATAAATTAAGGGCAATTGCCCCCCCGATAACTTCGGCAATATCAGTCGCCATAATTGCGAGTTCCGTCATAATCCATAAAACAAAGCCAATTGGTTTGTTAGTCTTATGCCGAATTGCTTGCGCTAAATCCATACGTGTAACAATTCCTAATTTAGCCGCCATATATTGCATAATCATGGCAATAATTCCGGAAATAATAACAACGGATAGGAGTAGATAACGGTACTGTGCCCCCCCAACAATTGAGGTAATCCAGTTACCTGGATCCATATATCCAACGGCAACTAACGCACCTGGACCACTAAAAGCAAATAGTGTGCGCCAAAAACCAGCATTTTTTGGTACTTCAACACTTCCGTTGACTTCCTCCAAACTAGCTGCGTCACTATCCAATGCGAACTTGTTTTGTGTTTCTTCTTTCGTCATGAACTCCTCCTTCTTTGAAAGGAAATCCCTAGTACGTGTCGGACAAAGCAAATTACTTTGCAATCTAATGCACTCTTAGGACATTCGTTGCATAACTCCAATTGCAGACAGACTACGATCTCTTTCAGATATTCTGCATCGTAAGTTTCTACGACAACAACAATTATACCGAATAATGCTAGTTGTTGTAAAATATATTACCAAAACGAAACAGAAATCATGCAGATCTTTTAAAAAAGTAACCCAATCCCGTAGTGAATTGCAATTGTAATAAGGCTGATAATAATATTTCTAATAATGGCTCGTTTAACTAATCCTTGACCAATTTTAGCACTTAAATAACCAATTACTCCGGCAGTTAAAGCCGTCACCGCAATTGTGCCAAAAAAACGTAAGCTCTCTGGTAAAAAAAGCATCGCAATTAAAGGTAATAATCCTGCAAGTGCTGCTGAAACAAGCGATGCAACCGCGGCCTCAATCGGATTCATATAATGTCCTAAATCAATATTATATTTAACATTCACAACGGTGGCTAATGGGGCCTTAGTCAATAACTCCTCTGCAATCGCCGTTGCGGTCGCTTGAGTGACCCCGCGATCAACATAGTGTTGACTGACACTTTCAATTTGACTTTGATAATCATGCTTTAAATTCTGTTCTTCTAGTGCTACGGCGGCTTTTTCGGTATCACTTTGTGAGCTAACAGAGGCGTATTCTCCACCAGCCATTGAAAAAGCACAAGCAACTAAATCAGCGAACCCCGCCAACAAAATTGTAAACCGATTAGGCGTTGCTGCCGCAACACTAAATAACACCCCAACAACTGTTAAAATACCATCATTTGATCCTAACACACCGGCACGAATAGCATTTAAGCGTTCATCCATATTTTGTTTCTTAGCCATGATTTCCCCCTATAATCTTACAAGGTAACCCATTAAAAAGGTTACTAACATGGTTATTACACCACTGACAAAATTCCGTAACATACCGCGCTTAGGATCAGCATTACCTAACTTTGCAGCTAAATACCCTGTAATTAAAAGTGCTAAAGCAACCGCGATAAACGTCCCAACAATATTAATTGATTTTGGTAGTAAGGTAATGGCCACCAGTGGTAGAATCGAGCCAAGTGGGAAAGAAATCATTGACGCCACAGCCGCCGCATACGGATTCGTAAATTCATCAATTTCAAAACCATACCGTTCACGAACAACAGTGGCTAATGCATCTCCACTCATCATTTCTTGAGTTGCCTTTTGTGCTAATTTTGGTGAAATACCTTGTGCAATATATTTTTGCTCAACAAACTGATATTCACTGGCATAATCTTGCTCTAAAGCGGTGGCTTGTTTACTAGTGGCCGCTCTTTGTGCATCTTTTTGCGAATTAACTGATACATATTCACCCATGGCCATTGAAACTGTACCGGCTAACATCCCCGCTAAACCCGAAACTAAAATTGCAAAACTACTTGTGCGGGCACCTGCTACACCAATAACAATAGCCGCAACAGATAGAATACCATCATTCGCACCCATGACACTGGCACGTAAAACGTTAATTTTTTGTGCTAAACTAATTTTCTTAACCGGCTTAAGGCTATTTTCTTTTACGTTCATTTTCCCACCTTCTTGAGCTATAATTGATATAGGATAATTACTTATTTAGAATTATTCTAATTAAATAATAACACTTTTGTATAAAAGTACAAGTAATATTTAAACGAAAGAAGGTCATCTTTTGGCAAATCACGAACTTGAAAACGCAATTGATTTTCTCCGTCAAAAAGGACTCCGGATTACAAGTCAACGTTCACAAATTTTAAACTATTTAATAACCGAACAAAATCACCCGACTGCTGAAATGATTTTCAACGCCTTAAAATCATCGGATGCAAATTTAAGTCTTGCCACAGTTTACAATACTTTAGACTTATTTATTACACATCATCTTGTCGTAAATTTACCGGGCAATGACGACAAACAGCATTTTGATTATTTTGCACATCCCCATTATCACGTCATATGTAGCGAATGTGGCCGAATTGAAGATGTATTTGACTTCAGCTTTGAACCACTGTTAAAACACGCTCAAACAAACACTAATTACCAAATTAACCATGCTGCCGTTGAGGTCTTTGGTGTATGTCCAAATTGTCAAATTAAACTTAATAAAAAAGCCGATTACTAATCGTAATCGGCTTTTTTGATGGTTGCTATGAAGCAATCATCAATTTATTTTAATTAATCAATCGTTTGGATAGTCATGATGTTAGTAGTACCAGTAGTAGCAACTGGAATACCAGCAGTAACGATGATGTTATCACCCTTCTTAGCAAGACCGCGTTCAACCGCAACCTTCTTAGCTAAAGCAATCATTTCATCTGTGTTAGCAGGTTCTTCAGTGATCACTGGATCAACACCCCATGACATAGTCAAGGCACGTTGTACACGTTCGCTGAAAGTAATTGCCAAGATATCAGCATTTGGACGGTGCTTAGAAATCATCTTTGCAGTGTAACCTGAAGCAGTAGCAGCAACGATTGTCTTGATGTTCAAGTTCTTTGCAGCAGATGCAACAGCAGCAGCAACTGATTCAGTAACGTCAGTAGCATCAAACAAGTTGTCAACCATACGACCATTTTGAGCCAATGATGATTCGGCCTTCATGTTGATGTTTGACATCATAGCAACAGCTTCCTTAGGGTAGTTACCGTTAGCTGATTCACCTGAAAGCATAGTTGCATCAGTACCATCAAATACGGCATTGGCAACGTCAGAAGCTTCGGCACGTGTTGGACGTGGCTTTTCTTGCATTGAGTCCAACATATCAGTTGAAGTAATAACTGCCTTACCAGCAGCGTTCATTGAACGGATTAAGTCCTTTTGAACCAAAGGAACATTTTCAGGTGGAATTTCGATACCCATGTCCCCACGAGCAATCATCAAACCATCTGAAACTTTTTCGATTTCAGCCCAGTTATCGATACCTTCTTGTGATTCGATTTTAGGGAAGATTTGAACGTCTTCCTTGTTCTTTTCCTTCAACAATGCACGAATTTCGAGCACGTCTTCAGGTTTACGAACAAATGAAGCCGCAATGAAGCTAATTCCTTGGTCAAGACCAAAACGAATGTCATCAGCATCTTTTTCAGTAATACCAGGTAAGTTAATTGAAACACCAGGTGCATTAACACCCTTACGTGAACCAAGAAGACCTGGGTTTTGAACAGTTACAACTAATTCGCGAGTTGCATCGTCCTTTGAGTCGATTTGCATGTCGATACGACCATCATCGAAAAGAACGTGTCCACCGATTTGAACGTCGTCAAAAAGGTTTTCGTAAGTAACAAAAATCTTTTCTTTGCTACCAAGCTTTTCAGCAGTAGCATCCATACCAATACGCAATTGGTCGCCGGCGTTAAATTCGATCTTACCAGTTTCAGTACCTTGCTTTGTAGTACGGATTTCCGCACCCTTAGTATCAAGTAAGAAACCAACAGTCTTTCCTGTGATCTTTTCAGCTTCACGAACAGCGTTCATACGGCCGAGGTGTTCTTCGTGGTCACCGTGTGAGAAGTTGAAACGGAAAACATTTGCACCGTTTTCAATCAAGCTAACAATAGTGTCGACATCAGAACTTGCAGGTCCAAGTGTTGCAACAATCTTGGTCTTTTTCATGACGTAACATATCTCCTTAGATATAACTTTAAATTTTCATTCCTTGTGTATGATAACACATTTTTTTGTTAAATATGAACCTTCTTAGGCAAAAAATCCTAGTTAATTATCCCTAAAAAATACATTTCCTTGACCTAATAAGGATGTAAGCGATTCCATTAAAGTGGTATTTTTTTTCAACCACCACTCTTTTGACATTAAAATTTTCCGATTATCAATTTCATATACTAAAATCACTGGATTAGGCCCTACATTTGCTTGTAAAATCTGCCGTAATTTATTTTCAGTCTCAGTTTGATTTTTTTCTTTTGTTAGCTTTAAAAACCATTTACCTTGCGGTTTTTCGCTTATGTTATCATTATTTTTAACTTTAATATCACTAGCTAATTGTAAATAATCTGCAATGATTTGCAACTCGCGGCCTTGTTCAACTTTTCCTTGTAAAACAAAAACTTTACCCGCACTAATTTGCATTTTAAGTTGGTTATATAGCCGTGGAAAAATTGTAATACTAATTTCACCAGTTTGATCTGTCGCCGTCACAAATGCCATTTCCTGACCGGTTTTTGTTCGAATCACATGGACCTTTGTGATTAAAATCACTAGATTAACCTTATCATCCACCTGTAATTGATTAATCGTTGTTAAATCAATTTGTTGGGCCAACTTACGATATTGTTCAACCGGATGCGCGGAAATATAAACCCCTAACATTTCAATTTCCATCGCTAGTTTTTCTGCCAATGTAAAATCTGGTAATTTTGCGATTTTAGGCGCCATCGTAGCAAACAATGACATTGAACTACCTGACAAGCCAACTGCTTCGAGAATACCATTTAAAGCTTGGAGTAGCTCTTTGCGATTGTACCCTAGGTTATCACAAGCACCGGCTTTTATTAACGCCGTAAATAACGTCTCATTACGCCATTTATCACTCAAGCGGCTAATAAGATTAGCCAAACTATCAAAACGGCCATGAGCATCACGTTCTTGGAGCAATTCATTAATAAAATCACTCCGTAACCCTTTAATAGCGGT
Source organism: Periweissella fabaria (assembly GCF_918814575.1). Taxonomy (GTDB): domain Bacteria; phylum Bacillota; class Bacilli; order Lactobacillales; family Lactobacillaceae; genus Periweissella; species Periweissella fabaria. The sequence continues at coordinate 80,625 of NZ_CAKKNS010000002.1, read as the reverse complement.
CAACCCAAAGCGAACCGCCCCATCGGCTTTCGCAAATTCACGCATGCTCCGGTTAATATCTGGACCAACAACGGCAATTCCAGCTTGACGTAACTCTTGAATATAGACCCCAACTTTAGCGTCATTACCAGCATTGGCATTAATTAGCGCAATAAAAAATTCACGTGGAAAATGCACTTTTAAAAATGCTAATTGATAGGCCATTTTGGAATATGCAATCGCATGTGAGCGATTAAAGCCGTAATTGGCAAAGGCTTCAATATAGTCATATACCGTTACTGCGACTGTTTCTGCATGTCCTAATGCGGTTGCGCCATTAATAAATTGCTGCCGTAAAACACTAATTTTATTAGCATCTTTCTTACTGATTGCCCGGCGTAACATATCGGCTTGGGCCAACGTAAAACCGGCTAACGCTGAAGCTACACGCATAACTTGTTCCTGGTAAACAATAATCCCAAAAGTTGGTGCTAAAATTGGCTGCAACACTGGATCTGGATAAGCTACCGGTTCTTGACCATGTTTACGCGCCACAAATTGCGAAATATTTTCCATTGGTCCGGGGCGGAATAATGCATTAACGGCAGCAATCATTTCAAATGAATCTGGCTGTAATTGTCGGAGGACTTTTTTAATACCTTCTGATTCAAATTGAAAAATACCGTTCGTTTTCGCTTGCTGAAATATCTTCAAAGTTGCTTGATCATCGTATGCAATTGTGTCTAACGTAAACGTTGGTTCTGATTCATGAATCAAACTTAATGTTGTTGCTAATAGAGTTAAATTACGTAACCCCAAAAAATCCATTTTCAACAATCCTAGTGATTCAACCGGATTTTTGGGTAATTGCGTCATTAACCGCTCATCAGGTCCCGTTTGTACCGGTACAATGTCGGTTAGAGGTTCTTGTGAGATAACCACTCCTGCAGCATGCGTACTATAATTACGTGGTAATCCTTCTAATTGTTGCGCGACATTTAATAATAAGTTCCCATTGGGTAAATCATTAATTATGTTTTGAAAAGTTCGTGAATTTTCGATTGCACTTGCCAATGTAAAATGGGGGACATTAGGTAATGCTTTGGCTAATTGCCCTAATTGCGGCTGGGTATACCCAAAAACACGGCCTGTATCACGAATAACTTGTTTAGCTGCCAAAGTTCCAAACGTAATAATTTGTGCCACGTGGGTATGACCATATTTATCATGGACATAATTCAATACTTCTTCCCGTCGATTATCAGGTAAATCAAGATCTATATCAGGCATTTGCGCTCGATCTGGATTTAAAAAACGTTCAAATAATAAATCATATTTTAATGGATCGACATCTGTAATCGTCAACGCATAGGCAACTAAAGAACCAGCAGCTGATCCCCGCCCAGGACCCGTTTGAATATTTTGCTGATGGGCCCATTCCATGACATCCCATACGATTAAAAAATAATCGTTGAAGCCTAATTGATTAATTACCGTTAATTCGTGGTCAAGCCGTTCTTGATATGCTTGCGTATTTAGTCCGCGTTTAGCTAACCCAGCCTGACTAATTTGGGCTAAATACACTCGTGTATCAGTCCCAACAGGTAACGGAAACGTTGGTAATTGTGGTTGTTTAAACTTTAATTCAACATTAATTGTCGCAGCTAAATTTTCATTATTTTCAAAAGCAGTTGCTAGACCAGCTTCCATATAAGCCATCTGAATTTTTGCTAATGGTTTTAAATAAGCACTACCAACTTCACTCCGCACCTGTCCTAAATTAGTTAAAACCACGTTGGCATCAATTGCTTGTAAAACTTTACTTGCAAAATAATCATTAGGCTCCAAATAATGGACCGGTTCGTCAACAACCAATGGGATGTCTACCTGCGTACTAAAATTTTGTAATTTCGTACGTTGTTCCCTCGACTGTTGCAAATTAATCCCTAGATAAAGTGCATTCGCATCAAATAAATGTTGTAACTCGGTAGTAGCTTGTTGGGCCAATGCTAACTGCCCTTGTTGAATAAGTTGATCAACTTCACCACCTACTGGACTAATCACAATTAAATCGGCTAAAAAATCCTTAATCGCACCAAAATTAGCTTCGTTAGGATTTGTTAAAGTCATCTTATAGGATGATATTTTCATTAAATTTTGATAACCTTGGCTATTTTTAGCGATTAGCACGATTGCTCCAATTGTGCTTTGGTTAACAAGCCCATTAATTTTTAACGTTAAACCTAAGATTGGTTTCATTTCTGCTTCAATAGCGGCATTATAAAAATCAACGACACCATACATAACATCGATATCTGTTAAAGCGATATTTTGATAACCAAGCGCTTTGGCTTTAGTTACTAAACCTTTAGGGGTTGTTGGACTTTTTAATAGACTATATGCACTTAATGCTTGGATTGGAAAATAACTCATTACAGTCCCCCTTTTCATTTATATAAGCCATCGTCAAAGTTGTTACTCTTATTATATCAAAAACATTTAGACTTGCATTTAAATATAGAGAGCGTAAACTAATAGTGAAATTATGAATAAACGAAAAGGTGTACATTATGAAATACTTTATGGGTGCTTTATGGGCATTGATTTTCGGTGAAATTATTGGTTACATTGGTCACGCACTTGAAGGTGGTACTTATTCACCAGTCTTTATTGCCATTTGGGCGATTATTATTGGACTTGCTGGTGCAATTATCTTTTCAAAAATTTCAACTGGTGCCAACAAACAACAATAAAAAAAGTTCGGGATATCCCGAACTTTTTTTATTTACCATTAATTAATCAGTAATGTTTAATTCTGAAATTTTTAATAATGTATCAACTGCTTGTTCCATTACTTGAGCAGACACAAATTCAAACCGTGAGTGCATGTTTTCACCACCTGCAAAGAGGTTTGGTGTTGGTGTGCCAAGGAAAGTAATCTTAGAACCATCAGTACCACCACGAACAGGTTCGATTAATGGTTTAATATCAAGAGCCTTCATGGCGTCAGCTGCTAAGTCAACTGAACGCATGTCGTCTTTTAATACTTCACCCATGTTAAAGTATTGGTCTTTGATTTCAACGTTAATCCGGTTAGTACCAAAGTCCGCATTCATTTTGTCAGCGATTGTAAGTAATAATTGCTTACGTTCTTCAAACTTTTGACGATCGTGATCGCGGACAATGTAACGGCTTGTAGCTGATTCTGGTGAACCACTAATTTGCATTACGTGCCAGAAACCTTCAGTTCCTTCAGTGTGTTCTGGACGATCATGTTCTGGTAAAGCGGCGTGGAAATCCATGACAACTTGGATTGCGTTAATCATTGTGTCTTTAGCTGAACCAGGGTGGACATTCTTACCTTGAACTGAGATTTTTGCATCAGCAGCATTGAAAGTTTCCCATTCTAATTCACCTAATGGACCACCATCAACAGTGTAGGCAAAATCAGCACCAAATTCTTTAGTGTCAAAATTGTCCGCACCAATTCCGATTTCTTCATCAGGACCAAAAGCAACTTTGATAGTACCGTGCTTAACATCCGGATTAGCAATCAAGTATTCCATAGCAGCAATAATTTCTGCGACCCCGGCTTTATCATCAGCACCAAGTAAAGTGCTACCATCTGAAGTAATCAAAGTGTGACCTTCATAGTTCTTCATGTTAGGGAATTCAGCTTGACTTAAAGTCCATTCATCACTCAACTTAATATCTGACTTACCGTCATAGTTTTCGTGGATTTGTGGTTGCACGTTTTCAGAATTGAAATCGGCAGTATCAACGTGTGAAATAAAACCAATCGTTGGTACATCTTTATCAATGTTACTTGCTAATTCAGCAAAAACGTAACCATCTTTCATAGTTCGCACATTTTGCAAACCCATTTCCTTTAATTCAGTTGCTAAATCTGCTAAAAAAGCGACTTCCTTTGGATCTGATGGAATAGTTGTTGATTCTTCGTTTGAACGAGTGTTAACTTTCGCATATTTGATAAAACGTGGTACTAAATTTTCGTATTTAGCCAATTGCTTATACCTCTTTCTTTGACTTAAACAAATCGGAATGGATCCGTGTTTATATTAGATTGTACTACATCTAGCTCCCATTCGGCATCATTTGACCAATCCTTAATAAATTGTTGCATTGCTGTTTTCATCCAAAATTCCATATGATGTCCCGGATCAATCACAGAGATGCCACTTGATAAAATGTCATGTGCTACATGATAGCTAACATCAGCTGTTACTAAGACATCGGCACCTTGTGCTTTTGCTTCAGCATAAAATTCAGACCCAGAGCCACCAACAATTGCGACACGTTTAATGAATTGATCAGTATCTGTCGTAATTAATCGAACATGCTCAACTTTAAAAGTTTGACATAACCGATTAGCAAAGTCTTTTAATAAAGTTGGGGCTGGTAAGTTACCAATTCGCCCCAAACCAATTTCAGGTTGGTTTGGTTCTGGGATTAATGGTGTTGTGTCTGGTAAACCAATAATTTGTGCTAACCAGTCATTCATCCCGTCACTAACTTTATCCAAATTAGTATGTGCTGCGTATACGGTAATATTATGGCGTAATAAATCTGCATACATCCGATTTTGTGGATTAGCCAAGTCTAAATCATAAGCTGGTTTAAACATTATCGGATGATGTGCCAAAATAAAATCAACTCCTTGGGCAATTGCTTCTTGGACCACTTCAGGTCGCACATCAAGAGTGGTCATAACTTTATGAATTGGTTTTTTTAAATCCCCAATTTGTAAACCACTATGATCCCAACTTTCAGCTAGCGTTAGTGGCGCAAATTCTTCAATTCGTTTTACAAGTTCATATCCGCGAATGACTGTCATTTTAGTACCTCTTGAATCGTCGCTATTTCAGCTTGTGTTTCAGCAATACGATCTTCATGAACTGGTGTGGCTGCTTGTAAGAAACCTAGTACTTTTTCCTTACGATCTAATTCATGTTCCCATTTAGCACGCCAAACATCAGATTGTATCTCACTAAGATATGGTCCAAATTGTTTATCATGTGCTGATAGTGTCATATCCCCTGGTATTGCTTTAATTAATTCATATGTGTGATTATCTTCAGCCACAATATCTTCAGCCACAATTTGATACGCATGTTGTTCTAGCCATTCTCGAACAGTTGCTTCATCAGTATTTGGCTGTAAGATTAATGTTTCAAAACGTGGGCCAGCATCTAAAATCTTACTAATCAAGATTCCACCCATTCCAGCAATAACAACCGTATCGATTGCATCGATTGGTTCAATTGCTGCAAGTCCATCTGCTAAGCGAACTATAATCCGATCTTGAAAGCCTTGCTTATTAACTTCCGATGCGGCATTTTTCATTGGGCCGACTGCAACTTCACCAGCAACAGCAAAATCAATTTTTTTATTTAAAAGTAAATTGACTGGCAAATACGCGTGATCAGAACCAATGTCAGCAACCCGTGCACCTTGTGGTACCATTTGTGCAACTGCAGCAAGGCGTTGCGAAAGTTTGTGTCCATACATTATATGTATCCCTGATTTCTTTTAATTTCTACTTAAAATAGTATCATTAAAACGAAAGTCTGGGCAACCGGTATAGTCAATTAAAATCATTATTATACAAAAAAAGTTCTACGATGAAATAATTCATCATAGAACTTCTTAAATTGCAATTACTTGCTCAACTTAGCAGCCAAACGTGACTTGTCACGTGATGCTTTGTTCTTTTTGATCAAACCCTTGCTTACGGCTTTGTCAATTGCTGAAGAAGCAGCAACGTATAAGTCTTGGGCATTGTCAGCACCGGCAGCAGCAGCGGCAACGAACTTCTTAACTTGAGTACGGTATGAGCTCAATTGAGAAGCACGACGAGCTTGCGCCTTTTCGTTAGTGCGGACACGTTGGATTGAAGATTCAATAACTGGCATTGATAATTCCTCCTGGTCTTTTTTCTGTTATATAGCAGTTAATTTAGTGGTTAATGTAAATATTAACGACGTAAACCAAGTGCCTTAATCAATTCACGGTAACGTTGAACATCTGAGTTACGGAGGTAACGTAATAAGTTACGACGGTGACCGATCTTCTTCATTAAACCACGTTGTGAGTGGAAGTCGTGCTTGTGAATTGAGAAGTGAGCGTTCAATTCGTTGATGTCTTCAGTAAGGACTGCAACTTGAACTTCAACAGAACCAGTATCGCCTTCGTGACGACCAAATTGCTTAATAAGTTCGTTCTTACGTGCTTGTGAAATAGCCATGGGTTATTTCCACCTTTCTTTATTTATTCCAAAAACCGAGTAAATCGACGGTGAACCGATAAACTAAGTAAGAGGCTGTGCTCTTTAGCACTTTTATAATGTTACACGTTACTTCTTGTTAATGCAAGTAAAATATTATTTATTTACAAAATTAATCATAAATAATTCAAATAAGATTTCAGGATCACGTTGAGTACTCTTCAATTGCTTTTCTAAATCAAATAATCCTAAATATGCCCGGCTTAAATCTTGCATCGTAAAGCGACTACTAGCTTGATTAGCTAATTTGACCCGATAAGGGTGCACCTTAAGTTGCGTGGCTAATTCCTTTTCGTTGCGCACCTTTGGCATTAACCCCTTAACTTGCAACAACAAGCGAAATTGACCGATTAGTAAGGCATTCATTTTTAATGGTTCTTCCCCATTAATACGTAATTCGTGATAAAGCGTTAATGCCGTCGTGGTTTTTCTAGCTAATACAGCCGTCACTAAATCAAAAACATTTTCACCTAACGACTTAGTCACCAAATCTTCAACGGCTGCCCGATTAATTACTTTTTCTTGGTAACAATATAAATATAGTTTACCAAGTTCTTGCATAATAATTGTTAAATCAGCGTTCGTCCGTTGAATCAAAACATTCATCGCAGCTGGTTCAATCTTGAAGCCATGCTCCCGCATATCGGTATTGATTAATTCATGGATGTCACGCTCGGAAATCACTCCAAAATCAAATACTTCAGCGACTTTCAAAAGGGCTTTAACTACCTTTTTACGCTTATCAAGCTTTTCATAAGGGGCTAAAAACACTAATGTTGTATCCGGTTCTGGCCGCTCTAAATATGCTAATAAGGCATCCAAATTATGATTGGCACGTTGCTTTTTCGTTTCACCAGTTAAAAAAAGTGGCTTTTCCAAAACGACAACTCGCCGCTCACCAAAAAATGGAATCGTAGCTGCATCAGCTAAAGCGACTTCTAAATCAACATCGTCCATATCATAACTAGCATAATTCATTGCTTGTTCTTCTAATGCGATTAATCCTTTACATGCTTGGCGGGCTTTTTCGAGAATATATAATTGTTCACTTTGTATTAGATACACTGGCTGAGGTGAACTGGTTAATTGTTGGGTTAAATTCTGTATGTTCATAAACTATTACTCACTTTTCATTTTCGACCAGTGGCCACCAAATAGGGACCATTCATATTTAATCATACCATCTCTAGCAGTACTAAAATAAGAAATTTTATTAGCTGCTAAAGTTGCCAACGTTTCTTGATGTGGATGATGATAACGATTATTGCGACCAGCAGATATAATTGCTATCTCAGGTTTAGCCGCTTGTAAAAAACGTTCATCACTACTGGTCTTACTACCATGATGGCCCAATTTAATTACTTGTGTTGCTGAAATTGCCTTTGTTGGTAACCTTAATTCATTTTCTCGATTAAGATCACCCATAAACAAAAAATTTAATTTTCCAAACGAGCCACGAGTAACAACCGAATCTTCATTTTTCCCTTGGCCGCTAACAATTGGCCATAAAATCTCTAACGGTAGCCCTGGCAATTTTTGCCCAGCATGAACCCCCACTAAATCAACGTGATATTTATTGGCCAATTGTTGATACTTAGGCATCTTTTCCATCTCTTGACCGACGTATAAATGTTGAACTTTAAAAGTTTTTAAGAGAATTTCAACATCCCCTGCATGATCAGCATCCGCATGCGTTAGAATAATTTGCTTGATATTAGCAATTCCTTGATACATTAGATACGGTACTAAAAACATATCAGCATTGGTTTTAGCCTGTTTCTGACGTCGTTGCCAACTCTGTTTAAGTGGCATCGCCAATCGACCACCAGTATCAATTATCGTCACTTCACGGTGATATGGCATTTGAATGACAATACTGTCGCCTTGTCCAATATCGACAAAGGCAACGCTACCATGCAAAGGTATTTTAAGGCCAACAAAGCCCACGAAATAAATACTCAATAAAATTAACCAGCCTCGGCGACTCTTAAAATTTTGCATTAAATAAAACGTCATCCCGGTAGCCAATAAAGCTAATCCAATGTTAAAGTGGCCAAAAATAATATTTCCAGGCAACTTACTTAACCAGGTTATTAATGTACTAAGTTCCGCAATTATATAATCAATTCCGTTTGATAATACCGGAAAGATTGGGAATATCAGTACGCCTATCGTTGTCAACGGCACCATTAAATGCGTAAATATCGGAATGAAAATAAAATTAGCCAAAAAAGCTAATAAATGGGTCTGATAAGTGGTGGCTAACAAGAGCGGCAGAATAATCAAATTCATCATAATAATTTCTTGCCAAAATTTCAAACCCCGTACAAAAACTAATGCCAATGCTAATAAATATGACAATTGTCCACCTAGCATTTCTAAAATTCCAGGCTCAATCACAACCCCACCTAATAAACTAAGACTCCAACTATCTAACGTTGTTAAGCGCGACTTAATAATTAACAAACCTTGTGCTACCATACCGACAATAATTGCCCGAATTAGTGAAGGAATACTGCCCGAAAACAGAAAATATAGTGGTAACAGTAGCAACGTTAGGATTGCTGTTATTTCAATTGGAATCCGCAATTGGTTAAAAAACCAGCGAAGTAACTTAATAAACATGACCACTTGGAAGCCAGAAATACTAAACAAGTGTAATAATCCTAGCTCACGAATTCCTTGATTTTCTTGGTAAAAATCGGATCTAATATATCCTAATATCAAGGTTTCTCCATAAAATCGTAAGTTTGATGGTAGGGTTTCAAAATACGCGATAACCTTTTGATGTAATTTATGCACCCAGCCAATCAGCGTAGCAGTATCACCTAGCTTTTGAACTACTTTAACTTGACCTTTACTTAAGGTTGCATTGATCTGTTGCAAGGCATAAAATTTACGACTATCAAATTGTCCTGGATTAGTTGCTTCATCAATCAATTTAATATTACCACGGATATTTAAGACAATGCGGCCCGTCACCTGTTCAAGCTGTTCTTTAGTTGTTTTATCACCTATAACCGCATTAACTAAAATTTTAGTGTCCGTTTGAGGGAGTGTCGCTACAGTTTTTAAAATATTACCATCAACATCTAGTTCATCTGCCCAAGCGGTAAAATCAAACTCAACACTTTGATCAAGCTGCTGTTGAACTTGTTGTTGCAAGTCTTGATTATGTTGCTTAAACGTATCCAACCAGTAATAAAAAAAGCCACATGTAATTAATGTGACAATTAAAACCTGTGGTTCTTTTAAAAAATATATACGTAGTAAGATGATAAATAAGGCCCCAATTGCCCACCAATTATGGCCGAGGATCACGACTGAAATGGTAATTGTTGCCAAGGCTGGAAATATCCAACGTTGCTTAATTGGTAAACTTAGCTAAATCCACAGCGTCCTGTGAATTTGGTGAAAAATGAACCTGATTTAATTCGACTTTTTTCAAGTTAATTAAATGCATCGCAAAATCATCATTTCGATAATTACGAAGATAATTAATCTTTTTAATACCAGCTTGTAACAACATCTTAGTACAATTAGCACACGGAAAATCCGTTACGTATACTTCAGCACCATCAACTGGTACACCATACTTGGCACATTGCAATAACGCATTCTGTTCAGCATGAATTGTCCGAATGCAATGACCATCAACTATTAAATCACCCTCATCAATACAATGGGCATCTCCTTCTACCGAGCCGTTGTAGCCACTAGCAATTAGGCGTTTATCACGAACTAATACTGCCCCAACTGATAAGCGATTACACGTTGAACGTGATGCTAACGCAACTGCTTGTAGCATAAAATATTCATCCCATGAAATTCGTTCTTGCATGCTTCAATCTCCTGTTAACTAAATAATGGCCTTATTATATCAAATTACAACCTTTCAAAGATACCCTTACGCCATCACACTGCTAGAAATGGCTTTAATTTTTGAAAGGTTTTTTCACCGATACCATCGACTTGTTGGATTTCTTCAATTTTCTTAAAATTTCCGTGTTGCTGCCGATATTGTAAAATTACTTCAGCTTTACGTGCACCAACGCCCGTCAGCGTTTGCAGATCCTCTTTCGTTGCTGAATTCAAATTAACTATTTTATGTGTGCTGTCACTGACTTGACTTACTTCAGGACTCCCTTGCGTTTGTGTCGGTAACTGTTCACCTTTATGTGGAATATAAATTATCTGTTGGTCTTTAACTGCTTGCGCTAAATTAATTTGCCTTAAATCAGCTTCCACTAATGTCCCACCGGCCAATCCTAATACGGTTTCGACACGAACGTTATTCATTGCCTGATATACTCCAGGGTGTAAAACAGCGCCTTTAATATCGACGTAAATAAAGTTATCCTTTTTCGTACTCGTTGCTCCAGCGCCTTGATTACTATGTGCTTTAGCGGCATTACTTGATATACTTGTGGGTTTAAAATCATTTCGTGGTGTCGCGCTCTGGCCCGGCTTTAACATTCCAATTAACACACTTACCACTAAAAAGATGCCAATTAACCCTACTGTAATCAAACGATACTGTTGTTTCAGCACTTGCCAGCATTTCATTTGTATTCTACCTCCTTTGCATAAAAATACAGTACGCAAAAAATTGGAATAGCAACAAAAAAAGAATCAAAATCTTGTAGATTTTGATTCTTTTTCATAATAACTTAGATTTCATTAATCAATATATTGATCTAAGACTTGTGTAAGTTGTTCTTTTGAATGGTAACCAATAATCGTTTCCACAACTTCACCATCTTTTTTAACAAGTAAAGTTGGAATTGACATAATCCCAAATTCTTGTGGTGTTGCTTGGTTAGCATCAACATCCATCTTGTTAAAAGTAACTTTATCACCTAATTCTTCTGATAAAGCATCAATTACTGGGCTTTGCATCCGACAAGGTCCACACCAAGTAGCCCAAAAGTCAGTAAGCGTTACGCCAGTCGCAGTATCTTTTTCAAATGTTGCATCAGTAGTTTCTAAAACAGCCATTTTAATTTCCTCCGTCATTATCTTTCGATTGAGTATAATTCTATCATCGTTTTCAAAATTAATCTAGACTTCTGCTTACAAAAAATTAGTAATATTTTGTAATACTTTTTCCATACCATTTTAACCAAAAAAATGCTACACTAAGGCCAATACCAATTTAAAGGAGTGCTACTTAATATGGCCTTAACTGTAAAACGCGAAACTAATTTTGATAAAATGCTTGGCGACTTTATCACATTACCACTTGATGATGCTGATAAAGATGCTAAAAACAAAGCACTCGGACGTAACGAACAACAATCTTCATCAACCACTACTGATAAAAAAGCATAATTAATTAAAAAGAACGAGAGCATATGCTCTCGTTCTTTTTAATTAACTTTATTATCTGGATAGCGTTTATTTAAAGACGCTAGATTTTCTTGTGCTGCCGCTTCAAAATCAATATCAGCCCACTCAGCAATCTGCGAAAGATACCATAACGCATCGCCAATTTCGTGCGTTAGCGCCTCTTTATCTAAGCGCGCTCCTTCAAAGCTATAACGTTTCATCATGTAAGTAATTTGACCGGTTTCAGATGCAAGTCCGAGGCCTAAATTAGTTAAAACTGTTTCCGTACCAAATAATGTTCGGTTAGCAGATTTTTGATAATCATTAAATTCCATAGTTAATCACGCTCCTCAGCGACATCTTCAATGACAATTTCATCAGCCATACGATCTTCAATCCAACCCCAAACAGCATCTTTACCATCTTTAGTAACAGATGAAAACATCATAAAATCACTTTTTGAATTATCAAATTGTAATGCTTTTTTAATTGTTGATTCTGCTTTGTTCCACTTTCCACGGGCAATTTTATCCGCTTTCGTCGCCACAACTAACACTGGAATATCAAAGTATAATAACCAATTATACATATTAATATCATCTTCTGAAGGCGCATGACGAGCATCCACTAGACTTACAACTCCACGTAACTGTGCCCGGGTGCTCAAGTATTCTTCAATCATAAAGCCCCATTTTTCACGTTCTGATTTTGATACTTTAGCATAGCCGTATCCTGGAACGTCGACAAAATAAACTTGATCTTCAACGTTATAAAAGTTCAAAGTTTGCGTCTTACCTGGTTGTGAAGACGTCCGGGCAAAGCTCTTACGGTTAATCAAGGTATTTGTCAAAGATGACTTACCAACATTTGAACGTCCTACTAAAGCAATTTCAGGTAATTCATTGGTTGGGTATTGTTTGGGCCCTACGGCACTAATAGTCAAGGCAACATTGTGTACTTCCATGATTTTCTCCAATCTATGTTCTAAATTTGATTATAATAATATCGATTTAAATTAACCTATCTAGTATACCAGACAATTTTACCATATTGCTGATTATTTAAGGTCGAAGCCAAGAGAAATACAAAAATCATTGACCTACAATCATAATTCACCGAAATTAAAAACTAATAAAACAGCTTGGAAATCCAATTTCCAAGCTGTTTTATTAGCAATATTTATAAATAATATGCGTTTATGGGTAATCCTAAACTTATTCGTTAGCTGCTAAAACTAATTGTGGTTCTGCATGTCGACTAACCGTGTCTTCGTCGATAATCACCTTTTGAATATCATCACGACTAGGTAAATCAAACATAATATCCCGCATTACTTCTTCAATAATTGACCGTAGTCCCCGAGCCCCTGTATTACGTGTAATCGCTAAATGTGCCATTGCGTGCAAGGCTTCTGTTGTAAACTCAAGTTCAACATCTTCCATACCAATTAAGGCCACATATTGCTTCACTAAAGCATTTTTAGGCTCAGTTAATATCCGAACTAAGTCGTCTTCATCTAACTTTTCAAGCGCCGTTAAAATTGGCAAACGGCCAATAAATTCTGGAATTAATCCAAATGACATCAAGTCCTCTGGAATAACTTGTTGCATGATGGTTTTTTCTTCCAATGAGTGTAATTGGGCTAGCTTACTAGTATCAGTACCAAATCCAATTACTTTATCACCAAGCCGCTCTTTAACCATTGTTTCGATACCATCAAAAGCACCACCAACAATAAATAAAATATTGGTTGTATCCACTTGAATAAACTCTTGTTGCGGGTGCTTACGACCACCCTGAGGTGGTACATTGGCAATCGTACCTTCTAGAATTTTCAAAAGCGCTTGTTGGACACCTTCACCGGAAACATCCCGTGTAATTGAAACATTTTCAGATTTTTTAGCAATCTTATCAATTTCATCAATGTAGATAATTCCACGTTGTGCACGGTCGACATCGTAATCTGCATTTTGTAATAATTTAAGCAAAATATTTTCAACGTCTTCACCGACATATCCAGCTTCGGTTAGTGTCGTCGCATCTGCAATTGCAAATGGCACGTCCAAAATACGTGCTAGACTTTGCGCCAAGTAAGTTTTACCAGATCCTGTTGGTCCAATAACGGCAATATTTGATTTTTGTAATTCAATATCACCTTCACCAACTAACGTGTCATTTATCCGTTTGTAGTGATTATACACCGCAACCGCTAATGTCCGTTTAGCATCTTCTTGACCAACAACATATTTATTTAAAGCATCCACAATTTGACGTGGTGTTGGTAAATCAATTACCTCTTCAGTTGCATCATGGCGAACTTCTTCATCAATAATTGATTTTGCAAGGGTAATACATTCATTACAAATGAAGACCCCTGGACCAGCGATTATCTTTTGCACTTCATCTTGTGATTTACCACAAAATGAACAGATAATTGGTCCCATTGGATCAGTCGTATCAAGCATTAGCAATGCCTCCTGTCAAAAAATTCATTAGTTAAATTGTACCATACCACAACTAAAGTTAACTACTATTAAAAACATTCATAACATTTAGTGGTAATAATTCGCAATTTTGTTATTAAAAACCCCACATTAATCCAAACGGATTATGTGGGGTTAAATTATCAAATATATGCTAACGAATAAAAGCTAATTAGGCTTCTTCCTTAGCTGATTCAACGATTAAGTCAACAACCTTCTTGATTGCGATATCGTGTTTCAACATTGCAGGTGTTAAAGCTTGACGAACAGCTTCTTCATCAATACCGTATTGAGCAGCCAAGTCTTTAACTTCAGCGTCAACATCAGCATCAGTACCTTCAACGTTTTCAGCAACTACGATAGCTTCTAAAACAAGGTTAGTCTTAACGCGGTTAGCAGCACCTTCTTCGAATTGCTTGTGCAAGTCTTCTTGTGTAGTTCCAGTTAATTGGAAGTACATTTCTGGGTTAATACCTTGTTGTTGCATGTTACCAAGGTATTGGTCCATTTGACGGTGTACATCAGCTTCAATCATAGCAGCAGGAACATCACCACCAACAACAGTTGCGTTATCAACGGCCTTAGTAATTGCAGCTTCTTCAATTGCGTCTTTAGCAGCTTGTTGCTTAGCTTCCTTCAAGTTAGCCTTAGTAACAGTCTTCAATTCGTCAAGTGAGTCAACATCTTCGTTAACATCCTTAGCAAATTCATCATCTAAAGCAGGCAATTCTTTAGTCTTTACTTCATGAAGTTTAACTTCGAATAAAGCATCTTTACCAGCTAAGTTTTCAGCTTGGTAATCTTCAGGGAACTTAACATTTACGTTTACATCTTCACCGGCTTTGTGACCAACAAGTTGGTCTTCAAAACCAGGAATGAATTGACCTGAACCTAATTCAAGTGAGAAGTTTTCACCCTTACCACCATCGAAGTGTACGCCATCAACAGAACCATCAAAATCGATAACAACAGTATCGCCATTTTCAGCAGCTGCATCTTCCTTCAATACGAGTTCAGCTTGAGAAGCACGTAATTTTTCGATTTCAGCATCAACTTCCTTAGCAGTTACACGTGTGCTTTGCTTAGGAACAGCTAAACCTTTGTATTCACCTAATTCAATTTCAGGTGCAATTTCAACGTCTGCATGCAACTTCCAAGGTTGACCCTTTTCCATTGAATCTGCGTCAATATTTGGTTGGCCAACTGGGTTAATACCAGCTTCAAGAACAGCGGCTTCATAGATGTCACCTAAAACGATGTTCAATGCATCTTGGTATAATGATTCTTCACCAAATTGCTTGATGAAGAGTGATTTTGGCATCTTACCTTTACGGAAACCAGGAATGTTAACTTGACCCTTTACACGATCAAAAGCCTTGTCAATACCATCAGTGTATACTTCAACTGGGATTTCAAAAGATAATGTACCTTTGTTACCATCACCCTTAGTAAATTGTGCGTTTGTTGCAACCATATGTTAATTCCTCCAATAAATGAATTGCTGCAGCTAATTCATTGTTTTCAATGTTTAATACATACGAATAATAGTTTAACATACTGGCTATTATATGCAAATATAAAACCAGTAATAGACCCCTTTTTCGGCGTTTTTTTGTTATTTTTATATAAAAAAAGGATTTGCAAAAAATGCAAATCCTTTTTAAAATGTTGGTCTTGTTAAATCAAGAACCGATTAAACTAAAAGATTAGTCTTCGATTTCTGAAACAACACCGGCACCAACAGTACGGCCACCTTCACGAACAGTGAATTTAAGACCCTTTTCAATGGCAACAGGGCTGATCAATTCAACAGTGAAAGTAACGTTATCACCAGGCATAACCATTTCTACACCTTCTGGCAATTCGATAACACCAGTAACGTCAGTAGTGTGGAAGTAGAATTGTGGACGGTAGTTTGAGAAGAATGGAGTGTGACGACCACCTTCTTCTTTAGAAAGAACATAGACTTCAGCCTTGAAGTTCTTGTGAGTTTGGATTGAACCTGGTTTAGCCAAAACTTGACCACGTTCGATGTCTTCACGTGAAACACCACGGAGCAATGCACCGATGTTATCACCAGCTTCACCCATGTCCATAGTCTTACGGAACATTTCAACACCAGTAACAGTAGTTGAAGAAACTTCGTCCTTCAAACCAACGATTTCAACGGCGTCACCAACTTTAACAACACCACGGTCGATACGACCTGATGCAACAGTACCACGACCAGTGATAGTAAATACGTCTTCAACTGGCATCAAGAATGGCTTGTCAGTGTCACGGTCTGGAGTTGGGATGTATGAGTCAACAGTATCCATAAGTTCTTCGATAACTTTAACTTGTTCTGCATCACCGTTAAGGGCAGCAAGAGCTGATCCACGGATAAATGGAACATCGTCACCTGGGAAATCGTATTCGCTAAGTAATTCACGAACTTCCATTTCAACAAGGTCGATAAGTTCTTCATCATCAACAAGGTCAGTCTTGTTCAAGAATACGATAAGGTAGTCAACACCAACTTGGTGAGCCAAAAGAATGTGTTCACGAGTTTGTGGCATAGGACCATCAGTTGCGGCAACAACAAGGATGGCACCATCCATTTGTGCAGCACCAGTGATCATGTTCTTAACGTAATCGGCGTGTCCAGGGGCATCGATGTGAGCGTAGTGACGTGCTTCAGTTTCGTATTCGATGTGAGCAGTGTTGATAGTGATACCACGTTCACGTTCTTCTGGAGCAGCATCGATAGCTGCGAAGTCAGCTTGCTTAGCCAAACCTTTGTCAGCCAATACCTTTGAGATAGCAGCAGTTAAAGTAGTTTTACCGTGGTCAACGTGTCCGATAGTACCGATGTTAACGTGTGGTTTTGTGCGTTCATAATGTTCTTTAGCCAAAATGAAAATCCTCCTAAAATTTGCAAAGCGATTGATTTATTTCAATCCTATGCGTTCAATTATACTACAATCCACCAAGAACACAAACAGGAAAATTGAATTTTCTCGTTGATATCTTTTGGAAAGCCTTAATTATTATATAAATACCATCTAGCTTTGTAAATAAAAACATACCGTAAAAATGAAAATCCACATATTTTTTACATTAATTACCAATTTTTGCAAATAATGCATCAAATTTTAGTAACCAACGGATATCATTTTCATTCAAATCGGGTAATTCTTCACCCCGAAAACGGGCTATTTGATATTTAGTCCAAGTCACTGGATCAGTAATCACCTGTTCAACAAACGGGAAAGCGGCCTTAATACGTAAAATAATATTTTGCTCTAATCCTGCTAATGTCACTGGATCAGTATCACCAAGCTCATCATACAGCGTATCTTGGATAATAAATGCCGTTTCAGTTGCCAATGGTGGCACTAAATCACTAAATTTACGTGTATAAATTTCATTATCTAGCCAAAGAAAGCTCACATCTTCTTTAATTTTCAACGCCATAAATGACGCTAAAATTGTAATCCGAACTAAATCACTGACGTCTTCATCAAGTAACAATGTTTTGGCAATGGCGATATGTTCTCTTAGTGGCAATTGTAAGCCGGTTTGATAACTATGGTATTGTGCCGCAAAATCATGAATTCCCAAATACTTAAATTCACGCATGCGCGCCTTAAATGTTGCTTGTAAAATCAAGCGTGCCTCATCTTCTTTCAACGCTAATTCTTGCTGGGCATGCTGATAAAGCGTTGGACCAGTGATTTTATTAATAACTTCATGACAGATAATATAATTTTGATTTTTCGTGAAAATTAAAATTACATTATCAACGTCATCACTTGTACTGAGATACTTTTCAACATAATCTAGTAAGTATTGTTGTGCTAATTGAAATTGTTCTAGACGAACCGCTAAATTAACTAGTTGTTGATTAACTGCTAAATTTTGTTCCAGTTGATAAAGTTCTTCATATAAAGCTAATGCTTGTGACCATGCGCGTTCGTCTACCGCCTGTTGTGCTTGCAATAACAATAAGTCTTGCTTATTTTCTTCCATTTAGGCCACTCCCTTTTCTTTAGACAAACAAAAGAGATTGACTTACACAAAATCAATCTCTTCGCCATCATTAATTATTTGAAGTTTCAGTTGCTCCTTGCGCAGGCTTTGGCTTACGACGGCGAGGCTTTTTAGCTTTTTTAGGCTTTTCAGCACCACCATTTTCAACTTGATTACCTTGTTTTGGAGCATTAGGCAACTTTTTAACTTTCGCTTTGCCTTCACCGCTCTTACTTGTGCGGTTATGCCGAGCCAAACGACCACCATTTTGGTTAACTTCCATGATTACTGGTAGAATAACCGGGCGGCGACGTGTTTGTTCGTAAAGAAAATGACTTAAATTATCACGAACAGCAGTTTTTAAAGTTGTCCAATCAAAATCCTTCACATTGGCGAGATTGTCCAAAATTGTTTTTTCAACAATATCGCTACTATCGCGAATTAAATCCCGTGATGCTTTAACATACACAAACCCACGTGATGTAATTTTTGGTTTGGCAACAATTTTCTTACGACGACGATCAATTGTTACAACTGCTACAAAAACCCCATCTTCTGATAAGACTTTGCGATCGCGAAGAACAATATTACCGATATCACCAATTCCTGAACCATCAATCATCGTGTTGTTAACTTCAAATGATCCAGCTAAATACATATTTTCGCCATCATATTGGAGTTGATCACCTTTTTTAGTGATAAAAATGTGATCTTCAGGAATACCAACTTCCATGGCTAAATGCATTCCAGTATTTAAGACACGATATTCACCTTGAACTGGCAAGAAAACCTTTGGACGCATAAAGTTTAACATTAATTGCAAATCATTACCTGATGCATGCCCTGAAGAGCGTAAGTCTTGTGAAATTGCTTTTACATTAGCACCAGCTTTAAATAATAAATCGCGTGTCCGTGCCACATAGGCTTCCATTGCTGATGATGGTGTTGTAGTAATAAATACTAAATCTCCTTCAGTAATTTTAATATGGCGATCATCACCATTGGCCATTCTTTGAAGATGCTTGATAGGTTCTCCCATCCGACCAGTCTCTAGAATAACCGTTTCTTCTGGTGTTAATTTATTTAAATTTTTGAATGAGACAAACAATTCATTTTCTGGAATTGGCAATTCAATCATGTGGAGTTTCAAAGCCGTCCGCACAACTTTTTCTAAGTCATTACCTGAAAGAACAATTTTCCGACCAGTTGCGTAAGTTGCATTAATTATTTGTTGAACTCGTTGAATATTTGATGCCACCATCGCAACAATAATCCGGCCTTGGTGATTTTGGAATGTATCCAAAATATATTCTTCAATCACTGATTCATTTACTGAATCACCACCAGCAGCGACACCGGCAACATCGGCCAATAAGGCTAGCACACCATTTTTACCAATTTCACCTAACCGAGCTAAATCTGTGCGATAACCGGCTTTGGCTGTTTGATCAAATTTAAAATCCCCTGTATAAACAATCTGGCCTTCAGGTGTTTCTAAAACTAAACCTAATGATTGCGGGATACTATGGGTTGTACTGAAAAATGATACTTTAACACTGCCAAAGTCAATAATTGAATTTTCATTAACAACATGAAAATCATCAAAATTTTTAGTTAGTTCTTCAGCTTTTACAGCTAACTTTGCCAATGCTAACGTTAATTCTGAACCAAATACCGGTACATTAATTTGTGCTAATAAATATGGTAATGCTCCAATAGCGTCAGCATGTCCGTGTGTTAAAAAGACCCCGGCTATTTTATCTGCGTTATCGACTAAATACTGGAAATCAGGAATCACAACGTCAATCCCTAATAATTCATTTTCTGGGTACTTCAACCCTGCATCAAATATAAAAATTTCATCATTATACGTGATTGCATACATATTTTTTCCGTTTTCGCGTACTCCCCCAAACGGAATAATTGATAATTTATTCGTCATCGTTTACCTCTAAAAAAATTTTTTTGTGAGTTATAAACTCACTTTTACTCGTACAAAATATTCTAGCTATAATTTTAGCATAATTTTGTATGTATAAACAATCAAACGTTATTAAGTAACGTAAAATCAACTTTTTAATTATGCTTCAAAATACTTTAAAAACAACACATACAGCATATAGCGACAACGTTAACATTTATAAGGTAATAAAAATGGTCCCTAGAAAACTTTCTAGGGACCATTTTTTATTACTTAGTGTTGTTATTTTGTTCTAGCAATTTGGCATTTAATGCATCATGCTCTTGAATCGTTTGAGTAAAGTAAACCTTACCTGTTTTTAAGTTAGCAATAAAGAATAAATATTTCTTATCACGATCAATTGGATGTAACACCGCTAAAATCGCCGACAATGATGGCGAATTAAATGGCCCTGGACCAAAGCCTTGGTTTTTGTAAAGATTATATGGTGAATCAACCTTCGTATCAGCAATCGATAAGTTAGTTTTATCAGTATTCAAAGCATATTTAACCGCAACATCTGAACCCAAAGTTATTTTGTCATCAATCCGATTTAAAAATACCCCGGCAACAACGCCACGATCATGCGGCGTAATGGCTTCACGTTCAACTAATGATGCCAATGTCAAAATTTGTTGTACCGTTAAATTTTGCTTCTTAATATCAGCAAAATATGGTTGTAATACTTGATTCATTTTCGCAACCATTTGTGTTGTAATGTCTTGCGGTGTTTTAGCATTTCGAACATCATAAGTAGCAGGATATAAATATCCTTCTAACTTATAACGTGTTGGCGCATCAATCGCTGAGCTGAGTAAATCTGGATATTGTTTAGCTAATTTGTCCAAATATGATTTATCATTCAACGTAGCCAACCAGTCTTTAGCTGAAAACTTAGTCTGCTTAGCGACATTTTGTGCAAATTGAGCAGCATTTTCACCTTCACGCATCAAGACAAAGCCTGGTTGTAAGACACCATCATTTGGTGTTAGCGCACCCGGCTTCTGAAGACGTGCAACAATCGTACCCACATCCATCTTAGGTGATAAGGCAAAATAACCGGCATTTAAGTTATTTACACTATGTGCATCGACATAGTTTTTAAAAGCACTTGCATGCTTAATAACCCCGGCATTTTGTAATTGCTTACCAATTGACGTTGCATTAGCACCTTGTGGCACCTTAATTTCAATAATTTTTGAACTATTAGGATCCTTAGCACTAAAGTCACTTCGTTGATGTAAGTAAATTCCCCCCACAGCTAACAAGGCCACAACGACTAAGCCAATAATTCCGATAATTATCCAGCGAAGTTTGGTACTATGCCCCCCGCCTTTGATTCCCGAACTACGTGTTAATGAACTATCAAAGTTATCGTTATTTTTCAAAACAATTCTCCCCTAGCGAATTTCGGCCGCAAGTTGTTCCTCTAACGCAGTAACGACGTTAGCAAATGCGGTATTAACTTCTTCTTCAACTAGTGTCTTATTTACATCTTGGTATGTCAATGTAAATGCCAATGATTTTTTACCTGTGGCAACATTATCTCCTTGGTAAACATCAAATAATTCAATTTTTACCAAGTGTTGGCCCCCATTTTCATGAATTACATTAATAATTTGAGCATACGCAACATTTTCATCAACTAAGATTGCAATATCACGACTCATTCCTGGGAACTTAGAAATTGGTGCATAGCCACGATCATTTTTAGCTAAATCAAGTAATAATTGTAAATCAAGTTCAAAGACAAATGTGGCTTTAATCTTGAATGCTTTAGCAACTGTTGGGTGGACTTGACCAACAAATCCGACCATTTGTTCACCAACGTAAATCGCAGCAGTCCGACCAGGGTGCATTTCTTTAAATTCGGCACTGGCTTGGTATGAAATTGGTGCTACAAAATCAAATTGGTTTAAGTATGCGTCTACTAAACCTTTCACCGTGTAGAAATCAACTTCTTTTGCTTTGCCTTGCCAAGTATCATGACCAAATTTACCAGCGATTGCACCAGCAATGTGTTCAACTTCAGTTGGTCGTACAGCATCCCCAAAACGGTAGAATACCCGTCCTTGTTCATATAACGCAACATCTTGTTGTTTACGAGCAACGTTATAAGCAACATCATCAAGTAAGCCCGTTACCAAACTCATCCGAGTTGCTGTACGTTCTTGCGTCATTGGGTAATCTAATTTTGTGATTGCCGCTGTTGTATCAAGGCTAAACATTTGGGCTTTTTCATCAGTAGTTAAACCATATGAAATTGCTTGGTTTAAGCCAAGACTTTCAAGGAAATGACGTGACTTACGAATAACTTGTTGTTTATAAGTTAACTTACCAACTGTAGCTGTCGTAACTGGTAACGTTGCTGGAATATTATCATAACCATACATCCGCGCAACTTCTTCAATTAAATCAGCTGGAATACTAATGTCCCAACGACGACTTGGAATTGTCACTGTAAAGGTTTCATCTGTAACTTGCGTTGGGAATTGAAGCTTAGCAAAAATTGCAGTAATATCGGCTACGCTTAATTCTAATCCCAAGACGTGGTTAATACGGGCTAATGTGACACTAACTTCAACTTTTTCCTTAGCAGTATCAGTGGCCACTACTATACCTGGTTGCACTTGACCATTACCAAGTTCGGCAATTAATTGGGCTGCAAAATCAAGCGCTTGTTCAGTTGCATTCCAGTCAATCCCCCGTTCGAAACGTTGTGATGCTTCTGAATGTAGGTCATGACGGCGAGCAGATGAACGAATATTGCGGGGTTCAAAATTAGCAGTTTCAAGTACTACAGTTGTTGAAGTAGTATCTATTTCGGTAGATTGACCACCCATGACACCAGCTAACATTATTGGCGTATCACCATCAGTAATTACGATATCTTGGTTCGCACGTAAATCACGCTTTTCACCATCAAGCGTTACTAACGTTTCACCTTCAGTAGCCAAACGAACATGTAATTGTTTAGTCGTTAACTTATCATAGTCAAACGCATGCATGGGTTGCCCAAATGTCATCAAAACATAGTTAGTAATATCAACAATGTTATTAATTGGCCGCATACCAACATTCCACAATTTCCGTTGTAACCATAATGGTGAATCTTGGACCGTGACATTTTCAATCACCCGTACTTTATACTTAGGCGCTAAAGTAGCATCAGCGGTAGCACTAATTAATTCACTCGCAGCTTTTGAACCATTTTCAACAACCTCAACCGTTGGTAATTTAGGCGTTTGATCTAACATCGCCCCAACTTCCCATGCCGTTCCATTCATTGATAGCATATCCGCACGGTTTGGTGTAATCCCCATTTCAAAAATGAAATCATCCATTCCTAATACTTCAAGGGCATCATCTCCAGGTTTAACTCCATCCGCTTCATTGAAGACCCAAATACCGTCTTCAAAGTCTTTTGGTGATACTTTTTCATCAAAGCCAAGTTCTTGGAGGGCACACAACATCCCGTTTGAGGCTACCCCACGTAACTTACCTTTTTTAATCTTTTTACCACCTGCGATGCGTGAATTATGTTTAGCCAAAATAACTAACTGACCGGTAGCAACATTAGGTGCACCAGTTACGATTTGGATTGGTTCATCTTCACCCGCATCAATTTGGGTAATTACCATGTGATCTGAATCAGGGTGTGGTTCAACTGATAATACTTTGGCAACCACAACGCCACTCATACCAGCACCTGGTTGAGTAACACCTTCAACTTCAACAGAAGTTCGGGCAATCCGTTCTGCTAACACATTTGGATCACCAGTAATTTCTAAATATTCTTTTAACCAATTAAGAGATACTTTCACTTGTTTGACTCCTTTTATTTAAATTGTGATAAGAACCGTACATCATTTAAATAGAAATTACGGATATCATCAACGCCATATTTCAACATTGCAAAACGATCAGGTCCAAGCCCAAAGGCAAAACCACCATATACTTCTGGGTCTACCCCAGCCATTTTCAAGACATTAGGATGAACCATGCCGGCTCCTAATACTTCAATCCATTCAATATCTTCTGGTTTTGTATTTTCATCAACGTCATTCCATGACACATCAACTTCAACAGAAGGTTCTGTAAATGGGAAGTATGAAGGACGTAACCGAATTTGGTGCTTTTCACCAAATAACTCTTGGGCGACTTTAAGCAAAGTTCCTTTCAAGTCAGCCATCGTAATGTGCTTATCAATTACTAGCCCTTCAACTTGGTGGAATTGGTGTGAGTGGGTTGCGTCATCAGTATCACGCCGATATACACGCCCTGGTGAAATCATCTTCAAGGCCCCTTGTGAAAAGTCATGCTGTTCCATCGTCCGTGCTTGAACGGGAGATGTTTGCGTTCGCATTAAAATTTCTGGAGTAATGTAGAATGTATCTTGCATATCACGCGCCGGGTGATCTTTAGGTAAATTCATCATCTCAAAATTATATTTATCTTCTTCGACTTCGGGTCCTTCAGCAATTTGGTAACCCATACCTAAGAATTGATCTTCAAGTTGTTCAATAATTTGTTGAATAACATGCGCATGACCAGGTTCAAAATCAGCTCCTGGTAAGCTAACATCAATCTTTTCAGCTGCAAGTTGCGCATTTAATGCAAGTTCTTCTAATTCAGCTTTCTTTTCTTCCAACGCATTTTTTAATAGATCACGAATTTCATTGGCAAACGCACCAATCACTGGTCGTTCTTCAGCTGAAAGATCTTTCATTCCCCGAAGGACTTCAGTAATTGGTCCTTTCTTACCTAACGTGTTAACGCGAATTTCATTAAGTAAATCCAAGTGCTTGGTATCTTTAATTTGTGTTAATACATTTGCTTTTAGTTCATTTAAACGATCTTGAAGTGACATATAAGGCTCCTTTTAATTGTTATAGCGACAAAAAAAGTCCCTGTGTAAAAAATTACACAGGGACGCTTCACCGTGGTACCACCCATTTTTAGTCATATGACTACTCATTTACCACGTAACGGGTGACATCCGACAATTGTTACCGAACGATTCGTTCCAATTGTTGCTCCAAGAGTGAATTCAAATTAATCATGTTAATATTGTTAGTTTCAGTCATGCTAACAACTCCCTGCATTAATAATTAATTTTACTATTTCTTTTCAACGCTAATATATATACGTCGATAAGTATAACACATCTTGAAAGGGCCTTCAGCTTAATTTTTTCAAGCACTAAAAAAGACCGACTAAAATCGTCGGTCTTTAACTAAGCTTTTGCACCGTATGTTTCATCAGCCCATTCGTGAATTTCATCCATTAAAGGACGCATCGCTTCACCACGCTCCGTTAATGCATATTCAATTAATGCTGAATCCACGTATGTCCGGCGTTCAACTAAACCTTCTTCTAATTCTTTCAATCGCTCTACCAAAACTCGATCTGAGCATGTACAAACTGCTCCTGTCAAATCTTTAAAACGTGATGGACCATTATTCAAAAGCACTTCAATAATGAGCCCATTCCATTTACGACCTAGAATTTCGAAAGTTTTCATGAACTTAGGACAAAGTTTAGTATCTTCTTTAGTTTCCATCTCATTCATACCTACAACTTTCTATCATAATATACCTTCAAGCAAGTTACTTACTTTTAGTCAACTATGATTATAGCACGCATGAAAAAAATTTACATTGCTAAAATTTTAAAACGTTTATTTTATTACAATATTAGTTATGAGTTAAAGCGCGCTTTAACCGCTTGCCATTTTGGCGCAAAGTATTCTTGCACCGCCGCCACATTATCTACCATATCAACTAAGAAACTTTCTCGATATTGTGGTAGCTCAAGTGTTGCCCCAAACATATGCTTTAAAATAATATCTTTTTCCATCGGACTCAACGGTGTTAACTTTTCCGCATTGCGTAATGAAACACGTGGATGGATGTAAGCATGCGTTCCCAACTCAAATTTAGTTTCGCGCCAATCATAATAAAACATATCATGTAATAGGCCTGCACGAGCAACCGCTTTAGCATCGAGATTTAATTTTTTTGCCCAACGATAACTTTGATATGAGACTGAAATCGAGTGTGTTAACCGATCAGAATGGTGGTGTTGCACATAATTTTGCAACCGTAAAACTTCCGGCCGAACTAATAAATCAGCCACATACAGATTGTATTCTTGATCTTCTTGCCAATTCATTTTTTTCAAATTTGTACCTCACCTTCGCATGTGGAGTTTCCCACTGAGGCAATGATACAATATCTATTTGCTAAAGCCAACACTTGTGTTTATTTTGCGTTAACATGTTTACGTTGATAGTCAGCAATTGCCTCATATTCAGATTTCAACTGACGATCAAGGCGAATATAAATCGGCATCAAATCCCGATATGCCGCATAATTAGCTGGTTCTGGTTGATAGGTTTTCGTCGCCCCAATTACTTTATCCATAATGTCATATGAATTAATAATTCCAAGGGCCTTCATTGCCACTACCGCAGCTCCTAAAGCAGATGATTCAAATGAATCTGGAATAGTAACCGGTTGTTCGTAGACATCTGCTAACATTTGGCGCCATAAAGCAGAGCGTGCAAACCCACCAGTGGCCTGAATAGCAGTTGTCTTACCAACAACTTCTTCTAACGCCAAAGTTACAGAATACAAATTATAAACAATCCCTTCTAGGACAGCACGCAACATATGCGCCCGAGTATGTTTTTGGGTCAAACCAAAGAACGATCCCCGTGCGTTAGCATCCCAAATCGGTGCCCGCTCCCCGCCAAGATATGGGTGAAAAATTAATCCATCAGCCCCGGCTGGTACTTTTGCAGCAATATCGGTTAATAAGTCATACGCATCCAAACCTAATAATTTAGCCGTGCTTTTTTCAGCATCAAACATATTATCTCGGGCCCATCGAAAGACAACCCCTCCATTATTAACCGGTCCGCCAACAACCCACATATCCTTATCTAAGTAATATGTGAATGTGCGACCTTTCGGATCAATAACTGGTTTATCTGTCACAACACGAACCGCACCAGATGTACCGATTGTCACTGCAACAACCCCTGGCTTAATAGCATTAACCCCTAAATTTGATAAGGTTCCATCCGATGCCCCAAAGACAAATGGTACATCGATTGGCAAGTTCATAAATTGGGCTAATTCTGGTTTCAAACCACATACATAGTCCGTTGGTGCAACTAATTCGGGTAATTGAGCCGGGGTTATGCCTGTTAATTCTAAGGCTTGTTCATCCCAATCCATATTGAATATATTAAAAATCCCCATCGCATTAGCAATTGAATAATCTACTTTATTAACCCCTAATAAACGATAAAAAACGTATTCTTTAATTCCCATATAATGCGCAGCTTTTTGATAAATAGCTGTTTTTTCAGCTTTAAGCCATAATAATTTCGCTAATGGGGCCATTGGGTGAATTGGTGTGCCTGTCTTAGCATATATTTCTTGCCCAATACCACTGGCTTTCAAATCACTTGCATATTGTTCCGCCCGGTTATCAGCCCATGTCAAAACACGTGTTAGCGGTTGATAATTTTCATCCAATGCAATTAAACTATGCATCGCACTTGAAAATGAAACTGCTCGAATGCTATCAGTCTGGAAATTAGTTTTTTGGATAACTTCACGAATTCCTTCAAGGACCGCTTGAAAAATTTCTTCCGGATCCTCTTCGGCCATATCGGGTAGTTCTTGATACAATGGATACAATTTATTGGCGTACCCGTGTACCTGCCCATCTAAATCAAACAAAACGACCTTGGTTGATGTAGTTCCTAAGTCTACCCCAATAATAAATTCCATGTTACCTACCTCAATTCAAAATAAATTTTATTAAATCTAATTTTTATTAATTCTCTTAGTATCTCTCATATCTAATGGTACTATATGTTAACCAAAAGACCTAGCCGAGATCGTTCATTTACCAAAATATCAAAGTAAGTCATCCGCAAACCCTTAAAATAACAAAAGAAACCTGAATGAATTTAAAATTCATTCAGGTTTCAATATACTTAAAATTAAAGTTTCAACGCAAACATTAAGACCCCAGCTGCCACCCCAACATTAAGTGATTCAGCATCACCAGTAATTGGAATATACAAGTTAGCAGTCGTTTTGCTTGCTAATTCAGCATCCATTCCTTGACCTTCATTACCCATAATTAAGGCAAAATCAAGGGTTGGATCAATTTCACGATAGTTTTTAGCTTCTGGATTTAATTCAGAACCATAAACTGGAATATTGTTTGCTTGTAATGCATCGGTCCAAGTCGTTAAGTCACCTTTTAAAACTTCTAAGTGGAATTGACTTCCTTGCATTGCACGGACAACCTTTGGTCCAAAGACATCTGCTGAACCATCACCAAGCACAACCCCACGGAATCCAGCTGCATCAGCTGTCCGTACCATTGTACCAATGTTACCTGGATCTTGAATTGCATCGAGTAACAACCATGCACCATCGTGCACGTAACTTGGATCAAAAGTCTTTTCTGGTAATGTTACTTCAGCAAAGATACCTTGAGGCGTTACCGTATCACCAATCAATTTTGCAATATCAGTTGGTACTACAAAAACTGGAACACCTAGAGGAAAGTCTTCTTCATGTTCAGCAAGTAATTCGTCAGTTACAATAATTGCATGTAATTTTGCTTTGTGGTTCAACGCTTCTTGTACTAAGTGCCAGCCATCTAATAAGTATGTGCCACTGGCTTCACGCCCTTTTTTAGTTGCTAATTTAGCCCATGCCTTAACACGTGCATTTTGTTTACTTGTGATTTTTTCCATTATTTATATCCGTCCTTTTCGTTAGTGCTAGTTTAACATATTCTAACAATAAAAAATTCGTTAGATTCACAGGAATCTAGCGAATTTCTAAATTTCTATTGAACTGCTACTTATGATTTTGTTTGCCTGCATTTCGCTTAGCATTATCATTTGTAGGTGTATCATTTTTGGGTACCGTATTCGTGGTAGTTGTTGATGCTTGGCTTTGAATATCTTTAATGATGTCATCGGCGACATTCTTAACTTCAAAGTTTTCAGCCACGTGTGTTTTAATACGTGGACGTAAAATATTGATAATTAAGGTTTGGATAATCGCAAATAGTCCACCAATAAAGAAGTACAATCCTAGTCCCGCACTTGTTGTCCATGAAAAGACTAGAATCATCACGGGACTAAGCAACATTGTTGTCCGCATCATCTTCTTTTGATCTTCAGGAACACCTAACATCATCAAATAACCTTGGGCCAAATAAACAACAAAGGCTAAAATAGCCAAAATTGGGCTTGAGTGCTTTAACGCAATCCCAAAGAATGATGAATCTGATAATGATGGTGAGTACCGAATAGCGGCATACAATCCAGAAAAAATTGGTAATTGAATAATCAATGGTAAACAACCAATTCCACCGGTCAATGAAACATTATTTTCACGATAAACTTGCATCGTAGCTGCTGAAGCCGCTGTCCGTTGTTCAGGGGTTGTTGCATTTTTAGCCAAATCTTGTAACTTTTCAAGTTGGGGCCGTAGCATCCCCATTTTTTCTTGTTGGATAGTTGTCTTATGTTGCTGAGAAACCATCATCGGTAACAATACTAAACGCACAATTATTGTAAGAATCATAATTGCAAATCCAACAGCATTCGGTGCATGAACACCACCAAAGAAGCCAGCAATCATGTTCATTAATTGTTCAAGGGGGTGACCAAGATAATTCCAAATAAATCCGTAAGGAATTTCTTCATGATTAACATTTTTAACTCGGACACATCCGCTTAGAAATACTAGCATCATCGCGATAATTGCGATCATACCCAGCTTTTGCTTTTTTTTCATTAATATTTCTTCCTTTTACTGCGTTCTTTAAAAATTCACTCCATATTATTCTACATAATTGTGGGCTAAATAACAATGCTATAGTCTATAGATAGTAACATATTTTGATTATTTTTCAAAATGAAACATTTGTGAAATATATGTCATAAAATAATAACCTTATAATCGTTTATTAGTAACATTCAAAGAGTATATTTACTTTCAGATGCAAACCTACCATAAAAAAACAGAAATTTATCCGCATCATAAATTTCAAGGAGACTATCTTAAATATGAAAAAATCAGTAAAATCCTCAATTATCGGTTCGTTAACCACATTGCTTACCTTAGGTGGTGTTGCTAGCATTGCAAACGCCGACGCTCAAACTGTTAAAAGTGGTGACACACTTTCAGGTATTGCTAAAGCAAACAACACTACTGTTGCTGAATTAGTAGCTGCCAACAAAATTGCTAACCCTAACTTGATCTACGTTGGTCAACAAATCAACATCAATGGTACTACGACTGCACCTGCTAAAACAGCAACTGTACCAACTTCTGTTACTGTTAAGGCTGGTGACACGCTTTCTACTATTGCCCAACAATACGATTTAACTGTTAGTGGTCTTGCAAATGCTAATAACTTAAGCAACCCTAATATCTTAGCTGTTGGTCAAACACTTGTTCTCAAAGAAGCACCTGCTCAACAACAAGCACCTGCTCAACAACAAGCACCTGCTCAACAAGCACCTGCTCAACAAGCGCCTGCTCAACAACAAGTGCCACCAGTAGCTGGTGCAACAGCACGCCCTAACAATTCAGCTGCTGCTCAAGCTGCTGCTAACGTAACACCTGCTCAACCAGCTTCAACACCTGTTTCAGGTTCTGCTGCTCAAGCTGCTCAATATGCACGTCAATTCGTTGGTAACTCATCATACATTTGGGGTGCTGCTAACGTCCGTGCCCACCAATTTGACTGTTCTGGTCTTGTTGTGGCTGCGTTCCAAAGCGTTGGTATCTCATTACCACACCAATCTGGTGCTCAAGCTGCGGCAACTACTCGCATCCCTACTTCACAAGCCCAAGCCGGAGACTTATTATTCTGGACTAACGGTAGTGGTGATGTTTACCACGTTGCTATCTCACTTGGTAACGGTAACTACGTAAACGCCTTGAACCCACAAAGTGGTGTTGTTTACGGTGGTATGGCTGCACCTGCTAGCTTTGCTGGTCGTATCTAATAATATCTAAATAACGTTAATAAAAACGGTTGAAGTTAAACTTCAACCGTTTTTTGTCGTGTATTAAGGACGTATACAAAAAGCCACCCCGAAAAGTTAATTTTCAAGGTGGCTTTTTTAGCTTTTAAACTACTTGGTTACTTTTACAGTTACCTATATTTACTATTGTTTGTAAAGATCGGCCATTGGCTTTGTTACAATTTCATTGATTTCACGCATCAATGTATCCATTGCTTGTTCTTGAGTCATCAAGTCCTTAACTAATGGATATTCTTCTAACTTGGCTGCAATTCCTTGCCATTCTTGCATTTTAGTTTCGTCAGGTGTTTCACCTTGACTCATCATCCGTTGAATTTCAAGTTGAGCACTTTGGAATTCCTTAAATACTGTGTATGACACTTCATCAGCTTTCATCGCTGTAAAAGTCTTTTCAAGTGTTTGGTATTGTTCCGTAGTCCGCAAATCGCGTTCCAATTGGTTGGCTGTATCATAGATATTAGTCATATTATCACCCTTTTTCTAAAATTATACTTTAATGATAACACGTCTTACACGCTAGATTCTACTAATTTATTTGAATAATCCGCTAACCTTATTCCATACATCTTTAGCTTGATCTTTGACTTTATCGACACCTTGTTCAACCGTTTTCTTAGCATTGTTCGTAAAGTCACTGATAAACCCACCTGTTGAGTCATCATCAGCATCTTGTTTAGCTACCAATGTATTAACGTCTGGAACACTAAATTTGGTTCCTTTAGTATAAGGTAACATCGCTGACATCTCGGCTTTAAAGAGGACCCCCACATTTTGTGAAGGATCAACTGATAAACTTTGACCAGCTTTATTATTGTCATAACCTTCCCAAGTAGCAACTGCAATATCCGGCGTATAACCAACGACCCATTTATCATTAGAACCACCATTACCACTCTTAGTATCTTCAGTTGTTCCCGTTTTACCAGCAACCGCATACCCATATGGCTTAGATGTTGATCCCGTCCCATATGTGAAGACACCTTGTAACATACTAGTCATCTTATTAGCGGTATTTGGTGAAATTACCCGTGTTGAACTTGGATGAGAATTATCAACAATAACGTTGCCGGATGCATCAACAATTTTACGAATCAAATAAGTATGTTGCATAACCCCATTATTTGCAAATGTGCCATAAGCTTGCGCTAGTTGTAATGGTGATACCCCGGAATGTGTACCCCCAAGCGCTAATGATAGATTTTTATCACTATCATTAAGATTCATCCCAAATTTTTGGGCCATCGCAAAACCGGTATCAATACCAATCTTGTGTAATAACCACACCGCTGGAACATTAATACTTTGTTGAAGTGCTTGATACATTGGCATACTTTCTTGATACAGACCATTTTCATTAGTTGGCGTGTAATTATTTGAGCCATACGAATTCTTTTGGTCATTCAATTTAGAATCATACGTATATCCGTTTTGAACTGCTGGTGCATATACTGCTAGTGGTTTCATCGTTGAACCTGGTTGGCGTTTCATTTGCGTTGCACGATTAAAGCCACGGAAAACGTGTTCACCACGGCCTCCAACAACGGCTAATACCCCCCCCGTTTTTGGATCAACGGCGACTGACGCAGCTTGCACATTTTGTGTCGGATAATTATATTGTGCATCAAATTGTGTCTGCATTGCTGTTTGGACTCGTTGACCAAGGGTGGTATAAATTTTATAACCGTGATTCATAATATCTGCTTCACTGATACCATAACGATTAACAGCTTCATCAATAACTGCATCAAAGAACCATGGATATTGATATGTCGCCCCTCGTTTATAGTTATTTTCAATTTCAATTGGTTGCCGCTGATACATTTTAGCATCGCTAGCGGATAACTTCTTATTATCCGTCATTAAATCTAAAACCAAATTACGCCGGGACATCGCATTTTTAGGATTGCCAATTGGATCATAAATAACCGGTGAACGTAACATGGCTGCTAACATAGCCGCTTGGGGCACACTCAATTGACTAGCATGCACTCCGAAGTAACGTTCTGAGGCATCTTCAACCCCCCAAATCCCACGACCAAAATACGCATTATTTAAATACATCGACAAGATTTCTTGTTTAGTATAAATATTTTCAACTTCAACTGAAAGAAAAATTTCGCGTGCTTTACGATCGAGAGTTTGTTTTTGTGAAAGTAAGGCATTTTTGACCAATTGCTGGGTAATAGTTGAACCCCCACCAGAAATATAGTCACGGCGTAAAATTTTATTTTTTGCTGCTAATAATACTGCCCGACCAATTCCTTTAACTGAAAAGCCATATTCTTGATAAAAATTACGATCTTCAGTTGATAATACGGCATTTTGCAGATTTGGTGAAATTTGGTTTAAATTAACAAACGTACCCTTTTGGGAATATAATGTGCCGGCCTTATCATTATCTTTATCATACACAATCGTTGTTTGTGATAAAGCAGCTTTCAAGCCGCGTACATTAGCCGTTTTGGCTTCAAATGTTAAATACGCGCTACTTACAAATATCAATCCTAGAATAATAACAATTACCCAACGATTAATTTGAAAACGGCGCCAAAACGGTCCAAATATTCCATCAATTTTTTGGCCAACTTTGCTAAGCCAAATCCATCCTTTTGTCTTTCTCATCTTAACTCCGTTTTAACTTATTATTTATAATTTATTTCTCCGGCCAAGAGCGCATATAGACGTTCTGCTGCAGCTTCGTCGGGACTAGTAACATAAATCGTATCATGTCCGGCTAATGTTGCCAAGACATCCGGTAACTGTTGGTCATCAATTAAAGCGGCTAATAAGTTCCCATTAGCTGGCAATGTTTTAATCACATTCATGAACTGGACACGAGTAATACTTATCATCACCTCGCTAATTAATTCGTGTAATTGATTGCCTTTATTATTTACAAGGTTGTTAACAACTTGATACCGTAAATTACCATGTTGGTCGGTAGCCTTTACATAATTCAACGTTTTTAAATCCCTTGAAATAGCGGACTGCTTAACTTCAATCCCACGTTGATGTAATGCTGCTATCAAACCTTTTTGACTAGCAATATTTTCTTGTTCGAGTACTTCTTTTATAATTTTTAACCGTTGTTTTTTATTCATCATACGTCCTACTCTTACTCCCTTTATTAAGTCAAACAAAGCAATTATACATTGTTAGAGACTATTCTATCAAAAAACACTGTAAATAAATAATTATTTTAAACAACTTTGTAATTGTACAACTTACGCAAATAAAAAAATCGATCTAACGATCGATTTTTTTATTACATTTCTTTTGGAGCATGTACACCAAGCAAACGTAAACTTTCAGTTAAGACAATTGATACTGCTTGAACTAATGCCAAACGCGCATCTTTTTCACTATCTTCTACAAGAATTTTAGAATTTGCATAATATTTATTATATGCACGTGATAAGTGCAATGCATATTTGGCAATTACAGATGGTTCACGATCATTTAAAGCCCGGCGCACAGTCGCTGGGAATTCACCCAACAACTTCAAGGTATCCCAAGCTGCTGAATCTGTTAAGCTTAATTCTGCGGTTGTAAGATCTGGATTACCAGCCTTACGTAAAATTGAGTTGGCACGGGCGTTTGAATATTGTACATATGGACCGGTATCACCTTCAAAGCGGACCACTTCAGCTAGGTTAAAATCAAAACTATTCATCCGTTCATTTTGTAAATCATGGAAAATAACTGCCCCAACCCCAACTTCTTTAGCAACTTGTTCTTTGTTAGCTAAATCAGGGTTCTTGTCATTAATTTGTTCATTCGCTAATTTAACAGCATCGTCCAATACATCTTGCAATAAGATAATCCGACCTGAACGCGTTGATAACTTCTTACCATCAACTGTAATCAAACCAAATGGAATGTGTTCAATATCATCTGACCATGCAAAGCCAGCTTCTTTAAGCACTGCTTTTAATTGTTGGAAGTGTTCACGTTGTTCACCACCAACGACATAGAAACTTTTATCAAAGTCGTATTCGCGCTTACGGTACATTGCCGCTGCCAAATCACGTGTCATGTAAAGCGTTGCCCCATCGGTCCGTTTAATCATTGCCACTGGTAAGTTGTATTTTTCAAGATCAACGATTTGAGCACCTTGAGATTCAACGAGAAGACCTTTGTCTTCAAGTAAGTTAACAATTTCATCCATCTTATCATTGTAGAAAGCTTCACCATTAAATGAATCAAATGTAATTTCAAGTTGGTCATAGATGTTCAAAAATTCTTGTAAAGATTCATCACGGAACCATTTCCAAAGTTTTTGAGCTTCAGCATCACCATCTTCAAGTTTCTTAAACCAAGCTCGGCCTTGATCATCAAGTTCTGGATTGGCTTTAGCTTCTTCGTGGAAACGAACGTAGTATGCTACCAATGTATTGATTGGATCAGCTTTAACTTCAGCTTCTGAACCCCACATTTTGTAGGCAACCATTAATTTACCAAATTGGGTACCCCAGTCACCTAAGTGATTAATTTTGACAGGGTTATAGCCGTTTTTAACAAGAATATTAGCTAATGCGTTCCCAATAACGGTTGAGCGTAGGTGCCCCATTGACATTGGTTTAGCAATATTTGGTGATGACATATCAATCGGAACATTCCGCTTGTTACCGTCAGTATTATTACCATAGGCTGCCCCTTCAGTAAGGACCTCGTGTAAAATATTAGCACCTACTAACTCCTTATCAAGGAAGAAGTTAACATATGGGCCTGTTGCGACAACTTTTTCAAAGCCAGTTTGGTCAATTTCGGCAACAATATCAGCAGCGATTTGTTGTGGTGCCTTCCGCAATGCTTTGGCAAGCATAAAAGTTGGAAACGCTAAATCCCCCAAATCTGAAGTTTTAGGCATTTCAATCTTATTTTGAATATCAGTAACACTAAGTTGGTCTTTTAAAACTGTCGCTAAAGCATTGGCAACTTGTAATTTATTATCCATGTTATATCCCCTTTTTTATTTTGATTATAATGAAAGTTGGGTCAGATTCATACGAAAAAGGCCCGTCACTCGCATTACTGCAAGAGACGAGCCTTCACCCGTGGTACCACTCTAATTGAATTTAAAATTCCACTCAAAGATATGTAATTTTAAAATTAGTTAACGCGCCTAATAGTTATTTTGATTTGGCTTCCATCATCCCAAACTTGCTAAACAAAATATCAACTATCTTCCTTTAACCAATAACGAATCATCTGACAAAGCGAAGTACGGGAATCGGACCCGCGACCACAGCTTGGGAAGCTATTGTTTTACCACTAAACTAACTTCGCAATACAAGATTAATTATAGCCTATTACCTAAAATATGCAATAACTAATCCAGAATTTAAGCTTATTCCGCAGAAGTATCAGTTGTTTCTGCTTCATCTACCGGCTTTTCAGGTACTTCAGCCGCAATTAAAACTTTAGTTTCACTCATCCGAACAACTGCACGGTGATTGTATTCATTAACTGTTGCTTGATCTTCAGGATCATTTTCAGTTACAAGCACAAGTAATGAGTGTTCGTAAATTTTTTCAACTACACCTTTAAAATCGTGTTCAAAGTTGGCGAATTTCTTAGCCGCAACAAAGTCACCAATGTTAAAACCTGAATCATTAATAATTTCTTCTACTGCCATTTCACGCCTCCGAGTATATAACTATCCGATATATACTATCAAACTCACTACAAAATAGCAACAATTTTTAACCGTTAAAATAAATGTAATATGCTATAATCAAGCTAATAAACTTTGGAAGGTGGCGCTACATGATTGTTTCAATTCATCTAATTTCAGCGATTGTTTTATTATTTTTAGTTATCGGGATTATTTTAGCACGGACTAATAAACAACTTGGTTCCTTGATGGTTATTAGTCGCATTTTATATTTGTTCTTATTAGTAACTGGGATTCGATTAGCATTTTTCACATTTTCAGAGCACCCAATCCTAACTATTAGTAAACTTTTAGTTGCTCTTGGTTTAATCGGTACAATAGAAGTATTAGGCGCCCATAAAGGCCAAGCCACCATTGGGATTCGGCAAATCTTGCCTGTGACCATTTTATTCATTTTAGTCATCACTTTAGGTTTTATGCTTCACTAACTTTAATTTAACATAAGCACCCTAACTGCTACAAAAAAGCCATGGAAAATCTTATTTTCCATGGCTTTTATTATGTGCTTATGGAAGCACGCTTATTTTAATCACTAAATTCAAAGCGGAAGTTCAAGATAGCAACTTCATCTCCATTTTCAGCCCCAGCAGCCCGAAGTGCATCATCAACACCCATTGAGCGCAATTGACGAGCAAAACGAAGGACACTTTCATCGTGGGCCGTATTAGTCATACGGAAGAGTTTTTCAATCTTTTCACCACTCAATACCCATTCACCATATTCACCAGTTGAAATTGTAAAGGCTGGTTCATCATCCTCTTCAAATTCGTAGTGTGCAATGGTTGGATCGTCTTCAATCATCATATCCTTCATTGGGAATTCAGGTGTGACATCAAGAAGATCTGCCGTACGGTTAAGTAATGGTTCTAAACCAGTCCGTGTAATAGCTGAAATTGGCATAATTTCAGGTTCGTGTTCAAGGTAATTACCAGCTGCTAATTCTTCCTTAAACTTAGCTAAGTTTTCAGCTGAATCAGGCATATCCATTTTAGATGGCACAATAATTTGTGGCCGATCTAATAAGGCGGGATCATATTGCTTCAATTCTTCATTAATTTTCACAAAGCTTTCATATGGATCAGTTTCATTCATACCACTCATATCAATGAGGTGTAAAATAACCCGCGTCCGTTCAACGTGCCGCAAGAATTGAATCCCTAAACCGACTCCTTGTGAGGCCCCTTCAATCAATCCTGGTAAGTCAGCCATAACAAAGTCACGACCATCATCCAAACGAACCATTCCTAAGTTTGGTACCAACGTTGTAAAGTGGTATTCCGCAATTTTAGGCTTAGCAGACGTTACAATTGAAAGTAATGTTGATTTACCAACAGATGGCAAACCAACCAAACCAACATCGGCCAACACTTTTAATTCGAGTTTGATAGTCCGCACTTGACCAGGTTCACCATTTTCGGCAATTTCCGGTGCGGGATTATTAGGGGTCGCAAAGCGCATGTTACCACGCCCACCACGGCCACCTTTCACAACTACGAATTCTTCACCGTTAGTTGTTAAATCGGCTAATACTTCACCAGTTTCCGCATCAGTCACAGTTGTCCCTTGTGGAATCTTAACATACAAATTCTCAGAAGAACGACCAGTCATTCCTTTAGTACCACCCTTAGCCCCGTTTTCAGCTTTAAAGTGACGCTTGTAGCGAAAATCCATCAAAGTCCGTAATCCTTCATCAACTTTTAAAATGATTGAACCACCACGGCCACCATCACCACCAAAAGGACCACCCATATCAACAAACTTTTCACGACGGAATGAGACAATCCCATCACCACCGCTTCCGGCTTTAACTTCTATCTTAACTTGATCGACAAATGCCATTTATTTCCTCCACCAATCTATTTTTGATTGTTATCTTATAATATTTCCACAGCTATATCGCGCAAAATTCCACTATTTAGTATACTAGTTAAATGTAAATGGGTAAAGTAGCCAAAGCA
The DNA here is from genome assembly GCF_918814575.1 of Periweissella fabaria. GTDB lineage: Bacteria > Bacillota > Bacilli > Lactobacillales > Lactobacillaceae > Periweissella > Periweissella fabaria. The sequence goes on along the minus strand of NZ_CAKKNS010000002.1, from coordinate 41,824 downwards.
ATAGTTATCAAATATTCCTTAGTTTACTACCTCTATTATGCTATTTTGTAAGATTAATACAAAAAAATCAGCCCAAAAATATTTGAGCTGATTTTTATTAATTATTTTAGTAAATATCAAGGTAGTTATCGATTTCCCACTTTGAAACTTCCTGACGATATGCACGGTATTCAATCTTCTTGGCATCAATAAATTGTTGTGTCAAGTCGTAACCGATTGCTTCTTTAACCACATCATCAGTTTCAAGGTTAGCAACCGCTGCAAGCAATGTATCTGGTAAATCAAAGATACCAGCCTTTTGACGTTCAGCTTCATCCATCAAGTAGATGTTACGGTCAACAGATGCCATTGGTTCAACGTGCTTTTGAATTCCACTAAGTCCTGAAGCCAAAATTGCTGACAAGGCTAGGTATGGGTTTGCAGTTGGGTCAACGGCACGTAATTCAAGACGTGTTGATTGGCCGCGAGCTGCAGGAACTCGAACCATTGGTGAACGATTTGAACCAGACCAAGCAACATATACCGGTGCTTCATAACCAGGTACTAAGCGCTTGTATGAGTTAACTGTTGGGTTAGTAAAGGCGGCAAAGTTAATCGCGTGGTCCAATACTCCACCAAGGAAGTTATAAGCAATTGGTGAAAGTTGCATGTCATCAGTTTCATTAAAGAATTGGTTTTGACCGTTAGCAAATAATGACATGTTAATGTGCATCCCACTACCATTAATTCCTGATACTGGCTTAGGTAAGAATGTTGCATATAAATTATTTTTACGAGCAATTGTCTTAACAATCAATTTAAATGTTTGAATGTTATCTGCTGCTTCAAGTGCATCAGCATACTTAAAGTCAACTTCGTGTTGACCAGGGGCAACTTCGTGGTGTGCCGCTTCAACTTCAAAGCCCATTTGTTCTAAAGTTAAAACAATTTCACGACGCACGTTTTCACCTAAATCAAGCGGTGCTAAATCAAAGTATGAACCCGTATCGTTTAATTGAGTAGTTGGTTTACCATCAGCATCAAGTTTGAACAAGAAAAATTCTGGTTCTGGTCCAATATTGAAGGCATCAAAACCAGCCGCTTTCATGTTTTCAATGTTTTTAATTAAAACATTACGAGGATCGCCCATGAATGGTTCGCGGTTAGCTGTGTAAACACTAGCAATAATACGTGCAACTTTACCACCATGTGAATCAGTTGCCCATGGGAAAATCATGAACGTTGATAAATCAGGATATAAGTACATATCTGATTCTTCGATGCGAACAAATCCATCAATTGAAGAACCATCAAACATCATGTTATTACTCAAAACTTTTTCAAGTTGTGATACTGGTACTTCAACGTTTTTGATCATTCCAAACATGTCAGTAAATGTTAAACGTAAAAATTCAACGTTTTCTGATTTAATTAAGTTACGGATATCATCTTTAGTGTAGTCGTGCTTTGGCATTATTAGAGGCCCTTCCTATTCTGATTAACTTTAAAACCAACTAAATTCAAAAATTCTGATTGCAATGCTTGTCGTGCCTGATGAGCGCTAATATTATCACTCTCATGCTGTGCTTGTTTTGCATATATTCTTTTAATATTTGCAATTGAATCACCAACTAACAAATAATCTTTTATCTCAAGTAAACGATCAATATCATTTAACGAATACATCCGTTGATTGCTTGCCGTCCGGGCTGGTGTTATCAATCCTTGTGCTTCATAATAGCGAATTTGCCGGTCAGTTAAATCTGTCAATTTACGGACCGTCCCAATTGGTAACACGGCCATATTGCGTCGCAATTCTTTTTCAGCCATTCGTTATATCTCCGTTTATTAAGATAAGTTCATTTTAACAGACCATCAAGAAACTACAATCTTTGATGTCATGTTTCCTGACATAGAATACATTTTATTCTTTTATTTTTAAAAATGCTCGTACTTCATTAATAATTTCCGGCATTTGTTGTGGGTTTTGAACTAAATCAAACCAGTTAATCGCTTCAATTTGATGTCGAAACCAAGTTAACTGGCGTTTAGCAAATCGCCTTGAGTTACGTTTAATAAGGTCGATTGTGCTCGTCAAATCCCCGTCATTTTCAAAATATGGGTACCACTCTTTATAACCAATCCCCGTACCACTTTGCAATTCCGGCCCCCCAGCTAAAAATAATTGGCGCGCTTCTGCTTCCAGTCCAAGTGTCAACATTTCATCCACCCGGGCATTGATTCGTTGATATAAAACTTCACGCTCGGTATTTAAACCAATAATAAAAGCATCATACTCACGCTGACCAACTGTGCGTGGCTGTTTTGAAAATGGGACTCCCGTTAATTCAAACACTTCCAACGCACGAATAATCCGCCGATTGTTATTAACTGGGATCTTTTCTGCTGCTGCCGCATCAACTTTAGCTAATTCTTGCCAAAGCGCTAAGGAACCAAATTCATCTAGATACGCTTGCCATTTGGCTCTGATCATCTCATCGGCACCCGCTTCATTACCACCCAACGGCATATCACCTAAAAGGGCAGCAATATAAAATCCAGTCCCCCCAACAATAATTGGCACTTGACCATGAGCTATAATCTCATCAATTGCTTGACGCGCTTCACTAACCCATTCAGCAACGGTAAAAGTATCCGTAATCTTTTTTGTATCCAATAAGTAATGTTTAATACCTGCCTGTTCAGTTGGGGTCGCTTTAGCGGTCCCGATATCAAGCGTTTGGTATACTTGCATCGAATCTCCTGAGATTACGGCCCCATTCAATTGTTGGGCCATCGCGATTGACAACGCTGTCTTCCCCACCGCCGTTGGTCCGACAATTACGATAATTTTTTTCAATTTTGAATTTCCTTTCTTAGCTTAATTGCTAAAGCAACATCATCAGTGATAATGCGCCCAAGTTGCGCCTTAAAAATTGTACGCATTGCCGCTTCCGTATTCACAGTCCAAGGTGATACGGAAGCTTTTTTATACCAAAACAAGCGATTAATAAACCAACGATTATCTGGATTGATGGCTTTAATTATCCCTTTTCGATACAGTTTTAAAACTTTGATGTTCGGATAAAAAACCAATGCATTCAAAATCAATGTATGATCTAACTGATATAACTTGATTAGAGTATTTAAATTAAAACTTTGATAAATAACTTGATATTCAGGCTGTTCTTGTTGCATCCGTTTTAATAAATATGCTTCAATATCCGGATACTCAATATGGTCCGTTTTAACTTCAATCAATAACGTCTTCTTGAAATTATGCTCTCGAAGTAACGCCAATACTTCCTCTAAGCTTGGAATATGTTGATTCGCATATTGCGTATCAAACCAACTACCGGCATCCATTGCTTGTAATTGCGCTAACGTATACTCATGCACATAACCATGCTTATTCGTTGTGCGATCTATTTTTTCATCATGAATCACCACCAATTGCCGGTCTTTTGTTAAATGAACATCGATTTCCAAGATATCTAATTCATCAAAAGCCAATGCTTGCCGATATGCAATTAACGTATTCTCTGGTGCATTCTTGCGATCACCACGGTGGGCAACAATTTGCGTCCGCATAATTTCTCCCTTAAAATTAGCCAAATCCTAACAAATTCATCAAGCTTTCATATATAATTTATTAGTAGGACTATTAGTATACTTAATTATAAACTACGGAGGCTATTTATTATGAAAAAATTTGGAATCGGTATTGTTGTGGGAGTTGTTGCTACTGTTGCCACTGGTGTTGGTGCCTTTCTTGGCTTTAAACAAAAGGTTGTAAAACCAATTGAAGAAGAAGAAGCAAAATTTGATTCAACTCGTATTCAATCAGCTCGTAAAGCCCAACAAGCTCACAGCCCACGTTACTAAAATAAAAAATAAAGTCTGAGCTAACTTGCTCAGACTTTATTTTTTTACTAAGGATTCATCCTAATTACCATCTACTTGTCACAAGATAGTTGGATTAAATCAGACAAATATTGACTATTGTATGTGAAACAATTATAATTTTAATTATTGTGTCGGGCTAGCTCAGCTGGATAGAGCAACAGTCTTCTAAACTGTAGGTCATGGGTTCGAATCCCATGCTCGACATCATATCAACCGGGCTAAAAGCCATGGCATGCTTACCTATCGTGTCGTGGTTTTTATTTTAAATAAAAAGCTACAAAAAAGGCGGAAAATAACTTTTCCGCCTTTTCTTGTAGCTTTTTTACTAATCTTTTACTGTTAAGTCAAAACTAACCTTAATCTTACTAAATACTTTATTCTTCAAAGCCTTCAGTAACTGCTTCTGGATAATATTGACGAACAATATCAGCTTCGTGTTTACTCAACATTGGGAAGGCTTCATCAGCCCCTAAATCAGTGTGGTATAAACGGTCACGAGCACTAACTTCCCCTTCAGCATGAGTAACTACCAACTTAAGACCTTCAATGTCTTTGGCATCAGCTGGTGCATCAACGCTCGCTGCCAAGTGTAATTGTGATACTAATAACATCACTCGTACATCAACATCCAAGCTATCAATCAACACTTTTTGGTCATCATTCAAGTATAGTGTTACCGCTGCTTCAGCTGGTTTACCAATTAATTTTTCATCACGTGCTTCTTCAAGTGCTTTATTGACATTGTCTCGTAAGTCACGGAAAGCAGCCCAATGAGTAACTAATTCAGTAGTATCACCTAAATCTTCAACGACTGGCATTTCTGACAAGTAACCAAACTCTTCAGTTTCAGCTGGTAAGTATTCCCAGATTTCTTCACTAGTGTGTGGCAAGATTGGCAAGAGTAACTTAGTTAAGTTTACCAAAGTCTTGTAGATTACCGTTTGCATTGAACGACGTTGTAAGCCATCCGGAGCTTCAACATAGACAACATCTTTAGCATAGTCTAAGTAGTAAGCTGATAAATCAACATTGATGAAGTTAACTAAACGTTTTGAGAGACTAACAAAGTTATAAGTTTCGTAGTCGTTTAATAATTCAGCTGTCAAATCATTAACCAATGCATAGAAGTATTGGTCTGATTGTGGCATATCAGCAAATGCAACGGCATCCTTAGTGGCATCAAAATCATCCGTGTTAGCCAATAAGAAACGCATGGTGTTACGAATCTTACGGTATGTTTCTGAAGATTGTTTCAAGATTTCCATTGATACGCGTACATCACTGTCAGTATCAACTGAAGCAACCCATAGACGGATAATTTCAGCACCCATTTGCTTAATAACATCGTTTGGAGAAATAATGTTACCAAGTGATTTTGACATCTTCAAACCTTTACCATCAAGGACGAATCCTTGTGATAATAATGCTTTATATGGCGCTTTACCGGTCACGGCAACTGAAGTGATTAATGAAGAGTTAAACCAACCACGATATTGGTCAGAACCTTCAAGGTACATATCAGCTTGATCAGGTAAGTAGTCACGGGCAGCCATAACTGCTTGGTGTGATGAACCAGAATCAAACCACACGTCCATGATATCTTCTTCTTTAGTAAAGATGCCATTTGGTGAGTGTTCAGAAGTGAAGCCTTCTGGAAGTAAATCCTTAGCTTCGCGTTCAAACCAAACATTTGAACCAAATTCAGCAAATAAATCTGCCACGTGGTTGATGGTTTCTTCAGTAAGAATGGCTTCACCATCTTCAGCATAGAAGATTGGCAATGGCACACCCCAAACCCGTTGACGTGAAATTACCCAGTCACCACGGTCACGAATCATATTGTAGAGGCGTGTTTTACCCCATTTTTGCACAAATTCAACATCATCAAGCGAGTCAAGAATTTGTTGACGGAACGCTTCAACGGAAGCAAACCATTGTGGCACGGCCCGGAAAATAACTGGCTTTTTAGTTCGCCAGTCAAATGGGTAGCTGTGTGTAATATCTTCTTGTTTTAAAAGTAAGTTTAAATCAGCAAGTTTTTGCAATGAAATGGCATTTGCTTTTTCATAGAAGACGCCTTCAAAATCAGCCCCAGCTTCTTCAGTCATCTTCCCTTGGTCATCAACTGGCACGGCCACTTCAAGGCCGTATTTTTGACCAACCCAGAAGTCATCTTCCCCAAAACCAGGGGCCGTGTGCACTAAACCAGTTCCGGCATCAAGCGTTACAAAATCACCAAGCATGGTAACAAGCTTAATATCTTCATAGAATGGGTGTTGCGCGATTACATTTTCAAGGTCGGCCCCTTTGACCGTCTTTTCAATGCTGTATTCATCCCAACCAAAGTTTTCAGCCGCCTTGGCAACTAAGTCAGTAGCAATCACAAATTTGCGATCATCATTAGCTGGCTTAACCACTGAATATTCGTACTTAGCACCAATAGTAATCCCACGTGAACCAGGAATTGTCCAAGGTGTTGTTGTCCAAACAACCATGTATGTATCAGTATCAAGGACTCCTTGACCATCTACAACTTGTTCAGCATAAAAGGCTGTTGGTGACGTTACGTCGTGGTATTCGATTTCAGCTTCTGCTAAGGCAGATTCTGATGACCATGACCAGTAAACTGGTTTTTTACCCTTGTAAATGTAGCCTTTTTTAGCCATTTCACCAAATGTTCGAATTTGGGCGGCTTCAAATTCTGGATTAAGGGTCAAGTATGGTTTATCCCATTCAGCACTTACTCCTAAACGCTTAAAGTCAGCCATTTGTGTAGCAACTTGTTCCCGAGCAAATTGTTCAGCAAGTTTCCGCCATTCAACCTTACTTAATTCCTTACGGTTGTGACCAGCTTTGGTTAATTGCTGTTCAATGGGTAAACCATGTGTATCCCAGCCTGGTACGTATGGTGAGTAGAAACCATTCATTGACTTATAACGGACAATAAAGTCTTTTGTGATTTTGTTTAATGCGTGACCCATGTGAATGTTCCCATTCGCATATGGAGGACCATCATGTAAGGCAAAACTTGGCTTGCCCTCATTTAATGCTTGTCGTTTTTCATAGACATTGTTTTCAAACCAAACGTTTTCACGTTCAAGTTCTTTAGTTGGTAAGCTACCGCGCATTGGGAATTTTGTCTTACCAAGGTTTAAAGTATCTTTAACTCTCATCTACAATTCTCCTTGTTTTTTATTAAATAAAAACGCCCCCGCGTTCAAAAATTGAACACAGGGACGACTTTTTAATCGTGGTACCACCCTAATTCGGCTAAAAAGCCCTCATTAAAGTATGCAATTGTTAAAATACGAATTGATAATCACGAATTAATAGGGCCTACTAAGTTTTCACTTACTCTTAGCTCACTAAAGGATATTAATTGTCATTTGCACTAACATGCTTCGTATTGTTTAATCTTTATCGCCAGCTGTAACATCTGGCATAACGATGAATGTTTTTGAGTTTTGATCATCTGCAACATCATCAGTTGGCGTAACGTCAGTTGCCAAGTTTGAGTTTACGCTATCTTCTGCTGGAATGTCAATAACTTTAGTTTCATTTTCTTCAAGATATTTACGAGTTGCTGGTGCATTCGTAAATCCTTGTTCAGTTGTAAGTCCAGCCCAATCTTGGCTTTGAATCATTTCCATTTGTGCTTGTAAAAGCGCCAAAGACTTATCCTTAAATTCTAAGGTATCACGCTTAATTGCATCAGTTTCAACTATCAACTTTTCATTTTCAAGTGCTGCTTTAGACAACATCTCAGTTGATTTACTTTCAGCATCTGCAAGCATTGCATTAGATTTAGTTAAAGCTTCTTCGACTAAGCGGTGGGCTTCTTCTTGGGCCTTAGCTAATGTTTTTTTAGCTGATTCATCTGCCGTCCGTTTCAAACGATCAGCGGCTTCTTGAGCAACTAAAATTGATTGTGTTACTGATTGTTTCATTTCTTCAATTTGCGTATCGTTAGCTTCATAATCAGCCACTTGCGTCTTCAACTGTTGATTTTCTTCAACAACCGCTGCAAAGTCATTAATAACTTCATCTAAGTAGTTATTAACTTCAGCCGCCTCATAACCTTTACGGCCAACTTTAGTGAATTCTTTATTTTGAATGTCAATTGGTGTTAATGCCATTAATTCTTCCTCACTTCTTTTTATTTTGAATTATCGCAACTGTTATCTTTATTTTATCTTTTTTAGTTAAACCATTCACTTCTGTGATTTGCAAACGGCCAAATCCACGAACCGAAACGACATCACTAACCGCTAATTCATAATCCGGCTTATTCAATTCACGCCAATTAACACGTACATTACCAGATTCAATATGTTCTTTAATCCGACTACGCGAAAAATTAAAGCACGTTGAAATTACAGTATCTAGCCGTAGTGATGCTACTGTCGTTGTCATTGCTTCCCAATCATCTGTTGGTTGGTTGACAGCAGCTAATTCAATCGGCGTTAAATGAACTTTAATTTTACCAATATGATCAATTTGTAGATTGAAAAAATCAACCATTTTCTTTTCAACAACAAATTGCCAAATGTCATCGTTGCCTACGATATCACCAAAGACATTTCGTTCTATCCCTTGATTAGCTAGGGTGCCTAAAATTTGATGATGTTTAATTTCTGCAAACTTAACTGGATAAACGATTTGTAATGCTTGTAATTCAAAATCAGCGATTTCAACGACATGATAGCTTGGATAAATTAACATCCGTTGCATTTCAGCATTTGCAAAACCACCATTAGTCGCATATTTAAGTTCATCTTCACGATTGACTAAGCTAGTTGCAATTAAGCGTTCACGTGGATTTAAAAAGTGAGTCAAAATTGGGCGATACTCATCATTTGCCTGGCGAATCCATCCTTGAACTTGCTCGATAAAACCGATTTCATCCGAACGAAAATGCTGCGTAATCCTTGTATCGTCAACCATTTGACTCACCTTTCATAGTAAATATTAATTTATAAGTAAGCGAAATACCGCTATTAATCCGTATTGGGCCATTTCTAGCACGATAATGGCAACTAGTGGAGAAAAATCAATGCCTCCAAAGGTTGGTATAAATCGAAAAATATCTAAAAATGGTCGTACTAACCGCGTAATAAGTTGCCCAAGTTTTGATTGATAAGCACCTGGTAACCAACTCATTAACGCATTCGCAATAATTAACCACGTATACACTTGGATAATTATGTTAATAAGATTTAAGATTGTGTAAAAAATCATGCACGTTCTCCCTAAAGACTAATCATTCAAGTGATTAGTCGATGAAACTTCACCACTTATAACATAGTTAGGTGGTGTTACTAAGAAAATGGCATCGTCAACTCGTTGAATTTCACCATTAATTGCAAAAACAGCTCCGGTTAAAAAATCAACAATCCGTTTTGCTTGCGCATCATCAATCGTTGAAAAATTAACAATTACAGCTTGATTTGACAATAAATTGTCTGTGATTTCTTTAACGTCTGAATATGCTTTGGGGGCAAAAAGCACGATCTTACGATTTTCATCGCTTGCTAAGCCCCTTTTTTCAGCCATTGATACTACATTTTGTCGACGAACACGAGCTGGCTCTTGCTTAGCAGCATTATTTAGCTGAGATCCTGTTTCAAAGTTTTCCCGCACTGGTTCATCATCGAAGTCATCACCTAAATTAAAAAAATTGCGTAAATTAATTGCCATTACCACTCCTGTTCGTTTTTAAATTACTTCCGACGCTTGAAAAATACTGGGGTACTTAAATCACCTTCATCATTGTCGTCAGCTTGTGACGTTGCTTCATTGGTATTGAATACTTTAAATTCAGGCTTTTCAATTCCTGAAAACTGATTGTTTGTTTCAGGATCGTCTAAGACTGAGCGTGATTGTAAATCATTCCAACCCTCAAAGCGATCTTGATTTGCCGGTGCCGCTTGCTTTGGTTCAGGAGCTTGCATATTTTCAGTTGGAAGTGGTTCTGTTGCACGTTCAAATACTGAAACGGTCTTTTGCGTTGAGGCTGGTTTACCATTTTCAATACCAGTTGCAATTACAGTTACCCGTACTTCTTCATTCATTTCCATGTCAATTGACGTTCCGAAAATAATGTTAACTTCTGTCCCAGCAGCTTGCGCAACAACATCAGATGCTGATTGGGCTTCATAAAGTGACATATCAGGGCCACCAGTAATGTTAAGCAACACTTGTTCAGCACCAGCAATTTCAGCTTCAAGTAATGGTGATGAGATTGCTTTTTTAGTTGCTTCTGACGCACGATTTTCGCCATTAGAAGCACCGATTCCCATCAATGCAGTTCCTTGGTTTGACATCACCGTCTTAACATCGGCAAAGTCAAGGTTAATGAATCCAGGGTTCATAATCAAATCAGAAATCCCTTGAACCCCTTGACGAAGAACATTATCTGCTTCTTTAAAAGCTTCCATCATTGGGGCTTTTTTATCAACAATTTCCAATAAACGGTTATTGGCAATCACAATTAAAGTATCAACATTTTCCTTTAACTTTGATAAACCTTCAGCCGCATAACGACCACGACGAGGTCCTTCAAAAGTAAATGGTCGTGTTACCACCCCAACAGTCAAAGCACCTTGTTCTTTGGCAATGCGAGCAACAACAGGGGCCGCACCGTTACCAGTACCCCCACCCATTCCGGCAGTAACAAAGACCATGTCGGCACCGGCAAGTGCTTCTGCAATATCTTGTTCAGATTCTTGGGCCGCCTTTGTTCCAACTTCTGGATTTGAGCCAGCACCTAAACCTTTAGTAAGTTTAGGTCCCAATTGAATTTTAGTTTCTGCCCGTGAAGCTTCAAGAGCTTGGACATCAGTATTAGCAACTACGAATTCAACTCCTGAAACCCCTTCTTCAATCATCCGGTTAACGGCGTTTGATCCACCACCACCGACACCGATTACTTTGATTTTTGCGCCGAATTGCTCGGTTTCATCTACCATGAATTCCATGTTATTTCCTCCAATTTTTAGTCAAAGAAATTCGCAATGAAATTTCTGACTTTGTCCTTCACATTTTTTTGTGGTTCATGTTGAAAATCATTTTCTTCCATGGCTTGTTCATCAAACGTGTTTGATTCCGTTTGATTTTTATCTTCGTCCCTGTTATTTGACAAGAAGAAGCCATGTTTTTTTTCTTTCCCTAACACAGGTTGATCTTGTTGTGCAGTTGTTAACTGATTCCCAAAAATAACTTCTTTAACAACGCGTTCTGTTTGCGATTGTGCCGCTGCATAGCGGGCAATTGCAAATCCTGCAATATAACTTGGGTGCCGAATACCAATCTGACTTGGAACTTCAATACGAACATTCATTCCAAACATCTGTTGTAATAATTCGGGAACTCCACCTAATAGTGATGAGCCACCGGTTAAGACGATTCCACCAGGCATCTCAAGTGCTCCTGTAGGTTGAAGCTGTTTGAATAATTTTGAAAATATTTGATCTACCCGTGCTTCAATAATTTCTGATAAATATTTTTCAGAAACACGCATTGGTTCATGTTGACCAACACTTTCAATTAAAAATTCATTTTCTTCTGACGTTAACGTTGGATCAGCACAACCGTAATCACGTTTGGCTTTATCAGCGTATTCGTAGGTTGTATTCAAGACGGTTGATATATCACGTGTGATATATTCACCACCTTCTTGGTCAACCGTAATAAATTTTAATTGGTGATCATGAATAACTGTTGCAGTCGTTTGACCAGCACCCATATCAATTAAAACTGTCCCAAAGTCTTGTTCACCGTCATTTAAGGCAGTCCGACCAACGGCTAAGGGGGTTACCACAAATTCACGAAGTTTAAGGCCTGCACGTTCAACCGCCATACGCACATTATGTGTAATCGTTTTGGGACCAGTAAATGCAATTCCACGCATTTCTAATCGAACACCGACCATGTCATACGGATCACTAATGCCATCAAAACCATCAACAATAAATTCTGATGGGAGCACATCAATAATTTCCCGTTCTGGTGGTAAATTACTAATTAACGCTTGGCGTGCTACTTCACGAACATCATCATAAGAAATTCGCTTATTTTCATTAGAAATGGCTGTCATACCTTGAATTTGTTCTATTTTTAATTGGTTGGCTGGAATTCCTGCCACAACCTCGTCAATTTGAATATTTGCTTTTGTTGCTGCTTGCTCAACAGCTGCTTTAATTGCAGCTGCTGTCTCGTTGATATCGACAATCACACCACGTTTAACGCCTTGTGACGGTACGTTACCAACGCTGATAACGTTCACCTGACTAGCTTGTGTTTCAACAACAATTACCTTTATCATTGCTGTTCCAATATCTAGGCCAACGTAAATTTCATTGTTATGCATCTGAGGTAATCCCCCCCTAAGTTCCAACACTTTTAAGTTAAGTTTGTAATATTATATACTGTATAATTTTAGCATAGATTTCTATTTAAATGGACAAAAATTTGTGATATACAGCTATATTTATTGACATTTATTTAAATAGTTCTTATCAAGAATTGTACTATAAAAAAAGCGTACAGTTAGGCCTTAACTATACGCTTTTTTTATTTATTTTTCATCTCAGAGGACCTGTAATCCATTCAGCCATTCAGCATTAGCATCAACTTATTTAGTTTGTTCGAGATACTTTATAGCTTCTGCAAAATTGGTTACTGGTACCACTTTTAAATCGGGTGCATATTTTTTGGCTGTCGCCACAGCAACTTGATAATTAGTGGCCCCACCATCAATTAATTTATTAATTTTAGTTGGCGGAATATACGGAGCAAAGAATATCGTGGCGCCTGCATTTTTAGCAGCGATAATTTTCTTATCGATACCACCAATTTCACCAACTGAACCATCTAGTGCAATGGTACCAGTCCCTGCAATATTTCGACCATTACGAATATTTTTACCCGTTAATTGATCATAAATTTGAAGACTAAACATCAATCCTCCTGAAGGACCACCAATTGAACCAGGATCGACTTTTACAGTTGGTGTCGTACTAACGTCAACATTATCAGCTAAGACAATCCCCAGTCCCGCACGGCCACCAATATCCATTAACTTTTGCGTGGTTGTATGCATCTTTTGATTTCGAATATACGTTACCGTAACCTCATCATTAGGCTTCTTAGTCGCTAAAAATGTTTGATAGCCTTTGGCATTATCAAAGTGTTGTCCATCAACTTTGGTAACGGTATCGCCCACTTTTAACGTTTTATTAAAATGTGACTTGGGATTAATATCAGTAATAAAAATACCAATATACTTTGAAGTTACTGGCTTATCCGCCGCCTTAAATGCAACTGCTACCGCTTCATTAATGGCATTTTGCATGTAAAAATTTTGAACTTGATTATACGTGGCATTATCAACACCACCGGTAATATCTTGCGCCTTATCAATTGATGCATGGGGATCAAAATGGGCTGCTAATAACTTAAACGGTGTTGCCCCTGCCAATTGCACATAAGTTATCATATATTTACCTTTGGTCTTATCAGGATGCCCTGCGATTTGAACAAATGGTTTTAAATCACTAGCTCCTCCCGGTGTTTCAATATATGAATTAATCGGCCAAAAAAAGCCTGCTAATAATCCGATTACCAAAATAAACGGTAAGCCCCATTTAATAAATCTATGCTTTTTTTTCATTAATCATCCCCGTCACTTAACTATGCGTGTGTTTATCTTCTAAAGCATCATTAATGGCTTTAGGAACTAACGTGGAAACATCCCCACCAAAATGGGCAATTTCTTTAATCATGCTTGAGGCAATATTTTGATTCTCGTGATGGGCCATTAAAATAACCGTTTCAATATCTGGGCGTAAACTACGATTCATCTCGGCAATGTCCCGTTCATATAAATAATCATTTTCGTTACGCAAACCACGTACTAAATAATTAGCATTCAAATTATCCATCACATCAACGGTTAAGCCACTAATTTCAATGACATCCACATTCTTAAATATCGCTGTGACCTCTTTGATTAGCTTAATCTTTTCTGATGTTGAGAATAAAGGTTTCTTACTTGTGTTTGTTCCAACACCAATAATTAAGTGATCAAATAAATTACTCGCGCGTTGAATAATATCTAAGTGGCCATTCGTTAATGGATCAAAGCTCCCTGGATACAATGCGATCTTCATAATATTTACATCCCTTCAAATTGATATACCGTTACTTCTGTAATACCGTAATTCTTTTGATGTGTAATTGAAAAATGCGCAATTTCGTCATACAAATCTGCTTTTTGATCAGTTTCTGCAACAATAATTGCGTTATCTGCCAATAGATTTAATTGCACCATTAACTCAATATCTTTTAAAATTTGCTGTTTAGCATACGGTGGATCTAAAAAAATCAAATCAAATTGTAACCCTTGTCCACTCAATTCTTGTAAAGCAGCCCGCGCATCACGTTTAGTTACCGTAAACCGTTCAGGTGCTTTTGTCACAGCAACATTTTCTTTAATGGTCTTAATCGCTGCAAATTGTTTATCAATTAAATACGCATGCTCAATTCCACGTGAAACAGCTTCAATTGATAAACCACCTGAACCGGCAAATAAATCTAAGCTATTACCACCATCAAAATATGGACCAATCATACTAAACATTGCTTCTTTAACCTTATCAGTTGTTGGTCGTGTTGCCATACCGGGTACCGCTTTTAAAGGTCGGCCCCCAAATTCTCCTGCAATAATTCGCATTAAATCTCTACTCCCTCATTTGGAACTTCTAATGTTTCAGTATCTTCCAGTGAAAAGCCACGATCTTCATTGTCGGCTTGTAAATTAACATTTAAATCTGGGCGCACTGAAATTTGTGTGCGTAAAACAAATCCTAATTGTTCAATTTTATCTTGATTTGCTAATAATTTTTCATCGTTCATATATAACACAACATACCGCATCCGACGTGATACGTATTCAACATTGCCATACCGACGTAAGTTACGAACCTGACGTAAATTACGCATATACACAATCAAGCTTCGACGTGTTGTAGCATTAAATGTTTGCTCCATTGAAACTCCTCCTATGCATGTACTGCCTTTAATTTGCCATTGTCTCGTTGGCGATTAATTGTGGCACTTGCATTTAGTGCTAATCCAATCATTGTCCCAATAACTAATGCTGATGAACCACCATAAGACATAAATGGGAATGTCACCCCAGTAATTGGTAGTAATCCAGATACCGCCCCTAAATTAAATAACACTTGAATCGTAATGTAGGCACTTGCCCCCATCAAAATCGTCCGCATAAACACATTATCCGTGTGATTTGATAGTTGAACCATCCGGCCAATAATCCAGGCTAGCATTGCAAGAATTAACACAACCACAACTGCACCCCATTCCTCAGCAATAACGGCCATAATAAAATCAGTGTTCGGTTCTGGTAAGTAGCCGGTCTTTTGAATTGAATTTCCTAAACCAACACCAAAAAGTCCCCCATTACTAATCGCATAGTATGAGTTAATTAATTGGGCACCCGATGTTTGGATATATTCCCACGGATTAACAAACGCCACCAAACGAGCTAGTGTATAGTGAGTTGGGTCAATATGTAATGCCTTAACTAAAAGCGGCAAAAATGCCCAACCAATAATTCCGGCTAAAAACATTCCCAATGCCCATAAGTAATTAAAACCTACAGATACTAACATCACTAAAATAATAAAACTACAAATCGCCGCATTCCCATTGTCGGGCATCAAAAAGATAATACCCACAATCAAAACTGGCCACACCCACCTTTGCCAATTGAATGTTGTTGCCCCTAATCGATTAGGATCATAAGGTCGCCGCTCAAAAAAATTAGCAAAATATAACACTAGGAGTACCTTGGCAAATTCAGCAGGTTGCAAGCCAAATCCAGCTAGCATAATCCAACCGTGCGCCCCGTTAATCTCTGGTGAAACAAAACGAGCAACCAAAAGTAAAAATATTAAAAATCCAATCGAGATTCTTCGAATTTTGGTATTTCGTAAATGATCCAAATTAATACTGAACATGAATGCTGCACTACCAATACCAACGGCTGCAAAAATGACTTGCTTAATTAAGTAACTTAAAGCCGAACCTGATGCCATATTCGAACTTGCGGAATAGACATTTACTATTCCAAATAAGGACAATAAAAGACTTGGAATGGCAATATACCAATCCAAATAGTTTATTTTCTTTGATTTATTTTCTGTCATTTTAAATTCCTATACATTCATCTTTTAATTATCTATCATAATAATATCATACCACTTACTTTTTTAATTCATTAGCTCGTAATGTGGCTGCGATAGAAACTTTAATTAAATTGGCTATTTTATTATTAATTCCCAGTGCTTCAATTTCTTCAAGTGAAGCTTGATTAATTTTTTTCAAGGAGCCAAAGTGACTCAATAGTTTTTGGCGAGTTTTTGGTCCCACTCCTTGAATCTCATCAAGTCGCGATGCCAAGGTGTTTTTTCCATGTAATTGGCGGTGAAAAGTAATTGCAAAGCGGTGGACTTCATCTTGAATCCGTTGTATCAACATAAAAGCTTGCGAATGTGGGTCAAGATTCAAATGCTCATCCCCAGATGCTTTAATTAAATCAGCCGTTTTGTGATGATCATTTTTGACCATTGCCGCCACTGGAATTGCTAAATCAAGTTCATTTTCAAGAACATCTTTAGCGGCATCAAGTTGAATTTCACCACCATCAACTAAAATTAAATCCGGTAATTGAGCTTTTTCTTTCAATAATCTCGTATATCGACGGCGGATTACCTCACGCGTAGCTGCGGCTTCATCAGCATGATCAATCGACTTGAGTTTAAACTTCCGATATAACTTCTTGGCTGGCATACCATCTTCAAAAACGACCATCGCTGATACAATATCAACCCCTTGTGTATGTGAATGATCAAAAGCTTCAATCCGATGACCTACTGGAATATCAAGTACCGTCGCTAATTCTTGCATCGCCCCCGTTGTCTTTTGATCATTTAACAACATTAACCTAAGTTTTTCGTCCAAAGCAATTTGGGCATTTTTGGCTGCTAAATCCAGCAGGTCCTTTTTAGTACCACGCTGCGGGGTTTTAACATTAACTTGCAAAATTTGGGCTAACACTTCTCGATCAAGCATACTTGGCACCAAGATTTCATTTGGTAATTTGATGTTTTTACGATTATAAAATTGTAGGATAAAACTTACCATCTCTTCAGCTGGATCATCAACAACGGCAAAAATACGCTTTTCACGTTTAATTAAGCGTGCCTGGCGGATAAAGAAAATTTGAACTGAAAGCCAACCATCTTTGACATAATAATTAAAAATATCGCGTGGCGTAGCATCTTGTGAAATAATCTTTTGCTTTTCAACAGTGGCATCAATAAATTGAATTTGGTCACGGATATCAGCGGCTTGTTCAAAGGCTAAATTTTCAGCGGCCGTTTCCATTTTAGCCGTTAATTTTTTCTTAACCGCACTCGTATTTCCATTTAAAAATGCTTTAATTTTTTTAATTTCTACCGTGTATTCACTGGTTGGAACTTCTCGAAAACAGGCACCTAAACATTGGCCCATATGGTAATACAAACAAGGACGCCCTTGAAATCCATTACACCGCCGTAATGGATACACTTTTTGTAGAAAGTGCAATGTTTCTTGAGCCGCATAGACATTTGGATACGGTCCAAAATAAAAAGCTCCATCCTTTTTTACTTCACTAACTAAAATCAACTGCGGATCACGCTCGTTTGAAATCTTAATATACGGATAACCAGTTCCACGCTTTAACCGAATATTATAGTACGGTTGCCACTTTTGAATTAACGTTATTTCTAGTAGAAATGCTTCTTTATCAGAATTTGTTACAATAAATTCAAAATCAGCGATATTCTTAACTAATTCAGCTGTCTTACCGCTATGTTCAAGTTTAAAATACGACCGGACCCGATTACGTAAGTTCTTGGCCTTACCGACATATATAATTTTACCGTTCTTATCTTTCATCTGATAAGAACCCGGTTCATTAGGTAATAGGGCTAATTTATTTTCAATGTGCTCTGATGCCACTTTGAATCCCCCCTCTTTGTTAATTAATCCATTTCTGTATCTAAAATAATGGTGACTGGTCCGTCATTAGTTAATGCGACTTGCATGTCCGCACCAAAAACACCAGTTGCGACTTTTAAACCACTAATAGCAAGTTGATCATTTAATTTTTGGTACATTTCATTAGCAAATGCGGGTGCGCCTGCATCAGTGAAGCTTGGTCGGTTACCTTTACGTGTTTTAGCGTACAACGTAAACTGTGAAACAGATAAGATTTCACCTTTAATATCTAACAATGATTGATTCATTTTACCATCTGCGTCTTCAAAAATTCGTAAATTCAAAATTTTACGGCAGAGATAATCTAGCTCTTTTTGGGTATCGCTATCTTTAATTGCCACTAACAATACTACTCCGTTTTTAATGGCCCCTTGGAGCTTATTTTCAATGGTAACTTGTGCTTGAGTAACACGTTGAACTATTATGCGCATTATTTCTCCTAAAAAAATGAGGATGGAATAAACCGCAGTTTGCATCCCATCCTCTAGTTTTGATTATTATTTAAACTTAAAAAATAGCATTTACCTATATGACGTGTCTAATGGAGTGCACGTTTTACATCGTAAACATCTGGAATGTTATTTAATCCATTCATTAATTGATCTAAATGATTTTTAT
Source organism: Periweissella fabaria (assembly GCF_918814575.1). GTDB lineage: Bacteria > Bacillota > Bacilli > Lactobacillales > Lactobacillaceae > Periweissella > Periweissella fabaria. Next base: position 23,194 of record NZ_CAKKNS010000002.1, on the reverse strand, counting down.
TACGGACACCAACAGACAATGAAATTAGTGCTAAGCCATTATGGTCAACCCGCCCATTAACTGATGTTAAATACTTAGTATTATTATTTGATATTTTAATAACATCATTTAATAAGCCATTGCGATTGTTACCACTAATTGTTAAGTCAGCATCATAATTTGGCCGTTCACCTTCCGGATTTTCCCAAGAAACTTCAATTAGACGTTGCCCATTATTTTCGGCATCACGCACATTTGGACAATCAGCGCGGTGAACTGAAACCCCGCGACCTTTTGTAATGTACCCAACAATTTCATCACCTGGAATTGGTGTACAACAATGACTTAAACGAACCAATAAACCATCGACGCCTTGAATCATGACCCCTTCGGATGAAGAATTACTCCGTTTTTGGGCAAATTTAGACGCAACGTCCATTTGCTTATGTTCTTCTAACAATTCACGTTGTTGTTGCTTAATTCGATCTGCTTCTAATTCAGCACGCTTAGTTTCCGTTAATTTATTAGCGACCCCTTGAGGTGATAAATCACCAAAACCTAACGAAGCAAACATGTCTGGAATACTCATGACATGTAATTTACTGATTGTTCGTTCTTCATTTTCTTCCGTCAAAATTTCTTCGGGATCAAAGCCTTCACTTTGTAAAAAATCAATAATTAATGTTTTACCAGCTTCAATGTTTTCTTCCCGATTTTGCTTCCGGAAGTACTGGCGAATTTTATTTCGAGCTCGCCGAGTTGAAACAATATTAAACCAGTCACGACTTGGGCGGCCAGTGTTACTTGTAATAATTTCAACAATATCACCCGTTTTAAGTTCGTAGTTAAGTGGCACCATCTTACCATTTACGCGGGCCCCAGTCGTTTTATGACCAATTTCAGTATGAATTGTATAAGCCATATCTAACGGTCCGGCACCTTTAGGCAATTCATATACATCCCCTTTAGGGGTAAAGGCAAATACCCGGTCTGTAAATAAATCTCCTTTAACGGAATCCATAAAATCATCCGCATCTTTAGATTCCTTTTGCAGTTCCAAAATACCTTGAATCATATTTAATTTTTGTTGGTCATTACTTTGAACATTGGCTCCTTCGAAGTTACCTTCTTTATAAGCCCAGTGCGCAGCAACCCCATATTCAGCAATGCGGTGCATTTCATGCGTCCTAATTTGAATTTCCAGACGTTTTCCTTCAGGACCGATAACCGTTGTGTGTAAACTTTGATACCCATTCGCTTTAGGTAAGGCAATGTAGTCTTTAAACCGTCCTGGAATTGGTGTCCATTTAGAATGAATTATTCCTAAAACAGCATACGTTTCCGGAATTGTATTAACTTCAATCCGAATTGCCAATAAGTCATAAATTTCATCAAATTGCTTTTTCTTATCGACCATTTTACGATAGACCGAATAAATGTGCTTTGGCCGACCATAAATTTTTACATTATGGTAGCCTAATTCATCAGTTGCATTCGTAATGTAGTCAATGGCATCACGAATATATTCCAACCGCTCATCACGACGACTATCCATCAAATGCGCAATACGGTGATATTGCTCAGGGTTTAGATATCGCAATGAAGTATCTTCCAACTCCCATTTAATTGTACTAATTCCTAATCGATCAGCTAATGGGGCATAGATTTCCAAAGTTTCAGCTGAAATACGCCGTTGCTTTTCTGGGCGTAAATGTTGTATCGTCCGCATATTATGTAACCGGTCCGCCAATTTAACAATAATTACTCGAATATCTTTTGACATAGCGAGTAATAATTTACGGTGATTTTCGGCTAATTGTTCTTGACTACTCTTGTATTCGATTTTACCAAGCTTAGTAACACCATTGACAATTAACGCCACATTATCGCCAAATTTTTGTTGTAAATCGGTAATCGTAGCGTCGGTGTCCTCAACAACATCATGTAAATAACCGGCTACAATTGTTTCCGGATCCATATGTAATTGGGCTAAAATACCAGCTACTTGAATTGGGTGAATAATATATGGTTCACCTGATTTACGAACTTGATCCTTATGCAAAGAAGCGGCATATTCATATGCTTTATCAACAAACGCAACATGCTCGGGATTCATGTACGTTGTCACTGCCTGATGAACTTCATCAGCTGTCCAATTTTTTTGTTTTGGCATTACTTTCACCTTACTTTCGGTAAGATAAATGTCCGATTCGGTATCAATAGCAGACAATTACCTTGCATGTTTAAATTAATGTATATTATAACGTAAAATATTCCTAAAATGTACTGTTCTAAATCTTAAATATTAGCTAATATGTCCTTTATCTCATAAAAGATTGTCATATACTATATTTTTTTGATTAAAACACAAAAATCGTGGACAATTGTCCACGATTTTTCTAATTACTTAATTTAAAGTAAGCCTATTTGATAAATTTATCGTACTAAATATGAATTAAATCCGTTGTTAATCCCGCCGTTAAATTAAGATAGCCCGTTTCAGTAACAACAATATCATCTTCAATCCGCACACCACCAACGTTAGGCAAATAAATTCCTGGTTCGATTGTCAACAAATTATTAGTAACCATTTCATCAGTTAATGTTCTCCCAATGTTAGGTCCTTCATGAATTGCTAAGCCAATCCCGTGTCCCATACCATGATTAAACTCTTTGCCGTAACCTGTACTAGTAATATAGTCACGGCCAACTCGATCGAGCTCACTACTTGGTACACCATTAAAAACAGCCTCGACAACTAATTTTTGAGCCACTTGGACAATCTCATAAATTTTTTCAAGTTCTGGTGCAATATCACCCACGGCAAATGTCCGTGTAATATCAGAAGTGTATCCATCTACATAATAGCCAAAATCAACGGTCACTAATTCTCCATTAGCAATTGGCTTGTCTGAAGCTAAACCATGCGGTAACGCTCCTCGCCAACCACTAGCAACAATCGTATCAAAGGATGCTTTTTGTGCCCCACGCTTGCGCGCCTCATAATCAAGTTCATTGCTAATTTCCAATTCAGTCATTCCAGGTTTAATTTTAGGTAAAACCGCATTGAAAGCTGCCATCGAAACGTCACATGCTTTTTGAATAGCTTGTAATTCAGCGGTATCTTTAATTTCGCGCATCGCTTCAACAATGCCTGGGACTGGCAAGAATTCTTCAGCAACAATTAATTCATCTAATAAATCAAAAATTTTAAATGCTAAATCATCCTCAAATCCCACCCGCTGGAGGGCTTGCTTTTCAATAATATCTGCAGCTGCTTGATAATAGTTACGCGTAATAACTAATGCTGCGTCTGCATCCATCAAGTGGGTCAATTCTTCTTCATAACGTGCATCCGTGACAACTGTTAATCCGGCCAATGTAACAACCACCACCCCATCACCATCGCCACCAAGAAAGCCACTTAAGTAACGCATGTTTGCCCCATTAGCAATGATAATACCGTCTAATTCACTCATTTGGAGTAATTTTTGTAACTTTGTAACTCTTTTTTGATACATATACTTTTACCTTTTGGTTATCCTTTTAAACATACTTTCAAATGAGCTAACATTACGTGTAAATATATTATGTGGTAAATGTTGTCCCATCGCTTGTAAAGCAAGACGACCTTTACTAACAACAAAGTTAAATGAACCTGATTTGGTATCTACAAAAAAGCCCCGTACATACCGACGACCAAAGAAAAGTTGTGCTCTAACACTAACAATTTCTTTATAGGGGATTTGAATATACCCTTGACCTTCACCACGAAATTCAAGTCCTCGATCACCAATGAATAAGACACCTGGCTTAGGAATCATTGAAGTATACATTGAATTAGCTTTTACCTCTAAATCAACTTGCCGATTTAATGCTTCCATATCGCTATCCCCAATCTATTAATTTATTATCATTTTAGCATTTTTAAGAATGTAGCGCATAAAAAAAACCGGTTGCCCGGTTTTTTTTATTAACCTAAGATACCAGCCCAGTATCCAAGAATACCAACGATGAATAAACCGAAGATAATCCAGATTGGGTTCACCTTACGCTTAAGTAACCATAGAACGATTAGTAAGAGAAGGAGTGGTGCAAGACCTGGTAGAAGTGAGTTTAAAGTATCTTGTAATGTAGTGACTTTAAATGTGTCTACTGTTTTACCAGCAACCACTTGATCGATAACATTACGTACTTGATCAACATGCAACTTACCGTTGTTTGCAGCATCAGTTAATTTGTTCAAATCAACCACGTTTGCGGCTTGGTTTTTAACTTTTGAAACTTCAAGAACAAAGTTCATTGTTGTCCAACGAGGAACCAATACCCCTAAGACGAACATCCCAAGAATTGAAGCCCCTTGAGTAATCTTTGGTAACATTCCACCAGATAAATCTTGCGTGATGTTAACCCCTTGTTTGTAACCAAATGATTGAGTGTACCAGAGGAAACCCATCCGAATAGCATTCCAAACAACGAAGAAGATAATTGGTGCAAGAACGTTTTGGGCTAAAGCAAGTGAAGCACAGAAAGCTCCAAGAACTGGTCGAATGGTTGCCCAGAAAACGGGATCCCCAACACCGGCAAGTGGTCCCATCATCCCAACTTTAACCCCATTAATGGTTTCGTCATTAATGTCAGCTCCGTTAGCACGTTGTTCTTCCAAGGCAAGTTCAACCCCTAAGATTGGTGATGCCAAGTATGGGTGAGTATTAAAGAATTCCAAGTGACGCTTCAAAGCATCAATTCGTTCTTCTTTAGTCTTGTATAAGCGACGAATCGCTGGAATCATTGCATATGCCCAACCGAGGTTTTGCATCCGTTCATAGTTCCATGAACCTTGAAGGAAGAAACTACGCCACCAAACGGTGATTAAATCGCGTTTTGTTAATTTTTTTTCGTTATCAGCCATGATTTCATTCCCCCTTAGTAGTTATTCAAAATATCATCAATAGGGTCGCCACCATTTGATGAGCCACCATTTGATGAACCACCACCACGACCATTGAATTCAGGTGAGAGTTGGAGGTAAAGTAAGGCGATAACAACCCCAATAATACCCATCGCAATCAAGTTTAATTGCGTTACTGCTGAAAGGGCAAAACCAAGGAAGAAGAATGGCCATAATTGTGGAGTAGCCATCATACTAATAACCATTCCGTAACCAACAACCACGATGAAACCACCGGCAACACCTAATCCACCAGTAATAACCTTAGGAATAGCACCAAGAGCATCACGCACTGGGCCAGCCCCAACAGCCATAACGATCATTGTTGGGATAGCAATGCGAAGTCCTTGAATAATAAGAGCAAGTACGTGAACCATTTCAACTCCGCGAAGACTTCCCTTTTCGGCATACCGGTCGGCGGTGTGGGCTAAGGCAACAGTAAGTGTCCGAACAAAGATTGTTAAAACTTGACCAGCAACGGCAAGTGGAATCGCAACGGCAATCCCAGTATGCACATCAACTTGAGCAGGTCCTGTAACTAAGTAAGCTGAAATAACAGATGCCAAAGCCGCATCAGGCGCAACAGCGGCCCCAACGTTAAACCAACCTAAAGCAATCAATTGGAGTGTTCCACCAAGAACAACCCCTTCCATTAAATGTCCATTAGCCAAACCAATTAATGCAGCAGCAACAATTGGTTGGTGAAATTGGAATTCATCCAGAATTCCTTCAACCCCGGCTAAGAAGGCAAACAAGACAACAAAAAATGCTGACATAATAATTCCTCCATATAGAATAATTAAGATAATTATATAAATTCAATCTTGTAAACTAGCTTAGGCCATACCTTTTTTCTTAAGCACCGCAAACAAATCTTCACTTGAATCTGCTGGAACTTTTCGAATTTCGAATTTAACCCCTTTTTCAGCCATGCTCTTGTAAGTATCAACATCGGCTTGATCAACGGCAATCGTGTTAGTAACCATTGTTTTACCATCACTAAATGACATTGAACCAATATTAACTTCATCAAAAACCACACCGGCATCAACCACCCGCTTAACATCTTGCGGATTTTCAAATAAGAATAAGGCTTTTACCGAACGGAAACGTGGATCATCATAAACTTCAATTAGTTTATCGATTGGGATAACATTCGCTTTAACCCCTGAAGGTGCAGCTTGTGTAATCAACGTCTTCCGTAATTCATCATGTGATACACCATCAGATACAACAATAATCCGATTTGGGCTGACTGATTTAGTCCAAGCAGTTGCCACCTGACCGTGTAATAACCGAGAATCAATCCGTGCCAAGAGCACGTCAAACTCAATTTTACCCGTATGTTCAGCTGGCGCAGTTGCAGATACTTTTGGTGCTTCTTCGACTGCAGCCGCTGCTGTTTGTGTTGGCGCAGCATCGACAGTTTCTGGAATACTCTTCACACCATCGCGAGCAACACCGACAAGATAGTGGGCAATTTCTTCAGCTGTTTGCATTGAAAAACGTGCCCCATACGCTTCAATCAGCATTGGTAGGTTAAGTCCTGTAACAATTGCTGTCTTGTCAGGATTTACCGCCTGAATCCGATTAGCTGCGTTGAAAGGTGAGCCCCCCCACAAGTCAACTAAGAATAATACTTCGTCACCTTCATCAAATGTTTTGATAGCTTGATCTAAGTGAGCCATTAAATCATCAGGCCCCTCATCAGGCATGAAAGTAACAACTTGAACCTTTTCTTGTTCCCCGAAAATCATTTGTCCGGATTGCTTGATACCTTCGGCAAATTTACCGTGGCTTGCAATAATAATTCCGACCATGTTAATTTCCTTCCTTTCATCATTCACTTACTTGTGAACATACCTAAATAATAGTTAATTTTTATCATCTTGTAAAGCGCTTTCATTAAAAAGATATTATCTTTTTTTTACTTTTTTGTATTGACTATTTAACAGGACCTGTGATAACTAACTTTCCAATCATTGCCCCTTGTTCCACCAATTGATGCGCTAGTTTTAAATTAGCTAAACTAATCCCCGTTAATTCTTTTGTAAGGGTTGTTTGAATTATTTTTTCATCGAGTAATTGTGCGATTTGTTGTAAATATTCACCTTGAGATTCAATTTGAAAATCATACTGCGTTTTCGCAAACATGAATTCCCAGGAAAAACTCACGCTCTTGTTTTTAATTAAATTCATTGGTAACAATTCCGCACTTGCTGCAATCGCACCAATTTGACCAAAGGGGGCAATTAAAGTGGCGACATTCGCAAAATGCATTGCCGTTGCATTTAAAATAACAGCGTTATCAACTGTTTCAAACCCAAGTTCCTGAACTTCATTAACATAATCATCACGGTGATTGACGACATAGTCTGCACCCATCTTTTCAACAAATGCTTTTGTTTCAGGCCGTGAAGCCGTCGTAATTACGGTCATCCCAATCCACTTAGCTAATTGAATTAAAACTGAGCCCACACCGCCAGCTCCGTTAATTACTAGGATAGTCTCGCCGTCATGAGCATCCGCTTGTGGGGTTAAATGTAACTTTTCAAAAAGTAATTCATAGGCGGTCAATGACGTTAACGGCATGGCTGCAGCTTCTTCATCAGATAACGTTGTCGGTGCTAAGGCGATGATTTCTTCACGGACTACTTGATATGTCGCATTACTACCAGCTCGAGTAGCATCGCCGGCATAATAGACACGATCACCAACTTTAAATTTCGTAACATCTGGACCTAATGCGACAACTTCAGCAACGGCATCATAGCCAAAAATCTTAGGTGTTGTTGAACTTACTAATGTTTGCCGTAATTTAGTATCAATCGGATTAACCGAAATGGCTTTAATCTTGACTAAAACATCATGACCGACTGGGTTCGGAACTGGTAATTCAATGTATTCAAGGCTTTGCTCTTCATTGATAGGCAAACCCTGATAGGCACCAATTGCTAAATTCTGCGTATTCATTTAAATTCCTCCTCATGTGAACAAAGTATCTTTTATGGGTCATCCTTATTATAAATTTTTTGGGTCTTTATTTCTAAAAAATAAATTCCCAAAATTTTGATTTACTAATAAAATTTAGCTAATATACCTAAAAAAGCTGTCAGAATTAAATTCCAACAGCTTTTAGCGCTTTTTTAACTAACTTTCTTTTACTTAATTTTTTGACGTTGTTCCTCAAGAGTGTGTTCGTGACGTAAAATCAGCTTAAATTTAGCATAACGTTGCTCATCAAGCACACCTGACCGATATAAATTATCAATTTCTAACGCTGCTAATTCTATATCGCCTAACCGACTCCCAACATAAATATAAACATCGAATTGTTTTAAATATTGTAAAATATCATAATACGTATTCATTTATTCCACCTATCATTTTAGCCCTTAACTAGCCACCAGATTGTACCCGTTGTATAAATTATCAATGCGACCATCCCCATTAATTGATAACGCCGATTATTAGGCCCTAGTAAGCGTGGTGTACCGACCATTAAAGCTGCTAAAAAGCCACCAATTAAGCCACCAACATGCCCCAAAATATCAATTCCCGTACCAGGCCACAATGCAAATGCTAAGTTTAAAACAATCAAAATTCCAAATTGCCGTCCTAACGCTTGGAAATAAGCGGACTCGCGATAGACAACTCCAAGCATTACAAACGCCCCAAACATCCCAAAAATTGCGGTTGAAGCACCTGCTGAAACCGTCGTTGGCGCTAACGCCGCACTTAATAGATTACCACCGATTCCTGCAATAAAATAAATTATGCTAAAGCGCCACCACCCAAATAATTGTTCTAAAAAAATACCACAAAAATAAAGCGTTAACATATTTAAAAATAAGTGTTCAAAACCAATATGAATAAACATCGGCGTTATTAGTCGATACCATTGACCGACCAATATGTACGGTTGAAAACTAGCACCAAATCTTAATAAATTAGCGACATTGGTTGTGCCCCCACTAAAGGTCATGATAATAAAAACAAGTACGTTTACTGCTACGAGCGTATATGTTACGTACGGTTTCTTATTTGTTATTTGCATTCTGTTCTACTCCGATTAAAATTTTATCAACAGCTTGATCAAAAATTTCCACTGGCCAATCAGCCTGTTTAACAACTAATTTTGCCGTACTTAATGCCACTGTATTTCCAGTAAATTGGGCAAGAAAACGATCATAATAGCCACCACCAAAGCCCACCCGCATACCACTATCGATGGCAAAACGTAAACCTGGCACAATTAATAAATCTAGCTTAACATCTTCCCCACGCTGATTTCCTTGTGGTTCATAAACTCCAAAAGCGCTTTTAATAAGTACATCATTGGTGCGATAAGGTAAAAAAACTAGGCGCCGCTGAGGTAAACATTTAGGTAAATAGACCTCTTTACCTTGCTTTAAAGCGGCTTCAATAATCATTTGTGTTGGTAATTCATTGGGCATACTATATGTAATCCCGATTTTTTGTGCTCCTTGCCATTCTGGTAATTCATTTAGTTGGCGTAAATTATCAGCCATAATTTGAGCTTTAGCAATCGGTGGTAATGTTTCCAACCATGCCAACGCATCCTGCCGTAATGTTGCTTTATCCACTGCTAGCCTCCAACTTTTATTAATACCGTATTATACCATTTTTTAAGATATGATAACTGAACTCCCTATAGAACATTATGACTATTGCTGTTCATTTAATTCATAAAAAAAGTCGAATGGCTAACCATTCGACTTTAATGTTATTTAATTATTTTTTGTAGCTTGCAACATATTCAACGTATTTATCATGGTCAAATTCTTTTTCAGACTTACCAATAATAATTGTTGCTAATCCATTACCAGCCACATTAACTGCCGTCCGTCCCATATCAACTAAACGGTCAATTCCGGCAATCAAGGCCAAACCAGATACTGGAACACCAATTGTTGATACCGTTGCTAATAGCACCACAAATGACGCTCCTGGAACACCTGCCATCCCTTTAGATGAAACCATTAAGACCACTAACAATGTAAGTTGTTGGCCGATTGATAAATGGATGTGGTAGGCTTGGGCCATAAAGACCGCTGCCAGTGCTTGATAAATTGCTGACCCATCCAAATTAAATGTATAACCTGTGGGGATAACAAAAGATACTACCCCTTTTGAAACTCCCATTTTTTGTGTCTTTTCAATTAATTTTGGTAAAGTTACTTCTGAACTCGCAGTTGAGAACGCTAGTACCAATTCATCTTTGAAGACTGTTAAAACATCAAAAATATTAATCTTATAAATTGCCGCAATTGCTCCAAGTACAACAATAATAAAAATTGCCATCGTTAAGTAGGCCACTCCGATAAAGAGCCCTAATGGTTTTAGAGAATCTAATCCTAATTGCGCAACAGTCACCCCGATTAAACCAGCAACCCCAAATGGTGCAAAGTTCATCACCCAAGAAGTAACTTTAAACATCACTTCTGAAACTGCTTGTAAGAAATCAACTACAATTTGGCCACGTTCGCCAATTGATGAGAGACCAAGACCAAAGAACACTGAGAAAAAGATGACCGGTAACATATTACCTGCACTCAATGCTGCAAAAATGTTTGTTGGCACAATCGACATTAAAATTGATCCCAAACCATTGTGACTTGCTACTTTGGCGGTTGCTTCATATTTTGAAATATCAGCTGCTTCCAAGCCTTTTAAATTCACGAAATGTCCAATGTCTGTCACATTAGCCACTAATAAACCTAAAATTAGCGCAATGGTTGAAACAATTTCAAAGTATAAAATTGTTTTACAACCTACACGGCCTAACTTATGAATATCACCAATATTAGCAATCCCAACGGTTAAACTAGTTACAACGATTGGTAACACAATCATTGAAATCATGTTAATGAAAAATTTACCAACACCTTGAGCAAAAACGATAAAGCCTTGGTTTTTATAAAAAATAACTCCAAGGATAATCCCAACTGCTAGCCCGATTAAAATTCGCCAGCCTAGCGAGACTCGCATTACCTTCTTATTCATCTTCATCCTATGCTCCTCTACTTGTACATTAAAAAATTAAAATATCATTAGTTTATATTGTAGAATGAATTCAAGGTACTTGTAAATGCTTTTTACGAACATTTTTTATTTTTTTTGTTTTTTTTCTCTAATTCTCCAAAGAATTAGGACAATAAACCAAATTATTGTTCCTATTGCAGCGTACATTGTTGTTGTTTGCATAAATAACACAACAAAGACAAAGGCAAGAAATGCTAAAATCAGATAATCAGTAACTGGCGCTCCTGGTAACTTAAATGTATCAGCGGCTAATGGGCTTTTTAATGATTTTCGGTATTGAATATGCGCTAGAATTACTAACGCATAAATAACAATAAAAGTTGTTGTTGCGACACTAGTAATAAAGCCAAATACTTTACCTTGTAAAACACCGTTTAACAGCACTGCCAAACTAATAATTGCTACTGACATGTTTACGGCACGTGTAGGGACTTGCGCCCGTGATAATTTATGGAAATAATTACGATCATCAGTTAAAGCATAAATCATGCGACTAGTCGTAAAAATTGAACTATTCAATGCTGATGCTGAAGCAGTTAAAACCACAAAATTAATAATTCCTGCGGCGGCTGGAATACCCACTGCGGCAAACACTTTAACAAATGGTGACTCAGTACCAGAGAAATTTACCCAAGGATAAATACTCATTACAACAAACAATGAACCAACATAGAATAATAAAATACGTGTTGGAATATCATTAATGGCCTTAGGAATAATTTTCTTTGGATCTTTAGTTTCTGACGCCGTTACCCCAACAATTTCAATTCCCACAAACGCAAAAAAGACCATTTGAAAAGCTAATATTGCATTTTTAGGTCCAGTTGGGAACCAACCACCATGATTAACCAAATTAGCTAATGATGCATGCCCCATTGGCGTTTTAAAGTGCACAGCGATTAAGACAATTCCTAACACAATTAAGGCAATAATGGCGACAATTTTTATCATAGCAAACCAAAATTCGGTTTCACCAAACGCTTTGACCGTAATTGAATTTAAACCCCAGATAATTAATAAGAATATTAAATCCGGAATCCATTGCGGAATACTGGGAAACCAATATTGAATGTAGATTCCTGTTGCCGTTAAATCTCCCATCGCAATCGTGATCCAACTAATCCAGTATGTCCAACCAGCAATGTAACTTGCATCAACACCAACATAACGTTCAATAAAATTAATAAAACTATGTTGGCTAGTATCAGAAAGTAACAATTCCCCTAGCGCCCGCATAATTAAAAAAGCAAATACACCTGTTAACATATAAATCCAAATAATTCCGGGACCCGCTAACTTAATTGATGAACCCGCTCCCATAAATAGCCCTGTTCCAATTGTTCCACCCAGAGCTATCAATTGAATATGGCGACCCTTAAGGTCTCGTGCCATCTCTACTTCTTGTTTATCCATAATTGATAACCTACTCTCTATTTTATCGATAACAATAGTTTACCGTTTCTTACAACATGAATCAAACGACTCTTATTCAATCAAAAGATGAAATACTTTCATCTTTTGATTGAATTGTTTGATTTAAACCATAAATAACAAAAATGGGCTTATACCATAACCAACTTTTACTAGTAATTTATCGCCCGTCCACACTCCTAAGGGACCATTGTATTCGTACCATACACAAAAAGCCCAGGAAAAAAGTATTTTTCCTGGGCTTTTACTAGTACTTCTTGATGTTACCTAATGGCTATCACCGTACCACTTTTTTATTACTCGTCATAATGCTGTCACTATATCCATGACACATTAAAGCAATATCAATTTTATTTAAAGAAACCTGTTTTAGGAGCTTTATCACCACTGGCAATTGCAAAAGCTTTAAGCGCTTCTTTTTGGCCCTTGTTCAAGTTTGTTGGCACCTTAACAGTTACTGTTACATGTTGATCACCGTTCCCATGGCCACGGAATACAGGTGCTCCTTTACCACGTAAGCGGAAGTTTGTACCAGGTTGCGTTCCAGCTGGAATCTTCATCTTAACATCACCGTGAACAGTTTTAATTAAGACTTCATCACCTAAGGCAAGTTGTGAGAAAGTCATTGCTTGGGTACTGTAGATATCTGAACCTTGACGTTCAAAGTCTGCTGAACTAGCAATGTTGAAACTTACATATAGGTCACCGTAAGGTCCACCATTAACCCCGGCATTACCTTGGCCTGTGAAACGCATTTGAACATGGTCTTCAACCCCTGCTGGAATTGGAAGATCAACTTCGTGCATTTCACGTGTGTGGCCTGTTCCATGACATGTTTCACATTTTTCTTTGATTTCTTTACCCGTTCCATGACAAACATCACAGGCTGCTTGGGTTTGAATTCGGCCAAACATCGTGTCTTGGACAACGTTGATGACCCCTGAACCACCACATTTGTGACACGTTACAGGTGATGTACCAGCTTTCGCACCGGAACCGTGACATGTTTCGCATTCTTCATCACGTTGATACTTAACCCGTACCGTTTTACCAAATACTGCTTCTTCAAACGTTAAATCAACAACTTGCTCAATGTCATCCCCGGCTTGAGGTGCATTAGGATCACGCCGGCGACTACCGCCACCACCAAACATTTGACCAAAGATATCTTCAAAGCCGCCAAAACCACCTTGACCGCCACTAAAGCCGCCTTGACCGCCACCAAAGCCACCGAAGCCTTGCGGACCATCAGCAGAACCATATTGATCGAAGTTAGCGCGTTTTTGTTCATCCCCAACTGTTTCATAAGCTTCTTGGACCTCTTTATACTTATCTTCGGCCCCCGCTTCATGGTTAATATCAGGGTGATACTTCTTTGACAATTTTCGGTATGCTTTTTTAATTTCGTCTTGTGAGGCGCCTTTATCAACACCTAATGTTTCATATGGATTATTGCCCATCGTTTCGTCCCTTCTTAATACATCGCATGACTAAATACTTGATAGACAAAGCGGGCTTGGGAAATTTCCCAAACCCACTAGGTCAATTCATAATTACTTCTTAGGATCAACTTCTTCAAAGTCACCGTCAACAGTTTTGCCATCAGTGGCTTTACCGTCAGCTTCACCAGCTTGACCTTGAGCAGCTTCACTTTGTTGATATAACTTAACAGCTAATTCTTGAGCGGCTTCACTTAAAGCATCTTTCTTAGCTTTCATGTCATCGATGTTGTCGTCTGCTTGAGCCTTCTTCAAGTCTTCAAGCGCTGTTTTAGTTGCCGCAGTATCAGTTTCTGGTAACTTATCGCCAACTTCTTTCAATGTCTTTTCAGTTTGGAAAATTAATTGATCAACTTCATTACGCAAGTCAACTTCTTCCTTACGTTTTGCATCGGCTTCTTCATTGGCCTTGGCATCGTTCATCATACGTTCGATTTCTTCATCAGTTAAACCAGAGTTTGACTTGATTGTAATCTTTTGTTCTTTGTTAGTACCAAGGTCCTTAGCAGATACGTTAACAATACCGTTCTTATCGATATCGAAAGTAACTTCAATTTGTGGGATTCCGCGTGGAGCTGCAGGAATGTCAGTCAATTGGAAACGACCCAAAGTCTTGTTGTCAGCAGCCATTGAACGTTCACCTTGCAACACGTGGATATCCACGGCTGGTTGGTTATCAGCAGCAGTTGAGAAAGTTTGTGACTTAGAAACTGGAATTGTTGTGTTACGGTCGATTAACTTAGTGAATACACCACCCATAGTTTCGATACCAAGTGAAAGTGGTGTCACATCAAGAAGAACGACGTCAGTAACATCCCCAGTAATCACCCCACCTTGAACTGCTGCACCAAGTGCAACCGCTTCATCAGGGTTAATTGAGTGTGAAGGTTCCTTACCAGTTAACTTACGTACTGATTCTTGAACCGCTGGAATCCGAGTTGAACCACCATTTAAGATAACTTGGTCGATATCAGCCATTGTAAGACCAGCATCCTTCAAAGCGTTACGAACTGGTTCTTCAGCACGTTCGATTAAATCAACAGTCAATTGGTTAAACTTAGCTTGTGAAAGTGAAGTTTGAATGTGTAATGGACCTTCATTGCTTGAGGCAATAAATGGCAAGTCAATTTGTGCTTCAGTTGAAGAAGAAAGTGTCTTCTTAGCTGATTCAGCGGCATCCTTCAAACGTTGCATTGCAAGTGTGTCAGATGATAAATCAACACCGTGTTCAGCCTTGAAATCAGCAATTAACCAATCAATAATCTTGTTATCAAAGTCATCCCCACCAAGGTGTGTATCACCATTAGTTGAAAGAACGTCAAACACACCATCTCCTAATTCAAGGATTGAAACGTCAAAAGTACCACCACCAAGGTCATATACTAAGATTTTTTCATCGCGGTCATCACTATCCATACCGTAAGCCAAAGCAGCTGCAGTTGGTTCGTTAATAATCCGTTCAACCTTCAAACCAGCAATTGTACCAGCATCTTTAGTTGCTTGACGTTGAGCATCGTTAAAGTAAGCAGGTACTGTAATAACAGCTTGTGTAACTTCTTCACCTAAGTAGTCTTCAGCGTACTTTTTAATGTATTGAAGCACCATTGCTGAAACTTGTTCTGGTGTGTATGATTCGCCTTCAACATCAACTTTATAACCAGCTTCACCCATGTGACGCTTAATTGATGCAATTGTGTTAGGGTTAGTCACCATTTGACGTTTAGCAGTGTCACCAACAACAGTTTCACCGTTCTTAAATGCAACAACTGATGGAGTTGTGCGGTTACCATCTGGGTTAGTAATAATTTTTGCTTTACCACCTTCTAAGACAGCAACAGCAGAGTTAGTTGTACCTAAATCAATACCAATAATTTTTGACATTATATCCTTACCTCTTTTAATTAAATTTTGTAATTTTTATTGTGCGACACTAACCATTGCTGGTCGGAGAACACGATCTTTTAACATATATCCTTTTTGAAGCACGTTGACAACCGTATCAGCTGGATGTTGTTCATCAGCTGGAACTGATTGAATTGCTTGGTGACAAGTTGGATCAAAAGTTTCACCAACTTCACCAACCGCTTTAATATCGTTGCTTTCGAGTGCTTGGTTAACAGTCTTTAAGACCATTTCGACACCAGTCTTCAACTTTTCAGCTGCTTCACCTTCAGCTGGAACTGCTAAAGCACGTTCTAAATTATCCACTGCAGGAATAACCGCTTTGGCTAATTTAGTACCCTCATATTTAAGCATCGTTTCTTGTTCCTTCTTAAAACGAGTGTGCATATTAGCAATTTCGGCTTGGCTGCGTAAGAATTTATCTTCCATTGCTGCCAATTTTGCTTCTAAATCAGCAATTTGATTTGTTTCCGGTGTATTTTGGTCAACTGTTGCGTCTGCTTCAGCGCCACGTGTTTCGTTACCCTCAACATTTTCACTTGCAGTCGCTTGCGTAGCATCATCAATTTGTTCGTCTACGCTTTTCTTTTCCTCGGCCATCTAGCACCTCCTACTCATCATAAAATTGATAATAATTTATTAGTTTGTTTGTTAGCTCTTGTCTAAATGCTCCAAGTAAACCAATCGTACGTGAATACGACATCCGTGTTGGACCAAGAATCGCAATCATACCACGACCATGATTACCGACATCATATGTTGCTGTCAATAACGAATAATCTTTTAACAAATCATTGGCAATTTCATCACCTATTTTGACTGACACTTCCGTGTTATCTTGACTAGGGATCATCATATCGTGCATATCAGTTTTATTACTTAATAACTGATACAAATCTTTAAGGGTTGTCGGATTATCAATACTACTAAAATCGAGTAAATTCAACCGACCGCCAACAAAGAACTGATCAGACGCTGCGCGATCCAATGCTTGACCAAAAGTTTGTAAAAAGCCATCCGGTGTTGATAAGTACTGGGCAATCTGTGTCGGAATATCAGTTAACAAACGTTGTAAAACGATTCGTAATGACTGACCAACTAATTGCTCATTTACTAAACGTACAATCGCCTCTAGTTGATCACCACTGACATCCTTATTAATTGCAAATTGCTGACTTTCAACTTCACCACTATCTGTGACTAATATTGCTAATACTTGATGGTTACCAAGGGGCACTAGTCGAAAACCTGATAACTTTACATCGCCGCTTTCAGGTTTGATTGCTAATGCGGTATAAGATGTTAGTTGCGATAACATATTCGCTGAACTGGCTATTATTTCATCGACTTTGGCATATGAACCATCTAATGACTGCCGAATCAATGACATATCATTCTTACCAACGAGAATATCCCGATGTTTTAAATGATCGACATAATATCGATACCCAGCCAATGAAGGAATTCGTCCAGAACTAGTATGTTCTTTTTGGATTAAGCCAAATTCTTCTAATGTTGCCATTTCATTTCGAATTGTTGCGGAACTAACCGTGATTTTAAGCATTTCAACAAGCTTCTTGGAACCAACCGCGTGTCCGGTTTCAGTGTAAGCAAGTACAATCGCTTGGAGAATTAATTTCTGGCGATCTGTTAACATACCTTTCACCTCACTTTAGCACTCATAACCTTCAAGTGCTAACAATTAATATAATACTCTTTAGTCAAAGAATGTCAAACATTTCCACAAAAAAATTCACAAAATTGACACTAAAATTACCGAAAGCCTTTATTTCAAGGTTTTTAACATATGCTTATATGCATGTTGACCAATTAGAATTTCTTTTTCGGTTTGATAGCCTTGCAGCTGATATAACTTTTCTGCACGCGGATTTTCGTTATCAACATTTAAACTGATATTAAGGAATCCTTGTTGTTTAGCAATAGTTTCACTAGCTGCCATTAATGCTTTACCAATTCCGTGTCCACGATAATTAGTATCAACTGATAGCATTTCTAAATACCACTCATTTGGCCAGGCCTCTTGATTAGGATGTAAATCAATGCCCTTTGTTCCAGCCAAAATATCCGTATGCGTTTGCATTTCAACATCGTAAGCATATGAATAGCTAACCCCCGTCACTTTATTATCAATTTCAGCAACGACGAAACTGGTATACGGTAATAATTTTGCTAAATCATAGGCCGATGTTATTAGCTTGATTTTTTCAGAATCAGTCATCATTTGTAATTCAGGGAGTTCCATTTGATTAATGATTGTTAGAATTAACTGACTAATCGCATCTTGGTCAGTTATGCGCGCTTCACGAATTATCATAGTATTTTTACCTCTTTAACTTATGTTGTTATATTTTAAGTTTATCATAGCGCTAAACTGATATTACCTCGTTTAAATCATAAAATAACTTTTTCTTGTAGTTTATGTGCCATATCTGGTGTTTAACTGTGTTATGATTAAAAGAATATTAGAATTTAGGAGAATATTATGGCCCAAAAATTACAAGCGCTACAGTATGTTCGACCAGATTTTGATGCCCTTCGTTTGGAATATATTGCTGCCGTTCAAAAATTTAAAAAAGCTGAATCGGTTAATATTGCCCAAATGACTGTGCAAAATCTAGATAATCTCAACGACTCCCTAATATCAACCTACGAAATTTTACAAACGCTTGCTACGCAAAATCCGACTGATGAAGTTTATCAAGCTGAGATAGCTATATGGCGTTTAAACATGCCACTATTAAAAGATTTGGCATATCGCTTTGCTAATAGCCTAGTTAAATCAAAATTTCGTAATCAGTTAGAAATTGCCTTACCTTTGACAAAATTCAAATTAGCTGAAAATCAACTTAAAACGTATTCAAACGATATTGATGATCTATTATTACAAGAACAAGCCATCATTAATGAATACCAAAGTATATTGTCAACGGCAACGATTAATATTGGGGGACATATTATATCGTTAGCAACTGCCCTACAAAAACCAACAATGTACACTACTGAAGAACAGTTACTAATTACAGATACTACCAAAACTTTCTTAACAGCCAATCAAGCTACGTTAATTACTCTTTTTGAACAACTTGCCCAAAATCGTAATCAACAAGCTCGCATCCTTAACTACGACACTTACAGTGAACTTAGCATGGCTAGTCATAATCATTTTGATTATTCATTTACCGAAGTTTTATCACTGTGTGATACGATTTTAGCAACGACACCGGTTAGCTTAGAACCAATCAGCCACCCCTTAGTGGATGATAGTAAGCTAACGGCCACTGACATTTCAAGCGCTTTGAAAAATTTACTTGAAAGTCTTAGCCCAGCAACAGCTCGTTTTTATGATTATCTAATTGAACATGACAGTTTAACGTTCACTAATAACGCCCATTGTAAAATTCCAAGTTTATCAACGTTTGTTATTAGTAAACAATTACCTGAACTTACGATTAATCTTGATTGCTTACCCGATCAAAGTGATTTTTTACTTAATCAAATTGGGCAAGCATTCCAAGCTTTTTCAATTCGTGGACTAAAATCTGGTAATTTAATCTTTTCATTTCATGATACTCAAGCCGTCCTTGCTAAAGGTTTCGAATTCCTTTGTTGGCCTTGGCTACATTTACTAGTTGGTAATGAAGCGGCCAACTTACGGACTCTAATGCTTGAACGTAATTTAACGGTATTAAATTATCACGCGAAACAAATTAAGTTTGCCACCCAGTTATATCAACCTACTGTGGCCAATTTTAACGACCTTAACATACTCTGGTCCAAACAAACTAATCAACCAGACGATTTACCAACTTGGTTACTAGATGCCGATTTAATTTGCCAACCAGATAATGCGCTTGATAAGCTTTTGAGTATTATTATTGGTATGCAATTTTGGCAACCAAATGCGGAACAAGGTAATCCAGATATCATTAATAAATATATCCAATTTGCTAAGAATAGTTCACAAGATAGCTTACTAAATCTCTTACAGCTTTGCGAAATTGAATCACCTTTTGCGTCAGCAACGTTACCCTCATTATTAAATACGATTAATGATTATGTACAACACTTAGTTGCCAATTCAGTTGAACAAAAATAATAAAAACGCCAATCGAAAATTTGATTGGCGTTTTTATTATTAATTATTTTCAAGATTCATAATATCAATATATGGAATATTACGAATTCGCATGTTATCAGGTGCTTTTTCCGTATTCATTTTTTGCTGGCGAGCATTTCTATTTTGAGCCACGTCCATCTCCGTTTGAATATTTTTTTGACGCCAACTAACTAAAATCTGCTCAATATAGCGAAAATTATAGACGTTGTTTAAGACGGCTTCTTTTAAGGCCATTAAAATCGTTTCTGGGATATAATTCTCATCATCTAACCATTTACTTACGGTTTGTAATTCAAACGTTGATAGCGGCCGTCTAAATTCACTTTCAATCGTCGCAAATACTTCTTGACGGGTCGCTTGACTCGACTGCTGTGCTGTAACGATTGGCGTTTCACTCTTTACCTCACCTAACAGCTTAGTATATAACCCATCAAAATTTAGTTGCTCAATTTTTTGACCAAATTCGTTTGTACTAGTTTTAATCTCGGCGAAGCCCCCAGCAACCATACTTTGTAAAACATTTGCTACGGCATTTTTTGTCATCCGTAAAAATTTCGCAATAATGGTTAAATCTGGTAAATCTTGCCCCCGTTCCAATGCTTTTTTTAATTGAATAAATACTAGTAACTGTTCATTATTCATACCAATGTCTTGATAGTGTTCTAATAGATAGTTACTGATTGTGACACTACCTGCTTTAATAAACGCATCCATTGCTTCTGGTTTCATCAGCTACCCTCCATTCAATTGCTTTACTAATTCATTATAATAACAAAGCATGGTAGATTCAAAATAAGAATCTACCATGCTACTTAGTTGTCTCTTTAATTATGGGCGAATCCGTGTAATTGTACGTGGGAATGGGATTGCTTCACGAATGTGTTCTGTACCAGTAATCCAAGTAACGGCACGTTCTAATCCTAAACCAAAACCACTGTGAGGAACTGAACCATATTTACGTAAATCTAAATACCAGCCATATTCGTCAAGGCTTAAACCTTGTTCTTCAATACGCGCTTTTAAGTATTCATAGTCAGTATCACGTTCTGAACCACCAATAATTTCACCGTAACCTTCTGGTGCAAGCAAGTCAGCTGAAATAACAACATCGTCACGGAGTGGGTGCCGCTTCATGTAGAATGCTTTAATTGCTTTAGGGAAGTTAACAATGAAGACAGGTTTTTCGAAATGATTTGCTAAGAAAGTTTCTTCTGGTGAGCCAAAATCAACTCCCCATTCGACATCAAAACCATTGTCTTTTAATAATTCAACAGCATCATCATATGAAAGACGTGGGAAAGGCAATTGTGTGTACTTACGAAGAGTTTCAATATCACGATCAAGTAATTTTAACTCATATGCACAGTGATCAATCACGTTTTGAACTAAGAAAGCAATATAGCGTTCTTGAAGTTCAAGGCTATCTTCTTGATGCATCCACGCCATCTCTGGTTCAATCATCCAAAATTCAGTCAAGTGACGACGAGTCTTTGATTTTTCAGCACGGAAAGTTGGTCCAAAAGTAAAGACCTTACCGTATGCCATCGCTCCTGCTTCAGCATATAGTTGACCAGTTTGTGATAAGAAAGCTGGTTGACCAAAGTAATCCGTTTCAAATAATTCAGTTGTTCCTTCAGGAGCTGAACCAGTTAAAATTGGTGCATCCAATTTAGTAAAGCCTTCGTTGTTAAAGAATTCGTAAGTCGCCCGAATAATTTCGTTACGGACTTTCATAATAGCAAATGGTTTTTGGTGACGAAGGTACAAGTGACGGTTATCCATCAAGAAATCAGTACCGTGTTCTTTAGGTGTAATTGGATATTCATCAGATTCACCGATTACTTCAATATTTGAAATTTCAATTTCGTAACCAAAGTGTGACCGTTGATCTTCATGAATTGTTCCAGTAATCTTAATTGAAGTTTCTTGCTTCAATTCTTTAGCTAATTCAAAAATATCTTCACTGACATTAGCTTTAATTACTACTCCTTGGAAGTAAGCTGAACCATCACGTAATTGTAAGAACGCAATTTTACCACTAGAACGTTTATTTGTTAACCAAGCGCCAATCACGACTTCTTCGTCAACATGTTTCCCTGCATCAATAATGTTAATACTTTCCATTTTTTTCATCCTTTAATTTGATATTCTTGGCTATTTTGGGGTCATTACACTATTTTCAATGTAATGACCACCAGATTGACATAACCTGTCCAATCGATACTTTTTAACATCTAAAATGTACCTCTACAAGTTTTGAATTAATTTTAATTGTTTTCCATTTGTAAACTGCAATGTTGCAAAACTAAGATTATTCTTTTGATCTAAATATGAAACATCCCATGCTGGCGCGCCTTCATAAATCGTTAGCGCTGCAGAATACACTTTCCGTGGATTATATCGTTGCTGAACTAAACTTCTAATTTGATATTCTGATAAACCATCTGCCATTTTTAAAACAACTGGCTTAAATTTTTTATCATTAGCATGCATAATAACCGCAATATTTTGATTTTTCTTATTTTTACCAACTACTGAATAGTAAACTTTAGCTCGTTTTGAGACTAAAAAGGAAGTTGTTTTTGTAATACCATTATTTTTAGCAATTGCTTCATAGGTATTCTGGGCCCTTTTGGCCGGACTTAAAGCAATTTGAAATATCACAATAATTGCAAGGAGGATTACTAATAATCCACTAATAATTACCATGCTTGGTTTTATTTTAAATTTACGATGGTAAATATTTTGGCGTAATTGCATATTACTTCCCCTTTTCATTATATCCAACTAGTTTATTATTATATCAAAAAAAAGCCTATTTTAACTACCATTTTCCCTTTTTTCCCCAAATATTACAACAATCCTTTAGTTAATACAAAAAAAGACTAGGCATTAGCCTAGTCTTTTTTAATGATTGCGGGAGCTGGATTTGAACCAACGACCTTCGGGTTATGGGCCCGACGAGCTACCGAACTGCTCCATCCCGCGATAATATTATTTATGATACTCAATAAGGAGGATGAGAGATTCGAACTCTCGCGCCGGTTTCCCGACCTGATGGTTTTCAAGACCATTCCCTTCAGCCAGACTTGGGTAATCCTCCAAAAAATATGCAACTATACAACCGACATTTACATCAATTGTAAATGTCCCGTACGGGATTCGAACCCATGTTACCGCCGTGAAAGGGCGGTGTCTTAACCACTTGACCAACGGGACAAAAAATTA
>NZ_CAKKNS010000001.1 GCF_918814575.1 Periweissella fabaria | reverse complement strand
AAGTCAGTTTCAACATCAGAAGCTAACTCAACAAGTAACTCAGAAGCCGCATCAGAAAGTACATCAAAATCTATCGTAGATTCAGACTCAGCTTCAACATCAACATCAGAAGCTAACTCAACAAGTACTTCAGCAGCATCAGAAAGCACTTCAAAGAGTGCATCAACATCAGATGCTAACTCAACAAGTACGTCAGCAGCCTCAGAAAGTACTTCAAAGTCAGTTTCAACATCAGAAGCTAACTCAACAAGTAACTCAGAAGCCGCATCAGAAAGTACATCAAAATCTATCGTAGATTCAGACTCAGCTTCAACATCAACATCAGAATCAACAGTGAAGTCAACATCTGCATCAGATTCAGCTTCAACATCAACATCAGCAGCATCAGAAAGTACTTCAAAGTCAGTTTCAACATCAGAAGCTAACTCAACAAGTAACTCAGAAGTAGCGTCAGAAAGTACATCAAAATCTATTGTTGATTCAAACTCAGCATCAACAAGTACTTCAGAATCAACAGTGAAGTCAACATCTGCATCAGATTCAGCAAGTACTTCAACATCAGAAGTAGAGTCAACTAATTCTGAAAAGGCAAGTACATCAACAAGTGCTTCGATTTCAGGATCAGAAGCCGCATCAGAAAGTACATCAAAATCTATTGTCGATTCAGACTCAGCTTCAACATCAACATCAGAAGCTAAGTCAACTTCAATGAGCACTTCAGTATCTGATTCAGAATCAACATCAACAGTCGATTCAGATTCAGCATCAACAAGTACTTCAGAAGCTAAGTCAACTTCAATGAGCACTTCAGTATCTGATTCAGAATCAACATCAACAGTAGATTCAACATCAGTATCAACAAGCGCTTCAGAAGCTAAGTCAACTTCAACAAGCACTTCAGTATCTGACTCAGAATCAACATCAACAGTGGATTCAGATTCAGCATCAACAAGCGCTTCAGAAGCTAAGTCAACATCAACAAGTACTTCAGTATCTGATTCAGCATCAACATCAACAGTCGATTCAGATTCAGCATCAACAAGTACTTCAGAAGCTAAGTCAACTTCAATGAGCACTTCAGTATCTGATTCAGAATCAACATCAACAGTCGATTCAGATTCAGCATCAACAAGTACTTCAGAAGCTAAGTCAACTTCAACAAGCACTTCAGTATCTGATTCAGAATCAACATCAACAGTCGATTCAGATTCAGCATCAACAAGTACTTCAGAAGCTAAGTCAACTTCAATGAGCACTTCAGTATCTGACTCAGAATCAACATCAACAGTCGATTCAGATTCAGCATCAACAAGTACTTCAGAAGCTAAGTCAACTTCAACAAGCACTTCAGTATCTGACTCAGAATCAACATCAGCAGTCGATTCAGATTCAGCATCAACAAGCGCCTCAGAAGCTAAGTCAACTTCAATGAGCACTTCAGTATCTGACTCAGAATCAACATCAACAGTAGATTCAACATCAGTATCAACAAGCGCTTCAGAAGCTAAGTCAACTTCAACAAGTACTTCAGTATCTGATTCAGAATCAACATCAACAGTAGATTCAGCATCAGTATCAACAAGCGCTTCAGAAGCTAAGTCAACTTCAACAAGCACTTCAGTATCTGACTCAGAATCAACATCAGCAGTCGATTCAGATTCAGCATCAACAAGCGCCTCAGAAGCTAAGTCAACTTCAATGAGCACTTCAGTATCTGACTCAGAATCAACATCAACAGTAGATTCAGCATCAACAAGTACTTCAGAAGCTAAGTCAACTTCAACAAGCACTTCAGTATCTGACTCAGAATCAACATCAACAGTCGATTCAGCAAGTGCATCAACATCAGCTGCAGATTCAACTAATTCTGAAAAGACAAGTGCATCAACAAGTGCATCAATATCAGGATCAGAAGCTGCATCAGAAAGTACTTCAAAAGCTGCTGCAGATTCAACATCAGCGTCAGCAAGTACTTCAGCATCAACAGTGAAGTCAACATCTGCATCAGATTCAGCAAGTGCATCAACATCAGCAGTTGATTCAACTAATTCTGAAAAGGCAAGCGCCTCAACAAGTGCGTCAACATCAGGATCAGAAGCTGCATCAGAAAGCACTTCGAAAGCTGCTGCAGATTCAACATCAGCGTCAACAAGTACTTCAACATCAACAGTGAAGTCAACTTCAGTATCTGATTCAGCAAGTGCATCAACATCAGCAGTTGATTCAACTAATTCTGAAAAGACAAGCGCCTCAACAAGTGCATCAACATCAGGATCAGAAGCTGCATCAGAAAGTACTTCAAAAGCTGCGATGAATTCAGAATCAACAAGTGCATCAACATCTGATTCAGAATCAGTAAGTACTTCAAAGGCCGCCTCAGAGTCAGCAAGTACATCAGAATCAGCATCACTTAGTGCATCAACAGTGAAGTCAACTTCAATGAGCACTTCAGTATCTGACTCAGAATCAACATCAACAGTCGATTCAACATCAGAATCAACAAGCGCTTCAGAAGCTAAGTCAACTTCAACAAGCACTTCAGTATCTGGTTCAGAATCAACATCAGCATCAACAAGCGCTTCAGCATCTGACTCAGCAAGCACTTCAAAGGCAAATTCAGCCTCAACAAGTACTTCAGCGTCTGACTCAGCAAGCACTTCAAAGGCAAACTCAGCCTCAACAAGTACTTCAGCGTCTGACTCAACAAGTACTTCAGCGTCTGACTCAGCAAGCACTTCAAAGGCAAACTCAGCCTCAACAAGTACTTCAGCGTCAACATCAGCAAGCACTTCAAAGGCAAACTCAGTCTCAACAAGTACTTCAGCATCTGACTCAGCAAGCACTTCAGCGTCAACATCAGCAAGCACTTCAAAGGCAAACTCAGCCTCAACAAGTACTTCAGCATCTGACTCAGCAAGCACTTCAGCGTCAACATCAGCAAGCACTTCAAAGGCAAACTCAGCCTCAACAAGTACTTCAGCATCTGACTCAGCAAGCACTTCAGCGTCAACATCAGCAAGCACTTCAAAGGCAAATTCAGCCTCAACAAGTACTTCAGCATCTGACTCAGCAAGCACTTCAAAGGCAAATTCAGCCTCAACAAGTACTTCAGCGTCAACATCAGCAAGCAATTCGGCAAGTGCCTCAACATCAACAGTAAATTCAGCTTCAACGAGTGCTTCAATGTCAACAAGCACTTCAAATTCTGAAAATACTAAGAATGTTTTACCTAAGACTGATGAATCAGCCTCAGATAATGCAGCATTAACTGGTGCAGGGCTTGCATTGAATGCCTTGGGATTATACGGTTTAGCTAAATTCTTCAAAAAGAATCGTGAAACTAAGTAATCGGTTGTAACTGAATAAAATAGTGCATTTAAAACTAAAACCTAACGTATAGTAGGTTAATACTCTAAATGAACTAGTGTAGTCAAAAAGACGACCAACAAATATTTGTTGGTCGTCTTTTGCTGTATATTGAGTGGATTTAAATGATAAATAATGACATTTTATTTTTAAATTATTAAAGATCACGGTTGTTGTTTCAATTGATTTGATTGAATGTAATTAAAAATTATCAAAAACGATACTAAAAATTGTTAATATAAATTGTAATCGTGTAAAATAAAAAACATGAAAGGCTTGTTTTAGTATAATTTAAAATTATGCTTTATTAAGTTTGTTTTAGGAAATTAAAATGGATAAATAATAAGTATTGTTATAAAATATATGCTAATAAGTATTATTCGTTTACAATTAATATATTAGTTATGCATATTTAATATTCATCTTTGGGGGAAGTATGAAAACAAATAGGGAGAAGTATTATTTTTCGATTGCGCAAAAAGTGATTGATCAAGAGAATCGTTATCAAGAAATGAGCGATACTGAATTAAAAGAACAAACCGTAATATTAAGAAATAAACTTATGAACGGAACGAAATTAGATGATTTACTTGTACCTGCATTTGCTACAATTCGTGAAGCAGATTACCGTGTATTAGGAATGAAACCTTTTTTTAATCAAGTTCTGGGGGCAGTAGCATTGTACTTTAATAATGTTGCTGAGATGAAAACGGGAGAAGGAAAAACACTTACAGCAACGATGCCTATGTATCTGTATGGATTGACAGGACCAGGTAATTTTTTGATTACATCAAATACATACTTAGCACAACGTGACGGTAAAGATATTGGACGGGTGTATTTATGGCTCGGTTTAACCATTGAAGTTGGGGTTGCAACAAGTGAATTTGAGGAATCTGCCCGGGATAAAGAAAAAATTTATCAAGCAGATATTGTTTATACCACAAATAGTGCATTAGGATTTGATTACTTATTTGATAATTTAGCGTCAAATACTGATGAACAATACATTAAAAAATTTAATTTTGCCTTGATTGATGAAATCGATGCGGTGCTATTAGATATGGCACAAACACCATTGTTGATTTCTGGAGCACCACGTGTGCAATCCAATTTATATACTTCCAGTGATCGGATGATTCAAAGTTTAAAAAAGGATATTGATTTTGAACAATCTGATGATTTGAAGCGCATCTGGTTTACGACAACCGGAATTGAACATATTGAAGAGAAATTAGGAATAACCGGTCTTTTAGAAGAAGAATGGACGAGTGTTTATCGCCATTTGTTACTAGCTCTACGGGCAAATTACTTATTCCTTTTGAATCGTGACTATGTCGTTGAGGGTGGTCAACTTATTTTATTAGATAAAGTTAATGGCCGTAAGTTAGGGGGAACCAAACTACAAGCCGGATTACACCAAGCAATCGAAGCTAAAGAACATATTGAAGTTAGCTTAGAAACACGGGCGATGGCCTCAGTAACTTACCAAAACTTATTTAGGATGTTTGCCCATCTCTCTGGTATGACGGGGACAGCTAGTACCGATAAGCATGAGTTTTTTGAAACGTACGGGTTAGATGTTATTAAGATACCAACGCATAAACCAATTGCCCGGATTGATCATCCAGATAAAGTCTATTTAAGTAATGAAGCCAAAATTTTTGCTTCATTGGATGCCGTTAAGGAAGCCCATGCGATTGGTAGACCAATTCTAATTGAAACTGGTTCAGTTTCAATGTCTGAATTGTATTCACGTATTTTATTGCGAGAAGGCTTGTCACATACTTTACTTAATGCGATGAGTGTTGCCAAGGAAGCAAGTATTATTCAACTTGCTGGTCAAAAAAATGCAATCACAGTTGCTACATCAATGGCTGGTCGGGGAACTGATATTAAACTTGGTGATGGGGTTGAAGAACTGGGTGGTTTATTAGTGATTGGGACTGAACGGATGGCGAATGCCCGGGTTGATAATCAATTACGTGGTCGAAGTGGTCGGCAAGGGAGTGTCGGTGAAAGTGTTTTCTATGTTTCACTTGAAGATAAATTAGTTCTGGAAAACGGGGGTAAACGAATTAATCGTTTCCGGCGTAATTTAACAAAGAAGTTGAGTGGAACCAATAAAGCCAATGAGGAACTTTCTACTAGCCGCATTGCACTAAAAGCGGTGACAAAGGCCCAAAATGTCCAAAAAAACCAAGAAATCATGGAACGGTTTCAGACGTTAGAATACGATCAAGTTTTGAAAAGTCAGCGGGATATTTTGTATAAAACGCGTAATAAAGTTATTGACGCAGTTGAATATGGCACGGTGATTGATCAAGCTATTTTAAGTGTCAGCTTAGAAATGATTACTAAAAAAACCTTAACAGAAGAAGAACTATCGGATTTTTATTACAATAATGTCGCTTATGGATTCCAAATTCCAAGAGCAATGCAGGGCATGTTGAATAAGCATCGTTCATCAGAGTTTTATCAGGCCTTTAAGGTAAGTTTGCAAGATGCGGTTGCTGATAAGTTAGCTTCAATTGAAGATGAAGGCCAACGAATGTACTATGAACGGCTAGTTATTCTTAAAGCGCTCGATACGATGTGGATTGAACAAGTTGATCACCTACAACAACTTAAAAGTGTTGTTAGTGGTCGTAACTGGGGGCAACACAATCCATTTTTCGAATATCAGCGTGAAGCGATTAAATCATTTGATTTAATGACGAAAGCAATTTTGAAGCAAATTCTTCGGAATTTATTACTTGCTGATTTAATTAACAAAGAAGACGGCACAATTGATGTTGTCTTCCCATAGGGCGGGATTTCATGAAAAAAAACGAGTTACTTAATAAATGTTTATATACATTTTTTATTTTAGTTATTTTTACAATTGGTAAAAATATCCTTTTACCAGGGGTTGACCCAAATCAATTTGATAGTTCATATGAAAGTAACTTTAGTGCCTATGTTGTGTCACTAGTTACGGGGGGGAATATCTCATTGCCAACAATTTTTGCATTAGGGATTGGACCTTATATGACATCTTTAATGATTTGGCAACTAGTACCACTTATTGATAAAGACTTTAACAAACGGATGTCTGAGAAAAAACGTGGAATTTATCAAAAAATATTAACGTTAATATTTGCATGTTTCCAAGGCTTTTTCGCCTTTCAAACTATGACCGCTCAATTTCCAGCAGGTAATATCCTTACATGGCGGATTCAAATTGTCAACGTGGCCGTGTTGATTGCTGGAGCGATGTTTATTACATGGTTAGCAGATATGAATGTCCAAAAAGGACTTGGTGGGGCAACTATTTTAATTATCCCGGGGCTACTATTTAGCTTACCGGAAGTTTTACACAACTTTAGTGGTCGCCAAATGCATGTTAGTTTTACGACTGGTCTAATTGGTTGGGTAATTGTTCTATTTTTAGCATGGTTAGGGGTGTTTTTGAACCGTTCTGAGTTAAGAATTAATATTCAACGGACGGGCTTAGATAATGATTTTGCGAATTCTTACATTCCAATCAAAGTACTTCCAGCTGGTTCAATGCCATTGATGTTTGCACTAACAATTTTTACAATTCCACAATACTTAATTATGCAAAAATTTCAGTATAGTGATCCAACCCTGATAACCAAATTTGTATCATTTTCAACTTGGCAAGGGATTTTGATTTATACAATGTTAATGGTGCTATTGGGAGTCTGTTTTGCTTATGTCAATGTCCGGCCAAGTGATATTGCTAAGGATTTAAAAGAATCTGGAGATTACGTCTTAGGATATTTACCAGGCGATGTAACGGAGCAACTGTTAAATAAGCATCTGTTATTTATGACAGCAATTGGGAATCTGTTTTTTATTTTGATTACGATTGTGCCATTAATTATCGGATTGTGGTTTCCAGTAGTACGACCTTTATCATTTTTAATGAGTAGTGTAATTATTTTAGTGACAATTATCGATAACTTTATTGAAGAATTTCGGACGATTTGGGATCGTCGGCACTACTCAATATTTAAGTTATAACAGATGCATAATATGTTCAGGGGGGAACCATGTTACGATTAATGACCACATGGAAATGGGATGCGGTAGATATTAATTTTGATTATTTGGTGAATTTAGCCAACATGTTCACTAATAATGATGAACAATTTGAGTTAATAAGTACTAACTTTACACCAGTCTTACGATATCAATTACTAAGTCAAGATTTAAGTAGCAGTAAAGTTTGGTCATTGTATGATGCTTTGCAAGGTATAACCATCAAGGATGGGCAACCAATCACATTCAACGATATACCATTGCCAGATGATGCTGACATTATTTATACGCCGTTTGGAATTAATGTTTACTATAACAAGCAGATTTATGCGCGCATCATTCCATATAATGACAATATAATTTGTAAGGTGGTGTACTTTGTTGCAGGGCAACAAGACGTCATCGACTACTACGATGACCGCGGTTTCTTATCGCGGCGTGATCTATTAGGGACACCACATACTAATGAACAACATTTTTACTTTAGTCAGGATGGGCAATTAGTATTGAGTGAAAAACAAGGGGGGGATACGCCACACCAAGTGACGATTTATCCATTGTTTTACCAGCGCTTTAAACACCATGAATATCAAAACTTGCAGGCGGTTTTAGTAGAGATTTTTGAAAATTATGCTAATAAAACGGCGGAACCATTTGTCTTAACGGTGGATAATTTACATCCTAGTGAATTCACACAACGCATTAGCTTACGGTATCCAGTCGTGGCATATCTTGAACAGACGTTAATTAATAAGTTATCAACGGAATTAGTAGATGAAAATATGGCCGGCTTGTTAACCGCAGCCAAAGCTATTGTAATACCTGAAAATGAAGGGAAACAAGTTTTAACTGACTTTATTAAGGAACAACGGATACCGATTAACCTCAAAAAGATTAAAGTGATTGCACCATACTCTGTTAATTTGGATTTAGGGATTAGTAATATTTTAGTTGAGACCAATATTGTCATAAATGCGATTCAAAAATCGGCGGCGGACGCAATTAAAATTATTAAGACCGTGACTGAGTTAATCGTTAAAGATACCGATTTAAACTTGATTATGGTCGTTGAAAATTCCGTTGATACCGTCTTAATGATGGCAACTGTTAAAGAATACTTGATGCAGAAGTTAGCAATTGACGATGGTAATCCAGATTTAGAGTTAATTGAACAGTATGTCTTAGCCAAAAAAGCGAATGAACCTAATCCAGTATTGTTAAAAGAGATTCGGCTGCTTGAAAAAAAGGATCCAAGTCGATACAACAATATGATTACATTGGTTCAAATGCTGCATAATATTAAATTTGAAAAACAGTTAAATCGTGCTAAGTGGCACCAATTAATTTTAAAGGCACGGGTTTATGCTGATTTGAATGACAATCCAGATCTATATCCAGTTATCCAAACGATTGAAACGGGAATTCCGTTATTAGTTGCCAAGAAGATTGAATTTTTACACCAACAGCATAATGGGGAAATTATTCAAACACTAAAACAACTAGCACATTACTTAGCAATTTACATTTATCAACTAAATGTGTGGAATGACACCTTGGTTTATGATGTTCAATTGGGGAATGCGTACGGGGATGCTGAACTAACTGCAAAGTGGAAGGAAGTTGGGGATGGACGATAAGGAATCAAAAATTAAAGTTATTTGTTTAGGGGACAATGAAGCTGAATTTAGTAAATTTGACCCAACTAGTTATCAATATTTTGCTACCAATGACATATTTACTAGTTCAGATAATCAGGATGCTTCAAATAACGAAGCAAAATTAGCTGAACTCCTTGAAAGTTGGGCAAAAGACAAGCAGTTACGAGACGTACCAGTTGCGTTAGGTGAGATTAAACAATTTAATAATGAACCAGATTTATTTAAACAATTAGTACGCCATACCGTTATCTATAACGAGCGTAATCGCTTATCAGTTGAATACAGTGCCTTATTGGAACTAGCCGCAGCTGTACCCGTGGATTTTCAAGATGCTAATTCTATCAAAGTCGTTTTAAAATATGTCATTTTTGGTCGGCAAAATGGCTTTCGACTAGCACCGGATAGTCTTGAAGTTGCTAATCAATTTAATGGGCTTATTGAGCGTCAAGGGCGGATATCAGTAACCGCAACGGCGGACTTCAACAAGCAAAAAGGTCACCAGGTCTTCACCGTTAAAATGACGAACTATTTACCAAAAGATTCATATTGGGACTTTATTCCTGAAGTTGATGTCGAAGGTGAATTATCATTAGATGATGTTTACTTCAAAATATTTCTCATTCGTGAAGGCTCGCTTGAGGTTATAGATCAGCAAATTGTTACTAACAAAGAATTAGCTGCGGGCTACATTTTCTATAGCGGTGAAACGACTGTTTACTTAGCGACAGCACTTTATGTCAAAGGTGGTAAAGGAACGGTTAGACTTGGTCAGATTCACGTTCGGAAATCACATCTACGACAAGGAAAGATGATTTTGGGCGGTACGAGTGTTGATGATAGCCAGCAAAATGTGGCTGGTGAGATTTTAACTTACTTCAATCCGGGCGACTTTAAGCCACCATTAAATGTTTATTTTTCCGGTTATCGGACGTTGGAAGGTTTTGAAGGTCAACGAATGATGCATGGTATGGGATCACCATTTTTACTAATCGCCGATTCAAGATTAGAGGGTGGTGCCTTTTATATGGGGAATCCAGAATTAGAACACAAGGTTGTTGATATTATTAAAAAGACGGCCCAAAAACTTGGCTTTAAGCACAATCAAATCGTCATGAGTGGTTTATCAATGGGGACGTTTGCATCGTTATATTATGCAGCCGATATTAGACCAGCCGCCGTGATTGTTGGTAAGCCCTTGGTCAATATTGGGGATGTGGCACTTAACGAGCGCATTAACCGACCAGAAGGCTTTCCAACTGCCTTGGATGTATTAATGAATACGGTTGGAGAAGTTAATCAGGCAGCCGCCCAAAAATTAAATGAACGTTTTTGGACTAAATTTAATGAAGGAATGTTGCAACAAACCAAGTTCTTCATATCTTATATGGAAAACGATGATTACGATTTAAATGCGTTTCCGCAATTATATGAACAATTAAAGGCACGTTATCCCAATATTCAAATTATTCACCGGGGTTTCATTGGGCGGCACAATGATGATACTGCGGGAATTGTGACGGCGTTCTTTAGACATTATGATTTTGTCTTATCCCATGAATTTGGGCGCATTATGAAAAAAGGGGGCGACTAATGATGACGATAACGCCGGTATATAAAGTCAATTGGGAACATGCCTTTGGTGATAGTTATAACTACGGTTCAGAAATCAAGTTTTTGGAACATAATGTGGAATTTAGTAATCCACTAATGCCACCTAATTTAGCAATTATGACATGGTATTCAAAACGTGCTTTTAGTAGTGATCGTGCATTTCCAACGTTGCCGATTCTACGACATGGACATGAATATGCTGTAAAAATGGATTACGCGATTACACCAGCCAATGGGGTTTATTGGATGATTCGG
Organism: Periweissella fabaria; assembly: GCF_918814575.1. Classification (GTDB taxonomy): domain Bacteria; phylum Bacillota; class Bacilli; order Lactobacillales; family Lactobacillaceae; genus Periweissella; species Periweissella fabaria. The sequence continues at coordinate 592,381 of NZ_CAKKNS010000001.1, read as the reverse complement.
TTTTACGGTGCCGATGATCAACAAATTGAGCATGCTAATTTTGATGATTTAGATGGTACGTTCATCTATCCCGATGCTGCGACACATTATGAAATAAGCATCATGAATATTGGTCATGAAAAATTAGTTTTCAAAAACTTGTTATTAATGGATGAAACATTGGCCAGTGCAACCAAGATTACCGTTAATAATGAATTTGGATTTATTAGCGTAAAGCCTAACTTAAGTACTAATAAGCGGCTTAAAGTTATTTTCTTACAAACAAATACGGCAACCGAAGTGTATCAAGTTAATAATGGGGATGAAACACAGTTATTTTGGAACTTAACGCTGGCTGATTTTGATAATTCGGAGCAATTATTAATGTTGCAAGGAATTAAGGCTTGGTGGCACACTGTGCTAGCAGATGATGAGCAATCGTTCACGCTGTTAGAACAGCTTGATTTTGAAAATCAGTCATCGTTTGCAACGGAGGGACTTCAACGCTTGCTCAGAACGCAAATTGACAATGTGTTGAAGTTAGAAAAGCCAGCAGGATTGCAACGCGAGTTATATCAAATGGCAATAAGTTTGCACAAAAATTCTTGGATTTCAAAGCAGACTAAGGTCGGACAAACAAGCCACTAAAATGTGGGCAAATAGGGGGGAACACAATGAATTTCTTTATTAATAGAGCAATGGGAATCGGTAATTCTGGGGTAGAACATGCCCAGTTTTATCGCGGTAAATTATTTGATAAAGCAGGATTACCATATCGGTATGTCTTTGTTGAATTAGTACGTGAATTACACGAAGCAATGGATGCATGGAATCTTAGCAATGACCAAGTAATCAATATGTGGGAATACTTTGTTTACGGGGATGAATATTTAGATCACGGCCCACTTTATAAACAAGCAGTGAGCTCAGAAATGGTAATTGATGGTACCAATACTAATCGGATGTTCACAACACAAACATCATCTGGTTTAACGATTATCGAACACATGGTTAAATTTCCAGATCCTAAAAAGACTAATATGTTGTTAGTAAGTACTTCACGGGTGGAAATTTTTAATGCGGAAACTGGCAAACGTATGATTATGTTTGAATATGACAATGAACCCCATCGTGAATATTTAATTAAAAATGTGCACTTATTTGATTTCAAAGGAAAACATTTATATTTTGAAAATGAAGTTGCCTTACAAAAGTTTTTCTTTGAACAATTGAATGCATTCTATGAAGGTAAGAATACCTTCATTATTGACCGGGGTGAAGAATCAGAAGTTGCATTATACAAGATGTGTGATTTAGGTACCAAGATTGTTGAATTAGTCCACGCCGATCACTTGTCAGATCGGGATGATCCTAAGCATCCCCTATGGAATAACTACTACGAATACATGTTAATGAACATGGACAAGGTCGATCGCGTAATCGTTGCCACAAAATTACAACGGGATGATTTACTAGTTGATTTTCCAGCAGATACCGATAAGATTGTTGCGATTCCTGTGGGGGGAATCCGTGATAAGAAGCCTAAGGCCAAAATTCAAAAGAAGAAAAATGGGATTTTCAAATTTGTGAGTGTATCACGTTTAGCAGAAGAAAAACATATTGATTTATGTGTGCGTGCAATTGCTAAGTTACATGATGCTGGTCACAAAGTAAGTCTTGATATTTATGGTCAAGGGGAAACTAAAAAGAAAATTGAAGATGTGATTGCTGAATTATCAGCAGATAGTTACATCAAACTTAAGGGACACTCAAATCATGTTGATGAAGTGTATCCACAATATGATGCATTTATCTCAGGATCTTTCTCAGAAGGATTTGGGTTAACTTATATTGAAGCATTAAGTGCATCGTTACCAATTTTATCTTTTAACGCACGATTTGGTGCCCTTGAACTTATTCAAGATGGTGAAAATGGCTTTTTAGCGAAGTTTAAACGTGATGATGATAACTATTCAGTTGACGAGTTGGCTGCTGCAGGGGAACGGATGTTAGCGACTAATTATACGAGCCTAGTTCGAAATGCTCGTCGTTCAGTTTCTGAATACAAAGATAGTGTATTGGCCAAAAAATGGGGGGCTTTGATTGATGAACTATGAACTTTTAAACATTATTTATACAGGTAACAAAATTTGGGCAGATAGTAAAAAAAGAATCACAGCCAATAATGGGACGGCTTTGATGCTTGCACCATCCCCAAGTATCGGGTTAATTCAGGAACAAGAAAATATTCCAGTGACGAGCTTAATTGATCAATTAACTGGTCGGGTAAAGTACAATTCTACTAAGGAAGGTTATTTCTTTAATGATTTTCCTAAAATTGACTTAGCTTCAATTACGATGAATCGGGATGGTTCTATTTCAGCAATTAACGATGGGGTTACCGTGGCGCAAGTCTCAACATATCCTAACACGCGTCGGATTGTTAAAGAAGTTCGTTACTTAACGGCAAGTGGTGACACAGACTATATCGAAGAATATACAAATGATGGTTTCTTATATAGTAATTTATTCTATACAAGAAACGAAATTCAAGAAATTGACTTCTATGATGAAAATCAATTTGCCGTCGTACGTTACTTTTTCTATGAAGGTAACTTAAATTATATTCGCGTTTATAATGCAAAAACGAAGCAGTTTGAAGCAGAATATAATAACAATGCTGAGTTTTATGTTGCACAGTTAGCTAAATTAGTTGGTCCTAAGGATACAATTGGGATTAATTATATGGGGATTGAGTTAATTGCGTTAGAACAAACAACATCAGACAACACCTTATATTTGAATGAAGATCCATTGGATGAGACAGGTCATCTCAAAGGTAATTTATCTCAAATTTTGACTAATCAAATTAAGTATGTGCAACACGTCGTTATGAGCGAAGAAATGGCGAATAAGATTCCGAAGGATATTGCACATGACAAAATAATTATTAGCAAATAATAAGGTTAATAAAGTATCCAAAGGGTGGTGGATATAGCGATGAAATCAAATTTAGATCATGATATCGTAAATCGATTTAATAAAGAGCGTGAGGAAGTTTTTGATAAAACCGAGCGCAAAAGAAACAAAGTCCAAATAGTTGTTTCAATAATCGTTGGAGTAATTATTTTATCTAGTACTTTGTATCAGTTTTACAGTTATTTTAGGGGGTGATTTATATGAAACCTTTGCTGGGTTTAAGTCGACTTGTATTCGAGCGCTGTCCCACACTTGAAGTTCCAGAAACAGGTGTGACGGCAGTTGGAATTCAACGGGAGGAAATCGAAAAGATTCGTAAAGCCAAAGGTATCAAAGTGCAAAAATTCGAGAAAGTTTTAAATCTTTCTCGCTCACGCTATTATCGTTGGTTACAATACGAAACTGATTTACCGTTGGAATTCGTGCTAGGAATCAAAAAAATTATCGGCCTTACTAATTCTGAGTTCTTAACACTATTAGTTCCGCATACAGAGGAATTTTTAGATACACTATTAGTCACCGTTTATCCAGGTACTAATAGTAAGTTGGCTAAGCAAGGGCGAAATCACATATTAGAACAAGAATTAATGAAACAAAGTAAACTAGGGGAACAAGATGACTTATATCGCTTAATTCTTTGTTATTATGCATTGGAATATAAAGGTAGTAATAATGTAAAGAATGTTGAGCAAGAACGCTTAGAAAGCTATTTTGCAAAGGTAGAGTTATTTTCGTTATTCGATGTCATTTTATATTTAGTGTATGTCGATTTTACTTTGGACCTTAAAGATGGATATGGACGAAGTGCGAATTATATGTTGGTAATGAGCTGGATCAAACAACAATTAAAGAGCAACCATACAACTGATTTAAAAATTGTTTTTGGAATTTGGTTTGATGTTGCAATTTTACAATATTTTGCCGATGATTTATTGTCAGCTAAGAAAACTTTAGAAGAACTCAAAGTTGCACTGATGCATACAGGGGCTGATAAATTCGATGTGTCGTTAGTTAATAACTTACTACAGTATTTACAGAACTTTAGTCATCGAAACATCCAAGAAGAATTAATTCTTGGTTCAAGACAAATAATTCAAAATAATGAATTACTATTATCTTCCTTTGAATTTGATTATTGGAATCAATTGTTTGCGGAAGGGGCATTATATGCTGGGCGTTTATTAGTTTAAATTGTCGATGGTAATCAAGTTAAAAAGGCTGGAAGAGATTTCTTCCAGCCTTTTTGTGTTTAATATTTTAAGTTTAAAGTAAATCCCCCCGAATTTACTTTAACAAAGATGTGCCAAAAGGTCTTTTTAAATTAATTAAAATGATCTTTCATTCCCCCACATCCGATAAAGCCAGATAGATAAGTTGATATATAATATAAGGTTTAGTGGTTTAATTTAAATTTAAAGAGAGAAATTTAAATTATATCGATATAGGTAACTTATCAACATCAATAATAATACCAATTTATGCATAAAGATTGTATAAACAAATAAGTTAGTTTTAACATGATAAATGTTATTGCATATATATTTTTTTGTGATATGTAATCGGGTATTAGGAGGAATAGAACAATTAATATTGGGGAACGGATTAAGTTATTACGCAAAGTAAATCGTTTAACACAGCGTGAATTAGCGGAAGATTTATTTGTCTCATATCAATTGGTGTCAAAATGGGAACGGGGGATAAGTGAACCAAGTGCTGAAATGATGTTTACCATTATTGCGAAGTACAATTTGTCGGTTGATTATTTTTTTGCAACGACGACAAAAAGCAAAGTAGCAGTAGAAAAGGATTGTATTTTAGATGCATTTGAGCAAAGTATGGTTGACTCAGTTAGTCAAAGTCCTAGTTTTGCTAAAATTGCACAAATTGCCAACATCAGTCAAGTTGAACTTGAACAACATTTCGCCACTTTTGATGATTTAGTGTATGCGTTTATTAATCGCATGGATAAGAATATTGTTGGTGTCTTTGAACAAGAGATTAGTAAAAATAAAAGTCTTAAAAAGATTTTTATATATGGTTTAGCACCAGTATTATATGAAAAACATTTAGTGTTGAACTTAGTATATACAAGGCCTTATATTAATAGTATCTGGGTCAAATTTATCACGAATCGCTATAAGCGAATTATTTTAGAAAAGTTTGAAATCCGAAAAACAGATAGTTTAACGTTAGAGTACTTTGTTGCTACCGTAACAGCGATGGTCGCTGTATGGATGAGTCAAGAAAATCCTGAATCATTACAAAAATTTCAGAGACGCATTCAAAGATTAGAAATATTTGAGATTAATCAGTGGTTGGATAACGATTAAGTGAGATTTAAATAGCTATTATCAAAGGCGGGCAGCTCGATGCTCGCCTTTTTATTTAGGAATGTTCATATAGCAAGCCCCTAGTTAAATAGATGCTAGTAAATTTGGTACAATTAAGGAAATAGCGCCAGCATTTTAAGTACAAGATAAAGGGGGGATGATGATGAGAAGACGTTGGCTACATATGTGGCGAGAACGACACCAGTTAGGAATGCCTAAATCAATCAGGGTAACTGAAGCAACAGTTGCGCGCTTACAAGCAGCCGGTTGGGATACAGCTGCGATTAAAGCATATTGTCGCTATCTTAAAGATGCAATTGAGCTTGTGAAAACACCAGAACAACAGCAACGCCAACAAGCATTGGTGGACACGATGACAATCTTAGTGGGTTCACCCGTATATACTAAAATGTTTTCGGCCAGTCATTTGTCCGCCCGCCAAAAATTACAACTTGTCCTTAAACAGTTAAATGCGCAACGTGATGAATATGATTTTTTGCAATTAAGTGGATCTTATAAAATTTATCCCAATTTAGCACCGACTAGTTTATTTTTAAGTGTTTTGCGACAAACGATGCAGACGGCCTTTCCATGGCATACGTTAGTTAGTTATGCGGAATCTAATACCGATATAGCTGAATTAGCGTATCAAATGCATGCCTTTAGAAGCTATATTGATCGGCAATGCATTGCGTATGTACGTCAACACCAACAGGGCGTAACTGATTATGATAAACTCCGCTCATATGCCCAGGAATGGGGGTTGGGACTTGATTATCAAACGGGGGCCAATTTTCATAATCGATATCATAAAGTCTTTACATTTCCTAAAAATATGAAGGTTCAAGTATCAGAACACAGTAAGATGGCCGAATTTATTGTTGATTTAAGTACAGGTGAATTCATAAGTGAATGGAACGTTTATCGTTTGCTTCCAGATGGGACGGTTGATAGTAATCCCGCGCATTATACGCCAGCAGAGCTTGAACAAGTCGCAAATACTGAATCGTTTAATTATGGAAATCCGGGTCATCGTAGTCACCGTAATCTGGATATTGAGCACCCAGCCGATCCGCTGTTACGACGTAAAGCAACGCGGTATTGGCATTATGAAAAAGACTACAATCGTGGTGGGCGCTATATTGATATCGTCAATATTGGTGGGCATGCTGATTTTTTAGCGTGGCAAATAATCCCGGAAGATAGTCGCCTCGCTACGTATCAAGATTATGTCAAAGAATGCCGCCAATTGGAATTGCAACGAGTATATGGGTTTAATCGCTTTTATCGTAATGAAAATGAATAACGCTAATAGACGCTAGATTTAGAAGGTAGTAATGGATGATTAGAGTAATGCATAGGGCTGATAGTGCTAGACTTGCACAAATATATCTTAATGCCCGGCGGAAAGCATTTGATGAACCAAAAAATAATAAATTCACCATGCAAGATTTTGAACACGATACCCAAGATGAATTGATTTTAGTCGCTACTGATGGTCAGACGGTCCAAGGATTTATATCAATCTATCAACCGACCCGCTTTATTCATCTGTTATTTGTGGATCCTATTTTTCAAGGTGGTGGCATTGGTACGCAACTACTCAAGGCGGCTTTGCAAACTGACGAAGGGGTCTTTGAATTAAAGTGCTTAAGCCAAAATATAAAGGCGTTACAATTCTATGAACAATTAGGTTGGTCTAAAGTGGTCGAAAATACCGCAAATGAACCGTACTGGTTATTACGCTATCACCAATAGTAGTAGGTAATGCTAAGCTAGCGAATTAAGGCTGTGACATAACTCGTTCTAGAAGTCCGCTATCTTTGAAAGATGGCAGAAGTCGCCTTGAAGAATTGTTCTTCAGGGCGGCTTTTTTGGATCTTTGTCAAATGATGTTGATATTGAGTTTTTGGACCTTACATCGTAAAAGATTTAGGGCCCTTTTTTAGATGACTCTTGACATGTTGATGGGTTGATTTAATTTCAGGGATAGCTCTTTGTTAAATAGTGAAAGTTCGACGTGGTATTTAAAAATCCGTTTTTTAATATGAATTGCAAAAAAACGACTAGCTCGAATCTCGAGCTAGTCGTTTAATCGAATAAACTGATTTATTCAATTTTAGGCTCGTCAGTACCAGTTGACTTAGAACCAATTTTAATAATCGTCGGAATTTTTTCAGCAATCGATTGATCGTGGGTAACCACAATGATGGTCTTTCCATGTTGATTGAGACTAGTAAGAAGGTTAAAGACAATATCACGATTCATTTCATCTAGAGAAGCCGTGGGTTCATCAGCTAAAATGAGGTCTCCCGGCTTTAAAATAGCTCTCGCAACTGATATTCGCTGCTGTTCACCACCTGATAAAGTAGCTACTAAATCATCTTCACGCTTATTCATGTTCACTTTTTCAAGGGCTTCCTGAATTTGTTTGCGCTTTTGATTCTTGGTACCAGGAACATATTTCAATGCCATTTCCAAGTTTTTATAGACCGACATATCTTCTATCAGCGCAAAATTCTGAAAGAGATAGTTAATATTTTGTCTGATAAATTTGTTGCTAGCGGCTGAATTTATTTTTGGTGCTGGTTGTCCATTTATCAAGTACACTCCGTTATCTGGTGATTCAAACAACCCTAGTATATTAAGAAGTGTTGATTTACCAGATCCTGATGGACCAACGATGGCAATAAATTGCCCATCTTGTACGGTCAGATTAAAGTTTTTAATAACGGTTCTCTTTTGATAGGCCTTATCAATACTTTTTAATTCTATTTTCATATTTATTCTTTCATAATTTGGTTAATTGGTTGGTTTTTTAATCTTTTAATACACTGCTTGAGTAATAAAATCTCTAGTGCCCATATAAATAAGAAGCCCGTCACTAAAAATATCGATTTCACAGCTAAACCCACTAAGATAATTAATAAGTTCAAACAACTCAGTATGAGATACAAATTAAGATACTTGTGTTGATCTTTATAACCCAAAAAGCGCTTTACCGTAATTTTTTTCTTATTTGCTATTTGCCAAATTTCATTGAGTGTAATGATATTGTAGCAAATAATAATCACAAAAATTAACAAAAAGGCAGCACCAACGGACAGTGACTTATAAAAGATTGCCTGATTAAATGAAAGCGTATCTTTTATGCTACTAAAGACGAGGTGATTATCAGCTAGATTTGATGAATTAAGGGCTTCTTGAAACGCTTTCGTTTGAATAACGTTTTTAGTTAGCCGCAATGGATTTTCTAAACCAATTACCATCATATTAGTAGCATCAATGTTTGTCATATTTTTACTTGTAATTACTTCAATTACTGGCTGCTTTAAAGGTGTACTATTACTATCATCCCATGATTCAAACTGCTTGGGTGTATTATAATAGAGTATCTTAATATGTTGATTTGCTAAAAATTTATTGACCGCTTGTGAGTTTTTAGGGTCAACAGAGCTTCCTAAAATTGGATAATATTCGAAAAATTGTTTGAATTTTTCATTCTGCTTATCTTTTTTCGGTAATAGATAATACCGATGTTCATCGTTATTTTGGGTAGTAATGGAATGCCCATACTCATAGGTCAGATTCTGTTGGCTAACCCCAGATGGAGACAATTGTAACAAAGCAAAAGTTGAAATATTAGGTAGTCACCAAAAATTATACAAATCTGCCCGCTGTTGATGATCGTTATAAAACCAGGTTGATGATGCCCATAAGACACCAGGTTTATTCGCTATTTTACCATAGAAACTTTTTAAGTCTTGTGCTAACTTACTAGATTGGAAAGTAAAACTAGCCGAATCATTTCCCGTGCTAATTTCTGAAAGAACTTGATAGCGCTCTTTATTATGCCAGTTATCTATTTTTTTGTTATTCAGATACAATTGAGAGGCCTGATAATCAACTACTTTCAGGGTGTAGGCTGTAATCACAGTTACCAGAGTAAATACCATAAAAATAGTTACAAGCATAAATGTCGCCTTAATTTGCCCTTTGATAAACGCCGCTAATTTTTGACGTCTTACAATTATGTATTGGAATAAAAGACTCAAAATAACAACTCCAACTAATGGACATTGGAATAATAACATAGTTGGATACACGGATATTAAAACTGGACCTAAAAGGCAATTAATAACACTGATTTCAAACATTATAGATAACAATATAACCAAGAAAATATTACCCAAATCAATGCCAATAATTGACCAAGTAGAGTAGCCCATCATTTTTTTAATCCCAATAGCTTCACTACTATGATAGATAGAAAAGAGGCTAGTAATAATAATAACAATAAACATCAATGACACTAGTAATAGGGTTAAATTAAAGTACATCGAAATGCTGTGTTTTTTAAATGCATGTTGTGTTGTTAAATTTTTTTCTGATATACCACTCTTGCTAGCTATATCATGCAATACATTTTGATAAACAATATGATTGCTACCCAAAAATTGATATGTGCCATTTACTGTTTGCGTGTGATTTAACAATGATTTAATTGATACAACCGTAACATTGCTATTTCTCAATAAGTTAAACAACGTTTTATGATTGGTATCGAGTCTTTGAGTTGACCACTTTAATTGAGTATCCAACGTTGCAAAGCCAGAATTTACAAGGTCATTATGTTCATCAGTAAATTTAATCTGGTTCCCCGGATCATATACTCCAATTAAATAGGTGCCTGCTTGATTAACCTGATCATCAATGCGCATCACACCCAAATGATATTGTTGGGTAACTTCCCCAATTGCATTAATAACTTTTTTTTGAATTTTTGGATCATCATTAGTATTTAAATAAATGGTTTGTTTAGGTGTATTATATTGATCACCATTGACTGACCAGTTTTGCGATTCATTGAACTGTATAAATAAAACCGCCGCAATACATAAAGCTAAACTTGCGACGATAATACCAATATATTTTATTATTTTCATAGTATTTTACATTCTTAAACAATCCACCAATAATAATTTCATGCATGCGCTCCTTAGTATAATATATGTTGATCACATCTAATTAGTTTAAATTAGTTTAGATTAGTTTAGATTAGTTTATAAATAAATATATTTTTTATAAACTAAATTGATTATAACATAAGATTTTTTTGCGTAAATAACTAGCAACATTTTTTCTAAGCCTGATTATTAAAAACGAATACATATACCACCTCGAATTGGAGTAAATCGAATCGAGGGAGTTTTCTTTTGTATTTTTCTTAAAAAAATAAAATTATCCGCAAGTTTTGAGTGCCAAAATGATCTTCCAATTTCACAGCTAATGCGTAAATAGCAGATAAAAGGTTCAGCAACAATATATGAATGGGTTCGTAAATTAGAACAGCCAGTAATCTTATAAGTGAGAACACCATAGTAAATCAGCGTTTTATGGCGATATATGTATGCTATTGCTAGTTTACGAACAAGCATTAATTCGCTAAAATATAATGATAAACTACAATTGTAAACTAGCTGTGATTGCTAGTCGGACGTGCTTTTGTCAGTAAAATAAATTAATGAGGGAATTTTGGAGGACAAAACCATGGCCAAAAATAAATTAACTGATGAGCAAATGAAACAGTTAATTAATGATTTAAAACGTGATAAGCCGGTAGCAGTAACGGATGAGCTAGGAAGTGCTGACGACCAGCGTGAAAGGGGACATTCACAAATAAGCGAAACACCAACTGGCGAGGCAACTATGTCAGAAACGCAGCCACCAATAATGAAAGGGACGATGCAAAAGTATCGTAACTTAAAGCTAAAATTAGCGGTCGCAATTATTTTAACAATTCCCGTCATTTTATTATCTAAGGTAATGGGGATGACATTGCCATTCACGCTAAAAAATATCCCCCATCAGGCATGGGTTGTCTTAGCATTGGCAACGGTTGTCTTTTTATACAGTGGGGGGCCATTTTTTAAAGGCGCTTGGTATGAATTGAAAAATAAGAAACCAGCTACGATGCTTTTAGTAACTTTGGCAAGTTTGACCGCATATGGGTACAGTGTTTATGCGACGGTGATGAACTATCTACATCCAGCTAGTGGGCTTACGGACTTTTTCTGGGGCTTAGTATCGTTGATTGATATTATGCTCGTGGGGCTAATTATCGAAACCAAGGCGTTGATGAAAGCTGATTCCGTTATCGATACCTTTGATGCGTTATTGCCTAAAGTAGCTCACCGAATCGATAATCAGAAAACCACAACCGATGTGGCAATTGCTGAGTTACAAGTGGGAGATCATGTTGTGGTCCGAGCAGCTGAAAAAATTCCGGCTGATGGAATCATAATTGCTGGTGAAACAACGACTGATGAAGCCATGTTAACCGGCGAAGCGACACAAGTTATTAAGCAAGTCGATGACTATGTTCTTGGCGGATCAACTAACAACACTGGTGAAATCACCATTAAGATCACCAAGGCGCATGATGATAGATTTCTTACTCGGGTGCAAGCGATGGTTACACAAGCCCAAGTTCAAAATACAACTACGGAAACGTTAGCTGATAAGGTAGCCAAACGATTGTTTTATTTGGCGATTATGACGAGTATCTTAGCGTTTGTAGTTTGGTTAATTATTGCTGGGTTTAATGTTGCCTTACCAATTGCTGTGACGGTGTTAGTGATTGCTTGTCCGCATGCGCTTGGGTTAGCTGTGCCAGTTGTCACAGCCCGGCTGACAAGTTTAGCGGCTAAGCGCGGCTTATTAATTCAACAACGGGCGCCACTGGAAAAGGTTAACAAAATTAAGTATGCCTTGATGGATAAAACGGGAACCTTAACAGAAGGGAATTTTAAAATTCGCACGTTGAAGTCCGTTTCCTCAGAATATAGTGATTCAGATATTTTAGCGATTATGGCGACGTTAGAAGATGGTTCAACCCATCCATTGGCGCAAGGAATTATTGCCTTAGCTAAAGCCAAGCAAGTAGGCTTAATGAATGGTTCAGAAATTGAAAGTGTCCCAGGTGTTGGGGTTGATGGGGTAATTAATAATCAACGGTTCGCTTTAGTTTCAATTGATTATTTACGTGAAAATAATGTTCCGTTTGATCAGGATTATTTTGATAAGTTAGCCGATGCTGGCAATTCAGTGAGTTTCTTAGTAACAACTCAAAAAGTCGTTGGGATTGTAGCACAAGGGGACGGAATTAAAGTCGATGCAATTAAGTTTGTCCGCGAGCTCAAAAAAAGAGGTATTATCCCCGTTATGTTAACCGGTGATAACCCTGTAATGGCTAAACGAGTGGCTAAGAGTTTAGAAATTACAGATGTCCAAGCGCAATTGAAACCGGATGATAAAGCCCGGATTGTCCGTGAATATCAGCAAAAAGGCGCGGTCATGATGATTGGGGATGGGGTCAATGATAGTCCGGCGCTAGTACAAGCAGACTTAGGAATTGCCATTGGTGCTGGGACAGATATTGCCATTGATACTGCGGATGTTGTCTTAGTAAACTCCAACCCGGCCGATATCTTGACGCTGTTAGAGTTGGCTAAAGCAAGTAACACTAAAATGCGTCAAAATTTACGGTGGTTAACGATTTATAATATCATTGCTTTAATTGTTGCTGCCGGAGTATTGAAGCCGTTTGGCATCATCTTAAATCCTGTTATTGCAGCGATTTTAACAACGGCGGTAACGGTCGGCATTATCATTAATGCGACGAATTTGAAGATCAAAAATAAGCGCTAGTAACTAAGTTATAGCGAAGTATAATTAATTAATACATTACGATAAAAAAGTTTTTTTATGAAAATAACTTGAAAAAGCGCTTTCATCCATGCGATAATGAGAGTATTGAAAATTTCAATTTTCGTATAAGCATTTTTATTTACAGAGAAGGAAAAGTTTAGATTATGGCTAAAGACAAACTCATTGGTGTGGACCTTGGTGGTACAACCATCAAGTTCGCAATTTTAACTGCTGAAGGTGAAATTCAACAAAAGTGGAGTGTTAAAACAAACGTATTGGAAGATGGTTCTCACATCGTTCCTGATATTGTTGACTCAATTAACCACCACCTTGACCTTTACCAATTAGATAAAGAACGAATTATTGGTATTGGTATGGGAACTCCCGGAACAGTAAACCGTGAAAACGGTACTGTTTCAGGTGCGTTCAACTTGAACTGGAGTGCTGAAAAGGTACAAAACGTTAAATCAGACATCGAAGCTGGTACAGGTTTACCATTGACAATCGATAACGATGCTAACGTTGCTGGATTAGGTGAACAATGGCGTGGTGCTGGTAACAATGCTCAAGACGTTGCATTCATTACACTTGGAACAGGTGTTGGTGGTGGTTTAATTGCTAACGGTGAATTAATTCACGGGGTTGCCGGTGCTGGTGGTGAAGTTGGTCACATGATCGTTGAACCTAATGGTTACTTGTGTACTTGTGGAAACCACGGTTGTCTTGAACAATACGCTTCAGCTACTGGGGTTGTTCACTTGGCACATGACTTTGCAGAACAATATGCTGGTAAGTCTCAACTTAAAGCATTAGTTGATAACGGTGATGAAGTTACTTCAAAAATCGTTTTTGACTTAGCTAAAGATGGCGATTTCTTAGCTAATGAAGTAGTTAACAAGGTTGCTTACTACTTAGGTTTTGCTTCAGCAAACATTTCAAACATCTTGAACCCTTCATCAGTTGTTATCGGTGGTGGTGTTTCAGCTGCAGGTGAATTCTTACGTAACCGCATTGAAGAAAACTTCAAACAATTTGCATTTGCAACTGTTCGGACTTCAACAAAGGTTAAACTTGCTGAACTTGGAAATGATGCCGGTGTTATTGGAGCCGCATCACTTGCCCGTAACTAATAATTATTAAAGATAAAGCTGCCAAAGAAATTTTCTTAGGCAGCTTTTTTATTTTCAAGAAACATGTTGTAAAGGTATAATTATTGGTATAATAGTTTTATTGATATTTTTTTGAGAGGAACTTATAGATAGATGTTAAACTTATTGTTGAGTATTATCATTATTTTGTTTGTTGTATATTATGTATACTGGTATGTAGTTGGTCGCCGCGCGGCTAAATATGTAGATGAAGCACAATTTGGTGAGTTAATTTCGAATGGTCAGGTAATCGATTTGCGTGAAAGCGCTGATTATCGTAACGCCCACATTATGGGTTCACGAAACATTTCTTATCAAATGTTTGCGCAAAGTTTGGCTGCTTTACGTAAAGATCGACCAGTTTTACTTTACGATACAACCACACGGCTTTCAACTCGTGCAGCAGTAAAATTACATAAAGAAGGTTATACTGAAGTATACATTCTTAAAGGTGGTTTCACAGGTTGGCATGGTAAAAAAGCATCTAAGCATTAATGTTTAGAAGGGCGTTTTGTCAGTTGACAAACGCCCTTTTTTTGGTTTAAAAACGGATGAGGTAAGGATAGTGGAAAAAGTTTTAATAACTGACGATGGATCACGAATTATTTATGATTTTTATCCACGCAGTAATGCCCAAAACTTAGTCTTAATTCATGGCAATGCCAGTAATCGGCATTATTTTGATGCCCAATTAGCAGTGTATCAACGTGATTTTCAAGTAATTGCGTTTGATAGTCGGGCACACGGACAGTCAAATAATACCGCTAAAAATCTAACGTTTGAGCAGATTGCTGATGATGTAGCCGCTTTGTTATCAGCTGAAAGCATCCCTAAAACAGCGATAATGGGTTTTAGTGACGGGGCCAATGTTGCCTTAGTTTTTGCTAAAAAGTATCCTAATTTAATTTCGAGTTTAGTTTTGAACGCTGGTAATTTAAGGACATCGGGATTGCTTTTGTGGGTACGCATTGTTGATGAAATTATGTATTGGCTAACTAAAATTCTCAGTGTGATTGCACCGAAATTTAGACGCTATGTGCAGATTCAAAAATTATTAATGCAAGATATTCCATTAGCATGGACGGACCTACGTGCAATTCAAGTACCAACGTTAGTTATTAGTGGTAATCACGATGTTGTGCGCTTGTCGCATACCCGCCGGATTGCGGCTGAACTACCAAATAGTGAGTTGAAAATTATTAGTGGTGGTCATCATTCGTATGGGAAAACATATCCAATTTTATTTGCCAAAAAAGTCGTAGAGTTTATTAAATTTAGGGGAAGTAGATGAAGAAAATAAAAGCTTTATTCCACAAATATTCCAAGTGGCTAGAAATAATCTTTTTGGCAACGGTGACACTGGCGGTTTTTGTTGAAATTATTTCAATTAGTAAGTCGATTTCACCAGGGGCCTTAGCTAGACAATTTGGTGATGTTGCACTATGGAAACTTATTGTTGTAATTGTGATTGGGTTAATTGGGGTTTCACCAATGGTGGCCTATGATTATTTACTTAATAAGACCCTGGACAACAAGCTCAAATTTATGTATTTGTTTGAGAGTAGTTGGGTGATTAATACGATTAATAACTTAGCTGGTTTTGGTGGTTTTGTTAGTGTTGGGTTACGAACAGAGTTTTATGGTAAGAAAATTGAAAACAAACAATTTGCCGCAACGTTAACCCGGTTGTTTATGTTTATTATGTCCGGACTATCTTTTTATAGTTTAGTGGCGTTAATTATGATTTTCACCGGGGTTGCGACTGATTATGTTGGTAATTTCTGGATTTGGTTAGTTGGTGGGACTTTGTACATTCCTTTTGTATGGGTAACGTCAACGTTGAACAAAAATGTGATTACTAACAAATTCAAGCTCCAAGTTACCGGAATCTCAATCATGGAGTGGACCGGAGTGGTCGTAACGTTCTTCACAGCTGGCTGGGCACTTGGGATGCCCGTGCCATTCCATCAAGTGTTACCACTCTTAATTGCCGCAACAATCATTGGGATTTGTTCATTGATTCCCGGTTCTATTGGTAGTTTCGATGTTATTATGATCCTTGGTTTAAGTGAATTAGGGGTTAATCGAGAACTTGCGTTAGCCTGGTTGCTATTGTACCGGATTGCTTATTACTTTATTCCTTTTGCAATTGGGTTAGTGCTGCTTGTGCACACGTTTGGTACGACTTTTAATGAGCGTTACAACAAGGTGCCTGGTGAGATTCTAATGTCAGTCGGCCACCGGATTGTCAGTGCATTGCTGTATTTTTCAGGTGTCATTATGGTTTTATATGCGACGGTCCCAGATGCCTTTGAGTATTGGGATTGGTTACGACGCTTGAATCCATGGTCAGCCAATATTATTTCTGAATTTCCAAGTATATTATTAGGGTTTATGTTATTAATGGCGGCCCGGGGAATTACTTCCAAAGTAAAACGGGCGTTATATCCAACGCTGATAATCTTAGTGTTGACGCTTATTTATATGATTTATCATGAAGTATCATATTTATCAGTAGCATTTGCGGTTATTTTAATGCTATTAGTATGGTTAAGTCGCAAACGCCTATTCCGCAAACAGTTTGTCTACTCATGGGAAGCGCGGACAATTGATGGTATTATCTGGGCAACTCTCGTAATTATCTATGTTGTGATTGGGGTTTATAGCTTACCAGGAATTAAAAATATTCGGTTTATTCGCCCTCAGCACCTTGATTTTATTTTATTCCCATCAATGAGTGTCTGGATTTCTGGAGCCATGGCGATTGTGATTGTTGCCATCTCTACAGTCGTTATCGAGCGATTCTTTGAAGGGCATCGCGTGGTCCCTGGTGAAAAATTGCAAGGTAATGAAGCGCGGCTTGATCAAATCATTACGACGTTTAACGGGAATGCAACTAGTCAATTAGCTTACTTAGGCGATAAGCGGTTGTATTTTTATCAAAATGCGGAGCACGAAGACACTGTTGCAATTCAATTCCGACCAGTTAATAATAAATTAATTGTGATGGGAGACTTAATCGGTAATCCACTTGATTTTCCGATGGCCGTTGAACAATTCATTCATGAAAGTGATGATTTAGGATATGATCCAGTCTTCTATGAAGTTTCGCAAGAAATTGCGATGTTGGCCCATGAATTTGGGTTTAACTTTATCAAAATGGGTGAAGAAGCGCACGTTGAATTGCCTGAATTTACTTTAGCGGGTAAGAAACGGAAAGCGGAACGGACGATGTGTAATAAGCTTGAACGTGAAGGCTTTAAGTTTAGCGTTGTCCAACCACCGTTTGATGAAGAATTTATGCAAGACTTACGGGTCGTGTCTGATGCGTGGTTACATGGTCGTAAAGAAAAAGGGTTCTCATTAGGTTTCTTCAAGGAAAGCTACTTGCAAAAAGAACCTATCGCAATTGTCCAAGATCCGGAAGGTAAGATTGTGGCCTTTACAACGATTATGGATAGTAATAATGCGGTTGAAATTTCAATTGATTTGATGCGCTTTACTAGTGCTGCACCTTCTGGGGTGATGGATTACATGTTTATCAAGTTATTCACACATATGCAAGAACAAGGGTATATTGACTTCAACTTGGGGATGGCACCATTAGCTAATGTTGGAACATACTACCGTAGTTTTACGGAAGAACGAATTGCTAATTTAGTGTATCAATTTGGTACGAACTTCTATTCATTCCAAGGGTTACGTCGTTTTAAGGCTAAGTATGCTGATGAATGGCGGGCACGCTATACGTCATATTCAAAGACTAGTTTTATTCTGTATGTGATGATTGCGCTTTTAGTAGCGGATAATTCATCGGTTGAACCACAAACCGGTCACCGCTTTGGTATATTTAGATTTAATCGGAATAACTAACAAAAGATTAAAAAGAAGCTAGGAAAATTTTTCCTAGCTTCTTTTGGTGTGCGACAGAATTTATTGAATTTCACTTCGGTAAGTATTGTAATTTTGATATATGATATACTAATTATTAATATCAAAGCGGAGGATTAGCGATGACAAAAGTGTATTTCGTACGACACGGTAAAACTGAATGGAATTTAGAAGGCCGTTACCAAGGTGCCAATGGGGACTCTGAACTTCTGAACGAAAGTTGGCAACAAATTAAGCAATTAGGCGCTTATCTGCGTGATGCAGGAATCGTTTTTGATCATGTTTATGCTAGTCCAATTAAGCGCGCTCGTCAGACGGCATTTGGCGTGTGGCCATATTTAGCTGGCAACCCATCATTAACGTTAAAAAGTGGTCTAAAGGAATTCGCCCTAGGTAAATGGGAAGGCCAAAAATTTGAAGATGTTAAGGCGCAATATCCACAATTATATCTAGGTTTTCGTGAGAATCCGGAACTCTGGGATGGTGCGGTAATTGATGCTGAATCATTTGAAGATGTGATGCAACGGTTTACAAGTACCGTAAAAACGGCCGTAGCAGCTAATCAACCGGATGCGAATTTATTATTTGTATCCCACGGGGCAGCAATCACAGCCGGGGTAGGAGCGTTACTAGATGTGCCATTGGCGCAAGTGCGTGCCCGCGGTGGAATTAGTAACACGTCACTAACAATTTTAGAAACAACAGATAATGAGCACTATACTGAGATTATTCGGAATCAAACCGATTATCTAAGTGCTGCCCAAAGTGCAACGGATACAATTTAAAGTAGGTAGAATGGAAAATGTCAGATAAGAGAAGTGCTCTCGCTAATGAAGTTGACCAAACGATTAAAACGTTGATTAATAAAATTAACACACAACCAAAAGATTGGCGTAATTATAATGATTTGGGGGTCGTGTTGACGCAAATTAGTGATTTTAACTCAGCAGAAGAACTAATTATGAAGGCTCTGGGACTCTTTGGATCACAAGATGAAGTTGCCCACCAAACTTTACTATATACGTTAGGAAATGTTTATTACGGTGCGGGTGAATATCCAAAAGCGGTGACGTATTATCAACAAATCACTAGAGCCGATATTAAAGGGGATGCGTTTGTGATGTTGGCCCAAAGTTTTATGCAACAACAACAATATCAACAAGCATTGGTGTATGCCTTAACCGCCCATGAGAATGTGCCTAATGATATTAGTGTGATGGTCTTAATCGGTGACATTTGGTTAGCTTTAGGTGACTTCAAACAAGCCGATGCGATGTATGCCGAAGTGCTCAATCAAGCGGCCGATAATGTGGCGGCATTATTTGGGCGGGGCATTATTGCTTTGACCCTTGGACAGCCAAGTGCCGCCTTATTTGCCCAAGTTGAACAGTTGGATAGTAAATATTATGCTGATAATAAACAACGTGTTGATGAGATTGCAACCGTTATTCAAAATCAGCAAAATAAATAGATGAATTACTTTAAAAGGAGTCACCATGAACGATGAATTATCATTATTTGAAGACCAAACGGAGCAACCTTACTTATTAGGTAAGGTTACGACGGTTTTTTTTGCGGCGGCTGATAGTTTTTATAAAGTCGTCTTATTAAAAGTGTTGGAGAATAATTTTGATTGGGCTGAACCTGAAATCGTTGCCACCGGTTCATTTGGTGAACTACGGGAAGAAAGTACATACCGCTTTTTTGGTAAAGTGGTGCAACATGCAAAATACGGTCAGCAATTTCAAGTTACAAATTACCAATCAGAAGGGCCAACCACGGAAAGTGGCTTGATAAGTTATCTGGCGGGGGATGCCTTTACCGGTATTGGTGAAAAAACCGCCGAACGAATTGTTGATTTATTAGGGCTAGATGCGATTAATGAAATTTTAGTCGATGCTAGTAAACTAGATGCCTTGCATTTAAAAGCAGATGTCGTTACGAATTTAGTGGAACAGTTGCGATTAAATAACGGGATGGAACAAGTAGTGATTGGCTTAAACCAGTATGGCTTTGGTTCCACGTTAGCAACGGCGATTTATCAAAAGTATCAAATGGATGCGCTCGCAATCATTCATGCTAATCCATATCAATTGGCAGCTGATATTGAAGGAATTAGCTTTAAAAAAGCAGACCAAGTGGCCCAAATTATTGGGATTGAGATGGATAGTAGTGTCCGAATTGAAGCCGGGATTCTAGCAACGTTGGACCAACAAAGCTTTAATAGTGGGGATGTTTACAGTGATGTAAATAGTGTCTTGCAAGGGACACGGCAGTTATTAATGGCCGGGACGCGGGTTGATATATCGCTTGAACAAGTCCAACAGGCGTTATTGCAGCTAGTCGCTGACCAACGGGTGGTTGCAGATGGTGAACGGATATATTTAGCTAGTCTATACTTAGCGGAGTGGGAAAGTGCCACCCAACTAGTTCAGACGGCCCAACAAAAAAATCTAATAATGTATAGTGATGAACGCATTTTAACAACGATTAAAAAAGTCGAAAAAATGTTTAAAATTACGTATGATGACCTACAAAAGCAAGCAATTATTGATGGTATCAATGCGCCGGTCTTTGTTTTAACTGGGGGACCAGGAACGGGGAAAACGACCATTGTTAATGGCTTGGTAGCGACGTTTGCGTTACTACATGAGATTGATTTGGATGTTAATGCGTATAAAGAAGATAACTTTCCCATTCTATTAGCGGCTCCGACTGGTCGAGCTGCGAAACGGATGACTGAAACAACGGGCTTACCCGCCAAGACGATTCACCGTTTATTAGGGTTAACCGGACGTGAACGTAATGAGACGCCCGATGTTGAAGCGCTCAAAGGGTTGTTGTTAATTGTTGATGAAATGTCGATGGTTGATATCTTACTCTTCAATACATTGATGGGGGCGGTGCCAGCGAAGATGCAAGTCATTTTTGTTGGTGATAAAGACCAATTACCATCAGTTGGCCCGGGGCAAGTTTTTGCCGATTTATTAGCCGGACAAGCCTTCAAGCAAGTTGAGTTAACACGCATTTATCGCCAGGCTAATGAAAGTTCGATTATTCCGTTAGCCCATGCAATCAAAGATGGTGAGTTGCCGGCTAATTTAACTGTTAATCAGCCTGATAGAACCTTTATTGCCGCCCATGCTAATCAGATTCCAGGTGTGATTGAAAAAGTCGTTAAACGGGCTCAGGATAAGGGATTTGCCTTTAATGACATGCAAGTGTTGGCACCGATGTATCGGGGCTCAGCTGGGATTGATCACCTGAATCAAGTCATGCAAGATATTTTGAATCCGTTAAATGCGCAAAAAAAGCGGGAAGTTGAATTTAATCAACAAAAATTCCGAGTTGGTGATAAAGTCTTACATCTAGTTAATAGTCCCGAAAGTAACGTTTTTAACGGGGATATTGGTAAAATTGTGGGAATTACGTTAAAAACGGATAAAGGAAATGCCGAAAAAGTTGATCAATTAACAATTGCCTTTGATGCGGGTGAAATTACGTATCCTCGTTCTGAATGGAAACGCTTGACGCTCGCATATGCAACGTCAATTCATAAAGCACAAGGGAGTGAATTCAAGTTAGTGATTATGCCGATGGTGCAACAATATTCAGTTATGTTGCAGCGTAATTTAATCTATACGGGAATTACACGAGCTAGTGAGATGCTGATTCTAATTGGTGAACCAGCCGCATTTGAACGGGGGGTTAATAACTTAGGTGCACACCGGGCAAGTACATTACAACAACGAATCCAGCAAGTTCAAAGTGGTGAAGAAAGTGTGATTACTAGTCAGGTGGTTACAGAATTAGTAAAAAGCAATGATACGCCCACTAAAGAGGCGACACCGGAGCAACCGCCACTAGCCCAACCAGCACAGCCACAAATTAAGCAACCAACAGGCAGTGTGAGTGAGCAATTAGCGGCTAATACGTCATTAAGTTTGTTTGATGAACCAAGTAGTTATCAAGTACCCGTTACAGATGATAAGGTTAAACAAGTCAGTGAACCCGTCGCAGTTTTTGGAACGGTTTTAACACCTGAGATGGTCCAAGGTGAGCAGATTGATCCTATGATTGGGATGAATAATGTTTCACCATATGATTTTATTGAAAAAATTGATTAAGTTTGTTGCAAGACGTCGTTGAGCTTGCGATAATTGTAGTTGTTATAAAGTGAAATTGAGGTAGGAAAATGTCAGAAGAAAAACAGGTTAAGCTTTTTGCGCTTAATTCTAATTTACCATTAGCCCACAAAATTGCGGAAGAATTGGACCTTT
The DNA here is from genome assembly GCF_918814575.1 of Periweissella fabaria. Lineage (GTDB taxonomy): Bacteria > Bacillota > Bacilli > Lactobacillales > Lactobacillaceae > Periweissella > Periweissella fabaria. The sequence continues at coordinate 570,064 of NZ_CAKKNS010000001.1, read as the reverse complement.
CAATAAGTGAAGCCGAAGTGAACCACTTTGCCGATGGTGAAATTCAAATTCAAATTGGTGAATCAGTACGTGGGGCAGAAGTATACGTAATTCAATCTGTTGCTGATCCCGTAAATACATCATTGATGGAATTGATGATTATGGTTGATGCGTTACGTCGGGCCAGTGCGGCTACAATTAACGTGGTAATGCCATACTATGGTTACGCACGCCAAGACCGTAAAGCTCGTTCACGTGAACCAATTACTGCCAAATTAATTGCTAGTTTACTTGAAATGAATGGGATTGATCGTTTAATTACAATCGATTTACATGCTGACCAAGTACAAGGTTTCTTTAATATTCCAATTGACCACTTAATAGGGGCACCATTACTTGCTAACTACTTCTTCAGTCGTAAGTTAGTTGATGATGATCTTGTGGTCGTTTCACCATCACACTCAGGCGTAAGTCGGGCACGTAAGTTTGCCGAATTACTCAAAGCACCAATTGCGATTATTGATAACCGGGATGATGCGAATAATGAAGCCGGTCCATCATCAATTATTGGGGATGTTGCTGGTAAACGGGCAATTATCGTTGACGATATTATTGATACTGGGGTATCAATGTCAACTTCATCACAAGCATTGGCCTTTGCGGGTGCTAAAGAAGTCTACGGAGTGGCAACACACGCAGTCTTGTCAGCTGACTCAGTTGATATCTTACGCAACGCCCCAATTAAGGAACTTATTACCACAGATACCATCAATGTACCTGATAATAAGCAATTCAGTAAATTAACGCAATTATCAGTCGGACCATTGTTTGCCTTAGCAATTGAACGGATTCACAATAATGAACCAATTGAAGATTTATTGCGTTCAAAAGACAATCTCGACGTTCAATTATAATCGCTAATAAAAAATCAGATTTTAGGTTGACCAGGTTGCTGAAATCTGATAATATAACCTATGTTGTGTTTCACGTTTTTAACGTGTTGCTACAACCGCACGGATCACGTATTTAAGCATAGCGCGTGTTATGGCGAGTCTAAGAAAAACACAAAGGAGGTGCACAATATGGCTGTGTACGCAATTATTGAAACTGGCGGCAAGCAATACAAAGTAGAAAAGGGTGATGCCATCTACGTTGAAAAGCTTGACGTTGAAGCAGGTGAAAAAGTTACTTTTGACAAGGTTGTTCTTTACAAGAACCGCACTGCAAAGATTGGTGAACCATTCGTTGCTGGTGTTAAGGTTGAAGGTACTGTAGAAAAGCAAGGCAAGCAAAAGAAAGTTGTTACTTTCAAATACAAGCCTAAGAAGCACATGCATACTAAGCAAGGTCACCGTCAACCATACACTAAGGTTGTTATCAGTGACATCATTGCTGACTAATTCAATTTTACTAAATCAAAATTAAACTAAATCATGGAGGTGCTCAAAATGTTATTGAACATGGAAAGCCTTACAATGTTCTCCCACCACAAGGGGGGTGGATCATCTGCCAACGGACGTGACTCTGCTGGTCGTCGTCTTGGAACTAAAGTTGCTGACGGTCAATCATTGACTGCCGGTTCAATCATCTACCGTCAACGTGGAACTCACATCTACCCAGGTGTGAACGTACGTCGTGGTAACGATGATACTTTATACGCCGTTGCTGACGGTGTTGTTAAGTTTGAACGTAAAGGCCGTGACAAGCGTCAAGTATCTGTTTACACTCGTGAACAATACAACGCAATCATTGCTAAGTAATTGAACTTTGTGAAAAAGCCGTACATCCTTAGGGATTACGGCTTTTTTGTGTGCAAATTTTTGGTGTTTTAGATGCTTGGGGATATTTGGGGACATGAGAAAAATTTTAAAAGAATTTTAGCGCAGAAAGTGCAATGGTCGACAAGTATATGCATTTTGAATATAATCAGTAATCAAAAAGTTTTTATGATCACGTTTAGGTAGATTGAAGTATATGCTTTTTTAGTGAAATGTTAGAGGATACTTAAAAGTATTGTACATAACAGGTATAATTGAATTTGATTAAAGATGAAAAAATATAAAAGCTTAAGAGGTGAATATGGAGCATATTAAATTAGACCCAATACCGAATAGTAAAGAAATTATAGAACGAGTTAATTGGTTTGCTGAACGTGCAGAAGAAATTTTAAAGTGCGATTACTTTGAATTAAAAGAAAAATTTAAAGACCTAAAAAGCTTTAGCGATACGGAAGAAAAAATTCTGGAAAAAAATAAAAATATTGTTTATGCTCACAAGCATTTAACGATATATAAAAATTATTTTTCACACTTAGAAATAACCCGTGATAAAACACTTATACAAAAATTGAGGGAATATATTACGGTGAAAAATATATGGTTTACTAACGTTAAAGAAAAAATGTAGTTTAAAATGATATCTGAACTGACTCGTCTAATTGGCATAAATCCAATAGATGGGTGAATAGGTTTTTAGTTCGTCTGGGGATTAAGAACTGTGATATACAAATGTAAAAGGGCAGCGTAAAATATTATTTTAGAAATTGGCATAATAAAAAGCCCGCTAATATATTAGTCGGGCTTGAAACAAGATTTATGTTACTAAATAGTTTTAATATGAATCTTTGATGGAAATGATTTATACAAACATCTTCTGAAGCAGCGCTTTCTTCATTTGCTTAGTGTGTTCAAGTTGCCGTTCAAGTTCGGTAATCTGATTATCAAGCGACTTGAAGAAGGTGCCTATTTTTTTTTGTTCTGGTAGGATGGGAATCATAATCTGGAGAGATTTAATTATATTTCCCGACAAATTTCCTTGACCACCTTGCAAATATGTTCCTAGAATATGATTTTTGTCTTTTGATAATATTTCTTTTAGAAAATAAGAATCAATATCATTATTTGGTATGATGGCTAAAGTTGCTTGATTAATAGCACCATTTATCTTTGAGATGTCTACCTCACCACTTGTAGCCCCATACATGGCATACAATATATCGCCTTGTTTAACTAACTTTGCGGAAGAATTAGTTAATCCTAATTTAGTCAAAAATAATTCTGTCTTCTTATCGTGTATTTCTCCAGACCGTATAAAGGGTATATCACCCTTATAGTATTTAGAGTTAGTGGCACTAGGAGTTCCACCAGAAAACGATGTGGACACATCGTTAATTGTTGTTTCTTCCCAATCACCATCAAAGCCATCAAAGCGAAGTTTCGGAACTGTTTCACCTTTTTGAGGTAACATTTTTTGGAGCATGGCTTTTTTCTGTTTCTTGAGTAAATTTAATTGGCGCTGAGAAAGATCGATAGTTGTGTTAAGTTTTTCCATAAATTGAACAATCTTACTTTGTTCCTCGTACGATTTAGGAATAATAACTTTCCCTTCTAAGAATTCTAAGTCAGTAATGTTAACATTATTTCGTGCACCAACATTTACAAGTGGAAATAAATAGAAATCTAATCTATTTTTATCTTCAAAATAGAATTGAATAATACTAGAGTTAATATCTTTTTGTAATGTATAAACACAGTAGAGAGAAGGTACTATCCCTACATTACCTTTATTGGTTCTAATAATTCCGTTTGGAAATCCTTTTATAGGAGATTTTGTATATATCAAATCTCCGTTTTCAACAATACGATAATTTTTTACAGATTCTTCGGTTGATTTTAAACCAAAAAATATTCTTTTTGGAATTAGCTCTGTTCCCAAAGATGCAGCTAGAATATCATTTTGGTTATATAACCCATTATTATTTTTGTTTTTTGTTGGTTGAAATAACTCTTTCAACTTACGTTCTTCCCATTCATCCGTAAATCCTTTAAATCTAACCTTAGGTACATTACTCATTACCTTGACCTCCAATGTAGTAGTTTTTAATTTCTTCCTTCACCACATCTTCCATGCGATCAGGGATAACAAACGAGTCCATGAACTTCACATAATTGAGTTCAGGATCTTTTTTTGCGTACAGCGACATAAGTAACTTAATTGCTGTGGCGTGTGCAGCGTACTCAGTCTTTGAGTACCCGCGGCTTTGAAATGCGAGGCGACTTTCGGCAGTGTCGCCATTGATGATGTGTGCTAACTCATGTGAGAACTGAAAGGATATCTCATATTGGTTAGCGGCGTTCATGTTGACCATAATGAATCGCGCTTCAGGAACACACCAAGAAGGTTCATCAGGAGCAAGATGCGCACTATCTAATTGCACCCCGATACCATGTTCGAGTGCATAATTTAATAATTCGTAGATATAATCCATACATGTACGTCCTATTATTTATTTTTGAATCCGTTTTAACGTTTCCCGAATGAAGTTCATCGTATCTTCTGAGATTTCACGACCTTCATAGAAAAAGACGCCTTCACTGGCAAGGTCGGTATTGCTTACTGGTTGGTTAGCGGTACTTTCAATGCGACCACTTAATAGGCTATCGACACTAATATGGAAAAAATCAGCAATTTTCTGCATGGTTTTTTGACTAGGGTTACTAGTACGCCATTTGGAAATTTGACCATTAGATAGTCCGATGGCGCGTTCTAATTCCCGCCCGCTCTTGATATCGGGGCGCTTAGCCGACCAAATAGCAATAAGTTTTTCTTCGAAATTCATAACATTTCTCCTGCTGTGTAGAAAAATATTCTATATTTTATTTGACTCGCAGAAAATTATCTGCAATAATACACTACGTTATACGTTACTACCATCCGTTATGGATAGGGTTAGATACAGGTATCTAAGGATAAACATAGGTACTTATTTAGCTATGTTTATATTGTAGAATACTTTCTACAACAGTGCAATGAATTTCTACAATACGATGAAAGCAGGGACAACAATGATTAAACTGATTAAAAAGCAACTTCTTAATACGGATGGAAGTATTAACGCTCAAGTCTTAATGGCTGCGATTACAGCGCTATTAATGGTTATTCAATCAGCTTTAGCTGTTTTTAAGATTGAATTTCGGGGTGATTGGGGCCAAATTCAATTACTGATAAGTGCGATTTTGACCTTTTTAGCGGTTATTGGTGTCGTAAAAAATACCGATGATAAGCAAAAGGGGAGCGATGAATAAATGTTAATTTACCCGTTTGACGGATGTGAATACGCTATTGTTGTTTTGATATATTAAAAAAGATATAAATTAAAAGCTGTAATTAATAATTGCTTTAGTTTAGTGATAAATAGGCGTATAATTTTTCACTATTGTGTAATTTAATTTTAGGGAGGGTTTATGAAAGCATTTTTTTCAAAAAAACCAGTTATTTTTTCAATCTTTTTAGGTATTATTTATCCTTTGTTTATGGTGGGAATTTACATCGGTACATATAAGCAGTCCGTTCACAAGTTAGATCAATTGGAAATTGCCTTCACCGGTAATCGTCAAGTGTATGATGGCTTTAAGAACAGTACAGATTTTAAGTTTAAGTCAACGTATGTTAGTGACAAGCACCAAGGCGAACAAGCATTACAAAAACACCAAGCGATTATGGTTGTCGATGTTGATAAGAGTAATCACGTTAAGTACTATGTGAATAGTGGTAGTGATGTCTTCTCTCGCCAAGTCGCAGATAAGGCCGCTGAGAAGATTAATGATGCCTTATTGCCAGCGAACGTGCGGCAAATTAGTGATGCCGCTACCCCACACATTGTTGATATAAATCAAAATAATTCTAATATTAATGAGATTATGTCACCGTTTTTCCTTACAATTGCGACCTTTATCGGAGCACTCTCATCAGGGATTGTGATTGTTGGGGTCTTTAGAGCCAAGATTATGAACGAGAAGAAAATCTGGATGGATTATGTCGCCTTACAATTGGCGTTCATTATTATTTCAGTATTTTCACCAGTTGTTGGTGCAGTAACGTTGCAACATATTAACCATATTTCTAACGGGGTAACGATTGATTTAATCCTGCATGGTATGTTGTTTATGTATGTCAGTTTCTTACTCCTCCATATTGTCTTCTTGCTATTAGAACAATATGCGATGGCAGTGGCGGTACCAATCATGCTCTCACAGTTTGTAACGTCAGGCAGTATCGTACCATATTCAACTTTGACGCCAATTCGAAAATTAGTGACGTCAATCTTCCCAATGTACTCAAGTGTTAAAGATACCACAGCCATTATTTTTGGCTTTACGGATAAATTCAGTCAAACACCACACTTGATTGTTTTAGGAATTGCCTACTTAATTATTGGAATAATCGTCTTATACTTTAAGAACATTTACTGGAAAAAAGAATTTTCATTTATGACCTTAAAATAATATTAGTAAGTTAACGACCACTGCATTTTGCGGTGGTCGTTTTGTGTATAATCTAAAAATTTTAATTAGATTAAAATTAAATGTTGACATTCTCATTTAATATTATATTATTAATGCAACAATAAAAACATAACGAAAGACAGAGTACTAGTTTGCAATTCTCAGAGAGCCTTTGGATGGTGTGAAAAGGTGGATGAATGATTAGGAAAATGGGTCTGGAATGGTGGTAGTGAATTAGATTGAACTACCAACGGGGTTGCGCACGTTATCGCTGCTGGGGTTGAAATTTAGTTTGGTGACCTTTTTTTGGTAACTTTATTTTGGCACGCAGAGGCATTGTTGATAGTAGCAGTGTGAATTAAGGTGGTACCACGGATTAACATCCGTCCTTGTTTAAGGACGGATGTTTTTTTATTGTCATTTTTTGTCGGAGGAAGGAAATTTGCATAATATTTTACAGTATTTACCACAATTATTAGGAGCGGCTTTTAAATACACGTTGCCAATCGCGATTATCTCTTTTGTAATTGGGATGATTATTGCCTTGATCACGGCCTTAATTAGAATTTCAAACAAGCGGGGATTTGTCTTAGTTATCAAAGCAATTTTTCGTTTTTACGTATGGATTTTCCGGACAACACCGTTATTAGTCCAGTTATTCATTGTCTATTTTGGCTTACCATACTTAAAGATTGCAGGGATTGCGCCTGATGGTATTAAGTTAGCACCATTTACAGCCGGAATTTTAACATTTTCATTGAACACCGGAGCGTATTGTTCTGAGATTATCCGGGCGGCCATTATTGCAATTCCAAAAGGGCAGTGGGAAGCGGCAGCTACTATTGGCATGACGCGCCGACAAGCATTGCAACGAATTATCTTACCACAAGCATTACGAACATCTGTACCACCACTAGCTAACAGCTTTATCAGCTTAGTTAAAGATACGTCATTAGCGGCTTCCATAACGATTATTGAATTATTTGAAGTTAGTCAGCAGATTGCGGCGGCTAATTTTCAACCGTTGTTAATGTATTCTTTGGTGGCCATAATTTATGCGGTATTTTGTACCGTATTAACGTTTATACAAGGTTATCTTGAAAAAGTCACGTCCCGCTACACGATTGCCTAAAGGAGAAATACTGTGTTAAAACTAACCAATATCAATAAGACATTCGGTCAACATCAAGCGCTTAAAAATATTAATATCACCTTTAACGAGCATGAGACCACCGTCATTCTTGGACCATCCGGGTCTGGTAAATCAACCTTATTACGGTCACTTAACTTTTTAGAAAGACCTGAAAGTGGAACGTATGACTTTGATGGGACCGTCCTTGATCTAAGTAAGCACGTATCTGAAAAAGATATTTTTCGAATTCGCCGTGAAACGGAAATGGTTTTTCAAAACTATAATTTATTTCCACATTTAACAATCACTAAAAATATTACCGAAGGACCAGTACAAGTCCTAAAGCAACCTAAAGCAAGTGCCACCGAAAATGCACATGCTTTATTGGCCAAAGTCGGTTTGGCTGGGCATGAAAATAAGTATCCTAGCCAGTTATCAGGTGGGCAGGCCCAACGAGTAGCAATTGCGCGTTCATTGGCGATGAATCCCAAATACATTTTGTTAGATGAACCGACAAGTGCCTTGGATCCAGAATTGGAATTAGAAGTGTTAAAAGTATTAGTGACCATCGCCAAAGAAAAACGTTCGATGATTATCGTGACTCATAATATGGCGTTTGCGCAAAAAATTGCCGACAAGATTGTGTTTGTCGAAAACGGTGAAATTTTATTTGATGGACCTAAAGAAACCTTTTTCCATTCAGATAACCAACGGATCAATGATTTTATTTCGGCAATGACATTTACGGATATTTGATATTAATTGGAGGATAAAGCATGAAATTTAAAAAGCACATTTTTGCAGCGACCGCAATTATTACGGCCATCGTATTAGCTGGTTGTGGGAGTAATAAGCAAGGTTCTGCTAGTAAAGGGACTAGTTATCAAAGTGAACTCGTTAAAAAAGGTTCACTGACTATCGGTCTAGAAGGGACGTTTGCACCATATTCTTATCGGGATAATGGTAAATTAACTGGTTTTGAGGTTGAGTTGGGGAATGATATTGCGAAAAAGATCGGTGTTAAACCGGTATTTGTGCCAACTAAGTGGGATAGCTTAATCGCTGGTTTAGGTAGTGGTCGCTATGATGTTATTTTAAATAACATTAATAAGACCCCTCAGCGAGCGAAAGTATATGCCTTTGCCAACCCATATATTTATTCACGGTATGTCTTAATTAGCCGACATGATGAAAAGGGCTTCCAAACCGTCAATGATATTAAGGGTAAGAAACTTGTTGAAGGAACCGGAACGGATAACTTCAATGTCGCAACCAAATATGGGGCGACCGTTGTACCGAATGGTGATTTTCCAACAGCGCTTGGTTTAATACGGCAAGGACGCGTAGACGCAACGATTAATTCACGAGAAGCGTTCTTAGCATATGCCAAGAGTAATCCAACGAGTGATTTGAAATATGTTGATTTATCAAAGACCTTAACGCCAACTGCGGTGCAACCAATGTTGAATAAACAAGCCCCACAGCTATTAGCCAAAGTTAACACGGCCATTCAAGAGTTACGCCAAGACGGCACATTAACTAAATTATCAGAAAAATATTTCGGTAGTGATATTACCAAAGCCAACTAAAAGGAGCTGACAAGATGACAGAATTTAACACGAAATTAGTCCACGGAATTGATATTGATGACAATAATACTGGTGCCGTTATCATGCCAGTATATTCAGCCACAACATACCAATTTGCCAAGCCTAATGAATTACCACGTTGGGATTATGCCCGTTCCGGGAATCCGACCCGAGAATTTGTTGAAAAGCAAATCACCGAACTAGAAGGTGGTTACCAGGGCTTTGCCTTTTCATCAGGGATGGCAGCCATTCACGCAGTCTTTGCTACTTTTCGGCCAGGGGACCACATTATTATTTCAAACTCGATCTATGGTGGAACTTTCCGCTTGGTCAATGAATATTTAAAAGAGTTCGATATTGAATTTACCGAAGTTAATATTCAAGATTTAGCAGCAATTACGGCGGCCATTAAGCCTAATACGAAGGGGATTTATTTTGAAGTTGTTGATAATCCCTTGCTGCGAGTGGCTAGTGTTAAGCAAATTGCGGCAATTGCTAAGCAACATGCCATTACGACCATTGTCGATAATACGTTCCTAACTCCCTACTTACAACAACCATTAAAACTTGGGGCTAATATTGTTATTCACTCAGCGACTAAGTACTTAAACGGGCACTCTGATAATACGGCTGGTTTAGTTGTCGTCGATAGTGCAGCATTAGCTACGAAAGTTTACTTTACCCAAAATGCGATTGGTGGCACGTTATCTCCTGAAAATGCGAACTTGTTACGCCGTGGGATTCAGACATTATCAGTTCGGATGGATCGGCATTTAGCTAATACCCATCAGTTGGTTGAGTTCTTTAGTCACCAAAGCTATGTTAAAAAAGTCCACTATCCGGGCTTGCAAAATGACGCTAGTGACCAGATTGCTAACGAAGAGTTACGTGATGGGGGTGGTGTGGTGACGGTTACCTTTACCGATACGGTTGATGTGTCCGCAGCAATTGAAAAGCTCAAAATTTTTAAGCTAGCGGTGAGTTTGGGGTCAGTTGAAAGCTTGGTGGAAACACCATACAATATGTCACATGCTGAACTACCAGTAGCAGAACGTTTACGATTGGGGATTACACCACAATTAGTTCGCTTCGCGGTCGGGATTGAAGATGGGCATGATTTAGTTGCTGATATTGATCAAGCATTTACTAATTAAAAATAACAATTGTTTAAAGCAAAATTCCAGATGGACATGAATACCATGGCTAGCTGGAATTTTTTTGTTTTACAAAAGTGCATGAACTAGTGCGAGGGGGTTACCAATGTAGATAAAAAGTAAATATTACTTATCTTACGTATTATTTATGAAGCACATTTTACCAAAGATTACCAATTATTTACTTGAAATGCTAAAAGTTGTTGATATGTAAGGGTTTATAAATAAATAATTAATAACTTAAACGATACATTCAATTTACAAATATTAAAAACTACCATGCTAAGATTATTTTCAGTTAGTAAAGGAAGGAACCTGTTACATGGATTTGATTGAATTGAAACGTATTAACAAGCAGTATGAAAATAAAGAAAAGGTGATCGAAGATTTTGATTTGAATATCCAAAAAGGTGACTTTACGGTTTTTCTCGGACCTTCGGGATGTGGTAAGTCAACGTTATTACGAATGATTGCTGGATTAGAAAAGATTTCTGCTGGTGAACTTTTAATTAACGGTGAATTGCAAAATAATTTACCACCAAAAGAACGTGACATTGCGATGGTCTTCCAAAACTATGCCCTTTATCCGCACATGTCAGTTGAAAAGAATATGGGCTTTGGTTTAAAAATGCGGGGCATTGATAAACAAGTTATCAAACAAAAAGTCGCCGATGCCGCTAAAATTTTGAATTTAACTGATTATCTTGATAAATTCCCAGGGAACTTATCAGGTGGTCAACAACAACGGGTTGCGCTTGGTCGAGCAATTGTGCGTGAATCTGAAATTTACTTAATGGATGAACCATTATCAAACTTAGATGCCAAGTTACGAGCAGTTATGCGTGAAGAAATTGTAACGCTACACAATCAGATGGCTGCCACGACGATTTATGTGACCCATGATCAAACCGAAGCGATGACTATGGCTGATCGGATTGTGATCTTGAATCATGGTGATATTCAACAAATTGGGTCACCCAAAGAAGTTTACCAACGACCACAAAATATGTTTGTTGCGAGCTTTATTGGTATTCCACCAATGAATTTAATTCCGTTAAAAAATGTGGCGGGTAAATTTTATTTAGAAGATGCTGAACTAAGTTTGAAAGCAGATATTGACCAACAATTAGTTTTTGGGGTCCGTCCAGAGGATGCCTTTGTCGATGAAAGCGCACCATTGAAGATGAAAGTTACCTACATTGAAGACATGGGAGCTGATCGCTATGTGCACGGATTAGTTAATGGGACGAAGTTTACGTTACGTGACAGTTCCGTTAATGATTACCAAGTTGATCAAGAAATTGGGGTTGGGTTTACCGCCCAACAAGTTAGCTTCTTTGACCAAGTATCAACTAATCGGGTGGAGGATAACTTATGGAAATAAAGGCTAGCAAACGACAATTATTATTGTTTGTGGTTATTCCATTGCTCCCACTGATTGTCTTTTGGATTATTCCATTAATCGTTTCGCTGTGGTTAAGTTTCACTGACTGGAATTATATTAGTCCAACATTTAACTATGTTGGTATTAAAAATTACACGCAATTGTTCACCAGTCAAGAATTTAAACAAGCCCTTGCGCACACCGCATATTTTACGTTCTTTAGTGTTGTGCCAATAATTGTGTTGGGCTTCTTATTAGCGGTTGGTTTAAATAAACTAAAGCGCAGTTATAAATTTATTCAAGCTCTTTTATTTGCCCCATGGGTGACCCCATTGATTGGGATGTCAATTGTTTGGGGGTGGATCTTCAATAGTAAAGTTGGGCCGATTAACCAAATTTTACATCTCTTACACTTACCTGAACCCCAATGGTTAACCAATCCAACAGCAGCCATGTGGACCATCATTATTGTCACAATTTGGAAGAATGCAGGTTGGGCGGCGTTATTTTTCTCAGATGCCTTGGCAAAGATTCCCGCTAGTTTGTTTGAAGTATCCGACATGGAAGGGTTATCTTGGTGGCAAAAAATTTGGTATGTCTTAATTCCACTTGTATCACCAACAACGTTGTTTTTAGTAATTGTGATGATTTTGGAATGTCTACAAGCTTATGACCAGATTACGGTGTTAACACAAGGGGGTCCCGCGGGTTCAACGACCACCTTACTATACTTGTATTACCAATTAGGATTTAAACAATTCCAGATGGGTAGTGCTACCGCCTTATCAATTATTATTTTAGTTATCTCAGCAATTTTAGCTTACATTTCAATCCGCATGTCACGTAAGCATACTTACTACTAGGCATGGAGGTTTGTAATGAAAAAAGTCCAAAAAATTCAAGGCTATGTCCTGTTTATAATCTTACTAATCATTGGTCTTTTAATGGTTTATCCAATGATTTGGATGTTGGCTAGTTCGGTTAAGTCAGCTAATGAAATTTTGAATCAACCATTACAATTGATTCCCCGCACGTTGCATTTTGAAAATTTCACGAATGCACTAAAAGCAGCTCCATTTATGCAATGGCTCTGGAATAGTACATGGACGACTGTGGTGATTGTCTTTATGCAATTGTTCTTCTCAAGTTTGATTGCTTATGCCTTGACGCAGTTTAAGTTCATGGGGCGGAATGTTTTGTTTGCCATTATTTTGGCGACATACATGTTACCATCCGCTACAACTTACATTCCTAGTTACGTAATTTTAGGAAAAATGAACCTGATTAATTCATTAGTAGGGTTAGTAGTTTCCAACTTAGCCAATGTGTTTGTGATCTTCTTGTTACGTCAAAGTTTTATGTCAGTTCCAAAAGGGATTATCGAAGCTGCCCGTTCAGATGGAGCGAGCGAATGGACGATTCTTTGGCAAATTGTGGTACCAATGAATAAGAATTCGATTTTAAATGCAACGTTGATTGGCTTTATTACTAACTTTAATGGTTATCTATGGCCATCACTACTATTGAATGATACGAAAAAACAAGTCATTTCAGTAGGGTTGAATTCATTTTCAAATACCCAAGGAGCATTTAATCAGACATTCCCAATTATCATGGCCGGAACGACAATTGCCGTGGTGCCATTAATAATTGTCTATGTAATTTTACAAAAGTATTTTGTGCAGTCATCAAAAACATCAAGTATTAAAGGATAATAGGAGAATTATCAATATGCGTTTTAGTAAACGAACTTTAAAATACCTTGCACTTACTGTATCGGCTGCGTCAGCTTTAACGTTGATGGCTGGTTGTTCAAACGGCTCTGCCAATAACGCCGATAGTGGCAAACCAGTCCAAATTGAATTCTGGTATGGTTTAGGATCAGGTGCTGGTAAACAAATGCAACAAATGATTGCTGATTTTAATAAGTCACAAAAGCAAGTCGTTGTTAAAGGGGTGCAACAAGCCGATTACCCAACTACTTGGCAAAAAGTTCAAGCTGGTTTAGCAGCACATACGGCGCCAGCAGTCTTCTTAGCCCAATCAAATACAATTCAAGCATTTGGTGGTTCTAAAGGGGTTTTACGTGATTTGACACCAATGGTTAATCAAGCAAGTTTTAATAAAGCAGACTTCTTGCCAGTATTTACTAAAGATGACCAAATCAAAGGTGACACATATGCGGTTCCAGCATACGGAACCACGCAAATTGAATACTATAATGAAAAAGTTTTGAAAAAGGCTGGGGTTGATCCAAAAACGGCTTACTCAACTTGGCAAAACTTGGCAACTGCAAGTAAAGAAATAAAAGAAAAAGCGGGTGTTCCAAATGGTCACATGATCATGTGGGGCCCAGATAACCTTACTGATATGGCATTGAGTAATGGTGGTCAATTCTTGACAGCCGGTGGTAAGAAAGTTGCGATTAACTCTAAAGCGTGGGTGGAATCATGGGAATTTGCCCGCCAACAATTATTTGACACGAAGAACATGAGTACTATTTCAGGTGGTCAAGGTTGGACATACTGGTACAAAACAATTGATACGGTAATGCATGACCAAGCCGGTTCATACACTGGTTCATCAGGTGACCGAGCTAACTTGGACTTCTCATACATTAACGCTTTACCACAACCAGGCTTTAACAACAATCCAGCTAAACCACAAGCCCAAGCATTAAACATGGCAATTCCTAAATCAGCAACTGATGCGCAAGCTAAAGCGGCCTTCAAGTGGATTGAATACTTCACTAATAAAGAACGCCAAGCTCAATGGTCAGAAAAAATTGGTTACGTGCCTGTTCGTAAATCAGTTTCAGAAGATGCAAGTTACAAGAAGTTTGTAACAGCTAATCCATATGCGAACGTTGCCTTTGAACAAGCGCAAAATGCGTCACCAGAATTCATCGATCCAACTGGTGGTAAGATTTTAGCTGCTTTACAAAAGGCCGCTGATCAAGTTGAAATTCAAAACGTACCCGCTAAAAAGGCCTTGGATGAAGCTGCCAAAACAGCCCAACAAGCTTTAGATCAATCACTCGCAAGTAAATAATAATTTGGACGGCAGATAAATATGGTAGAGATTAAGTATCAAGTAACAGCAACCAACTCATTTGGTAGTTATGAATTTGATGTTAACGAAGATTTAGCACAAATTGAACTTAACTTGACGACAAGCCTTAAACCTTGGTATCACTTATTTGTGATTCATGAAGGTAAGCAAGTCGGACAAATCCTAATCACCCATAAACAAAATGCGCGCCAAGTGTTAATCGGAAAAACAGTCGCGACTTCAAGTGCGACTGTTTTTCCATCATTATCCTTGGTTGGCCATTGGGAGATTAAATTTTTTGCATCACAAATTGATGCCGAGATTGAAGAATTAACAATTTCACGAACAGATCATCTTAATGCACCGCTAGTTGATGGTGAAAGTCAGCAAGACGTTGTTCATGAACTGGCCAGTAATTTGAATAAGACTGGTTGGTTAAAAGGCGATTTTCATACCCATACGATTTACAGTGATGGGATGATGACCCGCCAAGCCAATCTTGAAAGTGCTAAAAACCAAGCGTTAGATTTCTTTGTTACCACCGAACATAATGTGGTAACGGCTTTATGGCCCCGCCAAGATGAAGTGGCGGTCTATGGTGGGTGTGAACTGACAACGCCATTTGGTCATACTAACTTTTTAGGAATTGATCGCCCCTTACTAGATGCAACTGGTATGCCAGGGTTTGTCGACGAACAGGCGCTAATGGCAGTTATTGAAGCTAATCAAGGTAATGGGATTATGTCAATTAATCATCCGTTTCTTGACCCATGGGCTTGGACACTTGACGTACCACTAGCATATGTTAGTTCCATGGAGTTGATTAATGATCCAACGTATCGGGATAATGATGCGGCAACGATTAAAGCGTTTGACCTCTGGAGTGCATTGTGGAACCATGGATGGCAAATTACCGGTATCGGTGGTTCAGATAGTCATTTACTTCCCGACGATAAGTATCCAGATGCTGACATGCCATCATTGATTGGCGATCCGGCTACGTATGTGTTTGTTGAAACCTTGACGCGGGATAATGTCTTAGTCGGTATTAAGGCTAAACATACGAAAGTTAGTCGTTTTGGTGAAATTAACTTAGTAAGTCAGGACAAAGGCGACATTTTACCTGGTGAACAACTGACAACCAATGTCCGTAACTTTGAACTCCAATTACCAGCAACAACGCCAGCCGGTTATCTAACTGAATGGATTTTAGATGGTACAGTTGTGGCGACATCAACTGACTTGACGTCAACATATACAATTACTAGTGATATTGATTTGAATGACTACCACTGGTTACGCGCAGATGTCAAAGACCAAAATGGGGTTCAACAAGCAACGTTTACGCCCGTCTTTTGGGGTCACCGGCAACCAACTATCACAACATATCAAGAGGTTTTAGTTAATGACTAAAGGGGTATTATTCGATAAGGATGGGACGTTGTTTGAATTTGATTCAATGTGGACGAATGCGATTGAAGAATTCATGCACCAAGTGCTAGTTAAAGCCGAGCATGCTGATCGTTTAGCACAAGCATTAGGGGTTAAAAATGGCCAAGTGCAACCTGATTCAGCATTATCATCGGGGACGATTAAAGACATCGCAACGGTATTATATGACAATGCTGTCTTTACCACGCACGATGCTGCCGAAGAATTTGTACGCGTATTTTTCCTGGAGTTTTTAAAAAAACATCTCGCACAATTAAAACCAATCGGGGATTTACGGGCATTAATGCAAGGATTACACAATGAAGATATTAAGGTTGGTATCGTTACATCAGATGACTACGAGGCAACTGTTATTAGCTTGGAACATGCCGGAATTGCCGATTTAGTTGATTTCATTGCTAGTGGTGATCGCTATCCACGCAAGCCAGATCCAGCACCATTAGTCGCATTTTGCCAACAATTTGGTTTGGAATTAAACGATGTAATAATGGTTGGTGATTCACGGATGGATTTAGAGTTAGGTAATGTTGGTAAAGGTGGGGTTGGGGTATTATCCGGTGTGGGTAGTGCCACAGAATTATCTGATCTGACAACAATGATTTATCCAGATGTGCAAGCAATTCCTTATACCGTCTTATTAAAATAGTTTTATTAAAGAAATTAGTCTAAACGGCTAATTTCTTTTTTGTACCATGCTAATTAGGTGAGATGGTAAAATTAGGCTAATAGATGTTGGTGGAGGTAACATGATGGGAAAAGGAATTCTGTTTGATAAGGATGGAACATTATTTGAGTTTGGGCCAATTTGGCTACAAGCCACGCTGGAATTTCTGGCGGCAGTAGATGCACGAACTCAAGATAATGAACAAGTAAAAATTGCTTTAGGGATGGTGGATGGCGAGTTATTAAGTGATTCCGCACTGACTTCGGGAACCCCAGGGGATGTTGCAGCCATATTAGTGGCGTATCATGCATTTGCAACCACCGACGAAGCAGAACAATTTGTAAAAGCATTTTTCTATGAATTTTTAGTGCAACATTTAGATAATGTTAAGCCCGTCGGGGACCTAATTGGTTTATTAACGCGACTTAAAGCGGAAGGGTATTATCTGGGCATTGCGACCTCTGATGAAACCAATTCGACGATGGCAACGTTGAAATATGCCAAGGTAGCTGAGTTATTTGATTTTATTGCGACGGCTGATGAATACCCAACTAAACCTAATCCGACGTCCTTAATTGCTTTTTGCAAACGCTATGGATTAGAATTAACTGATGTAATCGTTGTAGGTGATTCACGAATGGATATTCAGTTAGGTAACTTAGCAAAGGCGGGGGTAGCGGTGTTATCTGGTACTAGTCGAAGTGAGAACTTTACTGATTTAACAGAATACATTTATCCAACGATTCAAGAAATTCCGTATCAGCAAATTTTACCAACCGTAAATAATGTTTAAAGAATTTAGCGGATAACTTACAATAAATAAGCATTGATGCTAGGATATAACTATAATTTGAAATGAGGGTTAACGGATGCCACTTTTACGATTTGATTTGAATGCTAATGCTTGGTCAGATACACGGCGACGGCAAAAACTGCTTGATATTGCATATGACATAACGCTATCAGCTTTCGGTGCGCCTGAGGGTGATCGTTACCAAGTAGTAAACTTGCACCAACCAGAAGAATTGATCATTGAGGATACTGGTCTAGGTTTTAAACGGACGGAAGATGTCATTGTTTTATCAATTACCACCCGGCCACGAACAATTGTCGAGAAACAAACTTTTTATCGCGAGTTTGTGGCGGCCGTCAATGTTAAATTAGGAATTGCGGCAACTGATATTATGATTAACATGGTTGAAAATACAGATGCTGATTGGAGTTTTGCTAATGGAACGGCGCAATTTTTAACCGGCGAGCTTTAAGATATATTAGTGAGCAGATGATTTGTTTCTTTAACAAGTCCCCCGATATAATGGAAGCACAATTTAAAGGGGGACTACTAAAATGTCATTAGAAGAAAAATTAACAAATACAAAAGATCAAGTTACTGGTAAGGTTAAGGAAGTAACGGGCGAATTAACGGACAATCAAAAATTAGAAGCAGAAGGAAAAGCAGAAGGCCTCTTTGGTAAAGCTAAAGAAGCCCTAGCGGATGCTAAAGATAAGGCCTCTGAAAAGCTTGCTGACGTTTCAGAAGCAGTTGCTGAAAAATTTAATGATACCGTTGATGACCTCCGTGAAAAGAAAGCTGATCACGACGACAAAACCGACAAATAACTGAAAAATAGAGTACCGGCTAGCTTGGGCCGGTACTCTATTTTTGTTAGAAATTAAGTTTTTTATTGAGCAAAATTAAGTGTTTTAACTTAAGTAACAATGTTAAATGCTAATTTAAAAACTTTTTTATCTTTTTTTGTTTGTGAAGGTTGTAATTTGCTTGCTAGTGGAGTACTATAAGTGCATGGAGTTATTCCATATCTTCATGATTTTCCATCTAAAATATCTGTCCATAAATAAAAGGCCGTGAAATTATATTTCGTGGTCTTTTGTTTATGTAATAACAGGTTAACGATGTGCAAAAGATTAATCATGGTCCCATTTTTTACTAGGTGTGAAATGAAAATCGCACGACTAATCTTAGTTTGTTACTTGTTTTTCGTAAGCATATTCGCATAGTTATTAGACCAAAAAGGGTTATAATGGCATTGTCGATAGGTAACATTCATGCATGTTTGAAAGAAGGTTTTTAAATGGCTTATAAATCAATTAATCCTTATAATAACGAACTATTGCACAGTTATGACAATGCAACCGCTGATGAAGTTGAAACCGCAATTGCCCAAGGGCATGCGTTGTATAAACAATGGCGTAATGACGCTGTTAATTCACGCCAAGCCTTACTAAATAAGTTGGCGGACTACTTTGAAGCACACGAACAAGAACTTGCCGAAGTATTAACGAAAGAAATGGGTAAACGCATCGTTGAAGCCAAAGGTGAAGTTGCCTTGACGGCAATGATTGCCCGTTACTATGCTAAAAATGCCGAACAGATTTTACAACCCGCGCAAGTTGAATCTGTGATGGGGGATGCACAAATTATCAACCGCCCACTCGGAGTAATCTTAGCTGTTGAACCATGGAATTTCCCATACTACCAAATCATTCGGGTATTTGCCCCAAACTTTATGGCCGGTAATCCTGTGATTTTAAAGCACGCTGCTAATACACCAGGTTCAGCTGATGCTTTTGAAAAGGTTGTTGAAGCGATTGGTGCTCCAAAAGGCGCTTTCAAAAACCTCTTTGTAACGCATGATCAAATTGCGGATATTTTAGCCGATGATCGGGTCCAGGGATTAGCCTTTACGGGTTCAGAAGCGGGTGGTCGTATTTTAGCCAAAGAAGCCGGTGCTAACTTGAAGAAGAGTTCGCTTGAACTTGGGGGTAATGATGCGTTTATCATTTTAGATGATGCAAACTTTGTAGAACTTGATAAAATTATTGGTCAAGCCCGTTTATATAATGCTGGACAAGTCTGCACATCTTCAAAACGCTTTATTGTAACGAAGCAAAACTATCAAAAAGTACTCGCTTTATTAACTGAAAAATTTACGGGTGTGCATGTTGGTGATCCACTTGACCCCGCAACTAAGCTCGCCCCATTGAGCACCGTTAAAGCGAAAAAATTACTAGTTGAACAAGTTCAAAAAGCCCTTGATGGTGGTGCTAAGCTTGCTTTTGGGACGGTTGATACGGACTTAGAAACGGCGCATTTTGATCCGATTATTTTAACCAATGTGACTCCGGATAATCCAATGTATGATACAGAATTCTTTGGTCCGGTTGGTCAAGTCTATGAAGTAGCTGATGAGGCAGCCGCCATTAAATTAGCAAATGATTCACACTATGGTCTTAGCGGAATTGTCTTTAGCGGTGATGCTAAGCACGGTACTGAAGTGGCCAGCCAAATTGAAACAGGGGCGGTATTTGTTAACTCATACGGTGGAACATTGCCCGAATTGATCTTTGGTGGTGTTAAGAACTCTGGTTATGGTCGAGAACTTGGAGAAGAGGGGATTAAAACCTTTGTTAACCAAGAACTGATTGTTACACGCCAACAACCAATTGATCTAAATAATGCCGGTGGTGGATTTGTTTAAAAATAACGTATACCGCTGATATAAAACTAAAAAAGCCTGACTGCATGTAAAATATGCGGTCAGGCTTTTTAGATATGTGATTAGCAACGACGATTATGGTTTAAATTGAATGAAATTCGGTAACCGTTTCAATCGTATAGGTACTATTACCACTGAGTAATTTGGAGACGGGGCAACGTCCTTCAGCTTCTTTGACGAACGCTGTTGCAGTTGCAAAATCAACAGCGGGAATTCGGATCTGGACATGCACTAAAAATTCAAAAACTGCTCGTTGGCCAACAAAGGCAACATTGACGTGAACTTGCGCACTTTGTGGTACATGATGTTCGTTTTCAACCGCTTGTAAAGTAGCTTTGAGACAAGTGGCTAAAGACAGCCCCAATAATTGTTCCGGATTAGTCCCCGGATGGTCATTTAAAGGGTTACTTACTTGGATTTTAATTCCATCTGGAACGTAGGCGTGGCCTTCAAGACCTTCATCATTGATGGCAGTAGTTACATATAAGGGGTTTTCCCATCGCTTATCCATACAAAATCCTCCGACTTCTATTAAGTACCTTAATTTTAGATGAAAGCGCTAACAAAAACAATCGAAGCATAACAAATTGATTAAATCTTAACTAGTAATAATCATTTAAAATAATTTAATTTTTTTAATTGCAGATGGTTTACAAATGATGATGTACTATGTATAGTAGTACATGTAATATACATAAAAATAAGAAAGGTAGGGCTAACATGAATATCAACCCAACCGGTGGACGACCACTCTACGAACAGTTAATGTTTGGGATTAAACAAGATATTTTGTTAGGCATCTTGCGGCCTGGTGATAAATTACCATCAGTGCGTGAAATGGCCCAACAGCAACTTGTTAATCCAAATACCGTTGCGAAGGCCTATAAAGCTTTAGAAGGTCAAGGGGTAATTGATACAGTCCTTGGACGCGGAACCTTTGTTGCTCAAGAGTCCAGTGATTTAGGACCTGATCGACAACAAATGAATCAATTCAAACGCCAATTAAACGATTTACTGACGGAAGGAATGTATATCGGCTTATCACGGCAAGAAATTACTGATTTAATGAA
Source organism: Periweissella fabaria (assembly GCF_918814575.1). GTDB lineage: Bacteria > Bacillota > Bacilli > Lactobacillales > Lactobacillaceae > Periweissella > Periweissella fabaria. Next base: position 548,787 of record NZ_CAKKNS010000001.1, on the reverse strand, counting down.
TGAATGGTATGGAGGGACACATGGAATTAACCGTTAATAATCTAAAAAAAGTGATTAATAATCACACCATCTTTGAAAATATTAATTTTAGTATCGCTCCTGGCCAAATTGTTGGGGTTGTTGGACGTAATGGGGTTGGTAAAACAACTTTATTTAAGACAATGACAGGCGTATATTTAGCGGATGCCGGCCAAGTATCAATTGATGAACAACCAATTGAGGACGAGTTGAACTTAAAACAAGATATATTCTTTGTTGATCCATTGAATAATTTCTACATTAACTACACGCCGATTGAGATTGCTAAGATGTATGCCATCACGTATTCTAAATTTAATCGTGATGAGTTTTTAGCAGCAGTCGCTAAACATAACTTGCCTATTAAACAACGTATTAAGAATTATTCGAAAGGGATGCAAGGACTCTTTAATGTCTTGCTGGCATTAGCGACGCGAGCCCAATTTATCATTTTAGATGAACCTTTTGATGGACTAGATGTTTTGATTCGTGAAAACGTTAAGCGTATTTTGATTAATGCGGTGCAATTAAACCAAATTAGTCTAATTATTTCATCACATAATCTCACAGAATTAGATACGCTAATTGATCGGGCGATTATTTTAAAAGATACAACCATCAGTAGTGAATATTCGTTGGAAAACTTGCGAGAAAATGCTCGTAAAATCCAATTGGTTTTCAAAGACGGCCTACCTGAAGAATTAAAGCGTTATGGGACGGTTGTTGAAGAACGTGGTCGCGTTTCCGTGATGATTTTTGAAAACTATACGCACGAAATTGATGAAAAAATTGCAATTTCAGCACCGTTACTTTATGAACAATTGCCACTTTCGTTGGAAGATATGTTCCGTTCGCAATTGGTAGACGAAGCTGATTTTATTCTTAAGAAATAGGAGTTATTATGAATATTTATAATTTATTATGGCGCCGGTATTATAAAACTCTCGTAACGGGCATGGTATTGATTTTGGGAATATTTATTTACCAAACAAGTTCACAAATTAATGAGTGGCACAGTACCAACCGCTTTATGCAGTCACAAACTTTCAAAGATGGCTATGCGAATGATTTAAAAGCATTAAATGGCTATGCGCATAAGACACAACGCCAACGTGAACGCATTAATGATAATCGGAATTTTATTTTGGCTGATAATGAAGCAAATCACCCGTTATCAGAAGCACAATTTGTTAAACGTGGTCTACAATTTTTCACACCATACGCTCACTTGCAGCCACATCCAAGCTATAGTTATCTTGAAAATGGTGGCATGCGGGATAACGGTTGGTTTGTCGCTGAAATGATTATTCCAATCGGGCTCATTTGTATTGTCGTGCTGATGTCTTTATTGGCAGAAGACAACGCCCAAAACTTCAATTTGTTCCTAGCAAGTACCCGCTTTAAACGTTCAAAGGTAATGTTAGCTAAAATGACACTGTTAGTTGGGCTACCAATTGTGGCGATTGCCCTTGGTTATGGAATTTATTTTGCAAGTGTCTACTTTGCAATCCCAACTGAGTACTACAACATTGGTAGTAAGGTGGCTGATTTTGGTCAATTATTTAATGCTTTTGGCTGGGGCTTATTTGCAAGTATGATAGTTTGTTTATCAAGTGTTGTTATTGGGAAGCGTTTTGGTAGTGCGATTTTGAGTACATTATTCTTGTTATCATTACAATTGTTATCACAAGCAATCGCACATACCATAGGCGTTAAGTACCAAGGTATGCATACATTTAATAAATTTATCCAATCACCACAAGTTGGGGTAGCATTAATCGTTGTTGCGCTAATCATTGCGGCAATAACAATGCGTGTCTTTAGTCATTTATCATTGGAAAGAAATGACCGCTTTGTGATGTTTAGTAAGTTTCGGTGGCCATTGTGGTGGATATCAGTTATCTATACCGGATATGTTTTCTTCGCAACTACAAGAGATGCAGGTACACCAACTGAAGCCAATATTATTGTAATTGTCTTATGGTTAGTGATTAACATTACGATGTATTACTTCATTTTTACGCCCCAAACACTCCGGCACCCATTCAAGTCAATTAATTAAAATAAAAAAGAACTAGCGCTTGCTAGTTCTTTTTTGTTGCCATTACTGGTAGAATTAATAGGATAGATTTAAACCGCTTTGCAGTATGCATAAGGGTCGTTAAATCCAGATAAATGATGGAAGATAGAAAGGACGGACTCGATAATGAACTTAGAAGAAATGCGAGAACGCCAAAAAAATATTCGGAACTTTAGTATTGTTGCCCATATCGATCACGGTAAATCAACAATTGCGGACCGAATTTTAGAATTAACACATACAGTTACTGCTCGGGAAATGCAAGATCAATTGCTTGATTCGATGGAATTGGAACGTGAACGTGGAATTACTATTAAGATGAACTCAGTTGAATTACATTATGATTCTGAAGATGGTGAAACATATATTTTCCACTTAATTGATACACCTGGACACGTTGATTTCCAATATGAAGTATCACGGGCTTTAGCAGCCGGTGAAGGCGCTGTTTTAGTTGTTGATGCGGCCCAAGGGGTTGAAGCACAAACATTATCAAATGTTTATTTAGCGTTGGATAATGATCTTGAAATTGTCCCATTGATTAACAAAATCGATTTACCAGCGGCGCAACCAGAAGTGGTCCGGGAAGAAATTGAAGATGTTATCGGAATTGATGCTTCCGAAGCAGTATTAGCTTCAGCTAAGCAAGGAATTGGGATTCAAGAATTACTTGAACAAATCGTTAAAACCGTTCCCGCACCTGATGGTGAACTTGATGCACCACTAAAAGCGTTGATTTTTGATTCAGCCTATGACCCATACCGTGGGGTTGTCTTGACAGTCCGGGTGCGTGAAGGGGTCGTTAAAGTTGGGGATAAGATTAAGATGATGCACTCTGGTGCTGAATATGAAGTGACTGAAGTAGGGGTTAACTCACCTAAAGCAGTCGCTCGTGATTTCTTAGGTGCCGGGGATGTTGGTTACATCACAGCCGCAATCAAAGATATTAAGAGCACGCAATCTGGGGATACAATTACGTTAGCTAATAATCCAGCTAGTGAACCATTGGAAGGGTACCGTCAAATGACGCCAATGGTGTACTCTGGGTTATACCCAACGGATAATGCTAAGTTTACTGATTTACGTGAAGCTTTGGAAAAGTTACAACTTAATGATGCGGCGTTAGAATTTGAGCCGGAAACATCACAAGCGTTGGGCTTTGGTTTCCGAACTGGTTTCTTGGGCTTGCTACACATGGATGTTATTCAAGAACGGTTGGAACGGGAGTTTGATTTAGACTTGATTACGACTGCGCCATCGGTAACGTACCATGTTACTAAGACTGATGGTGAACAAGTTGAGGTTTCAAACCCTGCCGAAATGCCAGAAGTATCAGCTATTCGCTTCATTGAGGAACCATATGTTCATGCAAGTATTATGGTGCCTAATGATTATGTTGGTACAGTTATGGAACTTGCCCAACGTAAACGGGGTGAATTTGACACCATGGATTATATTGATGCTGCCCGGGTCAATGTTAAGTACTACATGCCATTGTCAGAAATTATTTTTGATTTCTTTGATAAGTTAAAATCAGGTACACGTGGTTATGCTTCATTGGATTATGAACCAGCCGGCTACCGTCAAAGTGACTTGGTAACGATTGATATCTTGCTAAATGCTCAAAAAATTGATGCGCTTAGCTTCATTGTTCACCGGGACTTTGCGGCAGAACGGGGCCGGATTATTACTGGTAAATTAAAGAATATTATCCCTCGGCAAAACTTTGAAATTCCAGTCCAAGCAGCGATTGGTGCTAAAATTATTGCCCGGACTAATATTAAGGCTTACCGGAAAGACGTTACCTCAAAGATTCACACTGGGGATCCCGATCGTCGGGCGAAGTTGCTTGATAAGCAAAAGCGTGGTAAGGCTCGGATGAAGTCTGTCGGAACAGTTGAAGTACCACAAGAAGCCTTTATGGCGGTGCTTAAGACCGATGATGACGAGGATTTTAAAAAGGGTCATTAATCTACTTGCAATAAATGTTCAAACAAGTTATATTTATGTTTAATAACTGATGACTGAAGATAAAGAAAAGTACGGTAAAAGTTAGGTGCAGAAAATTGGTGGTTGCTGTGAACCAAGCTAACGATTACTTGAAAGACACTTTTGAAGTCCAGCTTAGGCTGCGTGTCCTCGCGTTACGAGGTAAGTAATAAACTAAGGTGGTACCGTGCTTTTTAGCGCCCTTACTGGCAATTTTGCTAGTGAGGGTGTTTTTTTGTCCAGTCGCTCATATAGAAAGGTAAAGCAATGGCTAAACAATCATTCCAAAAACCAAAAGGAACCGCAGATCTTTTGCCTGGTGACAGTCTTAAATGGCACTATGTTGAAGAAACCGCGCGGTTATTATTTAACAACTACCAATACAACGAAATTCGGACACCATTGTTTGAAAACTTTGAAGTTTTCTCACGTTCAGCCGGTGATACTTCCGATGTTGTGACTAAAGAAATGTACGATTTCCATGATAAAGGTGACCGACACATTGCATTACGTCCAGAAGGAACCGCTGGGGTTGTCCGGGCCTTTGTTGAAAACAAATTATTTGCTCCCGAACAAGTAAAACCTTACAAGGTATTTTACATCGGACCAATGTTTCGTTATGAACGTCCTCAAGCTGGCCGGATGCGTCAATTCCACCAAATCGGGGTCGAAGCTTTTGGGGCTGACTCACCAGCTTTAGATGCTGAAGTGATTGCTATGGCAATTGATTTCTTCCAATCATTAGGCTTAACAAGCTTAAAAGTAGCGGTTAATACATTGGGGGATGCTGAATCACGGGCTGCTTACCGCCAAGCATTGATTGATTACTTAGAACCACACGCAGCGGAATTAAGTGCTGATTCACAAGAACGCTTGCACAAAAATCCATTACGTGTGTTAGATTCAAAAGATGCCAAAGACCAAGCATTTGTTGCAAACGCACCATCAATCTTAGATTACTTAACACCCGCAGCACAAACGCACTGGGATAAGTTAAAAACAATGCTTGATGCACTTGGTTTGGATTATGAAATTGATGCATCAATGGTGCGTGGTTTGGATTACTACAACCACACAATTTTTGAAATCATGACTAATTCAAAAGCACTTGGTCACGGTTGGACAACTATCTCTGGTGGTGGTCGTTACAATGGCTTGGTTGAAGAACTTGGTGGCCCTGAAACATCAGGAATTGGTTTTGGGATTGGTTTAGAACGTTTGATGCTCTTGCTTGAAAGCGAACAAACACCATTGCCTGAAGTTGAACCACTTGATTTTTATGTGGCAAATATTGGTGAAGAAACTGATGTCGAAGCCTTGAAGTTAGTCCAAGGGATCCGTTCATACGGTTACACCGCTGAACGAGATTACTTAGACCGCAAACCAAAGGCGCAATTTAAAGCTGCTGACCGGTTAAATGCCTTATACGTAGTAACAATCGGTCCAGATGAATTAGCTAACCAAGAAGTTAACTTGAAAAACATGGAAACTGGTGAACAAGTTAAAGTACCATTGGCTAAAATTTACACAGAATTACCATTTTTAATTGAAAATGAAGAAGATGCATTGGCTAACTTAGCCGATGACGCAGAGTAGGAGATTAGTTATGAAACGGACAACATATGCGGGATTGGTTGATGAATCATTTGTCGGCCAAGAAGTTGTATTAAAAGGATGGGTACAAAAACGGCGTGATTTGGGCGCTTTAATTTTTATTTCTTTACGTGACCGTGAAGGAATTGTCCAATTAGTATTTTCTGAAGAATTTAGTGCGGATGCCTTGGCAGTTGCTGATCAAATGCGTTCAGAATACGTCATTGAAATTCAAGGAACTGTTAAAGCGCGGGATGCTAAGACCATCAATGCTGATATGAAAACTGGTAAAGTTGAAGTTGAAGTCCACGGTGCTAAGATCTTGGCAGAAGCCAAAACAGCCCCATTTGATATTGAAGATGAAATCAGTGTTTCTGATGAATTACGGTTAAAATACCGTTACTTGGATTTACGCCGGCCAGTAATGCAACGTAATATTTTGATGCGGTCAAAGATTACCAAGGCAACGCATGATTTCCTTGATGGTGAAGGCTTTATTGATATTGAAACACCATACCTTGCTAAATCAACACCTGAAGGAGCGCGTGATTACTTAGTACCTTCACGGGTTTACCCAGGTAGTTTCTATGCCTTACCACAATCACCCCAATTGTTTAAGCAATTGTTGATGGGGGCTGGTTTTGATCGTTACTACCAAGTTGCGCGGGCCTTTCGTGATGAAGATTTACGTGGTGACCGTCAACCAGAATTTACCCAACTTGATGTGGAAATGTCATTTATGGACCAAGATGAAATTCGTGAATTAGTTGGTCGTTGGGTTGCGCGGATTATGCAAGACGCAGCGGGGGTAACCGTTGATCCAGCTGCCTTCCCAGTTCTTGAATGGGCTGAAGCGATGGAACGTTTCGGAACAGATAAGCCTGATTTACGAATTGCCTACGAATTAGTTAGTTTGAATGAAATCGCTGCTAAATCAGAATTTGGGGTCTTTGCAAACACCGTTGCTAATGGTGGTGTCGTGAAAGGGATTACCGTGCCTGGCGGAGCTGATCACTACTCTCGTAAAGATTTAGACAAGTACACCCAATACATCGAACGCTTCGGTGCTAAGGGGCTTGCGTGGGTTAAAGTTACGGAAGAGGGTTTCAACGGCCCAGTGGCGAAGTTCTTGAACACGCAATTTGCTGAAATCACAGCCGCAATGGATGCTAAAGTGGGTGACTTACTACTCTTTGTCGCTGCTAAAGCTGATGTTGTCGCAGGTAGTCTTGATTACTTACGTCGTGATACGGCCAAAACACTTGGCTTGATTGATGAATCAAAATGGGGCTTTGCTTGGATTGTTAACTGGCCACTCTTTGAACATCAAGAAGAAGATGACCGTTGGATTGCGGCTCACCACCCATTCACAATGCCTAATGAAGAAGATTTACACTTCTTTAACGAAGGTGAAGATCCGCACCAAGCCCATGCCCAAAGCTATGACTTAGTGTTGAATGGTTACGAACTTGGTTCTGGCTCAATTCGTATTCACACAATGGACATTCAAGAAAAAATGCTCAAAGCACTTGGGTTTACAGCAGAATCAGCGCATGAAGCGTTTGGTTTCTTGCTTGATGCCATGGAATTTGGGTTCCCACCACTTGGTGGAATCGCCCTTGGACTTGACCGTTTAGCAATGATTCTTGCTGGTCAAGACAACATTCGTGAAGTGATTGCCTTCCCTAAAAATAGTAAGGCTTCTGAACCAATGACTGAAGCACCCCAACCAGTTTCAAAACAACAAATTGAAATTGATTTAGGTTTGAAAGCACCAGTGTATGCTGAAAATGATCAACCTAACATGGCTGAAGAATAATTTTGAGTGTGCTAATCGCTCTGTAAATACATGATAAAACTAGAAAAAGGCCTGAATTGTTAAAAATTCAGGCCTTTTTTTATTGGCTGCTAAGCACCGTTTGAGAGGGGGGTGTTTACTACAATGTTCGGATTTTAAAATGTTTATATCATCAAAACACGAACGATTATTTTGTAAATGTGATATTTTTCGTCTTAAAATAAATATTTCGCTTGTTTTTAATCTAAAGTTCGGTATAATACTTTCTTGGGGCTTTGTTATCGTATAAAGTTCGTGTTTTGATAATTTAAATAAAAAAGTTTGAGGATAGATAATGAATAATGGATTAACAGTTTTTGATTACGAAGATGTACAACTTGTTCCACGCAAATGTGTGATTACAAGTCGTTCCCAAGCTGATACGTCAGTTAAGTTTGGTCCTAAAACTTTTAAACTTCCCGTTGTACCAGCCAATATGCAAACCGTTATTGACGAACCCCTCGCAAAGCAACTTGCTGAAAATGGTTTTTTCTATGTTATGCACCGGTTTGAACCAGAGACCCGCTATGATTTTGTCGTTAAAATGCATGCAGCAGGTTTATTTGCTTCAATTAGTATCGGTGTAAAAGACGACGAGCATGCGTTAATCGAACGCTTTGCTAATGATGGTGTTGTGCCAGAATATATTACAATTGATATTGCTCATGGTCATTCAGAAACTGTGATGGACATGATTAAATTTATTAAATCCCGTTTACCAGAAACATTTTTAATTGCCGGTAATGTCGCTACTCCCGAAGGTGTTCGTGATCTAGAAGATGCCGGTGCGGATGCAACTAAAGTCGGCGTTGGCCCTGGTAAAGCATGTATTACTAAGCTAAAGACTGGCTTTGGGACAGGTGGTTGGCAATTAGCGGCTTTACGCTTATGTGCTAAAGCTGCGCGTAAGCCAATCGTAACTGACGGTGGTATCCGCTATAATGGTGATATTGCTAAGTCAATTCGTTTTGGTGCTGATATGGTTATGATCGGTTCATTATTTGCCGGTCATGATGAAACGCCAGGGGATAAACTTGAGATTAATGGTGAAGTTTTCAAGACTTACTTTGGGTCTGCTTCACAATTCCAAAAGGGCACTTACAGTCACGTTGAAGGTAAGAAATTATTGGTGCCATATCGTGGTTCAATCAATAGTACACTTCAAGAAATGCATGAAGATTTACAATCAGCGATTTCATATGCTGGTGGTCGGGTACTTAAAGACTTACATCAAGTTGACTATGTAATTGTGAAAAACTCAATTGTTAACGGTGATACTTACTAAGCTTAAATTAATTAAAAAAGGTCCTGCCACTCATGAATTAAGTCATGGGTAGCAGGACTTTTTGTATGCTAATTGTTTTTAGAAATGTGTATAATTTAGTTAAGGCGTATAATTTAAGATATTAAAATGTAGTATAATACTACAACAAAATCATGCATAACGTGGGGGACAAAGCTGGATGTTGCAAAAAAATGGGGCTAAGCTTTTACAAGCATTTGCTCAACAAAATGAACAAAAACATATTTACCATTTTGGTCAAGGCGTTCATCAATTTGTGGGCTATGGGCATAGTAATGCGATTGCCATTGAAGGGAGGACAAGTGTTATCTTAGTCGATACCCTTGACTCGCCAGATCGGTCGGCCTTGATGCTGACGGATTTACAAGCAATTACTAATAAACCCGTTCGGACAATTATTTATACACATGGGCATCCAGATCATCGAGGGGGTGCCAGTACATTTGCAGCGACTGCACAGTCAGTAATCGCTTTTGCTAATCGTGACCAAGCATTAATCGATGCACAAAAGGTCAATGATGTTTTATTAAAACGGACCCAACATCAGATGGGGTACCAACTTAACGATGCGGAGGCACTTACACAAGGTGTGGGCATGCGAGAAGGGCACACCCAAGGACAACGGGGCTATGCACCATTACCACCAACTGAAATAATCAGTGATATGTTGGTTGATCGGGTAATTGATGGCATTCATTTGCAATTAATTAGTGCACCTGGTGAAAATGGTGATATGGGCTATGTGTGGTTACCCGAGCAAAAAATAATGTGTGTGGGTGACAATTATTATGGGGCTTTTCCGAATTTAGCGGCAATTCGGGGTGGACAGTATCGTGATATTGGTCAATGGATTCAAAGCTTGGATTTGTTGATTGAATATAATGCGGTTGCCGTTTTACCAGGGCATCTACAACCTTTGGAAGGCGCAACAGTTGTTAAAACAACTTTAGTTAATTATCGTGATGCCATTGCAACGGTCTTTGATCAAACTCTTGCCCATATTGATGCGGGTTTACCAGTACAAGCAATTGTTGAAGTAGTCCAATTACCGGAGCATTTAAGGAATTTACCATACTTACAAGAAATATATGGCAGTGTTGAATGGACGGTACGGGCAATCTTTGCAGCATATGTGGGGTGGTTTGATGGTAATCCGACCAACTTACACCAAATGCCGGAGTACTTATATGCTGGTAAGATGGTCGCTTTGATTGGAGGAAAAGCAAAAGTTATTGTAGCAATCAAACAAGCACTCGCGGCAAGTGATTACTTATGGGCCTTACAATTATGTGATTTACTAATTGCCCTTGGTGAGGCTGAAGCAGTTGATTTAAAAATTACCGCACTATATGCATTAGCGGAGTTAGAAACAAGTGCTAATGGTCGCCATTATTATATTAGTTATGCTAAAGCGATGTTAGAAAATAAGTGAAAAAGTTAAGTCAATTTAGGTTGACTTAGCTTTTTTTGTAGCTCAAAATTAAGTTAGCTAGTTGTTTTTTATTAAAAAATAACTTTTTTATTATAAGTAAAAAACAATTTTAAGCGAAGGCTCTTAAATTCAAAATTGGGGGAATTAGGATGATTTATTTTATTAATTTTGGTATGCCAGCTAAAAAATCTGGGATAGAACATGCACAATTAAAGCGGGCGCACTTGTTTGATAAAAATAAAACGGCATATTATTTTTTAACGCGGGATTGGGTTTATGATTCACACGTAACAGCACACGAAGCGGGAATAAATGATTCACAAATGATTAATATGTTTGATTTTTATCAACAAGCATTGTTTGTTGAACCAAAAGAACTACACGTAAATGATATCGAGTTTGGATTAAAGAATTTACACTTTACCGATGAAAGTGATAATAGTCGCTTCATTGTTAAACGGGCAAATAATCAAATGGTTGCCCGTTTTAATTATATTAAGGAAAGTCAACAAGTTTATTCAGTTGAGATGTTTGATGGGTTCAATAACTTATATCGTGTGGATTTTTATGATCAAAGGGGATTCTGCTCTAAGTCGCAATGGTATACACCTGATAATAAAATTGGTACTGAAACTTGGTATACACCAGGGGGACAAATAGTGCTAAGAAACTTTAATCGCAAAAATGCAGTTAATGAAGTTGAAAAGACAGGTTGGCTTTTGAGTGAGCATGGAGGGACAATTCATCAATTTGATACAATTGATGAATTATTTGAATTCTTTTTGAATCAAATTAATGAGCAAAGTTCAGAGACGAATATTTTTGTGCTCGATCGTTCATCACTGGCTGATCAAGCATTAACGCGCTTGCACAAACCAGCATTTACAGTTATGTATTTGCACAGTTCACAAGCTGGGGATGCGCAAGATCCTATGAATTCAGTTATGAATAATAACTACGAATATGCATTAACAAATGTCGATAAATACTCGGCTGTTGTTTCGGCAACCCAAAAACAAGCTAAAGATGTCAAAGCTCGTTTTCCAACAATTCAACGTAATTATGTAATTCCGGTAGGTGTGGTACCGGAAGTAATTTTAGAACAAACACGAATTAAAATGAATACTCGAACATTCGGTAAAATTGTGGCGGTAGCTCGAATTGCATATGAAAAACGTCTAGGCGATCTTATACGGGCAGTCGCACTTGCACATGAAAAATTTCCAGAAGTTAGTTTAGATTTGTACGGTTATGCAGATTCGACTGACAATTATGCCGAAAAGAGAAAAATTACGGCTTTAATTAAAGAGCTTGATTTAGAAGATGTTGTGACATTTAAAGGTTATATTGATGACGTGCAAAGTATCTTAGATGATGCCCAGATTTTTGGGCTGACTTCATTAATGGAAGGCTTTAATTTGGCTATTATGGAAGCAATCTCACATGGGGTTGTTGGGATTACGTATGATGTCAATTACGGACCAAATGAAATTATACAAGATAATATTAATGGATACGTGGTCCCATTTAATGATTATAAGGCAATGGGGGCCAAAATAATTAGCGTCCTTACACACAAAAGAACGTTACAGCGCTTGAGTAATGGTGCTTATGAATCAGCACATCGTTATTCTGAAGAAAATGTTTGGCAAGCGTGGCAGCAATTATTGGATGATGCTAAGACACTTAAAGTTAAACATGTGCGTTAAAAAGGAGGGAATAATGATATATTCAGTTGGTGAAAATATTTATGGCTTTAATTCAGGTGTTGAATTTGTACAAATAAAGCGGACGCAAAGCTTATTAGCAAATGGAGAAGCTGCCAAAATTGTGACACAGGATTATAACCGCTTTTTGGCTCGTGATATTATTAATATGGGAATTGAAAACACCCAATATATTAATATGTATGACTATTTTCAACACGCCAATAATATTGAACGTCAAGAAACGAGTATCCGTTTTTTATCAACCATTCCATTACGGGATTATCATGTGACAAGTGTTAATGCAAACTATTCGACTATTGATTCAATGGGGCGTAAATTAGCCAAAATAAATGTTATGCCTGGAACGGTTGGATTAGTTGGAGATATTGTGTATTATGATCGCGTTGGTAATAAAGAAATAACACAGTATTACGATTGGCGGGGGTTCCTTTCAATGGAAGAGACTTATCATCCTGATGGATCAGTGGCATTACAAACATTTTTTGATGTCAATGGTAAGTCAGTCATTGAAATTGTGCATATGTTTATTAATGGGGTTGTTACACCAACGATGTATAAGTTACTCAATTTTTATGGTCAAGATTATGTTTTTGATACGCAAGTGCAGTTATTTACGTTCTTTTTAAATGAACTAAATATAGCTGAACCAGGGATTTTCGTAGCAGATCGACCTGGGGTTGTTGAGGCGGTTTTAGGAGTTCTTAATCCAGTCAAGACAGTGGCATATTTGCACGAAAATCATTTAGAGAAGAACCAAATTACAGATGAAAAAATGCTGAAACAAGCATATGCAGGAATTGTGACACCCGTAGGTAAACATTTTGACTTAATTGCTACTGCAACGGATGCGCAGACAGCAGATCTGAAACAAGGTTATACTGGTATTAATGCCTGTACGTTGCAATCAGCTACATATACAAGTATAGATATTAGTAAACAAACGGATTTAACTAAAATTGTATACGTTGGACGATTAGCACCAGATAAAAATATTTCCGGTTTAATTGACATTTTTCAAAGTATTCACGAACAAAAACCAGACGCTGAATTGTATTTGAAGGGATATTATTCTTCAACAGATTATAAGCAACAAATTGAACATCAACTTCACAATACTGAGATTGTTGATGCAGTGCATTTCCTTGACTATAGTATTGATAATCGAGACATTTATCAAGATGCCGCCTTATTTTTAACGGCAGCTAAAAGTGAAGGTTTTGGGATTAACGCGTTAGAAGGCATGAGCCATGGAGTACCGGTAGCTTGTTATGCTGTTGACTATATAAATAAAAATCTCGTAATCAATGGTGAAAACGGCATTACGATTACGAATCGCACGCCACATAACTTAGCAAAATTAATCGTAGCAACATTTGAAGATGTCAATAAAATTAAGAAATTAAAAAGTAATGCTTTAAAAACAGCACAAAAATTTGACGCTAATCGTTTAGTAACACAATGGCGTAGTATTGGTAAAAATTAATTATTAAAATCTCCAGAAAGTGCACTGGTATCTGTCAAGTTGACAAATGAAATAATATAAAATAGTTATGCGATTAACTGTTTTGAAATGGCCTTATGCCGGAATTCTTCCGGTGTAAGGCCATTTCTTTTTTCAGAATGCCGAATAGTATTAAAATACTTAACACCTTCTGCAACTAACATTTCCAATTCACCGTATGTAGTGGGACATGGATGAGTTCTAAGCCAACGTACTTTAAACTCATTCCAATACCGTTCCATTAATGAATTATCGTAAGGTATACCTGGTCGTGACATACTACGTATAGTATTTTTTTGAAACATAAAGTCATTAAATAAGCTGGAAGTGTATGCCGCACCACGATCAGTGTGAACCAGCGGCTCGGCATTATTAGCTACGTTGAAGGCTTGTTTAAAAGTATCAATCGTCGCTTCGGTTGTTTCAGTTAAACTCAAGTTATAGGCTACTAAGTAGCCACTGTAAGTGGGTAAAATCAGATAGCCAGATATCATCAGGCCGCTGGGCTTGCTTAAAATTTTGATTCAAGACGTTACCTTTAAGATATTGTTCAGCTTGCTTAATACGATTACGTTTCTTGATACGAATACCGAATTTACGAGTAAGAAATCTCAAACTACCTCGTCCAGCAAGGTATTCAGCAACAACTTTATTCTTTAATTCCGCAGAGTATGTGTTGTTACTTTTTCGCTAACACTGTATTTACTTCTTGGCGTATAAAAAAGCCTCCTGGTTGACAAATGAAATTTATTATTTCATTTGTCAACCAGGAGACTACCATAGCAAAGTGAAAGCTTTCTGGATATTTTTTTAGTAAACCGCGCTGAATGCTGATTATTTAGTGTTTTGAAATTAGTATAGTTTACAAATAAATTACAGTATTGATTTTTTTAAAAATATGAGTATTTTTAAAATTTAAAATACGTAATTAATATGAATTTAATTACTAAGTAATTACAAAATAAAGATGGTTTAAATAAATGTAATACTTACTTTAATGATAAGACAAAATAAGTATTAGCAGAATATTACAACGCTAATATCTTAGGAAATTCCTCGTATAATCAAAAAGAGCATGAAAATGCTTAGGAAATGTGTAACTTAGAGTTATAAAATCAAAATATTTATGAGTAGTTATTTTATGGGGGGAGCTATAATGCAAAGAAGGATTAATAACCATAATCAAATAATCGCCAAAAAACGATATAAAATGTATAAAGCTGGTAAAAATTGGTTTTATGCACCAATTATATTTTTGGGAATTGGAGTGGGATTGATTGCGGGGATGCCTAGTCATACTGCAGCGGATGAGATACATAATACTGCAACAGCAAGTATTTATACGCAAAAGAGACCGTCCTCTGATAATAAAGGTGTAAATAGCGCAACAACAAATAGTGCTGCTAGTGAAACTGCCACTAGTAGCACAGTAACAAGTAGTGCTACTAGTGAAACTGCCAACAGTAAAGCAACAACAAATAGTGCTGTTAGTGAAACTGCCAATAGTAGTGCAGTAACAAATAGTGCTGCTAGTGAAACTGCCAATAGTAGCACACTAACAAGTAGTGCTGCTAGTGAAACTGCCAACAGTAAAGCAATAACAAATAGTGCTGCTAGTGAAACTGCCAATAGTAAAGCAACAACAAATAGTGCTGCTAGTGAAACTGCCAATAGTAAAGCAATAACAAATAGTGCTGCTAGTGAAACTGCCAATAGTAGCGCAGTAACAAGTAGTACTGCTAGTGAAACTGCCAATAGTAGCACAGTAACAAGTAGTGCTGCTAGTGAAACTGCCAATAGTAGCGCAACAACAAATAGTGCTGCTAGTGAAACTGCCAATAGTAGCGCAACAACAAATAGTGCTGCTAGTGAAACTGCCAACAGCGGTGTGATAAATAGTAATGCTATTCCAATAAGAGTTTCTAATAGTACCAATATCAATACCAGTATCGGTAACAGTTTAGCGATTACAGATATCGCAAAGACGGTTAATCTATCGTTGAGTAACGACACGAGTACTATTAGTTCACAAACTAATGAGCAAGTGAATAGAATTACAGGTAAATTAAATCCTAATATCCTTTTGAAACAAGATAATGTGGCTAATGTTTCGACTGCCCAAGAATTCCATGATGCGCTCTTTAACGGTCAAATTAACCAGATTAATTTACAAAATGATATCAGTTTATCTACAGCTAATGTTCCACTATTTGCTGCGGCAGTTATTCCAACACGGAGTTTAACTATTAATGGTACCACTGGAACAGCTGGAAAATATTATACGTTAGATTGGCAAAATAACTTTGTTGATATGCCAGCTGGAGTTCAAAATGCTAATGTAAAATTCACGGATATCAATTTATGGGCAGCATCTTGGTGGGGGCCGATTCATTTGATGGGGTCAGCAAATGATCCTA
The DNA here is from genome assembly GCF_918814575.1 of Periweissella fabaria. Lineage (GTDB taxonomy): Bacteria > Bacillota > Bacilli > Lactobacillales > Lactobacillaceae > Periweissella > Periweissella fabaria. Next base: position 532,887 of record NZ_CAKKNS010000001.1, on the reverse strand, counting down.
AAGTGCAATCATTAACATTTAATAATGTTAATTACTATGGGTCACAGATGATTAGTTCATATGGAATTCCGGTCTTTATTTCTGGGGATGTGAATACAAAGCTACTTACTAGCTATAGTTATAAATCACCGGTTGACGGGAGTAATGTTTCAATCGCAGGTAACGGTGTTTTAGACCAAGAAATTTTTGAGTCAAGTAATGTTGAAGTCCTTGCGGGGGCGAACTTTACTGGGACAACTGCTGGGGGTACGGCAGTTGTCCTTGCACCTAATGGTGTTTTCAAAATTGACCAAGGTGCAACTGTTAATTTATCACGGGCAACCGCATACGGAGCCAATGAAACTGGAACCAATGCCTTAATTTACACGGCAGGTGGATCAGTGATTGTTGATGGGACGTTGAATTTACAAGGACTTAATATGAACGGGTTCTCTGGCATATTCTTAGCTGGTACGGGAGTGTTAACAGTAAGTAAATCTGGAGTAATTAATTACAATCAAAATAATGCAGATACATCGGGAAATAAGGCAATATATATTACAGGTGCTGGTACGGTTAATGATTATGGAACAATTAATATTAAACAAAATGGCCAGCTGTGGACTGCTAATACTGGTGTCATCCAACTAGATGGTAGTGGGACTTTTGTTGTTGGTAACGGTGGCTTTTTAAATGTTGATGCTACTAATCTTGGATCGCAAAATGCAATTATTATTAATTTATTTGGTACTAGTAATTTTAATTTCGAAGATGGAGCGAATGTAACTGTTACAGTAGATGGTAATGGTCAGGTAACGTTGTTGGAGACACAAGGTGCTAATTCAGTAATTACAATGTATCATGCGCACAAGGTTGTATTTGACTTAACCCAAAATACTAATCCGAAGAGTAGTGTTTTTTATTTTGTCTATCAAGGAAATATTAAAGGACAGCTTCAAAAAATTATATATAATACACCAAATGCGATGGCTATTGGACCATACTTATCTTTTAATATTCCGATGTTGAATAGTGCGGTTTATCAATATTCGTCACCTACTGCACAAGGGATGTCTCTTGATTCTGAAAAAGATATCAATAGCTTGGCAATTGCATTGTCAACAACCAAATATCTCGAGTTTGTAACCGCCGCGGATAATAAAGTTAATATTGAACCTGCAGTGACAGATCATACAACGGTTGTTACTGGTAAAACATTACCAGAGGGTTTTATTACTTTGACTGATCAAAATGGTAATGGCATTACTGGTTTGCCAGCGGGGACATTAGTAGCAAATCGGCAAGATACTACTAAATACATGGCTCAGGCAGATAGTCAAGGTAACTGGTCAATTACTTTACCAGCAGGATTTGCGTTAACAGCTAATACCATTTTGCGTGCTGTCTCAAGTTTGAATTACGTAAAAGTTAATTATGATGTCGTGGTAGGTGACCAAACATCTGTTGATAATAACAATAATACTCAAAGTAATGCGCAGGCTACATCAGCAACTGCTGTAACTTTAACAAGCAGTGTCAATGATGCTGCTAGTGCTGCTAGTGCTGCAGATGGTTTTAGTAAGGCAGCACAATCTTTAGCTAATGAATATAGTGATACAGCAAATGTAAAATCATACGCTAACACTGCTATGAGTGCAGCTAGTGTTGCTTCGACTGCTGCTTCGACTGCCGTCACTCAGCAAGCAATGGCTGATAACGCTGCGGCTATAGCTGCTAGTGCCGCGTCAGTTGCATCTATAGCTTTAAAGAACGAACAAAGTGCTACAAGCACGGCTAATGAAGCTTTAAGTGCTGCTCAATCTGCAGCTAGCGCAGCCAGTGCAGCCAGTTATGCAAATGATTCTGCTTATAAATCATTTGCAAGTGCAGCAACTAGTTATGCTGCCGCCGCAACGGTGGCTATTAATAATGCGACTGCAGATGCTAAGCAAGTTGCAATTGCTAGTAGTGTAGCTGCAAGAGCGATGTCGACTGCTAATGAGCAGCAATCGGCTGCGATAGCAAGTGCAAGTACTGCCGCTAGTGCTGCAAGTGTGGCTTCAAATGCACTGCTGGCGGAACAACAAGCAATTGGTCAAGTATCAGTAGATAAGGCCAAGTCAGCAGCAGATAGCACAAATAAAGTAACAGAAAATACAAAGGGTGATTATAACTCAGCTAACAGTAGTGCTACTACGGCCACGTCATATAGCAAAGTTGGTGATTCTGATGCTGCAGTTGCAACTAGTTATGCCAATTTAGCTAATAATGCAGCTAGTGAAGTATCCTCAACTGCAGCAATAAATCCTGATAATCAGGTAATTATGTCAGCTGCAAGTGCTGCTATGAATGCAAGTTCTACAGCTACATCAGCCGCATCAGTTGCATCAGCTGCGGCTTCTATTGGTGCTGATGCAACTAAAAATGCTCAGGTACAAAGCCAAATAGCTTCGAGTGCAGAAAGTGAAGCTGTCATCGCCAATAGCATAGCTTCAACTGCTTATAGTCAAGCAATTTTAGCTACTCAACAAGGTGATATTGAAGGTGCTAATTTAGCTGCAAGTACTGCAATAGAACAATTAACAAAGGCGAGCTCGGCTGAAAGTGTGGCATCATTGGCTGCCTCAACGGCGGCAAGTGATGCCGCAGTCGCTAAGAGTGCCGCAAGTACGGCGACATCAGCCGCTGCAGTTGCCAGTCAAGCACAAGCAACAGCAGAAGCAGAAAATAATGTCGCAACTAGCACCGCTAATGCAGTACACGCTGCCAACAGTAGTGCTGATAATGCGCAAACAACAGCTAGTGAAGCAGGATCAACGGCAACAGAAGCAGGAAATTACGCAAGTGCAGCTACAGTAAGTGCTAGTCAAGCCAGAGTTGATAACGGTACAACGAAGAGTGCTGCTCAAGATGCAACAATAGTTAATAAAAAACACCCCAAAAATACTACTAAGGTGGTACCAGTTACAGTAATTAATAAAACTAAGCCAGCTAAAAATATTGAAAAATCCCCCACTGAAAGTACCCATGTACAAAAGCAATTACCTAAAACAGATGAACAAGCGCAAACAGCAACGATTTTAACCATTATTGGTGAAACAATCCTTGGTTTGATTGGAGGATTAGGTTTGCGTCATCGGAAGGAGGACGAGAAGTAATAAATTTAAAAATAATTGATTGATTTTAGACGCCAAAGGGCCCGGAAAATTTTCCGAGTCCTTTGGCGTTTTATTTGTAATTATGAGGTTGTAAAGTTTGCTGTCCTATCGTTTGAAAGCGCTATCAAAAATCGGTAAAATGGAAGCAGATACTAATTGTTTAATTACATTTTTTCACAGTGAAAGGAAGTTAACATGAAAAAAGGCCGTATTATTAATTCAGATATCTCCCGCGTGGTTGCCCAAATGGGGCACTTTGACACGCTGGCAATTGGTGATGCCGGGATGCCGGTACCCAAAGGAACTGAAAAAATTGATTTGGCAGTTACTAATAATGTGCCAAGCTTCAATGTCGTATTACAAAATGTCTTAACAGAATTAGAAGTACAAAAAATCTATTTAGCCGAAGAGATAAAAACGGCGAATCCCGGACAATTACAAGCAATTAAGACGTTGCTACCTGAAATTGAAATAGCCTTTATTCCACACGAAGATATGAAGCAACGGTTAGCTAATACCCATGCATTCATTCGAACTGGGGAAATGGCACCATATGCAAATATTATTTTGGAAAGTGGGGTAACTTTCTAAAGTAGCTAGTGAAAATCCAATATTGCCATCAATACGGAGGGGTATTATGGAAATTGCAATGCAAAACATCTTCAAAAGCTTTGGTGATAATCATGTTTTGAAGGGAGTTAACTTCACATTAGCACCGGGGGAAATTCATGCCTTAATGGGTGAAAATGGGGCTGGTAAGTCAACTTTAATGAATATTTTGACTGGCATTTTACCAATTGAGCGTGGTCAAATCAAAATTAATGGGCAGGTAACGCATTTTAAAAATGCCATGGATGCGGAATTGCATGGGATTAGTTTCATTCACCAAGAAATGAATAATTATGGTGAAATGACCGTCTTGGAAAATATGTTTATTAATCGTGAAATCACGAACCGTTTTGGGATTTTAAAAACTAGTGCTATGCGCACACAAGCCCGCAAATATCTTGATTATTTAGGGGCTGACTTTGGTTTGGATATGCCAATTCATGATTTAAGTGTTGGTAATCAGCAACTAGTTGAAATTGCTAAGTCATTGATGACGGATGCGCAAGTTATCATTATGGATGAACCGACATCAGCTTTGACAGAAAATGAAATCAACAAGCTCTTTAAAATTGTCAAAGAACTCCAAGCAACGGGCGTAGGATTTATTTATATATCCCACCGGATGGAAGAAATTACGACGCTATGTGACACGATAACAATTATGCGAGATGGTATTTCGGTCACAACGACAAAGGTGGCCGATACAAATGTGAATCAAATTGTTAAAGCTATGGTGGGGCGTGATTTAACTGAATTTTATCCAGAGCGGACAACGCAAGTCGGCGAAGTCTATTTTGAAGCGCACGGTTTGAGTCGGCAAGGCGTATTTAATGATGTTAGCTTTGATGTGCATTCCGGTGAAATTGTGGCCTTTGCGGGTTTGATGGGGGCAGGTCGGACAGAAATCATGCGCGCTATTTTTGGGATTGATCGCTTAGATCATGGCCAAATTAAAGTGAGTGGCAAAGTTGTTGAGAATCATTCGCCAGCCGCTGCCATTAAACACGGGATTGGGTTTATGACGGAAAATCGTAAAGATGAAGGGCTGATTTTAGATGCGACAATTGCTGATAATATCGATTTAGCGAGTTTACGTAGTTTTACTAAATACGGCTTAATTGACGAACATAATGATCGCATTTTTGTGGAGGCATTAATCAAGCGGCTGACAATCAAAACCCAAACGGCCGATATTGCGGTAAGTAGCTTATCAGGGGGAAATCAGCAAAAAGTCGTTTTGGCAAAATGGATTGGAGCGGGGTCGCAAGTCTTGATATTAGATGAACCAACACGCGGAGTTGATGTTGGGGCCAAACGCGAAATTTATGATTTGATGAATGAACTAACGGCACGTGGCGTCGCAATTATTATGATTTCAAGTGATTTACCAGAAGTATTAGGTATGAGTGATCGAATTAATGTCGTGTACGAAGGTAAGATTATGGGGACCTTAGCCACGAAAAATGCCACACAAGAAACGGTTATGACTTTAGCTACGGGGGGACAAATCAATGGATAACACAAAGCGTCAGCAATTCAATGTGATGGATTTTATTGGTAAATTAGGACCAGTTTTGGCATTAGCGTTTTTGGTTTTTTTAGTAACGTTGTTAAACCATAGTTTTTTAGATATTAATAATCTTTTGAATCTGTTACGGCAAGTGTCGACCAATGCGCTAATTGCATTTGGGATGACGTTTGTTATTTTGACGGCCGGGATTGATTTATCAGTTGGTTCAATTTTGGCATTTACGGGCGCAATCACCGCACAAATGATTATTGCTGGCGTTCATCCAGCATTTGCGTTCTTATTGGGTGTCTTGATTGGGGCAATTTTAGGTGGTGTAAACGGTGTGATTATTGCCTATGGTGGCGCAGCACCGTTTATTGCGACATTAGCAACGATGACAATCTATCGGGGGGCAACGTATGTTTTAACCGATGGTAATCCCATTTCTGGAGCGAAGATGACCAATAGTTTCTTCTTTCAAGTTATTGGTCGCGGGTATTTCTTGGGGATTCCTTTTCCAATTGTGATAATGCTAGTAGCGTTCATTATTTTGTATGTACTATTGCATAAAATGGCCTTTGGACGTAAGACGTATGCGATTGGTGGAAATGCGAAAGCGGCATTTGTATCGGGCATTAAAATCAATAAAATCACCATTTTGATTTATACATTATCGGGCATTATGGCCTCAATTGCGGGCTTCATTTTAACATCCCGGCTTAATTCGGCCCAACCAGATGCGGGAGTAACATATGAAATGGATGCCATTGCGGCCGTTGTCTTAGGGGGAACATCATTAGCTGGTGGTAAAGGACGGCTATTAGGCACGCTTGTAGGGGCATTAATTATTGGGACTTTAAATAACGGGATGAACTTGTTAGGAATATCTAGTTTCTACCAACAAATCGTTAAAGGAATCGTCATTATCATTGCGGTATTAATTGACCGTAAGAAAGCCGTTTAGGGGGGAGTAATATGCGTAAACAGATTAAATATCTTATCTTAGGTATAATGACTAGTTTAACCTTAATATTATTAGCCGGTTGTTCCGTAATTACGTTAGAAAATCCATACCAGAAAGTTGATAATACGGCGAAGAAAAAGCCTAAAGAAATTAGGGTTGGGGTATCGTTATCAACGTTAAATAACCCATTTTTTATCGCTGTTAAAAATGGTGTCAATGATACTGCCAAAGCGCACGGTACGAAAGTCCAAATTGCGGATGCGCAAAATAATACGGCGAAGCAAACCAATGATGTTGAAGATATGATCCAACGGGGAGTTGATATTTTAATTATTAATCCGGTTGACTCAGATGCAATTACACCTGAAGTGAAAGCGGCCAATAATGCCGGCATTCCAGTTATTACAGTTGATCGCTCATCGAGTGGTGGGAAGGTCTTGACGTTAGTGGCATCAAATTCAGTTGAAGGTGGTAACATGGCGGCTAAATTTATGCTAAAACAACTCGGGACAGATGCCAAAATCGCTGAGTTACAAGGGATTCCTGGTGCATCAGCTTCGCGTGAACGTGGGCGTGGATTTGACAATGCGGTCAAAGGGAAATTAGATATTGTGGCCAAACAAACGGCTAATTTTGATCGGGCGCAAGGGTTGACGACTACGGAAAATATTATTCAAGGTCATCCCGATATCAAAGGAATTTTCTCACAAAATGACGAAATGGCCCTGGGTGCAGTACAAGCGTTACGTAATAAACCCGATATTATGTTAGTTGGGTTTGACGGCTCCCAAGATGCTTTAACAGCAGTTAAAAATGGTCAAATGGCCGCAACGGTTGCACAAAAGCCATATCAAATGGGTAAACTGGCAATGCAAGCAGTGTATGATCATTTTGATAAAAAGACCTTACCTAAAAATATCAAATCGCCATTAGAATTAGTTGTAAATAGTAAATATCGTTAGCAAAAAACCAGTAAGCTTAGCTTACTGGTTTTTTGGTTTATGCTTCGGTAAAAAAAAGCTGGGAAGAAATTTTATCGCAATTGCTAAAATGAATGCTTGAACGGTAATGATATGATATAAGATTAAGCTAATGAGAAGCGTGAGAATTGCTAACACATTAATTGCTAACTTGACTCTTTTTAATGTCATCTGAAAACCCCCAGACAATACTTTAGCCTAATTCTAACGTGTTTTTAAGCGGTTTTCAACTAGGGATGCTTTAGAGGGGCGAACTTTAGGACTTTTTAGGAAAATCATCAATATAGGGATTACCAGCTAAGCATATAATAATTGAGATGCTTTTGATATAATTTAATAACCTTGCCTAAAATTTTAAGGCATTAAGCTGACATGTAAGTCGCACAAGGTAATGAAATGTTAAATCGACAGCCATTCAATGTTCTTTTAATAGTATTGAATGGTTAATTATTATAAGGTAGTTTTACAGATACAGATAGTTGAATTGTGAAAGGAGCATAAAATGGCATTATTAGAAGTTAGTGGTTTATCAATGAGCTATGATGAAAAGCTCTTGTATCACGATGCTGAATTTGAACTTCAGCCAGGTGAACATTTGGGAATTGTCGGCCAAAATGGAACCGGTAAATCAACGTTAATTAAGTTGATTACCGAACAAATCTTACCAATTAGTGGCACCATTAAGTGGCAAAAAGATACCCGAATCGGTTATCTTGACCAATATGCCCAAATCGATAAGCACTTGACAGTCCGGGAATTTTTGGCAACCGCATTTACCGAGCTTTATCAATTGGAAGCGCAGATGGGGGCGTATTATGACCAATATGCGGTTGATGGAGATGATCAATTATTAATCCAAGCGGGGCAAATTCAAGAACAACTTGAACAAGCTGATTTTTATGATTTAGATACTAAAGTGCAAAAAGTTATCACGGGATTGGGATTGACTGAATTAGCTGAACGCACGACTAGTGAGTTATCGGGTGGGCAACGTTCTAAAATAATTTTAGCCAAGTTGCTCCTAGCTAACGATGATGTCTTATTGTTAGACGAACCAACGAATTATCTTGATACGGCGCATATTGAATGGTTAGTTGGCTTTTTACAAGCCTTTACGGGGACAACGCTGATTGTCTCACACGATTATGATTTTTTAGAACAAGTCACCAACAGTATTGTTGATATTGCGTTTGGTAAAATGACGAAATATCGTGGGAGCTTCCAAGAGGCGATGCGCCAAAAAAATGAAAACCGTAAGCGGCAACAACGGGAATTTACGCAACAACAAGAATTAATTGCAAAGACCCAAAAATTTATTGATAAAAATCAAGCCGGTACAAAGGCTAAACAGGCTAAATCACGTGGGCGGATGTTGGATAAATTAACCTTAGTAGAAGCACCAGAACAAAGTTTACGCTCGTATTTTGACTTTCCATTATATGAAGCACCGAGCCAGGAAGTTGAAGACCCATACGCGATTTATGATGAACCATTTGATAGTGCACCGGTTCCTCCAGCCACAACGCTAACGGTTGAAGAGTTGTGCGTCGGTTACGAGCAAGCCTTGCTGCAACCAGTGACATTTGAAATGGTAGCAGGGCAAAAATTAGCCTTGGTTGGGTTTAATGGTGCTGGTAAATCAACACTAATTAAAACGATTTTGGGTCAATTAATGGCGTTAAATGGGCATGCTAGTTTTAGTGATGACGTTGTAATTAGTTACTTTAATCAAGATCTAGCCTGGGATAATGAGCAATTAACGCCTTTGGATGTTTTACGTGATCACTTTCCAGACCTTGAACTACAAGCGATTCGGCGCGCGCTAAATAACGCCGGAATTAACAAACAAAATGCCCAAAAACCGTTGGCGTTACTATCCGGTGGTGAACAAGCGAAAGTTAAATTAGCTTTAATGAAGTTAACGCCTAGTAATTTTTTAATTATGGATGAACCAACCAATCATTTGGATGAAGCAAGTAAACAAGCGTTGCAACGAGCGTTAAAGCAATTTCCAGGTAACTTAATTTTAGTTAGTCATGAAGCTGATTTTTATCAAGACTGGTTATTAGATGTGCTAGACATCAGTGATTTATCACTAAATACGCCAACCGATTAAAGGTATAAAGGAGTTCCCCTGTGAAAAAGATGTATGAATTTAAAGCGCCCAAACAACACCCCCGCGTTGTTTTTAATAAGCACTTGTTGCAAGCCGCCAAAATGGGTGTCGGTACGATGCTAAATGCATTAAGCACGGTGTTACTAGAATCCCCAATTAATCGTGACCAACCGATTAACTTAACCATTCAAGTAGATGCAGTCGCCCATACCGCACTCCCAGGATTTGATGAGTTATTTACCCACATTGAAAGTTTGCAGGCCCAAGACTCATATACGAGTGGTATTGTGGCGCAAATGGACCGCTGGCAACAATTACCCAATGTACAAACAATGATGCTAACGGCGACAAATGTGCAGCTGCCGAAGTTAAAAAAAGCGGTCCGGCGCCAATTAATGGCTAGTTCAGAATTAAACTTAGTATACGTACAAACGATGGCTAGTAAACATAAGTTAGCACCCATTAACAGTTGGATTGATTTATTTGATCATGAGCTCGCTGGTAAAAAATATGGTGGTCAAGGTAAATTAACCGCAAAAGGTTCAGCTAAAAATGAATTATTTAACCTTACTGAGCCGGGACTCCAAATCGTATTACCATGTGTCCGGCGTAATTTTATTGAACGTGAAACTCTGGTTACGGCAATTTTTGAAAATCTGTGGTTAGCAATTTTACAACAAAAATTAGTCGTAACGGTCATCCATAATCAAAAGCCGGAAGTATTTGATGAAACGACTTTGCGTGATTTGTTAATTAATTACCGGGAGGTGTTGGTCAACAAAGCTGCCGATAACGCCATTCAAGCAGCCCAGTACCTCCAAGTCTATAAGGCCACCACGCCCCGTGAAATTAAAATTGGCGATAATTCGCCAGCGACACTGAATGCGCATGTGCGGCTCGATGCTGAAAAGACCCGTGGAAAGGTGGGAATTTTTGCTAAATCTGGTCTGAAATTAGTTGATTTAGACCTTAGTCCAGTCCAAGAACATGGGTACACGGCGGTCTTGATTGCGGATGCCGATGCCACGGCGATGATTAAGCGTCTTGCGAATAAAAAGGCCAATAAATTAAATGTCAAAAACGTCCCTAACGGTAAGCATAGAAGTACCGCCAAGGCATTTCTTAAGCAATTAGAAGATCAGTTGCTGGTATTAGTTAAGCATGAAATTACTCGCCAAAAACACCAATTATTATCGCCCAATGCCGTGATGAAAATGGCCTTAACGCCATCAGCCACAGGAATTACCCAACAAGAATTAGGCCCTTACTTGCCGGAATTACAAGCCTTACAAGCTCACCCAGTAGCCCAATACCAACAAAAATTTAACATCAACTTAATGATTGGGGGTCGCTACAGTAATCGATTTGCATGGGATAAAATTGGGATTAATGCTTGGACCCAAGGGGCGGACCCATATATTATGCAAATGCCGCCGCTTGATTTAGCAACGTATTTTCCAAGCGATGAAGTGGTCACATTTTATACCCCGGAAGGGACTAAATTAACAGCCCGCCTAACGGGTCAAGGGGCCCAAGCACGGCTCGCGTTTATTGATGGTAATATTTATGAATATATCCGGCGAAGTTTAAAACTAGCCCCGAAAACGATTATTACGTTAGCCGCTTTAAAACAGTTTGGGACCAATGCCCTTACCTTTGAACGATTAACTGCCACCAAATATGCGTTAAAATTTGGTAAATGAAATAAACAATGAAAACCAGTGCAATTGTTGCGCTGGTTTTTTGGTCGTTAGAAATTGATAGTTGAAATAGCCGACATAAGGGCGTAGCATTATTTAGATATATTGGGAATTTATACAATGGAAAAGAGGGCGCAATGGCATTATTAGAAGTTAGTGGTTTATCAATGAGTTTTGCTGATAAGCAATTATATGATGACGCAGAATTTCAATTAAATAAGCACGAACACATGGGAATCGTTGGTCAAAATGGTGCGGGGAAATCAACATTAATTAAGATTTTAACCGGCCAAACATTACCGGTAGCGGGGATGATTAACTGGCAGAAAAACCTAAAAGTGGGTTATTTAGATCAATATGCAGAAGTTCCAGCTGACATGACCATGTATCAATTCCTCCAGACCGCGTTTCAAGAATTATTTGATAAAGAAGCACAAATTAATGATTTATATGCGCAATACGGTGAAACTGCCGATGACGAATTATTAGTTAAGGCCGGCCAGTTACAAGAACAGCTCGAAGCTGCTAATTTTTATGAATTAGATACTAAAATTGATAAAGTGGTGACCGGGTTAGGTTTGAATGCGATTGGTGTTGATCACTTAACTGGTGAAATGTCAGGTGGGCAACGTTCAAAAGTTATTTTAGCCAAACTGTTACTTGAAAACGATGATGTCATTATTTTAGATGAACCAACGAATAATTTAGACACGGCCCATATTGAATGGCTCGTCGAATTTTTACAAGGTTTTGATGGTGGTGCCATTATTATTTCCCATGATTACGAATTTTTAGAACAAGTGACCAATACGATTGCCGATATTGCCTTTGGGAAAATTACTAAATACCGTGGGAGTTTCCAACAAGCAATGCGTCAAAAGGCCGAAAAACGAGAACAACAATTACGTAGCTTTGAAAAGCAACAAGTTGTGATTGCAAAAGCCGAAAAATTTATTAGTAAAAATAAAGCGGGTACTAAATCAAAACAAGCGCGTTCCCGTGAAAAAATGCTGCAAAAAATGGAAATCGTTGATGCTCCAGATGAAGAATTACACGCAAGTTTTGATTTTCCATATGTACCAATGCAATCACAAGAAGTGTTACAAGTTAAGCATTTAACAGTTGGGTATACCCACGCCTTGCTAAGCCCAGTTAGTTTTGCGATGACCCACGGGCAAAAACTATTACTAAAAGGCTTTAATGGGGCCGGAAAGTCAACGTTAATTAAATCAATTTTAGGCAAGATAACGCCACTGAATGGGGAAAGTAAATTTGCGCCAGCGGTTAAAGTGAACTACTTTAATCAAGATTTAGACTGGGACGACGATAAGATGACGCCACTTGAAGTAATGGCTGATGCGTTTCCTAAATTAGAACCCCGGATGGCCCGCCAACGCCTTGGTGCAGCCGGGATTAATGCCGCCAATGCCCAAAAAGCGATGCACCTATTATCCGGTGGGGAACAAACGAAAGTTAAGTTAGCAATGATGGAATTAATTCCTAGTAACTTCTTAATCATGGATGAACCAACGAATCACTTAGATGAAGATACGAAGCAAGCGCTGAAAAAAGCCTTGATTCGATTTGAAGGTAATCTGATTCTAGTTAGCCACGAAGGAGAATTCTTCCGGGATTGGTTACCATGGGAAATTGATGTTGCGGCATTGTCATTGAAGTAAGATTAAAAGAGAATCACGATGTACTTAAAGGCCTTTTGGTATGTAAGCGCATGGTGATTTTTTAAGGTAAACTAGCCAATATTTTATTTAAAATAAATATCAGGTTGCGAGTACGGCTATAATACATTAAAGTATTAATAATAGTAATGATTATTTAATGGTTATTAAATAAAATAATAGTAAAATAGCATATATTAAATTATGTGACGATGAAATATGCGCCAGTTGAATCGTGATTTAGCGATTAAATTAGTCAAAATAAAGTAACACATATACAAAAATGGTAACACATATTAAATGGGGAAGAGTTATGTTGATTGGAATTGATTTTGGAACATATGATTCAGGGAGTGCCGTATTTACCAACGCTGGTCCCACAGTAATAAAAACTAGTACACATGCAGAAATTATATCTTCGCGCGTGGCGCTTGGAAAGCAACCGCTAGTGGGTGGCAAGATTCCTAATTACGCCTTTACTAATCGGCATGTGATTAAATCAATTAAACGTCATTTAGGGGAGGAAAACTACCGCATCTTAATTGATGGGACGTTTTATACAGCGATTGAAGTTTCGGCGTTGGTCTTAGGCGAATTGAAGCAAAATGCGGAGGCTCAATTAGGTGAAGTAGTCACGGAAACGGTCATCACGGTGCCAGTAATGTTTGATGATACCCAACGCAACGCCTTAAAGCAGGCGGCTAAGCTAGCGGGCTTTGAAAAAGTCCGGTTAGTAAATGAACCAATGGCCGTGGCGTTAGCATATGCAGCCCAACAAGATTTTAACGTGCATGAATTGAATGTGTTTTATAGTATTGGCGCGGGGATGTCAAATGCGGCCTTGGTTGAAATAAATAATGGCATTGTGGAAGTACTAGCCGCTGGCGGGAGTTCGACACTTGGTGGGGATGAGTTTGATCGCATGATTGTCGATTGGCTAGTGCAAGATTTTTATCGCCAACAAAAGATTGATTTATCTAAAGTTAGTAGCGTGATGAAACGCCTAACACTCGTGGCTGAACAAGCTAAGATTGAATTAACAACGGCGGCCCAAACAACGATTAAAGTGGTGGCTGTTGCTAACGTAGGTGATAAATCACTAGACATTGATGTTGTTTTGACACGGGAACATTTTAATGAATTAGTTACCCCACTAGTTAATGCAATTAAGGCTCCATTTGAATTCTTAATTAAAGATGCGGGTTACTTGCTTGAAGAAATTGATAATATTTTCTTAACGGGTGGTAGTAGTCAAGTGCCAGTTATTAAGGATATGATGACTAAGCTTGTTGATACGAATGTCGCCGTTATTGGTGATCAAGTACTGGCACTAAAGGGAACCACTATCCAAGCGGCGATTTTGAGTGGGACGTTACCAAATGTGACGGCCATTGATGTTACGCCCATGGCCATTATGCTAGAACAAAGTAATGGTAGTTTTGTTAAAGTAGTGACGGACAATACAGTCTTGCCGAATGTGGCCCCAAGAATTCCAGTTGATAAAACGAATTTAACCCCGTTAAATTTATTACAGGGTTCTGACCACATCCAACAATTAGGTACGATTCAGTTGCATAATATGCCGTTGGGTGCAGCAACTGATGAGTGTGAATTGGAAGTTAGTTTAGATGAAAATGGCTTTATCACGGTTAAAGTATTGAATAATACGACTAAAGATGAGCATGTGGTCTTCTTTAATGATGTGATAATCCCGGTCGCTAGTAATGCAGCAATCGCAGTCACGCCAAGTAGTAATGCCTTAAATCCAGTCGCAGGGGTGTATTATACGAGTGCATATGACGCCATTGAAGCGGCATTTGATGATGGTCAATTCAGATATTGGGATGCCAATGGACAGGTAATGCAAATTGAGGTACCACTAGACCAATATGATTTAGCAGTTACCTTAATGGCCGAACGGATTAAAAATGGTGATATTCCGACAATAACCGATCCGCAAATGGCGCAAAAAATTATTCAAAAAGGGTTGTTTTCGTATGACCAAGTCTTACATTTGGCCTTAAATGGCAATGTTGACGTAATTAAGTATGACGAAGACACGGAAACCATTGTTGCCAAAACCAAGTTATCGATTAGTGTTGCTGTGGCCTATGTGATGCAGCGGTGGGCCGGTGCTACGGAAGAAGCAGCCCTTTTAAATACCGTCTATTTAGGTTTGAAAGTTAGTGGAATTGCCTTTGCGCACGCAATCGTTGAGGCTGAATTTAAGTGTTTAGGCTTAAATCCGCAGTTGTTGAAAAATTCAGAATTAATTTTGAATACGTTAGGGCAGCCGAATAGTGTTGAAATCCTCAAGGATGCCTTTAGCGCCGTGCCAGATTTACCAGCAGCAACCGCATTAAAGGATCAAATCATGAAAAAAGAGCCTGCCATCGACTATATTGATATCGATGATATTCATATTTTATTTAAAGGGCGGGTTGAGGCGCCTATTTTATATACAGCCGTTAAGCAAGCAAATGAGCGACACAGCAATATTACAAGTACTCTGGACCAATTTACGTTAACGGATGCGGAATTTATCGTGAAGGTGGTTCGTGAGCAGTTTATCGAATTGGCTCATGAATACTGCATCTTTCCTCTAGAAGCTCGCCAATTAGTAACCCAGTTAGTGAATGATGCCTCAGGCCGGCTCGCCAATGCTTTGTATGAGTATGTCGATCCGTGGACTTTTGCCAATCAGATTCTAGGACCATTGTTTGATGATTTTGCTAAACATCGGTACTCGTACCATTTAGCGTTAGATATGTTATTAGCACCATTGAAGCTAATCTTGGAAGATGCGAGTGATGTTGAATTTGATGAGTTTTAAGGATACAAGCGTTTGAAATTAAAGTTGATAATCAAAAAGCCCCTATTTATTAATAATAGGGGCTTTTTTTGTGCGCGCTTTTTTGCGTAACGGACAAACTGATGTCGTGTTTTTGTAATAGTTGCGGATGCTCCGAAATTTACGCGCAATATATAAAGCAATCAACGATGAAAGTATAATCATGATAATTCTCCAATTATTAAGTTAATAACTATTATCATAATATATTAATACTTTCTTGTAAAACTTTAAAAATATTTAATATTTGTAAAAGGGATTCAGCGCATAAAATTTGATATTTATGACTTAAGTACATTTTTAATTGATATTGGTGATTAAATAACGCTAAAATAGAAAGATGTACTAATAACAGGAGTAATTTAATGAATAAACGTAAAATCTTTGGGGGGATGTTATTACTAGTAAGTCTCTTATTAGTAGGTTGTGGCCGTTCGGAGGCACAGCCAGCATCAACAAAAGACCGGCAAGTTCATGATACAGATATGACAATTGCAACGCAGCAACCGATGCCAGCAGTTGTTTGGAGCAACCGCCAAGCTTTAGCCCTTGATCAATTTGTTAAACAATGGCAAAAGACGTATAAACCACAGCGTCATTTTTTGAGATATTTTCCAGGGGTAGCGGGGAGTAACTACATGGGTTATAGTTTTCCGCAAGATTTTAGCAGACGTAATCTAATTTATAATGGTGGGCAAATTAAAATCGGACTCAGTAAAGACGGGGCTGATCGCTATAATTATAATGTGGTTGCCGTCTATTCGGATGCCACTAATGCGACTAAGGAAAACACGGATCACTTATATATTATGACCATTCATAATGGCCAGCCCGTGGTGTTAGTTAATACCACAGACCCACAGCCTAAAAAAGGGTTCATCTATTTAAAAGTATCCCAAAATAAAGCTTTAACAACGGCATTTGCTAGTATTTTACATGCTAAGCCACAAGCGTTGAATGCATTAGCTGGTGATAAAAAATGGCCGCTGATCACGTTTGACGGAATGACATTTGATTATCGCCAATTAGGTGCGATGTTAGAAAGCTATCTATCCCTTTCTAATGAACGTATTACCTCGATTGCTGGTGAGGAAAGCTTTTCAATCATGCATGTCGAGAAAGGGCCGTTAACAATCGGTTATTATAATTTGAGTCCTAAAAGTGCCTACACGTATGATGCTAAGGAATTAGTGATGAAATCTAATGACTTAGTGAATCCAACAGCAACGATTGGCTTACACGATTTGATTATGAGTACTTACCGCACTCGTAAGCAACAACAAGATATTAATTATGCCGCCCAAATTATTAATTTAAAACCATAATGGTAGCGACTACCCAAAATATACGTAAAAAAGCTAGGAAGATTTATTTTTCCTAGCTTTTTTGGTGTTTAGGACGCATAAAGGCACCTATTACGAAAAAAGATTAACGATTAATAGTTATTAAATAGGCCTGTAATTATTTGTTAAGGATTGGTTGGTATGATGAATTCATAGCTTAACAGCAAACCAAATTTAAGAATATCTCAAGGAGAAAACATCATGAAAAAATCTAAATTACTTGGAACTTTAGTTGCAGTAGGGGTCGCTGGTATTTTACTGGCTGCGTGTGGTAGTAACGCTGCAAAATCATCATCATCAACTAAGAGCAGTGATGCCGCTAGCTCAATGACTAAAATGGTTGATACTGCGGCCTTCACCGGTTCATTCAAGGGTGATAACAAAATGAAGGTGGCCGGTAATGTAAGTATTAAAGATGGTAAGTTAACGTTAACTGATTTTAGCACTTCTGCTGGTCCTGACTTGCACGTTTACTTAGCTAAGGGCACTGATCCAAAAACAGGGGTTGATTTAGCACCAATCTCATTAACTAAAAAGACGCAAAGCTTTAGCTTAAAAGGTACGGATGTCAAAAAGTACAGTGATGTCTTAATCTTCTGTGATAAAGCCCACGCATTGTTTGGTCACGCAACGTACAATGCCGCTGCTGCCCCAGCAATGACTATGGATACAGCCGCAACATTATCAGGTTCATTTAAAGGCCAAAATGGTAAGCAAGTTTAAGGGGATGTGACCGTCAACGCTAATGAAATTGACCTTTCAAACTTTAAAACGGTTGCCGGTCCTGACTTACACATCTACCTTTCAAAAGATGGTTCAGTTGATAACGGGGCCATTAACCTTGGTAAAATCAGCTTAACTGACGCTAACCAAAAGATCAAAGTACCAGCTGGAACTAACATCAGCGATTTCAAACAAGTTCTTATCCACTGTGATGAAGCACACGTTACGTTTGGTGCTGCTGACGTCAAGTAATTAACTGAAAGTAGGAAAATCAATGGCAAAAGTTAGCAATATTGGCTTCTCAATTATCCGAATCTTATTAGGAATATCATGGTTGCAACAAGGATTATTCAAATTCCAAGCTCATTTTGATATTTTTGGCTTAGTCAACTCAATTCATCAAACTAGTAACGGGATTCCGGCATGGTATCAAGCCTTTGTGGTCCATGTTGTCGGGCATCTGGTGCCAGTATTTAATATTTTGATTCCGCTTGGAGAAGTTTGCGTTGGCTTAGGCTTGATTTTTGGAGTATTCACTAAGGGTGCTTTGGTAGGTGCTGTCTTTATGAATACTAACTACTGGTTATCAAATATGATCTATATTTATCCAATCCAAATGTTGACGGCAATTTTAGTAATTGTGTTCTTTAAATACGCTAATCACTACCGGGTATTTAAATTAATTACAAAATTTAAGCCAAAGCGGAATCATGAATTAATGATGTAGTACACTATACTTATACAACTTAATTAATAGCATTTAATAAGAATGACCCCATACACCATTCTTAGCAAACGAAAAAAGTACGATGTCAGTTCATGGCTCGTGCATTTTTTCGTATACATAGACTAAGTAACCAACCCATCGGAGGATGAATTATGGCTAAAAATATCTTACTAGTTGATGATGAACAAATGATTATTGAAATTGCAAAAAAATATTTAGAAAAAGAAGGTTACGGCGTGTTTCAAGCGACGGATGCGGCCTTAGCCTTACAGATTTTGGAGAATCAAACGATTGACTTAGTAATTACTGATATCATGATGCCAGAGATGGATGGGTATGAATTTATCCTAGAAGTCCTTGAAAAATATGAGAAGATGCCATTTATCTTTATTTCCGCTAAAAGTGCGAATCAAGATAAATTATATTCGTTGACGTTGGGCGCAGATGATTACTTAACGAAACCATTTAACCCGTTGGAATTAGTCTTGCGGGTCAAAAATATTTTACGGCGGGTCTATCCTGAAGCAACGCAAAAATTACAGTTTGGTAATTTAGTGATTGATCATGATCGCTATATTGCTAGTATTAATGAACAACCGATTGAGTTAACGAGCAAGGAATTTACCTTACTGTGGACATTGGCCAAAGAACCCGATAAAGTTTTTTCAAAATCTGAATTACTGCATCTAGTTTGGGAGTCAGAATTTATGGATGATATGAATACGGTGAATGTGTATATTCATCGGCTCCGTGAAAAACTCAATCAGTTTGGTAATGAAGAGGGGATGCCAATTATCAAGACCGTGTGGGGCATTGGTTATAAATTGGAGGTTAGCGCATGAAATTAAAACAATTACTGGCTTTAATATATGTTGCGATTTTGCTATGTATGGCAATCGGAACCATTGTGTTCTTGAAGTTAATGTATATTGATGCTCGGACTGCCAGTTATGTGATGACGGCGACCATTATTTCGACCATTTTATTTGCGGTCATTAATTACTTTGTCATTAAGCCGTTACTGGATACGATTATGAATTTACAAAAGGCGAGCCAACAAAATGCGGCCGGCCATTTTACAACGTTGAAAAAATATCCATTTGCCACTGAATTAGCCGCGTTAACGAAAGATTACAATACGATGGTCGATCAAATTACGCAGCAAGTTGAAGACTTGAAACAGAGTGAAAAAGAAAAAAATGAAATGATTGGTAATCTATCGCATGATATTAAAACCCCGGTCGCCTCATTAATTGCGATTGGCCAAGCTTTGTCGGATGATATTTTGACCGAGGAAGAAAAGGCCCATTATCTCCAAGCGGTCGCAGAAAATGCGCAACGAATTACGGTCTTAGCCGATGAATTGTTGCAAGTAACCGTTGATAACGCCAATGATCCGGCCCAAGTTCTGACCGGTGAAGTGATGGTTGATAATGTGTTAATTAAAGTTTTAAACGCCTTTAAGCCCCGCATTGATCATGACCAACGTGAAATTATGATTTCTGGCCTAGAGGCAGTACCGGCAATTCGGGCCAATGAAGATGCGGTATATCGCATTTTGTATAATGTAATTGAAAATAGTTTGAAGTATTCTCAAAGTGGTACCCCGATTCAAATCAATGTTAACGTCGAAAACGAAATGGTTCAGATGACGGTTGCTGATGAAGGCCAAGGGATTGCTGCTGATGAATTACCTAAGATTTTTCAGCGAACATATCGGATTGAGAAATCACGTAACCAAGCGACCGGGGGACATGGCTTAGGATTATTTATTACTAAAAATTTAGTTGAAAAATTGGGCGGTAAAATTGCCGTCACCTCAAAAGTCGGTCAAGGTAGTCAATTTTCCGTAGCGTTACCAGTCTATCTTAACTAGATATTGGTATATGCAACAATCAAATAAGTTAGTAAAACAGCGCCTGGAAAGCATTGCTTTCTAGACGCTGTTTTTCGATTAACAAAATTGTAAGGAATGGTAATTTTTACAGAACAATTGTTTGGAAACCGCTGAAACTCTGGTATGATGGTATAATACAAAATCTAACATGAATGGCTTTTGTAAGCGAACAAAAATAGATTTAATCAGAATTAATTTCGGAGCACAACAATGACAACTGTAATTCTAGCTGAAAAGCCAAGTCAAGCTAAGGCGTATGTTGATAGCTTGGCAACGGCGACTAAGCATGCGGGATACTACACGGTAAGTGATCCAATATTACCTAACGAGACATTTGTAACGTACGGGTTTGGCCACTTAGTGGAGCTAGTTACCCCTGATAAATATGATGTAAAATACAAACGCTGGGCATTAAATAACTTACCGATTTTTCCGGAGCATTATAAATACACGGTTCCAGCCGATAAGCAAGCCCAGTTTAAAATAGTCAAAGAACTCCTTACAAAGGCTCAGACAATTATTGTTGCTACTGATGCTGATCGTGAGGGGGAAAATATTGCTTGGTCAATTATGGTCCATGCCAAGGTTAATTTTAAAAACACAGAAATTAAACGCCTCTGGATTAATAGTCTCGAACCCGCAGCTATTCGCAATGGGCTAATTAATCTAAAACCAGGCTGGGATTATTATCCGAAATACTTAGAAGCCCAGACACGGGAAATTAGTGACTGGCTAGTTGGGATGAATGCCAGTCCGTTGTATACGTTATTATTGAAACAATATGGCATTGATGAAACGTTTTCAGTTGGACGAGTTCAAACCCCGACTTTAGAAATTGTCCACGAACGGCAAGCAACAATTGAAAACTTTGTGCCCGAGCGGTATTTACAATTAGAAGCGTTAATCACTACCAAAACCAAGTTAGCATTTAAGGCGCAGTTGCAGCCGAATTTGAAATTTAGTGATGACGAACAATTAATGGCGTTCATGAATAGTAAACACCTTAATGCCGGACCGCAATATGGGGAAGTCATTGATATTACGACAACCCCCAAAGTGGTTGCTAGTCCGCGCTTATTTTCATTATCGAGTTTACAAAGCCAAGCTAACCGGCTGTTTAAAGTTAGTGCCAGTGCAACATTAAAAGCTGTCCAAAATCTGTATGAAGCGAAGTTATTGACGTATCCACGTACAGATAGTAATTATATAACTAACAATGAATTTAACTACTTAAAAGAACATCTTGGTCAATACAAACAATTTTTAAACACGGCGATTACGACGCCTAATATGCAGCCGCAATCACGATATGTTAATGATGCTAAAGTCCAAGAACACCATGCTATTATTGTAACCCGCACCATTCCAACAGCCCAATCTTTTGCTAAATTAGGCCGCTTAGAACAACAAATATATCTGCTCGTATTGCGGACCACAGTCGCAATGTTTGCCAGTGGCTATATGTATGATGAAACTGTTTTGGTCCTTAAAATTGCTGCTGCCGAGTTTAAAAAGATTGGCCGGATTGAAAATCAACGTGGTTGGAAAGAATTGTTTGGTAATGACAAAAAGCTAGATGATGAAGATGATTTACCTAAATTAGCGGTCGGTGAATTGGTGGATGCTGATGTTATGGTCGTTGAAAAGTTTACCCAACCGCCAGAATTGCTCACGGAAGGGACGTTGATTACGGCGATGAAGCGTGCGGGAAAATTAGTTGATGATACCCAAGAACAAGCAATCTTGAAGGAAACGGAAGGGATTGGGACTGAGGCGACCCGGGCGAATATTATTGATAAATTAAAGGTTAAAAAGTATCTCACCGTTGAGCAAAATAATTTAACCGTTAGTCCTGCGGGCCAAATTTTATGTCAAGCAGTAGCGTCACAACCATTATTAGTAAGTCCGGAATTGACGGCTAAATGGGAAGTGGCCTTACAACAAATTAGCCAACAAACCCGGACCCCCGAAAATTTCTTGAAGCAAATTAAGCATTTTGTCAGTGACATTATTGCCAATACCCCAGCACGGTTGGCCAGTGATCAAGTATTGCAAAAGCAAATCGAGTTGTATAAGCAAACATTAGTTAAGCAATCAACACAAGCAGTCTTGGGGCAATGTCCGCGTTGTCAAATTGGCCTGATTACCGATAAAGGTAAATTTTATGGCTGCAGTAACTACGCAGCATCTGATGATGGTTGTCGGTTTACATTACCCAAACGCTGGAGTGGTAAGCAAATTCCGGCCGGAGCATTACAAAACTTACTCCAAGGACAAGAGACGCAAGTCTTAAAGGGTTTTAAGAGTAAAGCGGGTAACTCGTTTAGTGCCAAGTTAAAGATGACCGATGATAAGTTGACCTTTGTATTCACCGATAACAAAGCCAAGGTCTAATAAGGGCGCTTAAAACCCGTGCTAGCAGGCTAATATCTTCGCAACATACAAAATAAGCCTCCTTGAAGAAAAATTCTTCAGGAAGGCTTATTTCTGTATTTGGTGATACCGTCAAACTTCGACTGCCGGCTTTTTAATAGCTAGAATTTAGTGAATTTTTGAAATTCTTTGGGCGTAATTTGGGTATATTTAACGAACTCACGGGTGAAATGACTTGTATCGTAATATTGGAGCCGCTCAGCAACTTCAAAAATTTTCAAATTATGTTCAGCAGATAGTAAGGTACATGCCGTTAAAATCTTTTGTTCGTTAATATAATCTAGCGGGGTTGTATTGAGATCTTCTTTGATTAAGCGGCGTAGTTGAGGCCCGCTAATCCCAATTTGGTCCGCAAGGGTGCTGACGGATATTTTCTCAAAGATATTTTGTTGGACTAAATATCTAAACATTGAAACTGGGGTCCGGTATGAGCGCTCTGGAATCGTAAATAATTCCGCCATAAATTCTTCAATAAGAGGTATAAACGGCGGTTTAATCGTTTCAATCTTGTGGAGATATTGATCACTAATCGTGTAGACATAATCAGCATTCAGCCCGGCTGAGATGGCAATTTGTGTGATGTTAGCAATTAGGGCCACTAGTAAGTAGTCGGCCCGGACATTTGGAGGTAATTGCCCGGTTTGCCGATACTGTTGGTAGGCTTGGTTGGAATGCATGATTTTAGTAAGCGTGTGCATACAAGTTGTCAAATCATGATTTGCAATGGCCATTGTTAGGGCATTACGTAAAATACTATTAGTGGCCTTACTTGTGGGAATTTGTAAAACAGGGGTGCTGATAGCATTGGTTGAAATTTCACTGATGTATTTAAAGATAATGGGCGTTTTTTGATAAACGGATAGAATGACATCACGTAAAAAGCCTTGTTGATGATGTGCACTTGAACTGGGGAAATCAGACGCTTTCCGTGGTTGGGCGAGCATAAAAAAGGTTTCAACATGACCAATAAGATAAACCGCATCATCAGTAATTAAACCGACAAACGTATTATTGGTTGCTAACGTACTCTTAATTTGTTGATGAATATCGGCGGATACTTTGGGGATTTTCAACGTATGTAAATCAGGGATGGTTGAAAACTCATATTGTAACCAGGCTGACATGGTCCGTAATTTTTCAATATTAGTTGGCATAACAGGAACTCTTTCAGATGTATATTATTAAAGTTATGTATTTTTTATCCTATATGATGCGGAAATGTACATTTTAAATTGTTAGTAATAATTGTATAATTATTAGGTATCCATTAGCTGGGGGGCTTAATGAATATATTAGCTGAAATCAAGTGATTTCACTAGTTAGTTGAGTACGCACTAAGCTATCATCGGGGGGACGCTTTGAAAAGCGATAAACACATAATTTTATTACAGTATAGATTAAACGTATTCACTTTAATAGCCAAAAATCACACATATATGTGATTTTTTTTTTGCGCTAAATTCCCTAAAGATAAAATGTTATCAAATTAGCCGTTTGTGGATAGCCTTTTGGTGGTAAGTATATTAATATTATATGTTAATAGAATATTTAGCAGATAGGAGACAAAAGGTGCAAAAATTGATTCAAGGTATCTTAGCATTTATCTTAGGGGTAATTAGCTGCATGGTAATAGTACCAGCAGAGCCGGTTGCCGCGGCCCAAGCATCAGCCGAATTTGAATTAACGCCTATTTTGCCTAAAAACCAATTACCACAAGTTCGTAGTCATTTCTCGTTAAATGTCCGGCCACAACAAGTCCAAGCTTTACAAGTGGTTGTCACAAATTTAACGGACCATAAACTGACGGTTTATCAATCAACGGGGAATGCGTTTACGAAAACTAATGGGGACATTTCTACAAAGCATCCTCAAGCAGGGGAAGCATTTAAAGCGGATAGCTCATTAAAATATCCATTTGTGGATAGCTTTCGCATTTCAGGGCCTAAAAAGCTTACCTTGATGCCCCACGAACATGTGACGGTGACAGGGAGCTTTATTGGTAACGTTGATTTACGGTTTGCGGGTTTAATAATGGGTGGCTGGAACTTTACGACGCAACATGCGCATGAACGTGTTGCGACTAACCAGTCAATGTGGGTTGATTTACATGTAACCAAGCACATCCAACCAAATATTATTTTGCAAGGCGTCACAGTTGCGAATAATGATCATCATGAAAAATTGGTGGCCCGAATTCAAAATCCATTACCTGGTTTATTCCATGGTTTTATCAATGCAACGGTTATTAATGATAAAAAGCAAATTGTGAGTCAAGTTGAGTATCCCCAAATGCAAATTGCGCCCAATTCTAATTTTGATTTAGATGTATTAGCCAGTGGGGTCCATTTACAATCTGGAAAATATACGTTGAAAATTGATGCTGAAAATGCGCTAAGTAAGCAACAATGGCATCTGGCTCGTCAGTTAACGATTGCTAAAAATGGCCATCGGCAAGCTGTTACAGCAGACAATAAACCATTTTCATGGGGCTGGATTTTTGGTGGTGTTAGTGGCATCATTGCCTTAATTGCAATTGGTGGTTGGATTAGCAGTCACCGTAAACAACAGTAAATGATCCACTAAATAAAAAAGGCTCGGAAAATTTAATTTTTCCGAGCCTTTTTGGCACTAAATTATTAGTTATGAAAGCTGGTTAAGGCTTTGATTACGCTTACGGATATACGTGAAGAGGGCTAAGTTAAATAACATAATTAAGGTCCCCGCTACAAAGATACCAGAATAATTAAAGATATTAGCTAGTAAGGCCCCAAGCAATGGTCCTAAGACCGCCCCGATTGATTGGAAACTTTGGTTGTATGAAAAGACAATACTTGTTTCACTCGTCTTCGTATTACGGGTGAGCAATGTTTGGACAGATGGCAACATGGCCGCATCTGAAATTCCCGTTAAGAACCGTAAAATCATTAGTTCAGGAATATTTTGCGTCAGTGAAGTCAACAAGAAGATAATGGCCGCAAAGCTAAAACCAAAAATCAAAACTTTGTGTGAGCCAATCTGGTCACCAAGACGCCCAAAGCGTGGGGCGGCAAGGACGGTTGATATGCCGGGCATGGCCGCAACTAGTCCCGCTACGAATGTAATCGTTGCGGGATTAGCGTTTAATTGGCGAACGTATAAACTCAAAATGGGATTAATTGACATGTTAACAATTTGGACAGCCATGGTAGTAATAAATAAGATTAAAATGAGTTTGTTTTGCGTGACATCTTTAAAGGTTTTTTTAGCCGGTAATTGGCCATCCTTTGAAGGTTTGGGGGCAACAAAGGTTTCTTTAACAAAGAAATACGTCAACACAAAGACAGTGAGCATGATGATACCAGTAATATGAAACGACATCCGGTATGAAAAAACACTCGCTAAGGCGCCCCCAAGAAGTGGGCCTAACAAAGTCCCAGCCGTCATCCCCGTAACGAGAATGCTGAGTGATTGGCCGGCATGCTCGCGCGGTGTTTGGGTGGCAATTAAGGCATTTGAATTGGAAACGTAGCCACCAAAGGCTCCTTGTAAGGCCCGTAAAAACATTAATTGCCAGACATTAGTTACAAAGCCCATCAAGAAAAAGACAATTCCCATACCTAATGAAGCCCGCAGTAACATTAATTTGCGGCCTTTGCGATCGGCCATGCGTCCCCATATCGGTGAAACTAGGGCCATCATTAAAAATGATACTGAGAAAACAATACTACTATAAACTGTTAATTCCGGCTTATTGTAGTGACCAAGTTGGTCAATAAACAATGACAAGAAGGGCATGATTTCACTCATCCCTAAACCCGTCATGAAGACTCCAAACCATAAGACGATTAAGTTACGCCGCCATACGGGGAGACTATTTAATTTGGACATATCGGCTACCTCGAAATGATTATAAACACATCTCTGTAAACTAATCATTGAATGCAACGTAGAAATGATAAAGACCATCAAAATAGGGCAAGTTATGTGTTCAGTTAACATTAAAACTGTGTTTTTGCGAAATTAAAGCGGTTATGCTTTGAAAAATAATCAAAAAGATATGTCGCATGAGCTTTACAAAGCGTAAACAAATGGCAACGCAATCTTAATGATTATCAATAACAACCTTAATGATGCAATTAAAGACGCTGACCGTTGGGGTCAACAAGTAGTTTACAGATGATGCTACAGGGTAATTACTAAGAAAATATACACTGACCAGTTCCGAAGTTCAAGTGATTAGTGAAAGCTTTAGCAAAGCATAATTAATTTCCATCAGGATAATTAAGCAGCCTGTACGATGATTGAAGGTGAGGGATTGCAAAAAAGACGAGTAAAAAGGCCAGGAAAATTTAATTTTCCTGGCCTTTTTATATATTGTAAATGTAGCGATTTTCTGGCACTTGGTTTGGGGCGGTTACTAGTTAGTGGTTAATAACATGGTATAAATCAACACTGGCCACCCGGATAGTTTGTAAACTACCATTTGTGGTCAAAATAACGGTGTTTTTTAGTGATTTAGTATTACCGTAGTACGAACCATAGTAACTTAAATTAGCGGCCGCGGCGTGAATTAAACCATATTGGATGTACATCCCATTAGTATAAGCCCGTGAACCAGCTGGGAAAAAGTCTTCCAAGCGGTTTTTAGGAATTAAGGTGCCATTCTCAGTCGCAACAAGGACTTTATAAAAGTCACTTGTACTTTGGAAAATATCACCAGAACCATAGTCAGCTGAAACAATCCGGCGAATATCAGTAAGATATACTTTCTGTGCTAAAACCGTATTTAGATTTTCAGGATAGGCGATATTTGGATTAGCTGGTAATTTATTATAGAAATACGTTTCCTTAAGGCCTAAAGGTTGAATAATATATTGTTCAACGTTTGCCTGATAACTTTTACCAGTTATTTTAGTAATAATCCCAGCTAGCAAGGCATAGTTAGCACTTGAATATGACCATTTAAAAATCCCCGTTGATTTCAAAATATGTTCATTAAAACTTAACTGACTTTCTTCACTGCCTAATGGTGAAACTGGGAAGATATCACCACTTTGAATCCCTGAAGTATGACTCAATAAATTCTGAATTGAAATCCGATCAGCAAACCGGATGTCGGGGTAAAACTTTTTCAAACGGGTGTCTAACGAAAGTTTACCATCGGCAATTAAGTGATCTAAAATAATTCCGGTATACATTTTTTGAAATGAAGAGATGGGGAACAAGGTATGTTCATCAATTACCGTTTTAGTAAGCACATTTGAATACCCATTAGTAACAATCACCGGTTCATTTGAATTAACCGTCGTTGAGATGACAATCCCATTTAACTTTTGTTTGTTAATGATTTCGCGTAACTTATGCTGCGCGGGGGTATCATTTTTAGGATCTTGCAACACTTTTGAGGTATTTGGCGCAGCTTTAATGTGCGCATCAGTTGAACTTGGTTGTTTCTTGGTTGCAGTAGTCTGTTTAGTTTGATTTTGATGGTAGGCATGAAAAAAGTAACTACCCAAGGCCCCACCACCAAGAACTGCTACTAGTAAAATACTAATAAGGGCGCGACGGGGACGATGATTATTTGAACGATGATAAGTTTCACGACGATTGGCCATAATAAGAATGCAAACTCCTAAAGTTAAGATTAAAAAGAATACAGTGGATGCTGTAAGATGCCTCAATGTAATTTGAGGCTATACTACAATATACCACTGCTTTTGATTTTGTTTTACCATTATTTTAAAACGAATCGCCGTCGCTACCATGGGGTAAGCCTAAAATGACATGCTTAACGTGAGCGATTGTAGCTTCGATAACCTCTAAAATATGCGGATCATCAAGGCGATAGTGCACATGTTTACCAACTTTAGTTGAGGCAACAAGTTGATGCTTTTTTAAAATGGCCAATTGATGCGAGACACTAGGTTGATCCAATTCAAGGACTTTTACAATCGTCGAGACATCAAGTTCATTATTTTCAAGGGCATACAAAATGCGAATGCGGGTTGGATTACTTAGAACTTTATAAATGGCCGCTGTTTCGGCAAGCTCAGCTGCACTTAGAGCTTTTACGGTCGCCATCGCGGATCTCCTTTGATGCAATAAATTAGTGTGTAAGTTGAATAAGGTGTGGTACTAAATTACTTTCCAAAATTACACCGACTCCAATTATAACATAAATTAAGCGCGTCGCAATTTCACCGTACTTTTCAATGGCATTACCAATAATTGGCAGGTTATCGATTTTTTGGGCGAGAATTGTTGATAAAATCATTAAGATCGTGATGTACACTG
The DNA here is from genome assembly GCF_918814575.1 of Periweissella fabaria. GTDB lineage: Bacteria > Bacillota > Bacilli > Lactobacillales > Lactobacillaceae > Periweissella > Periweissella fabaria. The sequence continues at coordinate 503,948 of NZ_CAKKNS010000001.1, read as the reverse complement.
CGCCAAGGAGGGTTTCAGGAATGGTGAGGCTACTTAAAACGGGAACATAAATGGCCATATTATCCGCCCCGCATGTCCCTAAATAGACGGCGGTAACGGCCAAAATGGCTGACTTTTGCTTAGTTTCACTAGCTTCTTCGTCATCGCCACCTTTAAGCGCCATGAAAATCGGAATTAAACCTAAAATTCCTAATGACCAGGCGGGGATGAATTCATGCAATGTTTGACTAATGGTAGCGGCCACAAACCATAGGAATAACATTCCAATCCCATAACCAATTAGGGCGGCTTTAAAACTATATTTCTTTAACAAAAAGAGCAAAATAACAAAAAAATCTAGGTTAACCCCAACAAATAGTAGGGTAAGTAGTACAATATTCATTTCTCCACCTCGTATATATAATATATGTTGCATGTGACATATATTATATTAGTTGAATTTACGTTAATTTACAAGGATAATTAAAAGAAAAAATAAGAGGGCTTGTGGTAAATGCAGTTAATTATTTCACCAACGAAAACAATGCGGACGACTAAAGTCGACTTCCAAAACTTAACGCAGCCGCAATTTAAAGCACAAATGCTACAAATTTGGGCGCAATTGCAACGCTATTCCATTGACGAGTTACAAGCGTTATGGCATTGCAATTTAGCCCTAGCAACCCAAAATTTTGGCCGTCTCCATGACGATGCCCTAATTTCGGGACCAGCAATCTTGATGTATCAAGGGCTGCAATTTCAAAATATGCAAGTGGAAGCGATGCGTCCCACAGAGTTGCAATACTTACAAGCTAATTTATGGATTGTTTCCGGTATGTATGGCTTGTTACGGCCGTTTGATGAAATTCAGCCGTATCGGCTCGAGATGCAAACACGCCTCGCGATTGGCGAACATAAAAATATATATGCCTTTTGGGCCGATCGTTTGTATCAGACGTTATTTGCCCAAAAAGCCAGCCAACCAGCAAATCTGATTGTTAATCTAGCATCTAATGAATATGCCAAAAGTATCAAAAAGTATCTGCATGCTAGCGATCGGTTCATTGACGTTATTTTCTTGGTTAAACGCAATGACAAGTATGTGCAACAAGCAACGATTGCTAAACAAGCGCGCGGGCGGATGGTGCAATTTTGTGCTATCAATCAAGTAACCACGCTAGCACAAATCAAAAAATTCAGTGAATTAGGCTTTATGTATGATACAACTAGGTCAAATGAGCGTGAAATTGTGTTTATTCAAGTATAATCTAACAAAAATTTGTACTTATATGTAAATATCGCGTAAATTTGTAGTAAAATGTTTAGCGGTAGAATTTTCTCAAAGATAGGATAAGGAACATACGATGACAAACAAACGACCAATCGTAATTGGGGTAACTGGGGGCTCTGGTTCAGGTAAAACAACGGTTACCAAAGCGATTTTAGATGATTTACAAGGCGAATCAATCTTAGTCTTGCAACAAGATAGTTATTACAAGGCACAAGATCAAAAGACAATGGCTGAACGCCGGGCCAATAACTACGATCATCCAGATGCATTTGATATCGATTTATACATTAAAGATATCGAAAGCTTACGTAATCGTGAAGCGGTTGAAGCACCGGTTTATGACTTTACTGTTTCAACACGTTCAACTGAAACGCGCCATGTTGAACCCGCCGATATTATTATTTTAGAAGGGATTATGGTCTTTTCAGATGCCCGCTTACGTGATTTGATGGATATCAAAGTCTTCGTTGATACAGATGATGATATTCGTTTTATTCGCCGCTTACAACGAGATGTTGTTGAACGTGGTCGGACGGTTGATTCAGTGATTGGTCAATATTTGGCAACCACTAAGCCAATGTATCACCAATTTATTGAACCAACGAAACGGTATGCTGATTTGATTGTTCCTGAAGGTGGTGAAAACCAAGTCGCAATCGATCTTTTAACGCTCAAAGCGCGTGATATTATCGCCCAAGCTAAAGATTAAGTTGTCGTTAAAAATAGCGTCCCCGATGAAAATCGAGGACGCTATTTTTAGGTAAAAGAAATTATAAAGGAGCTTAAAGCTAGCTGAATTGGGCAAATCCGGCGACCTTTAATTGGATGCAATAATTAATTTAGAAGTATGGGCGGTACCATTAGCGTTAGGTACAAGCAATATTGTAGCAAGCTTTTGCAAAGAAATGGTTTAAAAAAGGTAAAGAAGCGCTTTAATTATTGTAAGGGTGGCCGATATATTAGGTATTATAGTGAAATGAGGCTCTTTTATGTTAAAACCGAAGCACCTAGGTGTTGATATTCGCCCAGTGACCGTTGCGGATGCACCGGTGGTATTAGGGTGTTTGCAAAGAATTGATGCGACGGCACCGTATTTATTGTATCAACCTGGTGAACGCAACTGGGATGTCGATACAACTGCAATGGTAATTGATCAAAGTAGCCAGAGTGGCGTTTTTTTCGGGGCGTTTGCGGACCAACAAATGTGTGGTTATTTATTACTACAAGGTTCAACCTTACAAAAAATTCAACACAGCGCCCAAATTGTAGTCGCCGTTGATGCAACGTATCGGCATCAAGGAATTGGGCAGCGCTTATTAACCACGGCACTGGCATACGCGCAAGACCAAGGATTGCACCGCTTAGAATTATCAGTCATCCCCGAAAATACGGTCGCCAAGCACCTGTATGAAAAATTGGGTTTTACGGTTGAGGGGATTAAAAAACAAGCCATTCAGCAAAGTGATGGTTTTGCGGATGAAATGATAATGGCTAAACTCCTAAAATAAGCGGGCGTTTTTAGGTTCATTTAATCTTGCGGCAGTAAACTACTGATATTCCTTAGAATACAATGTTATTTGAAAAACTATTTAATCTGCAAAGAGGCTGGCCGAAACGTAAATTTCGACCGGTTTTTTTGTGAAAAAGTTAGTAAAAATTCAAAATCTTTAAAAATTTTCTTCTCAACGTTAAATGTAAAAGCTATAATAAGTACACTAATACGTTAATTAACGTGCAAAGGAGTATAGTGGATGCAAATAAAGACGGATAATTTTACAATTCGGCCGTTTACCGAGCAAGAAATTCCAGCATTTACAAAATATCACAATGATTTAACTTGGATGAAGTATCAAGGATTCAAGGGGCTCTCAGCGGAAACATTTGCCCAAGAACTACTACAACCAGTTGATTTATACGAAGGGCACCAATTTGCAGTTGTTAGCAATGATAATAACCAAGCCTTACTTGGTGATATTTACGTTCAACGTGATGGCCAAAAATTCTGGTTAGGTTTCACAACTAATCCCGTTTATGCCCGTCAAGGCTACATGCATAAAGTGCTCCAAGCGGTGATTTCTGAAATTCATCTCGATCCGGTCATTGAAGCCGTCGTTGCGGCCGTCGAAACGGAAAACGAAGCTTCAAGTAATTTACTCAAGAAAATTGGCTTTCAATATGTTGAAACTGAGGATGATGAAGATATTTACACCTTTAAGTTTGCATAGTTGTTAATTTTTTAAGTTCATTTAATCTTGTACGCTTAAGATGATATCAATCCCCTAAGGATTAAAACTTTCATTCATAAATTTACTTACAAAATACCCCTCTGATATGCTGCCAACATGTCAGAGGGGTATTTGTTTTAATTATTGGGCATCGCTACCGACGGCGACTTTAGGTTTGCGCCCCCGTTTAGCGGGTGTTTTAGGCGTGACGGCAACTTCCTTGTTAGGATCAGTAACGATTAATTTTCGATATTCACGTGGCGTAATGCCCGAAACGCGTTCAAATTCTTTGATAAAGTGTGATGAGTCATAAAAGCCAAGCATTTCCGAGATTTCATACGTTTTTAGTTTGGTATTCATCCGCAAAAGACTGTAGCTCGTGTAGATTTTTTGTTGATTAATATATTCAATCGGCGTGATTTGCAAATCATTTTTAACGATACTACGCAATTGATTAGGCGTGATATGCATTTGCTTGGCAATATCATCCGTTGATAACTTAGTGAAGATGTTTGTTTGGACAATTTGCTCAAATTGGCCAATTTCAACTTTGTGGGCTTGTTCCGGCGTCGCTAAAATATCCAGTAAGAAACGATCAATGAAGGAATTAGTCGGTTCGTGGGCATTTTCCACTTCTGTTAAGAATTGATCACAAATGGCGTAAATTTGATTAGCATCTAGGCCCGCCGCAATCGCTAGTTGGCCAATAATGACAATTAAGGCCACACTCATATATTTTTCAGATAAAATTTGGCGACTTTGGGCCGTAGGGTAAAGGGCATTACTTTTACGATTAGCAAAAATAATGACGCGGATAATACTAACACACTTCGCATAATCCCGAGCCTTGAGGCCATCATTAAACATGTTATAGAGCAGCTTACTAGAAGTCGCATTAAAGAGTAACGGCATTTGTTTAACGATTAATGGTGGGGTGGTGCTAGTGATTTTTTGATTAGTAACGACGCGTTCACAATTAATGGTGGTATCGAAGACATTTTCCAAAACGTATTTGAAAACGGTTTGGAATTGATCAGCGATGCCCGAGGTTGCTTTATGTATATTCCGTTGTGGTTTCGATGGCGTTAAAATCAAATATTCATCAAGTTTAACAATATAATGCAATGTTTGATGATCAATTAGGCAAATCGCCGTATGACTTTTATCAGTAAAATAATCAATGATAACTTGTTGTAAATTTTGTTCTAGATTAAGTGGCTTAAAAAAATCTTGCAAGTTAGGAGTTGTTGTATAGGTAAAATGCAAAGATTCGCCAAGTAATGCTAGAGTTTGTAATTTATTTGTATTCATATTACCCCTCATAAGACAACGTATTTTAGTAAAAAGTAAGTAGCTTTCTGGCTTTCGTTTTACTGCAATCAATTATATAATAATATTGTGATTTAAGGAAGCGCTTTCATTAGAAAGAAATTATTTTTCTAAAAATATTATACCATTTTTAAATGTTGATGAAACCTTTTTTTAAAATTAAATTACAAAAATAAAGTGAAAGTGGCGCGACTAAGCATTCGTTTTGGTGACTTGACCACCAATGAGGGAATAATAATGGAAGATGCTAGATTAACACAATTAATTAGTGAAATGACATTAGCGGAAAAAATTGGGCAGTTAGTGCAATTAACCCCCGGTTTTTTCGGTGCCGAATATGGGGATGTGGTTACCGGACCAGAATTGAATATTAAAATGGAGCACGTTGATATTTGGGAAACGGGATCAGTTTTAAATCTGTCCGGGAAAGGAACGTTAGATCAGCTACAAAAAACATACTTACAAAAAAGTCGCCTTAAAATTCCACTACTGTTCATGAATGACATGATTTATGGTTATAAAAATGTTTTTCCAATCCCATTGGCATTAGCGGGGAGTCATGACGAGCAGTTATTGGAATCAATTGGCGCCTTTTTAGCGCAAGAAGCCGCCGCTGATGGGGTGCATGTCGTCTTTACCCCGATGCTGGATGTCGTACGTGATCCACGCTGGGGGCGGGTGATGGAATCGCCGGGTGAAGATGTCCACACGGTCGCCGCATATGGCCGCAGTTTAGTGACGGGCTTACAAGGTAACTTGAGTCGCGATGCCAAGATCGATCTACACCACGTCGCAGCCTGTATTAAACATTACGCAGCCTATGGAGCCGTGGAAGCGGGCCGTGAATATACCGCGGCTGATTTATCACAATACAGTCTGTTAAATACGTATTTGCCCGGATATCTAGCCGCCGTGGAAGCCGGGGTTAAACTGGTTATGACTGCTTTTACGGTTGTCAACGGCATGCCGGCTTCCGTTGATAACTGGTTATTAGGGGAAGTGTTACGCAAGCAAGCGGCCTTTAATGGGGTTGTTATATCCGATTATAATGCCTTAAATGAATTAATTACGATGGGGTATCGGGATGATGATTTAGCCGCGGCCAAAGCGGCCTTATCAGCCGGGGTTGATATTGACATGATGGCCACAATTTTTGCTAATGGGATTACGAAGTTAATTGCCGCAGAGGCCTTAGACGAAGCGTTAGTTGACCAAGCGGTTTTACGCGTGTTACGGCTAAAAAATGATTTAGGTTTATTTGAAAATCCATATCGGGGTTTTGATAATCTTGGTAGCGAGGAAGAATTTACCCAACTTAGTCAACGAGCAACGGTTGAAAGTAGTGTCTTGTTGAAAAATGACGCAGCCCAGTTACCATTAGCAAGCGGTGAGCAAGTCGCGCTCATTGGACCGTTTGCTAATTCACCATTAACATTGGGGCTCTGGGGGTCCATTAATGCTGATTTCAGTAAGGTTAAAACGTTAAAAGCCGCCTTAGAAGCGGCCCATGACGACTTTACGTACGCCAAAGGTTTTAACATGTATGATGCTAAAGTTACCGCCACGGAAATGGGGAGTCAATTTGCTAAAGCTGAAAGTGAAGCGGCCCAAACAGATGCTGAATTAGCGGCAGAAGCCTTAGCAGTTGCTGCCAGTGCGGATAAAATTGTCTTAACGATCGGTGAAGATTTCTTACAATCCGGTGAGGCGGCTTCCAAAACGAATCTGCATTTAGCACCGACTCAAGTCAGTTTAATCAAAGCGTTACACGCCTTAGGTAAACCAATGATTGGGGTCATTTATACTGGACGGCCATTAGTCTTGACCGACGTTGAAAAATATTTTGACGCCTTGTTATTAGTTTGGTTTCCAGGAACCAATGGGGGACTGGCAATTCGCGAAATGTTATTTGGGGCGGCGACCCCCAGTGGTAAATTAGCGATGTCTTGGCCCCGGAGTGTCGGCCAAATCCCACTGCATTATGATAGTTTACCAACCGGGCGCCCATTAACCACGGCGAATGCGAATGAACGGTTTGTGTCTAAATATATTGATTGTGACAATACGCCCTTGTATCCATTTGGTCATGGCTTGTCGTATGGGCAAAATAATATTACTTGTGAGTTAACAAAGATCACGTTTAATCACGCAGCTGCGACCATTGAGCTGACGTGTCAAGTTAATAGTGATACCGTAGCGGTTGAAGATGTCTTACAAGTGTACTTACAACAACCTAAACAAGCGGCGGTGATTTTACCGACCCAAAAATTAGTGGCAACTAAGCGGATTAGTCAACAAGCCAACCATGCGTTGACCATTAGCGTGCCATTAGCAGAACTCGGCTACTATGATAATCAAGGGACCCAACATCTCGATGATGGCGCTTATACGTTTGAAGTTGGCTTGAGTTCCGCTAATCTGTTAACTAGTGGCACGGTGACAGTTACCCAATAGCTTAGTTACGGCATGGCGGACTTTAATCTAGAATTAATGTCGGATAATTATAATAAAAGCTATTCCTTGAAATTAAACGAGTTAAGATATTGAACAATTTTAATTCAAATTAACAGTGCTTAGACATACGTCGGGCTCAATCAAGAAAGCTAACAAAGCGACCTGGCGAAATTGATTTTTCCAGGCCGTTTTGTCGATTACGGGGTGGGCATTGTGGTAACTTTAAAAACATGCTTTAATGAAAGCAAGGATTGAAGTTAACTGAGGAGAAGGTGTCCATGACAGATATATATGAATTAGCGTCCACGTTTCATGAAAAGTTTGATGACCGTAAACCAGACCATCCTAAGCCGTTAGAGTGGCAAGAAGCAATTTACCGGTCGGGCTTTGTGTTAGAAGAATTAGTCGAATTTATGGCGACCACGTGTCCCAATGAAGAACTATTTACCGCCGCAATGGCGCAATTCCAAGCGTCCTTTGAACGGGCCCAGACGAAAATGCGCACTAAAAAGCGTGAACCACAACCAACGTTAGTTAAACAAGCCGATGCGTTAGGGGATGTTATTTATTTGGCGTATGGGACGGCGGTTTTAATGGGGCTTGATCCGCAACCAACCATCCAAGCAATCCATGAGTCAAACATGGCTAAGTTATTTGCCGATGGACAACCCCATTTTGATCCACAAACCAATAAAGTCATGAAACCCGCCGATTGGGAAGCTAAGCATGCCCCTGAAAAGCAGATTAAAGCGGCTGTTTTAAAGCAAGATCCGCAAGCACAATTAGAATTATAAGCGCACAAAAAGGCCCGGAAAAATTGATTTTCCAGACCTTTTTTACATATATGAGACTATTAGAGTACGTTTTTAGCAGCTAAGTCAGTGAGGGCATCGCCATCAACTCGGTAGACAGTCCAGCCGTCCATGGGTTTGGCACCCATGCGCTTGTAAAATTCAATTGATGAGGTATTCCAATCTAAACACCACCATTCAAAACGGCCGTAATCACGGGTAACCGCTAAGTTAGCTAGGTAGGCTAATAATTGCTTACCAAACCCAGCGCCCCGGAATTCAGGCTTAACATACAAGTCTTCAAGGTAGAGCCCCGGCTTACCAACAAAAGTAGAGAAGTTGCTAAAGAAAAGGGCAAACGCAACTGGTTGTTCATCAACTTCACCAATAATTACTTCGGCTTTATGGTCTTCAAACAAAGTTTTACGTAAAATGGCTTCGGTGGCCGTTACTTCGCTAAGTAGTTCTTCGTAATCGGCCAATTCTTTAATAAATTGAAGAATCAAAGGTGTGTCTTCGACAGTAGCTAAACGGACGTGTAAATCAGACATGGAAAATTCCCTCACAATTTTTTAATAAATTTAATATGACCTTTATTATAACTTATTTTAAAGAATTTTCAGCAAAGAAGTTTTAAATATTTGGCAGTTTATTTTAATGCTGAGCCGATTAGGCAAGCGAGTTGCAAATGTGGTAATATTTAAGGCAAATAAATAATGTTGGCCATTAATGACCACATAGTTAGGAAAAATAATGAAGGCATTTAACCAAACCGATGCGGCTTACGAGCAACGTTTACGGGATCTTGAAGTTCAATCAACTGAGATGGGGCAAATCGTTACCTTACCGGGAACCCCTGCCACAATTGATGAGTGGCATGCCGCAATTAAACAACGCCAACAACCATCACCACGGGTGGTCGCTAAATTACAGCAGTTATGGGATGAACATGACTATCAAGGCTTGGCGCATTTGTTACAGTTTACCCCCGCCAAATACAGTGTCGTCCGCCAGCCAGTTTCAGTTGTGACGAGTCACCGGCCAATTAGTCGCTTATTAAGCGCCCAAATCTATGAACTGACTCCTGGTACAGCGACGCATGCGTTAATCTTTTTACATGGTGGGGGCCTTGTTAATGGGACCGCTGAAAGAAATGCCGATTGGTTACAATATTTATTAACACAACTCGGTAGTGACTGGTTGATTGTCAATGTCGATTATCCACTAATAACCCAAATCACGCTGCCAACTTTACTAGCTGAAATCACCCAAGTTAGTGCCGTTGTGCACCAATGGTTACCCAACGTTAAGTTATATTTAGCCGGTGAAAGTAGTGGGGCAGCGTTGGCAATGCAGACTGAGGCCGCTAATCGGTCGTTGATTAACGGACAAGTCTTAATATATCCGCAGTGGCAATTTGGTGGGAGTACTCAGCCAAAACACCCGTTGGCCTTACCGTTGTTAAATGATTTCAACCGGATGTTAAATGTCCAAACGGCGTTGATTAATCAACAAATTGCGGCGCCACTCAGTTGGCAACTAGATACCACCATGCCGACATTAATTATTAAAGCTGAACATGATGTCTTTAATGCTGACTTAGCCACTCGGATTACTGGTCAACAACCGCAGTTACAAATCGCAGTGTTTCAAGGGCTAATGCATGGTTTTATTGATTACTTTGGTGTTTTACCACAAGCCCAAGTTGCTGCGATGCTCGTCAGTGAGTGGTTGCAACAACAATAAGGGACCGGCAGGAGAAAACGATGGGAGATGGAATGATTCAATTAAGGTCGCTCGTGCATGCTACTCAATCAGAGGCCCTCTTAGATGTGTTTTTAACCGTCAATGATCCCGCTTATCTGACTAATCAAGCTAAAACCTGTGTTGAAGCAAAAGCCTTAGCTGGGTTAGCCCGTCAACTCTTACGTTTGCCTGATTTTGGGATCGCAAAGCAAGGCGGCTATATTCTTAATTTTCCGTTTACGTATGACGTGCGGGAAGAGTTTGATGTCTTACGCTTTAGCCGGGATACGGTCTTAAATATTGAACTAAAGAGTCAATTTCCTCGTAAAAGCTCGATTATCGCCCAGTTACGCCGGCATAAAGCGATTTTAGATGTCCTGGGCAAGCAGACCATCTTGTGTAGTTTCATTCGCCAAGAAAACAAACTATATCTACTGCAAAATGATAGCTTGATTCCAATAACCTTTCGGCAATTAGGAAATCTAATTACCGATGATTACTTACTCGAAAATGAATTAGCAATGCTGTCGACCCCGGCTAAGCAACGGGCGGCGAAACAACATGCCCGCAAGGTGGCCGCCCAAAAGCAACAATTAGCCCGGCGGCCCCGGTTAAAATTTAGTTTTAAAGAGTAACCACTTGGTGGGGCAAGGTAGTATCAGAAAAAAGACGTGAAGCAGCAAGGGTTTTCTGATACTATTAAAGCATTACAAAATAAAGCTATTTGGAGGGTGCCACACTTGAATAGGAACTATATTGATAAAATATATCAGATAATTTTAGATGTCGCGATGATTGCACTAGGTGTGATTATGATCAGCTTCTTTGGTAAAGAAATCTGGAATTTAGCGAGTAGCCTAATGGATGGCGGCACATCGGTGAATTTTTATAAAATTTCAGAAATGATTCTGGAAACCTTTATGTTTTTTGAATTTGCTATTTTGACCCGGGAATATTTCGTTCAAGATCGGATTTCATTGCAGAACTTTATCTATATTGGTATTACGGCGATGTTGCGGAATTTACTCGTAATCCATAATGATACGTTAGATATGTTGATTCAAGCGGCTGCAATTGCCTTATTAGTGATTGTGTTTATTGCCTATAACTTGTCTAAACGGCATATCTTAACCCAAAAGCACCATGATGAACGTGACGGGAAAATTTTTACGGAAGAACATCCTGAACACGATTTTTAGATGAATAACAGGACAAAAAAGCCAGGAAAATTTATTTTTCCTGGCTTTTTTGGTTATGCTAGCTGGCGCTGCCACGTTGATGATTAAGTTATGAACCTGAAATCACCGATTGGACAACATTGATGGTTGGCACCGTTTTATTTTGTTTATCAGCTGTTTGATACGTGGTGCGTTTACCTAAAATACCCGTGACGTTCAGGGTGTTACCGGTATGAATCGTTTCTTTGCCGTTAAAGATCATGATATAGACATCTTTAGGGGCACTAGTATCAAAAGCGAGGACAAACGTATGGCCCTTACTATCACCGACTTGCGTAACTTTGGCTTGATTTAAGCCAAACGCCTTTGAAGCTAACTTATCAGACGCAATTAGTTCTTGATAGGGGTATTGTTGGGCGTTTGAGAATGTATTAACCATGGTTCCTTTGGCTTGATTATTAGGTTTACTGCTAGCGCTACTTGCACTAGCGGCACTTTTGAGCGCTTCAGGCAACGCCGGGGCTTTTTTTTGAATGGCTGGTTTAGTATTAGTCAAGATGGTTGTATTTAGGTTAAAGAGCCAAATACCACCGATAACACTAACAAACATGACCATGGTGCTACCGATTAATGCCCCCCGTGATTTTTGGCGCATCTCTTTGACTTGCCGCCACCGCAGCGTATGAGCAAGGCTGGAAACAAAGACGATTAACGCAATGACAGTAACAGTGAATAAAATAATCGCAATAATTTTCACGATAACCTCCAAGAGCTAAATATAATTTATAGATAGTTTAATTATAACATTTAACTTCTCTGTAAGGGTTGTACGAGGGTTAATAGAATAAAAAGTTAAGTAATTCGGTGGGGCCATGGACTGACCGGAAGCATTTTTAGACAATAAAAAACAGATAATAAAGTCTAAATAGGGGGGAAGACTCTACTATCTGTTTTTAAGGGGGGATTTTAACTAAGAAACAACGTTACCGCTGTTATATGTACTAGCTTGTATTTAGCTAATTATTTAACCTTCTAATTAAACAGGGGGGTGTTCGATTAGATAACAGATAAAATGGGGGGATCTGTTGAAAAGGTCATATAAATAAAAAGCGTTAATTACAATTCGTCACATTTCTTCTTTAAAAACCAGTCACTATTTCTAGCAACGTATTGAATATACCTTTTTTTGACCAAATAGTCAATTGTTTAACCTATAAAAAATTTAAGCACTTATGATAATTTTAAATGATAGCGCTTTCGCAGTACTGATAGTAACGAAAAACCGTTAATTAACATTCGTAACCGTTGCGCCTTTATCGAAAACGACTTTCCCATCGCGGATTGAATAAATCGCTTTGGTCGGATTATTTGGGTCCATTAGACTAACGGTGATTCCTTGACCAAATTGTTTACGGACGTTGTCATCAGTTTCATTAACTTTGTTTTTTAATTCGTGCCAAAAATCAAACTTTTTAAGCGGTTTACCAGTACTTAAAATATCCCCGATTTGCTCACCGGTACCACCTTTGAGCACGATGTTAATGTGTTTGGGGTCGGGTACGCTAACGCCGACGCGGTCTCTTGTAATATGGGCATTCGTTTGTTTGTCAATGGCGCGTTGAATTTCATTGGCGCGTTGGATTTGTTGGTAGTGGCGTAATTCGATACCACCAATGAAGGCGACCACCAAGACGATGATAATGCCAAAGATAACTTGCGGTTTTTTTAGTTTAAACATGATATCCTTTAAACTCCTTTCACGGTTAGGTACACACACACGGTATGTTACCAATAACTTATTATGATAATAACTAAATTCAAGTAATAAAGTCAATTTAGGTTGCTTAAACGCAACTAAAAATTAAGATTAGTGTGACTTTTTGCTAACCCGTTTGGCGGCTGGGGTGGTTTTAGCAGGTACAACAGGGTCCGTAGTCATTGCTAAAATGTGCTTAATCTGGGTACAGTCAACGGCATAGGCGACCATCATAATTAGTAAGGCAAAGACGGCATATGCCTGGTTGGTCGCAAGTAAAATGAACAGATCTAAAATGATATATACGACGACATCAATTAAGTAACTCCAGCGACCAAATTTAATAATTAAACGTTCACGAACTTGTTTGGGCATTAAAATGAACAACAATAATAAAATATATAAGACAAGCGTACTCATCAGCAAAGCCTCCAATAGTAATAATTAACTTAATCATAGCAAATTTAACTATTTTTTGAAAGCGGTTACGGTTGCGTCAGAACACAAAAAATGGGCTGAATTTTAATCGTTCAGCCCATGCATTAAATTATTAACTTAATAGTTTATTTGACACGTGCTGGTTCAACAGCTGGTTGTGCATCTTCATCATCACTATGGATGTTTTCTTGAATTTTGTGGACCCCATTAGAAGTGGCTTCCTTAACGGAATCAGTTAAGTCACTAGCTCGGTCTTGGAGCGAAACGTTGTTTTCAGCGAATTCAGCTTTGCCTTGGACATCAATCACACGAACGTTGACTTCTACTACGGTCAAACCAGTCATTTTCTTAACTTCGCGGGCGATGATTTCTTTAATTTGGTCATATAACTTGTGAATATCGCAACCGTATTCCGCAACGATGTTGAGGTCAACAGCAACTTCTTCTTTACCAACTTCGACATCAACACCTTCAGTTGGGTTTTCAGCGTTCACCAGCTTGTTTTTAATATTGGCAATAAGACCACCATCAATGGCGAGGAGGCCTTTGGTGTTTTCAAGTGAAATGCCGACAATTTTTTGAATAACTTTATCATCAAATGATAATTCACCATCAACGGTTGTCTTAGGGGCATCTTTAGCAGTTGTATTATTAATTGTAGTCATCGTATATCTCCTTATTTAGTTAACATTGATTTGATTAAAAGAATAAGATCATTGGGTGATAACTGATGTTTTTGCATGTAGCTACCACACCACCAACCTGCACCGGCTAAAAACAGTAGCAACAACGTCCGCCAGAAGCCTAATACCAAAAATAAAACGGCAATTAGCAATCCGGTGAGTAGGCCGATAACAGGAGGTTGTTTTAGTAAATGCTTCAATGGATTACCTCCTTTTTAAACGACGCGTGGGCGTGCTTTTTCCTGATGCGGCTTTTGATGCATGAGAATCTTAGTATGAATCTTGACCTGTTTATCACCAATAAAGTTGGCTAGCTGGTGATTGAGCTGTTCGGCAATTGCTTCAAGTTCGGGTTTTAACGCCGCCTCACTTTCAGTGGTGGCTTTAATCCTAATCTTAACTCGGTGCTTAGTTGTTTTAACGTTAACTTGCGGATTAACTAAACCAGCATTGCGCACGGCGATAGCAGTAAAACTAGCGATACTTTTGTTACTTAACTCAAGTTGGCCGGCGGAGTCTTTGTGTAACAATAACTCGAGGCGCGCGATTGGCGCAAATAACACAATTAACCAGATTAATAATAAAATACCCAATAAGATGAGACCGGTGTTAAATGAAACCGCAGCCCAAGCAATTTTGGGGATGTGCAGCTTTGGTAGGAACTCGTTGATTGCTTGGAGGGCTTGGTTAAATTCACGTGGCCAAACAAAGTTAGCGACGGGTATTGCATAAAAAATTAGGAGAAGCGACAAAATAAATTTTTGCCATTTTTTCACTTTACCACCCCCTCAATTGATGGAATATGATTTGCAATAGCATGAAACGGTGGAAAAAAAGACCGTAGTGAGAAGTCAATTAAGTTCCCATTACGGTCATTCTAACAAAAGTAATTAAAAAAAGGTTATTTGCGGATTAGCTGCATAATATGCAAGGGTTTTCAACGATATTGGTAATAAACCGTAACAAATAAGCGAAGAAACCAGTAGCGGCCTCTTCGCTTATTGAATCGTTGTTTAGATTATTGTTGGTTATTTTTATAAGCCATTTGTGGGGCTAACGTCCGGCGCATTTGGAGCGCACAGAGGACTTGTTGGAGATCTAAGCGGGGCATTGGTAGGGTAGGTGCCGTCGTTTTAAAATCTTCGATGAGCCGTTGATTAATCGTTGCATCATCCAGTTGCGCTGGTTGTTGACGTAACATAAGCTTTTGGGCAATGACGATGGGATTTAAATTATGAACAGTATTTTTCAAAAGACGTCACCTCGATATACGAAATATTGTGTGTCAACAACACTAAGGCTGCTGAGACGATAGGTCAATTTTAATGCGACTTGATTAAATGAAAATAAAGATTATTGCAGTAAATCATTCGCCAAGTTAGGATTTAAATTAATCGCCGTTAGATAATCAGCACTTGCTGCATCAAAGTTATTCAAGGCATGATATGCACTCGCCCGATTAAATAAGGCTTCGGGATCATCTGGTCGTAAGGTTAATGATTGACTGTAATTTTTAATCGCGGCATCAAAATCTTGTAAAGCCAAGTAGGCGTTACCACGTGTAAAATAAGCACTGGCGTAGTTAGGATTATTCGTTAAGACGACATCATAATCAGCGATCGCTTTTGTAAATTCACCTTGGGCTTCATAAGCAATCCCACGGTTAAAATAGGAACCAGCTTCGTTGGCATTTAGCGTAATTGACTGGTCATAATCCGCAATGGCGGCTTTGATATTCCCAAGAGCAAATTCAGTTGCCCCGCGGTATTGATAAACGATGGCTTGGCTAGCGTCAGCTTTGATGGCATTGTCAAAGGCGACAATTGCAGACGCAAATTGTTGATCATTAATCAACGCTAAACCGGCTTGTAAATAGTATTCGTAATCAGTATTTTGGTTCTGAGTTGATTTCATCGGAAGTCCTACCTATTTCTTTACTTACTAAACACCACCATTATAGCAAATTATTAAAATAAATTACGGCCTTTTTTAAATAAAAGCCTGAAAATCGGCTAATTGGCTAATTTGTAGTTAAAAATTAACGTAATTAATACATCCCGGTGATAGCACAATCACATAAAAATTAGGTATGCTGAGGCTAGTTATTTTAGGACATGTAGCGCATAATTAGCGTTAAGATTATTGTTCATGAAAACACAAAGTAGTACGCTTAACATAGATCGATGTTAGTTGGAATCGTCAAAATTAGTGAGGTAGTGAAATGCGAACACGAGCAGCCGTTTTAATCGTTGATGAAAAAGCACGTCAAGTACTATTGATTAGCAGTGTCACTGGTGATCATAAATATACCGTTATTCCTGGTGGTAGTGTCGCCGCCAACCAAGATGCCCGCACGGTTGTTGTCGAGCGGGTGCAGACAGAATTGGGCCTGGATATTGCCCAGGATGCAATTGACTGGTTAGGTGAATTCGACTATCAAGGGAATCCACAAATTTGTTTTGTCACAAGTTATGCTAAGACGACGCCTAGGCTAACACCCGGAACATGTGCTCAGGCGGCCCACTGGGTGTCATTCAATGAGCTTGAACATACGCTGGATTATTTACCAGCTGTGGTCGATGCCTTTTTCCAAAGTATTGTCGTCCTGCCTTAACTACGACAGGACAACTAACTAGCAAGATAATTGTCACAACGGCCCATAGATGATGGGTCGTTTTTTTGTATTGTTGCAGTTTTTAACAGTTATTGGCTCAAAAAGCAAATATTTACGCTCGTTTTACAGAGTATTTACGATTTTTTACACAGCTTATACAACAATTAATTAATTTAATGGTAAATTTAGATTACACGAAAGGAGACAGTTAATGTCAGATACTAGTAAGCGTCAATTATTTCTTGTTTCAGCGGTTGTTTTTGTTATTTTAATGGCGATTGCCACATTTGGTGATTTAGCAATTAGCAATACTTTGATTGATTATAATAATATTTTTGGAACAACTTTCCAAACCTTTGGGGAATTCCCAATTGCCTTAGTCTTTATTATTTCCGGTCAAATTGTGATGCACTATGCCGTGCGGAGCTTAGATAATAAGTTATTCGCAATTCCCGCTTTTCTAGGTGGCCTAGGGTTATCATTGTGGCAATTACGCCAATACTTGAAAGAAGCCGTTAGTTATAGTGTCTCATGGGCAACTAACTTGGCTGAACACAAGCCAATTGGATTAGCCAACAGTGATGCGGCAACTAAAGGCTTGAGTGCTGTAACAATGTTTATCTTGTGGATGGTGGTGTATCTTGTGATCACTGCATTGTTACAATTCTGGCTTCGGACTAAAACGAACGAACAAATCGAACAATTGTTATTGGTTGCCATCTTTGCTAGCTTGGCTGTGTGGTTTGCCTTGCAAGTTAATGGGGCCTTGAAAGAATATTGGGGTCGGGTACGGCCATATGAATTGAACAAAGCTCAATCAGACTTTACGTCATGGCTCCACCCAAATGGGGCCAATGGTCATAAATCATTCCCATCAGGTCACACAATGGCCGGCACGACATTTATTGTCCTCTCATGGTTTATTGGTGAAGCCAAACGGAAATACGTCTGGACAATCGGGATTACCTATGGCGCCATTATGGGACTTAGCCGGGTAATTGTCGGCGCCCACTTCACATCTGATGTCGTCTTTTCATTCTTCTTAACTGCTTTGATTTACTTCGTGATGCGTGAATTATATCACCGAGTAGCGGCTCACACTGGGAGTGAATACTTAGGTTAAAACAGTACACAATTAATTGGGTGGCATGCGCTGGGAATTCAACCAACGATATGCCAGCCAATTTTTTATTTATAGCGCCCCGCATCAAAAAAAGTTATTAAAGCGCATTTTTTTGTAATATACTGATGCTAATAACTTAAAAAATAATGAAGGTGGTTGGGGATGAAACAACTAACACAGCAACAACGGACGACAGTATTTGTCGCGTATGTCGGTCTGTTACTCGTAGGATATGGATTATTTGGCACCAATCTAATTGATCACAATATCAAGGAGTATCTATACACGCACTTAGCAAGTTGGCAAAATGGGCTAATCAGCATAATCCCAATTGCCATCTTGGCGTACTTGTGGCCGCGGAAGGCCCACCAAGCTTAAGGGCAAAGCAAAAGTCCGTTCGTGGCTGCACGGAGGGACTTTTTGTGTGGAAAGGGTAGTGTGCAAATTTATAATACGACTCTTAAAAAATAAACGTAAACTGCCTGGAGATACTAGGCAGTTTTTTTATTTATTTACAAAATTTATGCCCACTTTTACCGGCCTTATTTGACTGTATAGGTAAGAGTCTATTTAGTAGAGTGAGGTGGGCAAAATGGTTAAAATTTATCGCAGGAAAACCCGAAATTATACGGTCATTGATAATCAAGTTGCATGTGACAAGAACTTGAGTTGGCATGCCCGAGGGATATTTCTATATCTATATAGTCAGGGGGATGAGTGGGAGTTCCTGGCAGAAGAAGTAATCGCAGAAAATATTGCTCGCCATGATACGTTCATGCAAGGAATTAGTGAACTTGAACAAGCGGGTTATTTGCGTTGTGCAAAAATCCTTCCAAATTCAGATGGCAAACAAGAAAAATTATGGGAATTATCAATGTTGCCAGTTTTTGGAAATGTGGCTCCAAGAACAGTGCTAAAGACTGATATAAGTGGCTTTTCACCACATCCGGATTTTCCGGCGCCGGTTAAGCCAGTATTGGATTATCCACCCTTGGAAAAACCAGTATTGGAAAACCCGCAACTAATAAGTACTAATAAAATAAACACTAAATATAATAAACAACAATAAACAGCGAGCAGAGCACAGATCGCAATCAAGAGGCCTGCACCCAGATCATCACGCATTTGAATGCTAAGACTGGCCGGCGATATAACCCAAAGGCAATATCAACAAGAAAGTTGCTTAATGCTCGCTTACAAGAAGGCTATCAAGTTGAAGATTTCATCAAGGTCATTGACACCAAGGTTAGTCACTGGCTCAATGACGAAAAATATAATATGTATTTACGTCCAGGGACGTTATTTGGTGCAAAGTTTGATAATTATATCAACGAGAACGTTAGTAATTCAGACAAACGTAATGGGTCATGCAGCGATGAGGAAGTGTGGTATGAGTGAATAATTACCTGAGAAATTAAAAAATAATAAAATATTTTGGTGCATTTTGAAAAAGATTCGTACTGTATTTCCAATTCAGGTGATGAGGTGGAGGTGAAATAAAAAAATTTGAAAAATATGTGGTCAAAAAACAAAATACTCGTACTGTATTGGGGTATTGAATTTTCTCAGCATAGGAGGAACGTTGATACGTCATTTGTGGATTGAAACTAAAATTGGTGGTGCGTTTGGTAATTTAGTAATGGTAGCTCGTTTTTTGCGAAAAAAGCATAAAAAATTCCCTTAAGTTGGATGCAAGCCAATTTTAAGGGAATCAGTGTCCGGAAATTTGATTGTTTTTTGTTTGATATGTTTAGTTTAACTTACTTTAATCGCTTAAAAAGCGGATCCATAATGAAGGGGGCAATCACGGTTGTTAATGTGACAACGGCCGTGTAAAAGCCAAATTGAGAAGCAGTAATTAACTGGCTTGCCAAGCCGGCGGTTAAAATTACCAAGGCCATTTCACCGCGTGCAATCATCCCGCTACCAATGGCGGTAGCTTCAAGGAGTGACACACCACTCCATTTACTAGCCAGGATAGCACCCAACATTTTAGTAATAATTGCAATTAAGGTCCACCAAACAAGCGGACCAAGATGACTACTGAGGCTAGCTAAATCAATTTGGCGGCCAATGCCAGCGAAAAATAGTGGGATTACTGTCCAAGTGGCAAGGGTAATTAAGCCATGTGATACTGGCATTATACGAGTAAAACGACGACTGATGTAACCTAAAATAAACCAGATTAATGGTAAGAAATTCGCCCAGTTAAAACCATTACCACTTGTTAACATGGTTAAACCAGTTAGACCGATAATGGCAATTAAATCATCGATAATGGCAGCACCAAGAATAACACTACCAATCCGTGAACCGAGTTGATGGTGAGTTCCTAAGACGGCTAACGTAATTGAAATTGATGTTGCTGCAAAAACGAGACCACTAAAACTAGCGACTAATAAAGTTTGGTGTAATGCTAATTCAATGAGCATGAAAACGGTAAATGGGACTAAGGCTCCTAACCAAGCGACTCGATTAGCGATTTTGAAATTAGCCTTAAGTAATTTGGTATCAACGGCAATTCCGGCTTCATACATTAGTAACCAAACCCCAATCTCACCACCAAGGTGTAGCCAATCTGTCGGTAAAGCTAAATTTAATAAACTTGGACCTAAAAGTAAACCGGTTAATATTTGACCAATTACCGCCGGTAAGTGTAATTTGGTGGCTAACCAACCAACTAAAAGGGCTCCTAGAATTAATACTATTATTGAAATCATAAACTCCTCCAAATAAAAAAAGGGTCCCCAAGTACCAACTAGCTCCCCGACTAGTTAATTCTTGAAGACACCTTCAACCGAAAAATATATTGATGATAGTATACCAGAAAAAAATTTGGAATGAAAGTCCTCAAAATAATGCTTATCATTGTATAACATGTTATAGTGGTATTCATTAATAAGTATTAGGAGGTTTTTTATACATGCAAGGAGATCCAGAGAACTCCAAGGGATGGCATCGTACGTTTATAACTTGTTGGCTCGGGTGTTTTATTACCGGAATGGGCTTTTCAATGACGATGCCATTTTTACCACTTTTTATCGGAACGTTAGGGCAATTTAGTCAATTTCAACTAAATCTCTATGCGGGAATCGCATTTTCGATTACATTTTTGGCGCAAGCAATTATTTCACCATTATGGGGAAAACTTGCGGATTTAAAGGGCCGTAAGTTGATGTGTTTACGTGCATCTGGTGTGATGGCCTTTACCATTTTTACAATTGGCTTAGCAACAAACGTTTGGATGGTAATCGTATTACGCATGCTACAAGGGTTATTTTCCGGGTACATTAATAACGCAACGGCCTTAATGGCTGGCGAAACTAGTCGGGAACATTCCGGGTCCGTCATGGCTAAGATGATGACAGCTAATGTATCCGGCAATCTCTTAGGCCCATTATTTGGTGGTGTCTTAGCCAATTTATTTGGATATCGAGTGCCGTTTTTTATAACGGGGATTCTGATGGGAATAGCATTCATTATGACCATCATTAATGTCCATGAACACTTCACGCCA
This sequence comes from Periweissella fabaria, assembly GCF_918814575.1. Taxonomy (GTDB): domain Bacteria; phylum Bacillota; class Bacilli; order Lactobacillales; family Lactobacillaceae; genus Periweissella; species Periweissella fabaria. The sequence goes on along the minus strand of NZ_CAKKNS010000001.1, from coordinate 482,824 downwards.
ATTGAGAAGCAAGCCATGAAGCCATTGGGTGAAATGATGCATACAATCAAACGCCCTAAGTTAATCTTGACAATGTTTGCAACAACGATGATTATTCAATCAGCATTGATGTCAATTAGTCCAATTATTGCATTGTTTGTTAATCAACTGATGCATGGTACTGGGGATGTTTCTCTCGTTAGTGGGCTCGTGGCTGCGATGCCAGGGATTGGAACGTTACTAGTAGCGGGATATGTTGGGCGTAAGATGGATAAAATTGGTCCAGAAAAAATTCTGGTTGGTGGCATTATCTTAGCAATTTTATCATTTGTACCGATGGCTTTTGTCAGTTCACCATGGACGTTGGCGGCATGGCGTTTTGCCTTGGGCATGGCGAATGCCGGGTTGTTACCAGCCGTACAAACGGTCTTAACCTTAGCCGTGCCAAGTGAATCGTTTGGTCGTATTTTTAGTTATAATCAAGGCTTTCAATCGATTGGTGGGGTTGTTGGTCCGTTACTAGGAGCAAGTATTTCGGGAGCGCTAGGATATAGTTATGTTTTCTTAGCGACAGCGGCACTTTTGGTACTAAATCTTGGCATTATCATTATGCAACGGCGGGCACTAATTGATAGTAATAATGCTAACCGGAAAGCAATACGTGCAATGCACAAAGGTTTGGCTAAGTCATAATAACCGTATTTTAAAAGATATTAAGCAAAGAACATGCGATAAGCGTGTTCTTTTTTTGAAATTATTTGACATGTAATTATGAGGATGTACAATTATTTAAGCAATTATTAAATACAGAAAGTAATGGTTAATATGTCAAATGTAAGTAAAAATCATCCTCAGCACTTTATTGGGATTGATTATATTAAAGTATTTGCTTGTTTTGCTGTTTTATTGGTTCATTTTCGGTTAAATATTCAATATACTATTCCGGCAAATATATTTGGTCGCTACGTTGCATTGTTTATGGCAACGGATTATCAGCTTTTTATTACTAGTGTCCCGTTGTTTTTTATGTGTACTGGATACTTAATGCTCAATAAGCGTTTTAGTTATCAATATTACATTAAACTGGGACGCGTGTTATTGTTATATGTGATATGCAGCTTGTTAACATATATGATTTTAGTTGCCGTTAAGCAACAAACTTTATCAATTGGTCAAATATGGAACGGCATTTGGAGCTATCAATTAATTAGTTATGCGTGGTATGTTTGAATTTATGCAATTTTATATTTGTTGATTCCAATCCTTAATATCATTATTAATTATTTTGATGAAAATAATAAGTACTGGTTATTATTAATGATTGGTATTTTAATGATTGCCATTGGTTTGCCAACTCCACTTGCTAGTGGTTTTGGCATTAATTTGCCGATCAATCTACATGTCATTTACCAACTATATCCGTACGTGTATTATTTAATAGGAGCATATTTACGTAAATTTCCAATCAATATTAATTGGTTTTGGATTTTAAGCCTTGAGATAATTACAACATTGGCTGGTATTGGTATTAACATGTTACGACGTAATCCATTTGTTGGTGGAGCCGAAGGAAATTATCCTTCGTTACTGGTGATGATGCAAGCGGTTGCCTTGTTCATGCTAATTAATGTTCTTGCCAAACGGTCGCATAAGTGGATCACGTGGTTGAGCAAATACACTTTACCGATTTACTTGATGTCATTTGTCGTCGATATGTTTGTTTATCCATTTTTCATCCATTGGTTAGGAAGTGGGAAAGCCACATTACCATTTGCACTATTGATTGTGATAATTGTTTTTGGTTTAAGTCTCGGATTAACCCTGATAGCTGAAACAATCACAAATCTAATTTGGACACCATTAATGAGAGTATTAATGATGCCCCAAAAATTATGGGTGAAGCAGTTTACGATTAAGCAATAATTTTTAAAAGATGTCTTTTGAGACATCTTTTTTTGTGGTCAAAAGGCCCTGACTTGCATTATGCCAAAATAATTAAGATAATGTAAAAAAGAAAGTAGGCGCTCATTTTAGTAATGTCAAAGTGATAAGTTAATACACAGTAAGAAGAAAGCATGAGGTTGATTAATATGGCAAGTGAACCTGATCATAACTCCAAACAATGGCGTGCAACGTTTTATACAATGTGGTTTGGTTGCTTTATGACTGGATTTGGGTTTTCAATGACAATGCCGTTTTTGTCGTTATTTATTGGTAGTTTAGGGAATTTTAATCGGTTTGAGTTGAACTTATACTCTGGGATTGCCTTTGCGATTACATACCTCGCACAAGCAATCATTTCACCGTATTGGGGGAGCTTAGCTGACCGTAAAGGACGTAAATTAATGTGTTTGCGGGCTTCTGGGGTGATGACGATAACGATTTTATTGACGGGATTAGTAAGTAATGTGTGGCTCGTGATTTTACTGCGTTTAGTCCAAGGGTTATTTTCTGGTTACATTAATAATGCAACGGCCTTGATGGCTGGCGAAACGCAAAAGAGTGAATCTGGGGTCGTCATGACAAACATGATGACGGCTAGTGTTAGTGGTTCACTATTAGGTCCGTTATTTGGTGGGGTCTTGGCCAATTATTTTGGCTATCGGATTCCATTTATCGTGACGGGGGTGATTATGGGATTAGTCTTTATTGCGACTTGGTTTAAAGCTGATGAACACTTCACCCCAATTCCAGCTAAAAATATCAAGCATGGGGCCGATTTTTGGCATAGTCTTGGTGATACGAAACTTATTTGGACATTATTATTGACGACCTTGATTGTAGAAACTGCTTTGATGTCGGTGGGACCAATTATTTCGTTATTTGTCGCTGAATTGATGCATGGACATGGTAATATTTCCCTTGTTAGTGGGGTAGTAGCGGCAATGCCGGGCTTTGGGGCCATTTTGGTTGCGCGCAAAGTTGGTCATAAAATGGATAGTATCGGGGCTGGTAAAATTTTATTTGGCGGCTTGATTTTAGCAACGCTATTCTTTATTCCGATGTATTTTGTTACTAATCCGTGGATGTTGGCGTTATGGCGGTTGTTACTAGGAATGGCGAGTGCGGCGATGTTACCAGCTGTACAAACGGCACTGACGGTTAGTGTACCGCGGGATGTTTTTGGGCGGATCTTTAGTTTTAATCAATCTGCACAAGCCATCGGTGGGGTCGTGGGCCCAATGTTGGGGGCAATTATCTCAGGGGTGTTTAGTTACCAAGCGATTTTTGCCGTGACAGCAGCATTGTTAATTATTAATCTAATCGTGTTGTTCTTTAGTCGGACGCATTTGGCAAGTTTACGCAAATAATTGCGAATTATTTAAAATATACAAAAATTGCTTAATTTTTAGCAATCGATGTCAATAATCTGCTAAAGTAAAGATAAGCGTCATGCGATTGTGAGAGAGCGCATTGATTAGAAGGTTTTGAAAACCAACTCCGACGCATAAGAGAGAGGCTTAACTTATTAAGAGTTAAGCGTAGGGCTTGCCAGTTATAGCTAGGCAAGTCCTTTTTTGCGTCATTTTGATAGATGAAAGTGGACTGAAAGGTTAAGTGGTGACGTTAGTTCAGTTATTGTTGCAATAAAAATGGAACAATATTTGCAAAAAAACGTTGACAAATAGTAAGTAAATCCTTATATTAAACATGTAACACAGAGGGGATTTAACTAAATTAAAGGGGATACTTATGAAGATTTTAATAATTGGTGCTACTGGAATGGCCGGGAGCGCATTGACTGCTTTAGCAAACCAAAAAGGCCACACGGTGGTCGCAAATGGGCGTGATGCGGATAAACTAGCCCAACTTGCACAAGATAATGCCGGCATTGAAATACTAGCCCAAGACGCTTTTACCTTGACTAAAGCGCAATTAGCAGCATATGACGTCGTTGTAGATGCCTTTGCTGTGGCTCCAACTGCAGCATATTTGCACATTGATTTAGCAGCACACTTGGTTCATGAACTTCGGGGGGAAGACAAGCCACGTGTTGCCTTTATTTTGGGAGCTGGAAGTCTTAAGCATGGTGATCACTTAGTCGTTGATGAAATTTTAGCGGACGAAAGTACCTTGCCATGGCGAGCAGTACCACAAGCGCAGTTAGTCGAATTAGATTTCTTGCGCTCTGTCGATAATGTCAATTGGGTTGGTTTCTCACCAGCACAATTGTTTACGGCTGGTCCAGCTAGCGATAAGCCATTGCATGGGACGGAAGATATTTTGTTTAATGCAGCGGGTGAATCAGTTACTACGGCTGGGACAATGGCAGTTACAATCCTTGCAGAATTAGAACAACCAACGACTAAACATGGTCGTTTAACGGTTGCTAACGGCTAAATTTAAATGTAAAAAATAATAATATTTATTATGAATTTCTTACATTTAAACGACTTAATACTGCATTAATTTGGTTCATGGTTATAATTGAGTCAGCATTTTAAAGGAGACTTACTTATGACAGAAGCATTAAACTTAGATTTAGCCAAAACAGCGTTGGTCGTTGTTGATGTCCAAAAAGGCATTGTCGGCTATGATAATATTGCACCAATCGATGGTCAAACATTAGTTGCGCGCAACAATCAATTGGCAGATGCCTTTGCTGATGCTGGTGCAACCGTAGTATTAGTTCGGGTTCGTAATACTGGCCGTGAAGGTTTCAATCCAGTGACAGATGCCCCACATGCACCTGCTAAGCCAACCGAAGAAGCCTTTGCTGAATTAGCACTTGATGTCAAGGACAACCACGACGCTGATGTTGTGATTGTTGATAAACATAACTGGGGTGCTTTCCATGGAACTGATTTGGATACACAATTGCGTCGCCGTGGGATTGATACGGTTGTCTTGACGGGGATTGCTTCATCAATTGGTGTTGATACAACTGCTCGTGAAGCCGCCCAAGCTGGTTACAAGGTGGTTTTTGTTCCTGAAGCGATGACGGACTTAAGCTTACGTGCGCATGAATTTGTGACTGAAGTGATTTTCCCTCGTTTGGGTAAGACACGGACAGTGGCGGAAGTATTGGCAGCAGTAAAATAGCGTGCGAAAAACCTTTGGGAAAATTGAGCACGTTTTGGCTCAATTGCCTAGGCTTAAGCGATGACACTATTAATACGAAATGAAAAACCGACGAGCATTTGCTCGCCGGTTTTTTTGTGCGTAAATATTTATTTTACTCCACGCTTTCAACCGCAAGTTCATTAATTAGTGCGGTATGTTGCGGGAATTGAGCGTGCAATTCCGCTTGACTAAAAAGTTTGAAATCTGCAAAAGTGAAGCCGGGGGCAACCATGCAACTAACAAGGGCATAATCATCCCCAGCTGCCACCGATGAGCCGAAAATATTACCGTGATTAACAGTATATTGGAGGACATCCCCAGCCGCTAAGTCTAAGCCGACGGTCGTTTTTTGGTAGGCACCATCAGGTGAAATTTCATGGACTTGTAATGATGAACCATAGTGGAAGTACCAGACTTCATCGGCGGTTAAGGCATGTAAATGAGAAGGACTATCAGCCGTTAGCAAGAAGTAAATATTAGTGTATAGTGGACGGCCTTTATCAGCTAACCAAGTAGATGAAGCTGGTAATTCCTTGTAGTAACCACCTTCTGGATGGGGAATTAAATCTAATTTTTCAATCCAATATTCTTTTGGGATCATTGTCGGGTCTCCTTAATGTTAATAATTAAATTATTCCGGTAATAACCGAGACTGTCAAATGGTTCTTAATATTTTCTTAATGGTATGTATTGCAAACTATCCAATGTTATTGTAGTATGTATTACATACCATAGGAGGATGATGAAATGGCTGAAAATGTTTCAAGTCAACTGTTAAAAGGAGTGCTTCAAGGAATCATGCTGGTCATCTTGGCTAAGAAACCAAACTATGGGTATGGGATTACCAAGGAAATGAATGATTATGGTTTACTAGCAATTCCGAAAGGGACTATTTATCCATTATTAACGAGTATGACAAATAAAGGTTTGTTAACAACTGAAATGCATACGGCTGAAAGTGGCCGTGATCGAAAATACTACTACATCACAGAAGAGGGATTAGTAGAAAAAGCGAAATTTATTAGTGAATGGCACGAATTAGTCGGAATTGTCGGCGGCGTTGTGAAAGGGGAGTTATACGATGAAAACCAGTGAATTAATTGAAAAAAATAACGAATTACGGAAGTTACTAAATCCTGAAAATGAACAGTTTTATAGTGATTTTTTAGTCTATACACGATTAAAAGCATTTCAACAAGACGAGTTTAAAATAGAAACGATTTTATTGGAGATTCTCAACGATATTTTGGATGCGCAAGATGAAGGAATTAGTGCGGCGCAATATTTTGGTAAAAATCCTAAGCAAGTGGCTGATGATTTATTACATGTCGAGCCAATGTCATGGCGTGAAATTATTAAGTTAATTGCATTAGTGGTGGGGAATTTTCTCGCATTTGCTTTTTTACCGGCGATGGTTAATCCGCGAGCAAGTCTTGATGTTGGTCAATTTTTGTTGATGGCCGGCTATCTGATTGTCGTCATTGTCATTGGTATTAAGTACTTAGCGACAATCTTGTATCAAGCTAAGCAAAAAATTACGAATAAATATGGGCAATGGTTGTTGCAAATATTGGTCTTCATAGTGGTTGGCCTACCAATTTTGGGGTTATTTTACGTAAAGACGCCATGGCGATTTGTGTTTGCCGGTTGGCCAAGTATGGTCGTCATTGGCTTGGTTTTACTAGCTTTGACGATTTGGTATGTCTTTTTCACTAACAAGGAAACGAGATTAGTTTATTTGCCAATTTACCTTTTTGAGATTGTGAATGGTGGCTTAGGTCTGCTAATGCGCTTTAATGGAATTGAAAAATTAGTATTTGATACTAAAAATGGTCGCTTAATCTTGGGCGGGGGCCTCTTTGTATTATTGATGTTATTTTGGGTGGTTATTTACTTCCAAAATCGCAAAATTAAAAAGTAGTAATTAAAAACCGGTCTAAACACATTGTTTAGACCGGTTTTTAATTTAATGGAAAGTGCGCATATTAGACATGTGGATGGTCTGGTATTTATGGGATACCCGTTTTTTATAACGATAATGGCCGTACCCCCAACTGTAAAGCATGAAAAGGAAACAGAATGGTAGCATGATGTAATCATAAAATCGAAGCTGTGGGGTTTGAAGCCAGATAAAAATTAATCCGATAGTTCCGACGGTTGGTAGGATACCGCCGAGCCAGAAATAGCGATTGTTGGCGAGCACGAATTCTTCTAATAAGACTAATACAATTGCAATGATGATGAAAGTAACTTGATTCATATAAATGCTCCTTTTCATATTATAGGGTACACAATGATGAATGACTTATTGAATCCTATCATAAGCAATCTTTAGCCAAAAAGACACTATCTTAACTCAAAAAGGAAGAAAATTATTCTTGACTGTTCAGTCAAAAATACTTAAAGTAAGGGTATGGGAAGAAATAAGAAATTTGATCCAGCAGATGTATTACAAGCTATTGGTTTGTTGTTTATTAAAAATGGCTATAATGGCACATCGCTCGACGATATTGTTAGAGAAACCGGGTTACTACGAGGTAGCCTATACGGCACTTTTGGCAGTAAATTAGGGATGTTTATAGCTACACTTGAGTTGAGCTTACATGAAGAGAATTCGGAATTGAGGTGGGGGTTGTTACTCATTGGAATGCTTGAAGTAGCACCGCAAAGTACTAAAGTGACCCAAATAATGCAAACATGGTATGCCACTAATCAAACACCGGATATCGAAGCACAGATTGGCCATGCCTTATTAAAACACAGCGGTATTATTACAAAAGGAGACTAAATCATGGAAAATGTTGTTAAAATTGAAAATCAAACATTAATTGTCATACCGCAAGGGGTTAACAAACTGGCCGCGCTAAAAGATAAACTTGAATTTCCGCTAGCGCAAGTAGTCGGGGCCTCAATTGATGCTGGTATTTTACACGAAAGTAAAGGATTAAGGGCACCGGGAACCGCTTTACCAGGTTATTGGGCCGGTACATTTCACAAAGATGGTGAAAAAACGTTCTTTAATGTTAAAAGTAGTAGTCAACCGGTAGTAATTCAACTCAAGAATGCAGAATTTGCGCGATTAGTTTTAGGTGTTGACCAACCAGTTGAGTTGGTGCGTGTAATCAATAATCACATCAATTAACTTTAAACTACTTGGATGATTAATCTGTATCTGGAACGACTTGCCTCAATCCCCTTGAACGCTCTTAGTTGGTGTTACTTATGATTTTTGGTAAAATCAATAGTAGGAACATAAAGGGGGAAACGATGCAAGAAATTAAAAATGTACTCGCACCAATGCACAATAAGCATGGTATTAAAAATCAACAAGCGCTGTTAACGATTCGTGGTGCCGCTGTGGCTGCTGCTGGAGTCGCTGTATCGCCGATTCCATTTACTGATGCGGCCCTCTTAATTCCTGGACAAACGGCCATGATTATTGAACTATATCGGCTTTATGACCGTTCAATTACAGAAGGTGCGATCAAAGGAATCTTGAGTTCACTTGCTACAACGACGGTTGCCCGTGGCGTTGTCGGTAACTTATTTAAGTTTATTCCAGGATTAGGTACTGCGACTGGTGGGGCAATTAATGCCACCGTCGCATATACTTTTACTAACTCGATGGGAATTGCGGTTGCGCAAGCACTTGAAGCGGGTGAACTAGATAAACCAGGGGATTTAAAGGATGTTATTTTGGCAGCCTTTAACTTTCGTCGGACTGGTCGTAGTCGCCACCAAAAGTAAAAATGTGTTAATTAAGAAGTTACCATCACGGTGACTTCTTTTCTTATATGAAAAATTAACCAAATTCATGATAATTATTGGCATGTTTTACCATAATAAATTATTATTAGGATGGAGCTATTTTTGATAATCCGTAATATATAACGTATATTTTATTAATTAAGCTAAAAACTTACGGTTTAGTGTAAGTAAGCTAAGTGTTTGATAAAACAGATGATTGTATGGGAATAAGGAAGGGGTAACGCATGCAAAAATCAAAGGGAAGGTTGCTGACTGAAATAGGTACGATTGTCGGGATTGTCGTCTTAGGCTATATTGGTCTAGCACCTGAAAAGCCCAAAGATACAACAATCAAAATGGATCATGGTCAGATGACTTACACAGGAGCGATTTTGAACAATAAATTTGCCGGACAAGGAACGTTGCACGTTAAAAATCAAGGACAATATGTGGGAAACTTTGCGGATGGTCGTTTCCAAGGGATTGGAACCTTCACAGCTCAAAATGGTTGGCGAATGAAGAGTAATTTTAACAATGGACAACTAGTCAAAAAAGTTAAACTCCATATTGGTGATAAAACATATAGTCAAAAAATTTTAGCAGATGGGACGTTAAAAAATGCGCATTAAATGGTTTAGTCTAGTCCGTATTACTGGGCTAATTTTAGTGTTAACATATCACTTTTTTCAAACTAAATTCACTGGTGGTTTTATTGGGGTGGATGTCTTCTTTACTTTTTCCGGATTTTTAATCACGGCTTTAATGGTCGATGAATTTATTAAAACCAATGAGTTTAAGTTACTTGATTTTTATCGCCGGCGGTTTTACCGGATTGTCCCACCATTGTTTATCTCCGTATTGGTAGTTTTACCATTAACGTATTTTGTTGATCACGATTTTGTGACCGGGATTGGTAAACAAATTGCGGCGGCATTGAGTTTTACGACTAACTACTTTGAAATTGCCACTAGTGGGAGCTATGAAAATAAGTTCATTCCGCATTTGTTTGTGCATACTTGGTCGTTAGCCGTTGAAATGCATTTTTACATTATTTGGGGTATTATTGCCTTTATTGTTGCGAAAGTTAGTCGCCACTATCGGACCGATGAGTTATCGGGCGTTGCGTTATTTAGAAGTATTTTATTTGTTGTTTCAGGTATTTTAGCAATTGGTAGTTGTTTAGCAATGGCCATTGGCGCAATGGGTTTGAAAGATTTCTCACCAGTTTATTTCTCAAGTGTGACACATAGTTTTCCATTCTTTATTGGGTGTATGCTTGGAATCGTGACGGGGATAAAAAATCATATTCCAACATACAAGCGGATTACCGCGGCTGTTAATCAGCCGATTGCCACCGGAATTATGGTTATTAGTTTCTTAGCGTTGATTAGTCTAGGGTACTGGATGAAATTTGATAGTATTGTGACGTATCAAGGTGGTATGGTGGTTGCTTCGCTCTTAGCTGGTGCAATGATTTATGGTGCGCGGTTATTACACGACCACACGCCAAATATTAATGAGCCACGATGGGCAACGTTTTTAGCGGATGTTAGTTACAGTGTTTACTTGTATCACTGGCCACTGTACGTAATCTTCTCACACATGATGTCTAATACGTTAGCGGCTATTGTGACCACAATTGTGGCAATTATTTTATCAGCTATTTCTTATTATATTCTAGAACCAGTTATTGCCGGTAAGTCAGCCCAGTTCTTAGGACACACATGGACATGGCGTCAATTACAATGGCCGGTCCTAGCAGTGGCAGCTGCCTTAACAATTAACCTTGGCGTTGTGGTTAAACATGCGCCAACAGTCTCTTTATTAGAAGAATCATTATGGGTCGGCGGTATCTATCAAGATATTGATAAACTCACTGCGACTCACGATGCGATCTTAGCGGCGGCAAAACCACGTGATAAGCAAAATAAAGAAATTCCAGCGGGGGTATCAATTATTGGGGATAGTGTAACTTTGGGGACCCGGGCTTATCTAGGGGCTAATGTACCTGATAGTAGTATTGATGCTGAAGGTGACCGGACCATGAATTTGGCGTATCAAGTGATGATGAATCAACAACAAAGTCATACTTTACGGCAATATGTGGTCATCTGTATTGGGACGAATTCATTAGATGACTACGCCGTGCAAACAATGAAGCTCGTCAATGACTTAGCACCAGGTCACAAGTTGATCTTTATGACCCCGTATAATCAACACGCCACTGCGAGTTGGAACTCTACGAAGTCAGCAGTTTTAGAACGGCAATTAGCAGAAAAATACAAGTTTATTACGGTTGCAGATTGGGATAAGGCCGCTGCACAACATCCTGAAATCTTTCAAGGCACTGATGGAGTCCACTTTGCGGGGCGCCATGCAGGGGATGTTTTATATGCTGATGTAATGAACCAAGGGTTAAAAGAAGCCAAAGATAAACCAGCGAAATAAAAGTTTAACCCTCTAGCCAAGCACTAGTGGCAGTTACTTGTACAAAATCAAAAGGGAAGTGAACGCAATGTTCACTTCCCTTTTGATATACCTAGGATAGCTTATTTTAGAGTGTTTAAATCTAACCGTGTAGCGTTTCTTCCAACTTATCGCCGGCACTATCAATTTTTTTAGCAGCAAAGATTGTGCCACCAACTAAGATACCACCAACGAGAAGGGTTGAAGCAATCATAAATTTAAAAACGGCTTTTAAAATTTCCATGTTATTTCCCCCAAGCGAAAGATATTTGATGAATAATTAATTGTTAGTTCGTCCAAAAAAGAACGAAACAACCGCAACCACAATGACCGCCCCAATAATTGATGGGATTAAAGCCATATTAGCTAAGTGTGGTCCCCAGTCACCAAGAATTGCTTGGCCAACGGCTGAACCAACAAGGCCGGCAATAATATTGGCAATCCAACCCATGGATTGGCCTTTACTAGTAATTGCGCCGGCAACTGCCCCGATAATTGCTCCAATGATTAATGTCCATAACCAGTGCATAACAATACCCCCTTACAAAAAATAAATTTGGTTATTGGTAACACTTTAATAATACCAACATCCCTTTATTAAAGTATAAGCGGGTAATTAATAAACTACAAACATTCTGCTTACAGGATATGTTGAATTGTAAAGAAGTATCTTACGAGCGCCACAGCATAGTGGGGATGTTGTGCTTGAGCTTTGAGGATGGTAGCTAAACGACTTGGATAATCAGTAATAATGCCATCAACGTTCATGACGGATAACCAATACATTGATGGGCGATCGTTGGCCGTCCAAGCATAAACTTGCTTATGTTGCCGGTGTACATCTAAGACACCTTCAGGGTCAAGGGTGCTATATTCAATAGTATAAAAATCATTGTTACTAGTAGGAAGTGCCTCTGCATTATACGGTAAAATATAACCGATTTTGAAGTTACGGTTTTGTTTTTTTATATCACTAATTAAGTTCTTGTTAAGTGAGTGCAAAATCGCTCCGTTTTCGGCTAGTGGTTTGGCAAATTCACTTAGGAAATATTTAGCGGTACCTTTATCAGCAACGAGCGGTGTTTTTAATTCGACTAACAGGCGTTGATGATGTTTAGTGGCATACGCTAAGTACGCTTTCAATGATGGAATCTTAGCACTGTGACCATCAACATGCATCGTTAATTTAGTTAGTTGATTGAGGGTTAATTGAGCAGGTTCTTTATTAACACCGGTTAAGGCTTTTAAGTTAGGATCATGCATAACGACGAATTGATGGTCTTTAGTTAGTTGGACATCTGTTTCAACAAAAGCGGGATGGGCACTTTTAATTGTTTGACTAAGACTTTCAATACTATTAGGAACCCCGTTTTTCCCGTTAACACCGCGGTGTGAAAGAATTATGGGTGTGTGGGTAATTGGTTGTAACCAGCCGTTTTCCAATGTTACTGATAGTAAACCGCATAATAATAAGACAGTGGCATAGCCAATTGACCAGTGCCAACGCCGCTTGATGGCACGTAAAGGATGGCTAACGTGAAAATCAGTTGCCGGTACTGATAACAAATACCGCACCATTTGCCAGCAAAACCACGTGGTTAAACCATACATGAGTGCTGTGAAGACCCAAATTAACATATTGGCACTAAATAAAGCATCAAAAGCACTCGCGTGATCGGCTAATTTTTGAATACCATATAGGGCTAGAGCGGCTAATCCACCAACACATAGATTACAAATAACCGCCCCGATAAAACGGAGGACATGCCACCAGGTTAAGGTGTGCCAGCTTTGTTTGACGGCCGCCGTGAACTTTTGCCCAGCCATTAAGTTGGGGATGACTTGTGCTAACTTAAGCATGACTAGCAAATAAGCGCCATAACCAACTAATGCACTAAAACCTAAGGCGGGTTTTTCAATTAAAACTTGGCTGATGAAGTCGGGTAACTTAATTAACGTGATAAGCGGGAGGTGATAGCCAATCATGACCATTGGTACTAAGGCCAGGCTTGTTAAGAGTAACATGAAGAAAATTCCTGGATTAAAAGGATGAAAATACATCGCATCAGCGCGGGTTGGTTGTAACAAGCGGCGGAGCAAAATTTGGAGTTGCAAAGTAAAAAACCAAAAGACGACAAGATAGATAAATAATGGCAAAGCTAACTGGCCAAGATGACTAGTAATAAAGCTAAGAGCATCATGGATTGAAGTGCTAGGGATACTAGCGGTATTTAGAAAGTGCAAGTTGGCATAGTTGTAAATTGCCGCCCATAACCAGTTGAACATAAATAATAGAACAGGCGTGATGACAAAAAACGCTTGCCACAAGGCCGCTTTTGGCGGGGTGTACTTTGATTGAGGCATGAGAATACCACCTTTCAAATTATAATTACTTCTATCTTATGCAAAAACGACAAACTTGTAAAAAATAACGCATGCATCTAAGCTAAAAAGTGTTGAAACCTTTACATAGTCGTTACACGACCGCTAAGGGAAATTTAAGAATCATCGCTATAATTTAAGTAATTTAACGAATAAGATTGTGAGGGCCGGTCAATGTTAGTACAAAATGTGCAAGAAGTTATCAGCTTAGAACCTGTGAGGGTTGAAGACGCAATTGAAATTTATGCGTTAATTGAAAAAAATTATCAATATTTGGCGCCATGGTTACCATGGGTGGCTAATTTAAATAGTATTGCTCAAGAAGAAGCTTTTCTTGAATATGCGGTTAATAAAATCGCTAAAGGGCAGTTATATCTAACCAATATAGTAATTGATGGCCAAATTATTGGGCAAATCGATATTCATAATATTAGTCAGAATAATCATCGTGGTGAAGTTGGCTACTGGCTCGATCGCGAATTTCAAGGGCACGGCATTATGACGTATGCACTTCGGCACATCATGGAATATGCATTTGCCGAGTTACATCTTCACCGCTTAGAACTGTATACCGATGTTGCCAATGAAAGTAGTCAACAGGTCGCTCGCCGGCTGAGTTGGAAAAAGGAAGCCTGCTTAAGAGATTACTTAATTAGTGGGTCCGAGTATCGCGATGCCGTTTTATTTTGTAAGATCAATCATCAAAACTAAGCATACTCGGCTTAGCTGAAGATAAAATGTAAATATACTTAGGAAGCCACTTTGGAAAAATCACTTTTCTGAAGTGGTTTTGTTGTAGTTAGTGGATGCTAAAAAATAAAAAAATTTTTCACCTGTACTGGGCAGTAAAATTTATCGCCGTTAAGTGGTTGCTGACGTCTAGGAAGTCAATTTAAGGATAAATGTTGCTATAACTGGTTTTTGAGTTGCTAAAATAAGTTTTTAGGAAGGGATATTTATCGACCTATAAAAATAATTTATAAGATAGCAAATTTTTGACTATACCACGTTATTTCAGTTAAAGTAGCAGTATAGAAAAGCAGAAGGAGCAAAATGATATGCTTACAGGAAAAGATTTACTCAACAATCCATTTTTGAACAAAGGAACCGCCTTTTCAGCCCAAGAACGCGCGGACTACAAACTCAACGGTTTGTTGCCAACAGCTATCCAAACGCTCGACGAACAAGTTGCTGCAACATATGCACAGTTAGAAACGTACACAACCCGTTACGAACAAAACAAGTTCTTGATGTCAGTCTACAATACTAACCGGGTGCTCTACTACGCCATCGTTGGTTCACACATCAAAGAATTATTACCAGTAATCTACACACCAACCATTGCTGATGCTGTTCGTGGTTTCTCAGATGACTTTGTTCGTCCAAATGATGCCGTTTTCCTTGATGTTAACCACCCTGAAACAATGGCTGATGTTTTGAAGGAAGCTAGCAAGGACATGCCGCAAGTTGATATGTTAGTTATCACTGATGGTGAAGGGGTTCTTGGAATTGGTGACTGGGGTATTCAAGGGGTTATGATCTCAGTTGGTAAGTTAGCGGTTTACACAGTAGCTGCTGGTATCAACCCACAACACGTATTACCAATCGTGATTGATAACGGTACTGACCGTCAAGAATTACTCGACAATCCTAACTATGTCGGTAACCGTCAAAACCGTAAGACTGGTCAAGAATACTGGGATTACATTGATCAATTTGTTGAAACTGCTAAGGGCATGTTCCCTGATGTCTTATTCCACTGGGAAGACTTTGGTCGGGCCAACGCTAGTGTTATCTTGGAAAAATACAAGAATGATATCACTACTTTCAACGATGACATCCAAGGTACTGGGGTGATGATGGCTGCTTCAATGAACGCTGTTGCTAAAGCATCTAACAAGCCAGTTACCGAACAAACTTATGTTGTCTTTGGTGGTGGGACTGCCGGTATCGGGGTTTCAGACCAAATTCGGAACGAAATGATTCGTCAAGGAATGAGCGAAGCCGATGCAATGAAGCGTTTCTTCATCGTTGACCGTTACGGTTTAGTAATTGCTGGTCAAGAAAACTTGACTGAAGGTCAAACCCGTTACGCACGTCCAGCCGACGAATTCACGACCCCAATGACAACTTTGACCGATGTTGTGAAAGCTGTTAAGCCAACGGTCTTGATTGGTACTTCAGGTCAAGCTAACACCTTCACACAAGAAATTGTTGAAGTGATGAGTGCTAACACAGAACGCCCAGCTATCATGCCAATTTCAAACCCAACTGAATTACAAGAAGGTAAAGCTGACGATATTATCAAGTGGTCTAAGGGGAATGCCTTGGTAGTTACTGGTTCACCTTCAGATCCTGTTGAATTCGAAGGTACAACTTACTACATTGGTCAAGCGAACAACTCATTACTTTACCCTGGTTTGGGTGCTGGTATCGTTGTTTCTAAGGCAAGTACTGTGACGGATGCGATGCTTTCAGCTGCAGCCCACGGGATTGCTGATATCCAAGACTTGTCAGAAAAGGGTGCTTCATTGTTGCCACCTGTTGAAACTGCTCCACAAGCATCTAAGTATGTTGCGATGGCGGTTGTTAAAGCGGCTATTGAAGATAAGGTTAACCGTGCTGAAATTAGCAATATTGAAGCTGCGGTTGATGCAAGTATCTGGAAGCCAGAATACTAAGAAACACCGTGCGATAAGTTCTAGTTTAGATCGATTACCTTATGGAACTAAACCGCTTTAAAATTTGCAGATAAATAAAAATCCAAAGGAGTTTTCCTTTGGATTTTTTTGCACGTATTTATGGTATGATGTTGCTACTGAAATTTACTTATATCAATATAGCAAAAATATAAGGTAATCCATGATAAAAGAATGTATTATTTACATATAACATTGGTATAAGCATAGGAATCTGTATGAATTATTCCGATATTTCTTATTTAAAATTAAGAAAGTAGCCAAACTGACACAATTACGTAATTCCAAGTTCAATTAATGCCACTAAAAGAACCTTGTGCGCAAAATAAAAAGCCGATTATCAACTGATAACAGGCTTTTAAGGGGGGCGACTTACATGGGAATAATTTAAGGGGGGATTATTGGCCGTGCAAGCCTCTTAATTATTGTAACAAAGTATACGGAATATCCCAAATGATAAGGGTGACAACATTGTTTATTAATTAATAAGTTGTAAATTATTAAAAATTGAAAAATATGAAGTAACCTAATTAGCATTAATGAAAAAATGAAAGACCCAGTGTGGGGAGGAGGATTTCAATGTTATTACCAACTGAACGGATGGCGATCGCTGTAAGTGTTAGCGGTCACGATCAAGCGACTATCTTAGCAGCTATTAGGGCTTGTCAAAAGTATCCGATTGATTTAATTGAATGGCGCCTGGATACATGTTTAGCAGCTGGATATCAACCCGATGCGGTGGCAATGCGGTTGATTATTGCGGCTAGTCAGGTACCGGTTATTTTAACGTATCGAACTAGTGATGAAGGTGGGGATTATCCATTTGATGCTAATTTATATACGCAATTGTATTTAAATGGTTGGCAAGCCGGGGCCGCTTTTTTAGATGTTGAATATCACGTCTGGTCAAAAGTTCACTTGGCATTAGCGCCGGAAAAGCCAGCTATCATCTCGTCATATCACAATTTTAAAGAAACCCCTCACAACCTAGCTGAACGCATTAATATCATGGGGCAAACACAGCCAGCGATGATTAAAATTGCGGTGATGAGTCATAGTTCCAAGGATACCGATTACCTATTAGAAACAATTGCGGCGTGCCAAACTATTCCAATGATTGGTATTGCGATGGGGGCCACAGGAGAACGCAGTCGCACGGCCGGTTTTAATTATGGGTCACGGATTACGTATACAACGTTACCAGATACTAGTCCGATGGCACCAGGCCAGATTGATTTACCAACTTTAATTACAATTGTCCACAAAGGACACCCCCGGTTTTAATGAAAGCGAGAAATATTAAATGATTATTATTACAAACGATACACCAACAGCAACTGCTTTTAAGGCGGCTTTAGCGACGGAAGCTTCAACATTACTGGTTTTTCAACACGCTAATCGCCTCGCCTTACCAACAATCAAGGCAGTAGAAGCCTTGCCGTTAGCGTTACCATCATATGCGCAAGTGGTATTAAAACACCACGCTGCCGTACAAGCCAGTCGAGAATTCCATCCTGAAAATACGGTTATTACAACACCCCATAGTGTAATTGGTGATGGCGGTTTAACTGTGATGGCCGGACCAGATTCAATTGAAAGTCCAGAACACGTCGCTACGATGGGGCAAGAAGTTAAAGCAGTGGGAGCAACGGTCTTGCGAGGTGGGTCTTTTAAACCGCGTACAAGTCCATACAGTTTCCAAGGAGTCGGCGAAAGTGGTTTAATTGCACACCGACAAGCAGCAGATGCGGCTGGTTTGGATATGGTGACAGAAGTCTTAGATCCCCGTGACGTTGACGTCATTGACCAATACACAGATATCTTCCAAATTGGGACCCGTAATATGCAAAACTTTGCATTACTTAAAGCGGTCGGTGCTAAGCGCAAACCCGTGGTTTTGAAGCGGGGGATGTCAGCCACCCTTGATGAATTTTTGCAAGCAGCGGAATACATTGCAGCGGGTGGTAATACCGATATTATCTTGATGGAACGCGGGATTCGTTCATTTGATAATAAATACACGCGTAATACTTTAGATGTTGGTGCCATTGCGGTGCTTAAGCAAATGACCCACTATCCAGTCTTTTTAGATGCTAGTCATGCGGCGGGTGAACGGGCCTTAGTGACGCAATTGACCTTAGCCGGTGTTGCAGCCGGAGCCGATGGCTTCATGTTGGAAATTCATGATAACCCTGATGCAGCGTTAGTTGATGCGCAACAAGCCATTACGCCAGCTCAAATGGGTGATATTGTTAGTAAGGCACGGCAAATTCATACGATTGTGCGAGGTGTCTAGATGGAAGCCGTTATGTACACACACGATTACCGCCAAACTTTAGTTACGGATGTGATAGCTCAATTCCCAGCACAACGCGTCTTTATCTTAACTGATACCCAAGTTGGCGCCTTGTACCTTAAGCAAACAGTGGCAGCCCTTGAAACCACAGACCGTGAAATTCACACGATGACGGTCCCTGTTGGTGAGGGAAGTAAGTCATTAGCAACGTATGAACAAATTAGTCAAGCGCTTGCGGACGCCCATTTTGATCGGCACGATGCGTTAGTTAGTCTCGGTGGGGGTGTGATTGGTGATTTAGGTGGCTATGTGGCTAGTACTTATAAACGTGGAATTGCGTTTATCCAAGTACCAACTTCATTTACTGCTCAAGTTGACTCAAGTGTCGGTGGTAAAACCGCGCTTAACCTCGGGTCACAAAAAAATGTCATCGGCACTTTCTATCAACCGGTTACAACAATTATCGATAGTCAATTTCTGGATACATTAAGCACTCGTAATTTACTAGAAGGGTATGTTGAAACCATCAAAATGAGCTTGTTAGCGGGTGGTGATTTTGCGGCGTTAACCGCCACAATTAGCACGCCCGGTGAAATTTTGGACCATCGCGATGCCTTGATTAAAGCATCAATTGACTACAAAACTCACATTGTGGCGGGGGATTTCAAGGACTTTGGCCAACGTAAATTCTTGAACTTTGGGCATACGCTTGGCCATGCAATTGAATTAGCGGATCCAGATTTAATGCATGGGGAAGCCGTTGGGATTGGGATGTTCCAATTAGCCCAACTCTTGATGCCGATTGAGATTCAAGCCGCCATTCGCGAACGCTTAACGGCCTTAGGATTACCATTATCATCGCAATACTTAGGCACGGTCGCCTTTTATGATAATTTGTTAAATGATAAAAAAGTCGCGGGTAGCACGATTGATTTGGTGGTCTTACCAGTCATTGGTCAACCAGCAATTCAAACAATGCCGTTGACTGAATTCAAAACGTTGCTCCAAAGCGCTAATTAACAGGAGATATACCATGGGGAAGAAAGTCCACCGTTTGCAAAAAGAAGTTGAAAGTTTACGGCAAGATGTTATGACGTTGCAAGCCATTGTCCGGGATCAAATTGGTGAGCAACCTCAGACATTAAAGGAATGGGCGTTGCTCAATAATGTTTCGTTGCGCGAACTTGGCCGGTTGATGATGCATCTATTCAAATCACTTGAAAAAGGTAAGCCGCTTAAAGTTAACCACGTTACGCGCCGCTTGTTCAAATATAATCATCAATTAGATCAGGCGGAATTAGCGGAATTACGCCCGGCAACCGAAGAATACTTGCAATTTGTTTACCAACAAAATCCAGAATATTACGCTGACATTATTGGAAACATTACCGATTTTAAAATTAAATAGACATAGAAAAAGCGTAGGGTAACCTACGCTTTTTTGCACTGATCCCCTCGAATTGGCGTAAATTCAATCGAGGGGGTCAATGTAGGTTTTGAAAAATCTTATCTTTCGCCATAAATGCAATAAAAAAGCGCAGGAACGACCTGCACTTGGATGTTTATTTAAGTTGTGTTAAGTATTTGCGCAATTTTTTGACGTCAAAGTAGTAGGCAAGCCCGAAAGCCAACGTTAACATTGGCGTGATCACCCGAAAGGGACTAAAGAAAAAGATGGCGATAATGGTAACGTATAAGACCGCCCAAATGACGTATAGTTTAGCACCAAATGTTTGGTAGATGAATGCTTGATACGGCTTACTTATACCAATCGCCAAAAGGATAGAAAGTAGTATAAGTACAATGACATGATAATTGCCTTGTGTGTAAATTTGCTCTGCCGACATGTGAGGACCTCCGGATTGATTTATTGATGCAATTATAAACTAAATTAAATATGATGTAAATAAATTGAGGTAAATTAAAACCGGCTGGTAAATACCAACCGGTTTTGAGTTATTTTGTTGTAGGGCAGTAGGGTTCAATCGCTCTAGCCTAAACGTGCTCAAAGCCGCAAGCACCTAAGCATATACACAATAACTTAACGACTCAAAGATCGAGCCATCAGTTATTGCTAGTATGCTACGGTGCTTAGGCGCGGCTTTTCGCACTCTGTACCAATGCCTCAAATTTAGCATCATCATGGGCATCTTCAGCCTTAAGCTCATCGACACGGCGTTGGTGGCGTCCACCTTCGAAGTCAGTATCCAAGAATGCCTTGACCAAGACTTCGGCAAGGCCAGGACCAACAACACGTGAGCCCAATGCTAAGATATTAGCATCATTATGACGGCGGGCATATTCGGCTGAAAAGGCATCACTGACAGGTGCCGCGCGCACACCTTCAACTTTATTAGCGGCAAGGGAAATTCCAATTCCAGTCCCACAAATGGTAATTCCTAAATCAGCTTCGTGGTCGCGAATCGCTTCACCAACCCGTTTGCCGTAGATGGGGTAGTCGGTACTATCAGTATCATGGGTCCCATAGTCTTTAATTTCATATCCTAAACTTGCCACAAATGGTTTTAAGGTTTCTTTTAATTCAAAACCGGCATGATCAGAGCCAAAAGCAATAATTTTTGTCATATTAAGTTCCTCATATTTCTGATATAAAGCTTGTTAGATAGTCGTTCTTATTCCAATATACCGTTTAATGAAAACGCTGTCAATTTATCTGAGCGTAAAGATTTATATTAGCTATTGGGGCTAAGGACTGGTAGAATTAAGGTAGTATTTGGACCGAAAAATACAGACTCTTAATTCAAAGGAATGGACCGATAACATGGATAACTACATTGAAAATCTAACTTTATTTGGTAACATTGATGACAACGAAAACTTGGATGATGCCCAAAAGTTTGATTTTGTTAATCAAACAATGATGGCATACGAAAGTGTTAACCTTTTGACACAATCACAAGCATACATTGAAGAGTATGTTGAAGAATTAGGAGTTGATAAAGCCTCTGATCTGGAAGCTGATTTGGAAGATGCTATCTTGGCAGTTCAGCCAATCACCTTCCAAGTTACCGGACTTGCCAACCGTGCTGGTGACTTAGCCGAAGCCCTTTTAGGGGATGAATCAACTGAAGAAATGGCTTCAGAATCACAAGTTATCATGGACATTTTACGTGACTTCCAAGCAACTCTACAAGTAGAACTTGGTAAGTTAAATGCTGTGGTAGATGCTTTAGGTGACCTTGATGAAGAAGCTGATCAATTATCTGATAGCTTAGAACTCTTAGTGACTTACTTAGTTAACGTGTTCTTGTTAGCTGGTATTCAATTATTAGAACCAATTGAAGATGCTGACGACCATGAAGGGCATGCCCACGCTTAAGGTTATATAATAGAAGCTAAATTCATAACAACTTAAAAATGGATGTTGACGGCCACCGTATTAATTGCGGGGGCCTTTTTTATTGAGATTATGCAATGCTAACTGGTAATCACTGAAAAACACTCGTATAATAAATAATTGATTATAATACTATTACCAAAAGGAGTTTAACTGTGCATTGGCAACTTACCAGCAAAGCCTTTAATAGGGCTAAATATCCTGTATTCTTATTGGGTTTAATCATTTTACGCATCGTTTTTAATCATGTGCGGTGGCATGTTGTGTTATTGATGGTATACACAGTTATTTTTCTACTCATCGTGGCCTTCACGACACACCACATGGTTAAGAAACAAAGCAACAACAAGTAGTTCACCTAGATAAAGCCACCTTGTAAAAAGGGGGCTTTTTTGTTCTTATATTTAGTGAATCATTTCACAAAATAAGATAAAAAGATGCTAAATAGCGTAATTTAACCAGTAGGGAAGGTGCGCAGTGATTAGCGGAAAATATGCTGATTAAACACAAAAATGCGACTAGTAAACACAAAATTTGTTTACTAGAATGTCAATCAAGTGATTTTAAAAATTACAACAATCAATAATAATTCAAGTTAAGATTTACTAAAATATTTGCTAATTAATTTATCGGGTGATAAGTTAAAAATTATTGATTTATCGGCTTTTTTGCCTTTGGATTTATTAAAAATTTTAATCGAAAGCCACAATAAAAATGAGACCGGTTAAAAATTACTTGTTGACGTTCTTGTTTAGTAAACATAAACTGGGTATAAAGTTGTTTAATTAGGCATTTACTAAACACTTGTTGATAATTTTAACGAGGGTTATGAGAGCATAATTTTATGAATAAAATAATAAAATTTATTAGTAATGGATTATTAAATGAGCGATTTTTAAATTAATTAAAGTTATTTACACAAGTTAGGGGTAATAAAATTCAAGTTAATTGAATAAAATATAATCCTTAAAAATTTTTTTAAAAAATACAATCATTTTTCTAGGTAATCACTTGAAATACTTTTTTTTTTAGCATACGGTTAAATTACGGTACAAAATTAATTCATCAGATTGCTGTAGTTAGTACCAATATGAAATATTAAATAATGTCTTTTAAATTTAGATAAAAATTTCACAATGTATGGCATGAGAGTTCCGAGATTAAGGAGGAAGAAAGCATGATTTTCTTTGTTAATGATACTTTATTAGATAAAAAATCAGGGATTGATCAGGCCGTGATTAAACGGATGCAATTATTTGAACGACAAAACATAGCCTATACGTATGTCACTCGTGATTGGTCACAAGATTTACACCATCAGTTAAATGCCCTTGGGGTTAGTGATCGTCGTTTATTGAATATGTTCGATTATTACCAGCAAATGATTGATATTCAGCCGAATAAAACTTTTTTGCCCGATTTAGACTTTGGCTTGAAGAATTTACGTTATA
Source organism: Periweissella fabaria (assembly GCF_918814575.1). Classification (GTDB taxonomy): domain Bacteria; phylum Bacillota; class Bacilli; order Lactobacillales; family Lactobacillaceae; genus Periweissella; species Periweissella fabaria. The sequence continues at coordinate 459,382 of NZ_CAKKNS010000001.1, read as the reverse complement.
TTGATGAACAAAATGAAGATCGCTTCATTGTTCAACGCAATGATGAACGGCTTGTCGCCCGTGTGAACTACCAAAAAGAAGACCAACATGTGACTTCTGTGGAACGCTTCGATAGTGCGGGAAATTTATATGCGATTGATTTTTATAATCAACGCGGTTTCAAGTCAATGACCCAGTGGTATACCATTGACCACCAACTACGATCAGAAGTTTGGTACACACCAGAAGGCCTAGATGTTTTACATGCTACGTATCGCCAGACAAGTCAAGAAACAGTGGAAGCGATTGGATGGTTGTTGACGACACCTAACGGTCAAGTTTATCAATTCGCAACGATTACGGCTTTATTTGAACATTTTGTTAATGCCATTAACGAATTATATCCAGAATTTAACACTTTGATTCTCGATAGTGTCACGAGTGCGGATGCGGCCTTCACCCGACTACGCAAGCCAGCCTACACAGTTTTGGGTGTACACAATGTCCATGTTACCGATACACAAGAACCAGCCACGGCCCTCCTAAATGAAAACTATGAGTATGCTTTACTAAATGTCGCACACTTCTCTAATGTGTTAACGACAACCCCAAAACAAACCGCTGATATTGTTGCGCGGTTTCCTGATATAAAAGCCGCCACAACAATTCCGGCCGGCTATGTGACAAACGAGCAGCACCAACGCCCGCAAGTTAAAATGAACAAGCGTGAATTTGGTAAAATGGTGGCCATCACTAATATTAGCCCCAATAGTAACCTGATTGACTTGCTGCATGTAATTAAAAAAGTCCACAACCAGATTCAAAGTGTCACACTCGATATTTATGGGTATGCTGATTATGTTAATAATTACGCCGAAGAGATCAAAATTCGCCAAGCTATTATTAATTTAGAGCTTGAAGAAGTTGTCCAATTAAAAGGGCATGTTGATCATTTGCAACCTGTTTTAGAAAATGCACAAATTTTGGTAACGACGGCTCACAGTTCAAGTTTTGATCTCGGGTTATTAGCAGGCTTAACTAACGGCGTTGTCCCAGTGGCATATGCGGTGGATTATGCACCGAATGCGCTAATTACTAATGACCAAAACGGCTGCCTAGTTACGCATGGTGATGTTGATGCGATGGCAGAACAAATTGTGTATTTACTCAAGCACCAACGGATTTTACAACAATTTAGTAATAGTGCCTATGAGACACCTAGTGCTTATGATGAAGCCAACGTATGGCAAGCTTGGGCACAACTTATGACCATTGCAAAGGAGGAGCATCAAGCATGATTTATTCAGTTGGTGAAAATATTTATGCCTTTAACTCGGGTATCGAATTTGCGCAAGTTCAGCGTACCCAAGCATTGAATGCCGCTAAAATGCCTGCCAAAATCATTACGCGGCAGTATAATCGCTTTTTGGCTCGTAATGCAGCTTGGATGGGATTAACGAGCGCCGATTACATTAATATGTATGACTATTTCCAAAAAGTTACTAATTTTGAACCAATCGAACAAAGTGTCCGCACGTTAGCTTCAATTCCCCGGGAAATCTATCATGTCAGTTACCCTGACAGTAATCAGGCACAAATCTCAGAAGATGGGCGCCGGTTGGCCAATATTCATATGTTACCGGGAAAAACGGGGTTAGTCGGTAATATTGAATACTTGAACAACCTAGGGGATGTCATGATGACAGCATATTATGATTGGCGGGGGTTTCGTTCGATGGTCGAAACCTATCACCCAGATGGCAGTGTTGCTAGTCAGACGTTTTATGACCCAGCTGGCGTCCAAGTATTAGCAGTAACTTTTATGCCGCATAATGACGAAAGCCAAGCGACGAGTTGGCAGCTTTTAAACTATCACGGGAAAAATTATACGTTTGATAGTGAAAATCAATTATTCACGTTCTTTTTGAACGAACTAAATGATGTCGTCGCTAGTACATTTTTGATCGGCCCCAGTTGGCAGCGGGCGTATTGGGGATTGATACACCTAAGCGCACGATTGCGTATTTACATGATAGCCACTTACAAAAATATGCCACGGGGAATGATTACTTTGTTAAAGGCAGTTATCAAGCGGTCTTACAACCACGGGGACGTGAATTTAATATTATTGCCGTCGCCACTGCACAACAAGCGGCTCAAATCAAAGACCAGTTTCCAGAACGGGTGGTTCGCCAAGTACCAACCATCTTTACTAAGGTGGTCGAAGACAATACGGTTACGGATCTTAAAAAGGTGCTCTACGTTGGTCGCTTAGCCCCAGATAAAAATATCGAAGGCTTACTTAAAATTGTGGCGGCGTTAAAGCAACATTACGTAACCATTCAATTAGTAATGCAAGGCTACTTTGCTTCGACAGACTATGAAAAACAAATTTTAGCTGAAATTAAGGCGCTGAACTTAGTTGATAATGTTACGATTGCGCCCTATGAGACACCGGTACAATCTGCATATCAAGATGTTGGTTTATTCATTTCGGCGTCATTATCAGAAGGCTTTGGGATGAATATGCTTGAAAGTATGGCGCATGGGGTGCCGGTTGCGTGCTACGGGGCATTGTATGCGCGTGATAATCTCGTGGTTGATGGGTATAACGGTATATATAGTGATGAACTTAATCCCACGGCATTAGCCGATAAAATTATTACCGCTTTTGCTGAGCCATTAAATATTATGAATTTAAAGGTTCAAGCCAAGGCAACTGCAGCTCAATATCAAGCCGAACAATTGGTAGCAGCTTGGCAACAAGTTTTGAATTAGTAACTTGGCGGTTCAAGATGCTAACCGATCGGTATTTAGGAGGTATCATCTATGAAACGTGACAATGGAGTCGCAACTACTCGGTGGAGTGCTCAGCGAGCGACTAAACTAGTACAAGCAACACAACCAAATTCAAAACGCTTTAGTCAGTTTGGCATAATGGATCAAGCCAACTACCAACCGGTTATCTTACAAACACAAGTTAATCTGGATGGGGATGATGTCTATCAAAAGCGCCGTCCAACCACCAAGCGGACATTTTATGAACCATGTGCCTCTACGCCAGTACGACACTGGGAACGCCAAAATCAGCCACTGACACATGAAACGATGCCCATACTGGTAGCAGCCGATACATCACTATCACAGAGTGACTGTAGTCATTTAGCATTCACGCCGACGCAACCTAATCAACGACCTGTCCATTGTGCAGTTAAAGTTCAGCAATTAGTGCCGGTAAATTGTGCTATTGTGAGTGATGCTACGACAGAAACCCAGGGCACATGGCGACAATACGCACGTAAATACGGGCACTTAAAAGTCCAGATTAAACATCATTATCAGGTTAATGTCTGCTACTATGATCCGTATGGGAAACAACAGCATTGCCGCCGTTTAGTACATGCCTTAAATGACACTATTAAAGCGCAAAGTTGGGGGATGTTTAATATTACAGATTATGCCCCGGCAGTCGAAAGTTGATGTTTTTCTAAAATCAATAGCGCTTACCTTGAAAACATATTAGAATAAAGAAAAGTAATTATATGTGAAGGAGGCGCTAATGAAAAGTTTAATTCCACGTGAACCAACCATGCCTGAATTGTCTGCTGGCCAGCTGCAAATGATTACTGACGTTGTCTTTGGCCCACAAGTGCCACTACAAAATGGAGATTTGATTTTTGTCTTTAGTTCAGCACAAGCCGGAATTTGGCAAGCTACGCTCCAAGCATGGCGTCAAGGCCTTGCCCCACAAATTTTTGTTACCGGGGGGCAAAGTAAAACGGCTGATGCTGAGTATGCCGCTTATGTTGGCGACCGTACTGAAAATGCCATTATTACTGAAAAATTAATTGCCAATGGGGTACCGATAACGGCGATTATAGGTGAAGACCGGTCGTCGAATTCATTAGAAAATGTTATCTTTGCCACCGAAGTCTTTGATTTTACTACGATTAAACGGGTTGTCTTTATTACCAAAGCCCACGTGGTTGGTCGGCATTGGCGGACTTTGAAGCAACAGCTCCCCGCAACGGTGGAGCTAATTCCATATAGCTATGTTGCCGAATACGATGGTATTACGGTGACTCGTGATAATTGGGTAGCGAGTGCTGTTGGTCGTGCACGGGTCTGGGGTGAATATTTACGGATTCAAGCATATAGTGAAAAGGGTGATATTGCGCCCATGTAGCGGAAATTACTAAAAAGAAATGAGGTTATCAAGTGAATAACAAACCTAAACGCAATTCAGTAATCGCAGTCAGTTTTATTACTTTGGTTGTACTAGGAGTCTGCGTAGTTTTACCAATCTGGGGTATCTTCACGTTTGAAAAAGTGCTGTTGTTTAACTATCTACATTTAACGATGGTTGATGAGGCACGGATGGTACAAGGTTTTGCCGGTTCAATTTTAGTTGGTTGGTTGGCAGTGTACTTGCAAGAATGGTGGGTCACTAAGCATGGTACCGAATTTGGCCGCGGTGCTAGAGCGACGGTTAGCCGAATCTTGTTGACATATCCATTCTTTGTTGCCTATGTCTACTTACTTTGGTGTTACTTGGATTGGAATCAAAATTTAGGCTTGATTCTAGCAAGTGCAGCAGTAGCGACAGTAGGTTGGTATGCATCGCGCTTTCCAGAATTTATCGTTAAACATCGACCACATAATTAGTAAAGTAAAAAAATATTAATGATTTACGGTTGATTATCGGCTAATTAATGGGAATTATGCATAATTTACGAATGATTAGCACTTTGAGAAATCGTTTTCATAGAATTTCTTTTGTAGCGTTAAAATGCGAGCGTCTATATATTAAGAATATTAAGAAATTCTAAAGAGAAAACGCTTGCCTTATTGCAGACAAGCTCCTATAATAAGCATTGTAACCAGTAGAAGAGTGCTGGCGTACAGGGGGATTAGCTTTGTTAGTTATTAATTTAATAGCGGATAACAAAGCATTAAGAAATAATTGTTAGCGTGATGGAATTTGAATTCGGGGGGATTCCAACATATACAATTGGTGAATAGCTTGCACCAATGTAACAATTAAAAAATCGGAAAGTCCATTGCGGCCTTTCGATTTTTTGGTTGCGGGGCTGAAATTAATTTCAGCAAGCAATAAATGAGAATAGACGAAAAAATGCGACGGAAATGCAAATTTCGGTCGCATTTTATATGTTATTAGGTAGTTATCATACGAGAAATGATATACTAAAATAGATTGAGTAAACACGTTGGGGGAGGCTCAGATGAATAACGTAATTGGGCCATTGGCGATTTTGGCTTTGATTGGCTTGCTGACTTATAATTACGTCTGCTTGCAAGCAATTGGGGAGACCATTGAGCTGCAAATCACGATGTTTGTTGTGATAGGGATCGTCTTGGGGGCGTTAGTTCTTACCCGCCACGATAAGAAAAAATAAATGGGACTGCTTTGCCAGCTAATAGATAGAAGTACATAGGATTAGCTATTAAACGACCAACTCAAATTTTGAGTTGGTCGTTTTTTTGTTCTTGTAGGGGAATTTGTCACTTATAAGCAAATTATTTGCTAGGTCGAGGAGACAGGGTATATACTCCTTCATTGTACGTTATAAAATTATTAATTAACCATAATAAAATACTTTTAAAATTTAATGGTAAGTACGATATAACGTACGGATAAACTTACATAAAAATGAGGAAATAATAAAATGGCTAAAAATATTGTAATTGCAACTGCTACTCTCGATGTTGTTGGTTTGGCAACTGCTACGGAGGCACATGCTGACGACGTTAACGTTGGAACCGATGCCAATAAGGTGAAGGCTACAAATACTGAACCTACGCAAGCAACCAGTAATGTTACTGATCAAACACCAGTTGAACAAGCATCAGCTGCCGTGACTGCCGCATCAACCGCAGCCGCAACTGCCCAATCAGATAAAGCTGACGCACAAAAGAACTATGACGATGCGCAAACTAACCAAGCTGCTGCTCAAAAAGCTGTTGATTCAGCAACTACAAAGGCAACCAGTGCTGCTGCTACCCAAAGTGCCGCACAAGATTCAGTAACCGCTGCATCAACTGCTGTGTCAACTGCCCAATCAAACGCCGTTGACGCAACTCCAGAAAACATCAGTGCAGCTTCAACCGCAGTAACAACTGCCCAAACAAAGGCTAGTGACGCAGCAACATCAACAGCTGCTGCTCAAACAACTGTTGATAACGATACTAAAGCTGTAACTGATGCCCAATCAGCATCAACAAAGGCTCAAGTTGACGCCGATGCGGCAAAGGCATCTGTAACAGATGCACAAAAAGCTGTTGACAACGCATCAGCAACTATGGATACAACTGCTGCATCACAAGCTGTAACTAAGGCTCAAGACGCTGCAAATGCTGCCAAGACTGCCCAATCAGCTGCCCAAACTGCACAACAATCAGCCCAAACTGACAAGCACAATGCGGATGTTACAGTTGATGACGATCAAATTGCCTTGAGCAACTCACAAAAGGCTCAATCACAAACAAGTGACAAACTTGATGCGGCTAAAGCTGCAACTGCCACTGCGCAATCAAATGTTAATACTGCCCAAACTGATGTAAACAACGCTCAAACTGCATTAGATAATGCAACAAGTGCCCAAAACTCAGACCAAAACAGTATTATCAATGCAACATTTAGTCAAGATATTCAAAAAGCTGTCCAAAAATACATTACTGACGGTAAAGCCTTAGCAGCTCAAGGTAAAAATGCAACTCAAATTAATACGGAACTAGCTAACGATTTAACAGCTATCGGAAACGTATTTAGTAGCGGACAAACGTCAGCTAAATATGCAAACCTTCTTTATACCGGTAATACTGCCGCTGATTCATACACATGGATTCCCGGACAAGTTCGAAACGCATCCGCTGGTATTCCAGGAACATTTACAAAAGAACAAATTGATGAAGTTGAACAAGCCTTAGCTGCTGCCATAAATTCATTACGTGACGCACTTGGAATTACCCAACAAGTTGGACATGTCCAAATTTCAAACAGTGCATTAGACTTAGCAAAATTGCTTGCGGATCCAAACTTTGGAATGAGCATTGCAAATCAAAAAGCCGCAGCTACATCAACCCACGTTGACCGTAAAACAATCAACAGTTCAATGAACGACGCTATTGCCGATGAAGGTTTACGACTTCTTGTTAACCCACAAACAATAACATTCCGTGAAGTTAAACAATACTTAATCAATTCATACGTATTGTTACCATTCATATCATTAACAGATCCAACTCAAAGTTTAGGTAACGGTGCGATCTACAGTGATCAAACTGAAACCTATGCTAAACAATTGATTGGTGGAACTGCATACTTATTATCAGCTCCAACGCAAAACACCTACTTCGGACTTTGGAGTTCAACATTTGGAAACCCAAACGCTAATCCATACTTAGGTCTTGCAATTGTTAACGATGCCAACACTACTACTGGATTTGATAAGACTGGACTTGCAACACCCGGTCTTAGTGGTGGTTCACAAGCAAACGATACTGCAATCAAGAATGCCCAAGCTGCATTAAACAATGCTAAAACTACATTCACTAATGCAGTTAACACCTTATCAGCCGCATCAGCTGCTCAAACTAGTGCCCAATCTGTATATGACCGTGCAACTAACGAAGTTAACTACCGCACTGGTGCTTATAAAGATGCCGTACAAGCCCAAGCTGCCGCAGCTACTAAGTTAGCTCAAGCAAACGATACGTTAGCTCAAGCACAATCAAATGTAAAATCAACATCTGAAGCATTAACTGCTGCAAACGAAGCCTACGCTCAAAGTAAACAAGCCGTTGCTACAAAGCAAGCCGCACTAGATGCAGCTAAAGCTACTTTAGCAACTGCTGTTGAAAACGCAAAGACTGCTGACACTAATGCAACTGCTAAGAATCAAGCTGTTCTTGACGCACAAACAACTCTTGCAGCTGATCAACAAGCCTTGAACGATGCCAAAACTGCTCAAGCAGCCGCTGAACAAGCTATTAAAGATGCTCAAACTAAGTTGGCTGATTTACAAGCCGCACCTGAAGCTGTTGCTAAAGCACAAGCCGTCCTTAAAGATGCCCAAGCTAAGTTAGCTGCTGCAACAAGTGCTTACAAAGATGCCCAAGCCAATGTTGCTAACTACCAAACTATCCTAGATGCAACTAAGGGTGACGTTGCTGCTGCTAAATCAATTCTTGATAAAGCTGACGCAAACTTAACAGCCGCTCAAACAAACTTGACAGCCGCACAAGCAACACTTAAAGCTGCTCAAGACGCTGAATCAATTGCTGAACAAGTTGCTCGTCAACAACACGCAATCGAATCAACTGATGCCGCTAAGAAAAACGGCTACCACGTTGACGGTGATAAAGTTATTGACCAAGCTGGTACAGTTGTAACTGGCTGGACAGTTACTAACGGAAACATGATTGACCAATTCGGTAACACAATCACCGTAACTCCAGCAAAACCAGACAACGGTTCAACTGACAAGCCATCTGACAACAGCAACCCTGCTAAGCCATCTGATGACAACGGTTCAACTGACAAGAAGTCTGATGATAACAGTTCAACTGACAAGAAGTCTGATGCCAACGGTTCAACTGACAAGAAGTCTGACGACAATGGTTCAACTGACAAAAAGTCTGACGACAACGGTTCAACCAATGCGGAAGCTGATGACAACAGTTCTACTGACAAGAAGTCTGATGACAATGGTTCAACTGATAAGCAGTCAGCCAGTGATAGTTCAGCAGTCAATCCAGCAATGACAGCCTCAACTTATAGCTTAGATAAAAAGGATACGAATTCTGTAATGCCAACAGTTACTGCTGATAATGCTAAAACGTTGCCACAAACGGATGCAGACACAACTTCTGCCCGTGGATTATCTGCATTAGGTATGCTTACGGCGATTATCACATTAGGTGGTTCAGTAATCTTACGCCGTCGTGGTCGTAAAAATTAATAAACTACTGCTAAGGTAGTTGTTCTTACAAGCCATAAAATTATTAAAATGACCAACTCAAATTTTGAGTTGGTCGTTTTTGTGTTCGCATCATTGTGGATTATCGATTAGTAGATTAGTAATTTGGAGCGGATGAGCGGGTTCGTTCGATTCTGATGTCATCAAGGTGAAAATTAAGCTAGCAAGGTTATGGTAATCAAGATGGATGGTTTGCGCATTATTATGAAAAGGAAATTCGGCAAGATACGCCCAATGAATGGTACCTGTAAAAACGATTTTATTGGATAAAGGTGTTTGACGGATTAGGAGTAAGGGGGTTGCGGTTGTTTGTTGAATTCTTGTAATTTGCTGTTCCAACGTGAGGGTAGTAAGGGCTTCGTTAATGATAAGGGGGGTGGCATGTGATGGCTGGTGTGCAAGCATAAAGCCATACTTAATTAGGTGTTTTTGATAGTTATTCGTCGTACTGGATTGTAGTAAAACAGGTGTCAAACCATTATGCATCGCCGTAGTCGTCAAAAGCTTAACGGTTGAGGATATATTTGAATGAATCCATATAATATGGGGATCTTGTAGATTAGGGCCATCAAGCCAAATCACATGGTGCTTTTGAGCATACGACAAAATCTCAGTTAGCCAACTATCGTTATTACCTAACACAATTAGGGTTGCCACGGCTTCACTGGCTAGGAGCGCTAAAACTTGTGATAGTTCACCGTCATTATTAATCGGCCATGTTGTAATTAAGCGGCTATCTTGACGCGCACAAGTTGTCAGTTCATCAATTAATGGTAAGTAACCAAGCCTGGTCGTATGGGGTACGATAATAGCAATCGTCTGAGATTGGTGATTTTTAAAACTACGTGCTAGAGGATTTGGTTGAAAATGTAGGTCGTCAATAACTTGTAAAATGCGGGCCCGGGTTTGCGGGGCAATGCGACCACGGTGATTTAACACGCGGGAAACGGTGCTAGGAGCAACATCACATAATGCAGCGATGTCTTGTAATGAATAACGATGATTAAGCATGTCAGAAACCGCCTTTCATTTTCATAATGCGCAAACGTTTGCGCACCTTCAGATTAGTGATTCTAATGTTTGAAGTCAAGGATAGTAAAAAGAAATTGCAATAAAACCGACCTTTGTTTTTAGATAAAATATGGGGGAATTAGGCGCATCATAAAAGGAGATTGGCGGCTTTTATGATGACAGCTAAGCTATAAGTAGAAAGAAATATATCTAAAAATACAATTTAGTTGATGGGGGTACGAACAATGCGCAATTTAGATAAAATGTTGGGGACATTATATGGTCAAGCAATTGGTAGTGCGATGGCGATGCCGACGACCGGTTGGGCTCGTGAGCGCATTATCAAGGAATTTCCGTTGCCAATAACGGATTTTATGGACGGACCAAAAACCAATCCACTGGCACAAGACTACCACCGTGGGCAATATACAGTTAGCTTTCAACAAGCATTAGTTGTAATTCAAGCTCTGCATGCCAGCCATTGGGAATATGATCAGGAAACGGTATCACAGCATCTTTTGGATTGGGCGCGCCGGATTAAAGCATATGAAAAAGATACATTAGATGATACTAGTAAAGTCGCACTCCGGTTATTTGCTGGTGATAAAGATATTACCCGCATCACTCAAGTGGCGGTTGATAATGGTGCAGTAGTCCGCATACCATCCATTGGGGCATTGTACACACCAGAAGAAAAAATGCCCCTAGTTGAAATGGTTTACCAAATTTCAAAAATTACGCACGAAACTGATGTAACCATTGCCGGGTCAGCCCTTATTGCTGGAGCTGTCTGTGCAGCAGTCGCCGATTATGATTGGGATGAGATTATTGAATTTGCCTTAGTTACTAGTGAACTTGGGGAAAGTCTTGGTGCCCCAACATATTCCGCTAGAATTAAACAACGTGTCCGCTTAGGCCGCCACATTGCAGAACAATTTAAGCGCCGACCAGCTGGATTTGTCCGGGCAATGTATGAGTTAGTGGGAACTGGGGCTGCTGTAAGTGAAAGTGTCCCAACGGCGTTAGTGATTGCATATTATACGCGTGATGTTCGCAAGTGTGCACAAATGTGTGCCAACATAGGTGGTGATACGGCCACAATTGGGGCATTAGCGACTGCCATTTGTGGTGCTAAGAATGGTTGGCAATCCATTCCAAAAGATTGGTGTGGCTTAATTGATCGGCAAAATCCACCACAGGATTTAAAAGGAGTTGGCCAACAAATGCTGACGTTTCAACCTCTTAGTTCAAGTCAAAATAGCTAGCTAATTACAAATCATTGAAAGGCGGGGGTGAAGGTTATGAATGAAAAAGCAATAGACAATGCCGCTAAATCAACGGTCAAGCAATCAAAGCGTAATGAAATACCTGAAGATTTAGCTTATCAAATTGTGTTAGCGAAACTGGGTATTATTGGTGTGGCGATTGGCATCTTAATTGGCGGTTATAAATTATCTTTTTTACAAGCACTCTTAGCCGCCTTAGTTAGTTCCTTTGGCTTTATTATCCCGGCCTGGGTCGCAGCGCTTGGCCAAAAAACGGGCTTACCCAGTTTGACCTTGAGTCGGGCAACTTTTGGACTATATGGTAATCGAGCGGCTAAAGTTGTTGCGTGGTTCAATGCCTTTGGCTGGACTATATTGCAATTAAGTATTAGTTGTTGGTTGTTAACAGCGCTTATTACCCAGGGACATATTACTAAAAATCCTTGGGGAGTTGGTACTGGTGGCATCATTGCCGTAGTAGTATTAGGGTTCTTAATCTGGCAAGGTCAAAGTTGGAATCATGATATCCGCGTTTGGCTGCATGGATTATTTGTAATTTTAAGCTTAGTTGTGGCGGGAATCGCCTTTAATCAAGTGAATTGGCGGATTGAAAGTTATGTTCCTAGTACCAACTGGCTTGAAAAATGGTTACCGGCAGTTATGTTAGCCATGGTAGCAACAAGCCTGATTAGTACTATGGAAGCCGGCAATTGGGGGAAACAAATCAAAAAGGGGCACTATCGGAATAGTACGTTAGTGGCGGCTCTGATTGGTGGTGGCCTACCATCGTATTTATTGATCTTAGCTGGCTTATTATTGGGTTATGGTGTTCCGGATTTATCAAAGCAACGTTTACCTTTTATGGCCATTTATCATTTACTACCTGGTTGGCTTAGTAACAGCTACTATGTGGTTGCCGTTATTATTTTAAGCCTCCATGCCGCTCGGTCATTTAAGCATGCAACGCATCTGACGGACCCAATATTACCCCATGTGCGAATTACAAAAACTCAAATGCAAATCGGTCAATTATTACTTGCCGCCAGTTGCATGGCTGTTTTAGTCATTGTACCGCTTAAATTTTTCGAGCAATTTAGTACTTGGCTAAGTAGTATCGGAATTATCATCTTTAGCTGGTTTGGCGTCTTTTTAGCGGATTATCTGTTAGCACATCGTCAAGGATATGATGCTAGTGAAGTTTCAACAACGAGTAAATTACACTATCATTGGGAAGGCATTCTCGCGTGGCTCAGTGCCGTTTTCGTAGGTGCGCTTACTACGCAAACCGCCTTATGGCATGGCCCATGGGCGCATGGAATATTTCTAAATGCTGGTAATGGTGTTCTTTTAGCTGGTTTAGTTGGCTTTTTAACGATTTTTATTTTTAAAATAATACCTTTAAAACAATAATGAGGAGAAAATAAAATGCAAATAATTGTAACCGGATATGGTAATTTTGCTAGTGGGTTGTTAAGTAGTGCTAAGTATATTGCGGGGGATTTACCACATATTCAAGTCGTTGATTTTGCAGCGCCAATGGATGCGAAAGCCTTGGCGCACCGATATAATATTTTGTTAAAACATGATCCACAAACGGTCTTTTTTTGTGATATTGTCGGGGGCACACCATTTAAACAAGCCGTTTTAACCAAAGGGTTCCCCGATACCGATATCGCCGTGATGGCGGGTGGTAATATAAGTGGGCTACTAGCAATTGTTTGGCGCCATGATATTAACGGGTATCTTAATTCTGCTAGTTTAGCGAAAGCATTAGTTAGCGCCAGTCAAGCAGGCTTGGGGATTGATGAGTAAAAGTTAACGGTACTGTGACGTAAAGTAGGCGATATTTAGCTAACTAGCAAAAGGTTGGGGAAATTTAAATTTTCCCAGCCTTTTTTTGTGGGTATTTCGGACCTTTGGTGAGCAGTTTAGCTGCAAATAATTACTATTAAAGTGGTATATGACAATTGCTTTTAATTGTGAAAATATTAAGATATGTAAAATGTATTATGAAAAATGAAGGTAAAAGTATGTTTTTAGTTGTAAAATGACATATAATAAGGTTTATTAGAGCCGGCGTAGGCTTAATTTAAAACTATCTACATATGAATGTGAGTAATACTATGACTGATAACGATAATAATAAAATACCAACCCAACCTGTCACAATTCAAGATATCGCCCAAATTGCCGATGTTTCAATTGCGACTGTTTCACGGTATTTACATGGTCATTTAAATCGGATGTCAGCAGAAACGGCTGATCGAATCGCCCGAATAATTAAAGAAAATAACTATGTACCTAATAAAGTGGCCCAAAATTTAAAACAAAAAACTTCTAGTACGATTGGCATTATGGTTGCTAATATCGACGATAGCTTTTCAATCGAACTTTATAAAGGTGCCGAAGAATGCTTATTTAAATTAGGCTATGAATTAGTATTAATTAATAGCAAGGGCGATGCTAAACGTGAAAATCAATTAATTAATGATATGCGGAATCGGCAATTAGCCGGACTATTGGTACAACCAGTTCAAAATAAATTAGCCGATTTTAAGGTTCTTAGCGATTTAGGGCTACCTACGATGCTACTAGATCGTCATTTGGATGAACATCATTGGCCTGTGATTGAATCTAATAATGAAGCAATTAGTCGTGATTTGGGGCAAATGATTATTGATAAAGGCTATGAAGAAGTCATTATTGTTACTGAGACGGTTGCAGCAACAACTTCTCACCAACAACGAGCTAAAGGGATTTGTGAAATAGTAGAAGCCGCTGGTTTAATTACACACATTATTGAAGTGGATGAGAACCATTTTGATGGTGAAGCAGTCCATACTCAAATTGGTCAGTTAACCAATCATCGCCAAATCAAGACGGCTTTAATTGCTTTAAACGAACCATTGTTGATTCAATTAGTCGGGTTAAAGATTCGTAAGAACGTTAAATATCCCCAACAAATGGGGATTGTCGGCTATGCAGATACACCAATGATTAATATTTTAGATCCGGATTTAACTTTGGTACGCCAACAGCCAATCGAAATTGGTCGCAGAGCAGCGCAGATGTTAGTTGCAGAAATTCGTAACGAGGAAGTTGCGGAAGATTCTGTGATTATTAATGCCGAAATTATTGCAGGGAACTCATTATAATGAACTGAAACGGACTTAAATTAAGTTCGTTTTTTGCTTTTAAAAATAATAGATAAATTAATTATGGGATTTTTATATTACAATTATGTGACGTTGACTTGCAGAACTAGCCGAATGTTGCGTTAAAATGTTACGATGTTTTTTATCGCAGAACACGACTGCAAAATAACAGTAAAGGGTATGAAAATGATTGATAAGCAAGTATACACACAATTTGAGACGACTTACATTGATGATAACCGTCGCCAACGTAAATTAATTATGGGAATGAATTTATCACTTTTGATGATTAATCAATACTTAGGTCAATTTCGTCCAGCTAATTTTCCTGTTACAATTGCGGTAACCTTTGATGATCTTCTTGCAGATTTATCATCTGAAGAAATGGTCCTTGTGCTTAAAAAAATGGCAGTAAAATTGAATACACAACATCCTGAAAATAATTTATTTATTAAAATAGCTAATTTCTTGGCGGATTTTGATGTTAATGAAGCTGGTATGGCAGATTTACTAGCTAGTTGTATTGATTGTATCGATATGCTGACAATTGAAGATGATGTACCATGTACCCTACAGCGGTGGTACGATACGTATGTTAATGAAGCCGATGATGATGAACATGCCCGTGCTAAATATGTTCCATTACCAGTTATTGATCAACTTTTAAGCTATTACGAAATTCAGGATGAAGCTAATATTTATACGGAAAATGTTGGTAATGGGGCTATTCCATTACTAGTTGGCGGTCAAGCCAGTACGTATATCGATGTGGCCCAAAATGATTTTGTAACGCAATTATTTGGGGCAATTTATCAATTCCTCAATCAAGTACCAAATAATCGAATTAGCCAAGATTTTAAGTATGTAAAACCAGAATTACAGCAACAAGGATGTGATTTAGCAATTGTTAATTTGGGTGTTTTTAATCCCTTTGATTCCACAAGTACCCATGACACTATTCCAACTTGGAAACGTACATCTTTTAGTATCCGTCAGTTACAAGCCATTTTGAGCAACTATGGTCAAGCAGCCATTGTTGGTAATACAGAGGCGTTACAACAAATAAACTGGGATAATGGCACCCTGGAAGAAGGGCTTGAAAGTGGATTTATTGAAACAATGATGGTCTTAACAGCTGACCATAGTAAGATGATGCCCAAAGATGTTACCATTTTCTTCTTAAATATGGCTTTGGCCCCCTATCCTAAAGCATAGTAGGCTTGCTAGCGTATCGAACAACACCGTGTTAGGCGTGATAATCATGACTTGTCTTGTTAATGGGGGTTTGGTATATTATTAATAAAGTCTAAAAGGAGACTAAATGATGGATAATTATTTTTTTGATTTTGATGGGACTTTAGCCGACTCCGGCCAGACGGCAATCTTAGCCACACAAGCAGCATTTCGTGACTATGATTTGGCCGTCCCTGATGAAGATGCCATTGCTTATTTTATGGGTGTTCCAATTGAAGTATCATTTAAAAAGCTAGCACCAGATGCTGAATTTACTGACTATGAATTCAAAGCATTGTTGGCCATTTTTCGGTCATATTACAAGCAAATGGAAAGTAGTAATTTGACGTTATTTCCACATATTGAAAAGGTCCTTAAGCAACTACATGATGAGGGCAAACAATTATTTGTTGTATCAAGTAAACACTCGGCAGCATTAATTCGTAATTTGGAACAATTAGAGATTGATCAGTATTTCGATGCGGTCCTTGGTTCAGATCAAGTTAAGAAATTTAAACCGGCTCCAGATGGGCTTTTATTCCTACTTAAGAAGTATCACTTGGATCCCAATAAATCAGTTATGATTGGGGATGCCATTTTTGACTTACAAATGGGACAAGCCGCCGGGGTTGCGACATGCGCCGTTACTTGGGGAACCCATAGTAAAAAAGAATTGGTCGTACAAGAACCAACATTTGTGGTTAACAAACCAAAACAATTATTGAAGATTGATTAAGGAGTTCGTTGTCATTTTGACGACGAACTTTTTTATTGTATTTGGGGCACAAAAAGCGGTTTTTCACTAGCTAAATAACGCCGTTTACCTTAAATAAAGCACCACTTATTAATTTGGCAAAGTATTAGTAATTAACCGTGCTATACTAAAAATATTAATTCAGTACAGGGGTGATATAATGGGACTTTTAGATGGATTTAAAACATTGATGCGCGGTGGGGACAATAGCAATGCGGAGGTTAAGCATGCGATTGAAGTGGCAATGGCCCAAGCGGCGGCTATCGCAGCGACGCCAATTCCATTTTCGGGATCGGCTGGTTTAATTCCGACACAGATAAAAATGATTCAAACAATTTATAGCGTGCATGGTCAAACAATTTCTAAAGAAGTGTTGCAAAGCGAATTAAATGGATTAGTTCAAGGGGTTGTTAAAGCGGGAATCAAACAAGAACTAAAACGTTTATTTATTCCATCAATTTCAGAAATTGGGGCGAGTGTTATGAATGCTAAAGATGCTGCCTTATACTTGCAAATTATGGGAAATGAAATTGATAAGGGCCTTGAAATGGGAACCATTAAGGATGAAACTGACCTTCAAGTAGCCTTATTACGGGTAGCAACCCAATACTTGAACAATGTTGATCAGGCCCAAGTCGATAAAAATCAAGCTACTATGCAGCCTGAGGTAGGAGCTACTATCCCACATCCGGATACAAGTGAAATGCCTAAACTGCCATTAGATGAGCAAACCAATAATGGCCTCTTACAAAATGCATGGGGCGGTCTCAAACAAATGCGTGATGAACATCATCAGCAAGAAGCCCGTGAAAAGGAACTCAAAAAGTTACGCCATGATGAACATCATCACCACCATCATGATCACGATTAATATAGGCTAGTTAATAGAAGTCGGGAGAAATTTGCTCTCGGCTTTTTTGGTATATGCTAATAAAATAGGAGACTATGTTATGCATTTCAATCAATTAATAAATTTTTATTTGTTTTAATGTTAAATAAAAGTATAATTTCTTTAAATAAGTATATATTTATTTGTTATAAAACAATAAAAGGAGTTTTAGCTATGGGGTATAATGTTGGACTTGATATCGGAGTCGCTTCAGTTGGATGGTCAGTTGTTGATGACCATAATCGGCTAGTACGTAAAAAAGGAAAAAATTTAATTGGGGTGCGTTTATTTGAAAGTGCAACTACGGCGGCAGATCGTCGGACATATCGGACAACGCGCCGCCGGTTAGCTCGGCGACACTGGCGCTTAGGGTTATTAAACGAATTGTTTGCACCGGCATTAGCTCAAACAGGCGATACTGAATTTCTACACCGGCTTCAGTATTCGTGGGTTCATCCAGATGATGCGGCTAATCATAATAATTGGTACCAAGGGTCATTATTTGGTAATAACGATGCGGATAAGGCATTTTACCAAAAGTATCCTACAATTTATCACTTACGGGCAGCATTGATGCAAGATCCAAAGCAGCACGATTTACGGGAAGTTTACTTGGCAATTCACCACTTGATGAAGTACCGCGGTAATTTCTTGATGAACGCCGCTGAATTGAATTTGGCAGCAGTGTTTGATGTACAGGCATTTGGGGAAGCCCTTCAAATGCTTGATCCAGAATACGTGATTAACAATCCCAATCAATTGGTTGCTAGTTTAGTCGATACGAAATTAAATCGTACCGCACGGGTAGAAGCGGCCCGTGAACTAGTTAATATTGATAAACGGGTTGCCAAAGAAATTTTTAATGCGCTGGTCGGTTTAAATGTTAATGCGGCTAATTTGTTTGGCCGTAAAGTGGTAGGGGATGAAGCGAAGCCATGGAAATTTAACATGAATAATGCGGACATTGACGAGAAATTGGCAATTGTTAGTGATTTATTGAATGATGCGGATTTAAGTAGTGTTTTGTATAGTTTAAAGGATGCCTTTGATGGTTTAACCTTGCAGATGTTATTAAAAGGCAAACCATCATTATCAGCAGCAATGGTTGCTGGATATGAAGCCCACAAGCAAAATTGGGCATATATCAAAGCCCATGGGCGGACGCGTGAAAATAAAGTAGCGGTCAATGCGGCGCATAAGCAATTATTAAGTGATAATCCTGATGAACATGCTAAGGGACTTAAAGCCATGTTGGCAGCGCTTGACGGGGTTGTCCCAGCTGATGTTTTAGCCGATTTTGAACTTGCTGACAATAGTGATAACTTCTTGCCACGACAACGGACTAAAGCCAACGGGACGATTCCAGTCCAGTTACATGCGGAAGAATTAAAAGCCATTATTGCCAATCAAAGTCAATACTATCCATTTTTACAAGACACATATGTTGATGAAAAAGGAATTGCGCAAAATAAATTAATGGGCCTCTTGAAGTTCCGGGTGCCATATTACGTTGGGCCAATGGTCGTTGGTCAAAATGCGAAGGGGCGGGATCAAGCTAATCACTGGATGGTGCGTAAGAGTGCTGCGGCGATTACCCCATGGAACTTCAAACAAGTCATTGATACTGATGAATCGGCCAAGAAGTTCATTAATGCGATGATTAGTACGGATACATATTTATTTGGTGAACCAGCGTTAGCCAAGCACACGCCAACGTATGAAAAGTATAATGTCTTGCAAGAACTTAATAATGTCCGCCTAAATGGTAAGCGCTTGGATGTTAGTTTTAAACAAGCAATCTTTGATGAAGTCTTTACTGAAAATAGTAAGGTTAAACTGGAAGATGTCGCGGCATTCTTAATGAGTAAATATGGTCTGAAGGGTGAATTATCTGGATTGGCCAATAGTGAAAATAAATTCAACTCTAATTTATTCTTGAGAAAAAACATAAGGTTAAACGTTGATATAACAACGATTTTAAGTACATATAAATATATCTGGGGACATTTGGGGACGTGGGATTATTCGTTTAATAATTCAATGGTTTTTTCACTTTCGTTGATTTCTCGTTCCTTTAGTAAATGGGCATAAACTTCTAACGTGATTTTTGGGTTTTTATGGCCAATCCGTTTTGATACATATTCTAGAGCAACACCGTTATACAACAAAAAGGAAACATGAGAGTGTCTTAATGCGTGATAAGAAACATCCGGTATTGCCAATTCTTTAAGAACTTTACGAAGCTGAAAAGCGATATAACCATTTCTGCAATGCCTAAATATTTGTTGATCATTATATGAATGTTCAAGTAATACATTCTGTAATCTGTGGGAAATTGTAATTGTTCGGACAGATTCTTTAGTTTTTGGCAATGTCACTTCCATGTTGTATTGAGAAAACGATTTAGTGATAGATATCATGTCGTCTTGAACATCACTTGGGGTGAGGGCGAGAACCTCTCCTTGGCGTGCACCAGTTTCTAACGCAGTGAGAATCATTAAGTTTCGTTCGTCATCATTAATATGAGCATAGAGATAATTTTGCAATTTTTTAAAGTCAGTTGCAGACATAAATTTTAGTTTCTTTTCTGAGAACTCTGCACGATTTTTCAAACGACTCCACACATTTTTACGTACATAACCGTCTAAAATAGCATCGTTCAAAGCAGCTTTTAGACGTGTTAGGAGAGTTGTAACTCCGGAGTAAGACACATCTTTGGCAAATTCATTAAATCGTTCTTGAAGCAGTGCAGAACTCATATTATTCAAACGCACATCACCAAAATACTTATTTAATCGATATACCTGAGTATGATAAGTGTTGGTTGTAGATGCTCTGATGTCTGGTTTACGGTACTGCTCATACCATTTTTGGAAGTAATCCGCCAATAGCATATCTGATTCAACAAGAACGACACCTTTATTGCGATCAGACTCCATTTCAGTGGCCCATGCCTCAGCTTCACGTTTTAAGGTAAAGGTCTTGCTTACTTTTTTACGTGCTCCTGCTTCCATCACTGAAACGACTGCACGCCATTTTTTGCCACGTTTTTCAAAACTTGCCATAATAAAAAGCCTCCTAATATAGTAGTGATACTTAAATAAGGGGCTTACGTATGCTATAATTTTAAGCATAAGGCCCTCTAGTAGGGTATTAATTTCATAAACAGGACACAAACTTTCGACGGGGCGTGTCCTGTTTTTTATTTCTTATAACTGATATACTGAATTTGAAAAAATATCAGGAGGATAACCATATGAATCCAACGAAAGATGAGATAACAACGTTAATAGAAGTCATAGATTATTTTGTTTTTGACCATAATATTTATGATGTATCAATTGATGAAAATGGAACAAGATATGACATTGATACAAATGGTAAAATGATTTTTGATTCTTTTAACTTGAAACAAGTATCTATTTTTGATGAGCTTTATAATAAGCTAAACTTGGAATATAGTAATTTGTAAATATATTCTTTACGCCACTTAAAAGTTGATCGCATTGCTCTTTACCTGTAAACCCATCATTATGATGGGATACAGAATTTCTGATTGAGAAGAGAGTGTTAATATAACTATGTTGACGTGAATCAAAAGTAATATGCTGACTTGCGTCAAATTTGTTAATGTAATCATGAGCCGTAGGGTCTTTTCTAAGACCTTTTAAATCTTTATAATTTTTAAGAGTTAAATGCATTAGATGTTCTAATAAACTACCTATTCCTGCTGCTGCAATAAACCACTTTTTCTGATTATATCCAAATAAAACTTCGTTCAATTCGGCTGAAAATTGTTCGTTATTTAGAGTTGCGAGCATATCATCAAATTCAAATTTAGCTCTATGTAAGCTTACTGAATCAAAATCTATTAAATCTTTACTAGGTAATTTTAATTCAGAAACATTCCCATTATATTCATTAGAAACCCATTTGGAAATCCAATTTTTTATTCCAAAACTAAAAGTGTTTGAAGCGCTTGCTGCTGCTATAATGTTTTCTTTTTCAAAGTCAATTAGTTCCTTATTAAAAAGAAATTGAAGTCGGGATTCCGTACTTGTAGATATTGAAAAGAAATCGAAAGAATTAGTTTTAGCTGTAAGATCTATAAAGTTAATGTTATTTTCATCATTTTTTTGTACTAATGCCAATAAATCTATGAAGTCAACATTTTGTAAAGTTATTGCCAAAAATGTAATTTTAAGATTATTATTTTTCCAACTATACATTGGGTTTAAACTTTCTTCTAAATCTATAAACGCTACCTCATCTAGATATAATTTTTTTAAACCAGCAAGTATATTATCTAAATTAGATAAAAAGTCTTTATTTCTATCATGTCTAAAATCCATAATTAAGTTATCTATTTCTTGTGCGCTTAAAATGTTAGAATTTTTTTCATTTGACAATTTAATAGTCTCCCGTAATTTTATATAAAATAAACATTTTCAATATCAGCGGTCATTTGAGTGACCAGCAGTGAAGTAGTTTTCAATTTCTTCTTTAACCACATATTCCATGCGATCAGGAATAACGTTAACGTAGTTGAGTTCGTGGGCTTTTTTGATTAGCGTAAAGATTCGAATATCCTTACTACGTCAGACTGAAACAATTATAATTAATGTCATAACAAATTAGGTAAGAATTGCTATTTAATGTTTATTTATAATTGCAGTCTCAATCGCAATCTTTAACTGAAGAATATCTTCTTTTTCAGTTTTTATGAATGAAATAGTATTTTCATCCTTAATAGCATCAGTTACTCCACCTTTAGTATCTTGTGATCCAGGATAGTTGATTTGAAGATAGCCAACGGTAAGACCTGGTTCCTTTAATTGATAAGCAGTTATTTCTCGTAATAAAATTGATTTTTCACCATCAAGTCCTTGTAAAATGGTATTAATAGCACCTCCACGAGCAATTCGAATAAAATTAGTATCCAATCGAACTGTAGTTTTACTAGACTTAATGTAAAATGTTTTTTCATCATTTGACGTTGGAAATAGATTAATACCTGATTTTGAATCATTGAATAGTCCCATAAATATATCCTTAACAGCTTTTTGCGTGGATCAGGATTACACGTTTATTTAATTCGTAGAATACGCATATTACATTTTTAATATGGATTACTTAACATATTAGTTTTCAATTTCTTCACATACAATTGAATCGAGCCAACTAGGAGCATTAAAAATATCTACAAAGTCGGTACTACGGGCCATATATGGTTCTCTAACATCACAATAAAAGGGCATGAGGATTCTTATGGCTGTACGATTAGCAGCAACCTCTAACTTTGAACGATTATTAGCAGAAAAGTATAAAGGGGCTAACGCTATATCATCATTAAGTATGTGTCCCATTTCGTGCGCAAATTGAAATATGTAATCATGGTTATTAGCATTAACCATGATTTTTTTATTTGTGGTAATGCTATGGAAGGAATGTTCGGGGACAAGTCTCTACGGAGTTCAACAGCTATCCCATGCTCCATAGCAAAGTTTATTAAATCACTGGCTATATCCATATTAATCCTTCTTCCAACTGTCGATGATAGATTTTAAGATTTCCATCTGTTCATCGGATATTTCTTGTCCCTGATACAAGAAGACACCTTCTTTAGCTAGATCAGCAGTATTAGATGTTGGTTTTGCTGAATGCATCTCATCAGTATTGCCTAAAAGATAGTCAGTATCTACATTAAGTACAGCAGAAACGGCCTTCAATGAAACTTCGCTAGGTTCTTTAGTTTTCCAATTGTAGATAGCATTTTTACTTAGTCCTGCTTTTTCGGCTACAGTTTGTAAGCTATAACCACGTAATTTTGAAATTTCTTTAGTGCGTTCAAATAGCGTCATATCAACTTTCCTTTGATAATCGACGAAAATATTTCACAAACGTTATAAAAATAGTTGATTAATTTAACAATAGTTGTGAAAAAATAATTCATCAAGTAATACAGCAAAAAAGAAAAACTAAATTTTAGATATACTAATTGTTTTGGCGAACACGTATATATCTATAATAGATTTCTTTTGCTTATTTGGTATGCATTTATTTTACAATAGTTGTAAAATAAATGCAATAATTTGATGAATAAATTACAAGGAGGGTAAAAATGACCGGATTAGAACAAGCTGCAAAGAATGTTCAAAATACATTCAAAATTGCATTAATTAGTCGAGGTTTGAAGCAGGTTGAAGTTGCTGAAATGTTGAACACGATGCCAGCACAAGTTTCACGAGCTATTGCAGGTAATACAACACCTAAAGATACAAAAGAAGTTAGCAAAACTACTAGATGTACAAATTTAAGGAGAAATGAGATGGAAGGTGTAAATAAAAAAGAGCTGTTTACCTTATCTGAAGAGAAAGGCAAACAGCAACAAGATATATTCAAAAAAACTCAAGCAGAAAATATCACATCAGGGAAATTAGATTTACTTACTTTATTGATCATCCCGAGAAATGACACCAAGTTCTATCAAAGTGTTAATAGTAGCAATTAAAGTATTTTTTGTAGATCTTTTTAGTATTAATGGCAATGTGTTATTCAAAAGTAAATGTTCTTTTGGTGTAAGAGGTTGAGCCAAAGAAAGTTCCAACTTTCTAACAAATTCATTTTTTAGGTCGCTCTCCGCTTTACTATCCCAAACTTGAGCAGTATTTTTGGAAATTATATCCATAATTTGTTGATCTGTAAATGTCATATATTAATAGCTCCTTCAAAAGAATTTGTTTCATTAACATTATACATCAATAAGTTGATTAATAAAATATAAATATATTAAGGAAAAAAGAAATGAACTAATTACAAGTAATCGGAAAAGAAAATGTAGCAGGATATGAATTCACTGGAATTGAAAGTGGATTCGGAGATGGGACACGAGGCATGTTAGTTCGTGATATTGCAAAAATTCACGGAACTGATACGCGAACAATAAATCAAAACATTGAGAGAAATCGAAATCGGTTCAAAGATGGGACCGACATTATAGATTTAAAAACAAATAATATCGTTATCACTTTGAGTGATAACGGATTTACACAAAATCAAATCAATAGGTCTAAGCATATTTACCTATTATCTGAACGTGGTTATTCAAAACTTCTCAAGATTTTAGAAGATGACACAGCGTGGGATATTTACGACAAGTTTGTTGATGGTTATTTCAACATGCGAAAGCAAGTTAAAGAGCAACCAGAATTACCAGCTGATCCACATTCCATCATTCAAGCATTGCTAGAAGCATCTAATGATGACCATGAAACGTTAGTACAAGTTAATGACCGTGTAACTGATTTAGAAGAAAATGCGCCGTTATCTACAGGTGAGTACAACTATATCAGTAAACGAATTAATCAACGTGTATCTCAATATGCTAAGGACTTAGGTGGCGATTTAACATCTAAGCAACGAGGACAGTTATTCAAAGACATTAATAACGGTGTCAAAACTATTGCTGGTATTGATACACGGACACAACTTCGTAATCGTCACTATAAAGATGTTATTGAATTCATTAATGATTGGGAACCTTCTACTGTAACAAAGACTGTTATACGTCAAATGTCATTGAACTTAGAACAACCAGCGTAGGGGGAATAATGCAAGAAAAAATAGTTATCTACTTTTATAAGAATTTAGTGGGTCAAAACAAATATTTAGCAACAGCGACTGCAAATAGCGCTCAAGGAACAGACGCATTGTTGAGTTCAGTTGAAGAACAATTGTACAAAAAAATCCCTAAATTAAATTTAGGGAAATACGTATTGATTGATGGTGTTGTATTCAAGATTTAAATACCAATCTGTTTAGAAATGAGATCAGTTATAACCTTTGATGCGATATCAGATAGAACAGATAACGAAACGGATGAAACATTTTTAGCAATATTCTTTGTTTTATCCCATACCTTGTTATCTCTTATGTTATCTAAAAACTCATGTCCTTTCCAGGTTATACCACTACAACCGAAATGGATTACGACATTACTTCCATAAAAGAATTTGATGTCTATATAGTCAGCTTCATTTAACTTCTTGAGAGTATAAATTATTTCTTCTTTATCTATTTTTTCAAGTGATTTAGAGGAAAAAAAGTCGGACATTGTTAACTCGTGACCTTCTTTATGATTACTTTCAATGAATAAAAGAATGACACGAACGTATTCATGATTAAGTTGCATTATTAATGCTCCTTTCAAATTACTAGGCAGTGCAATGCCAGTTATTAAAGGATACCACTAAACTTATAAACCAAAAATTAATTAATGACAAAAAGGAGAAATGAAATGTTGCGATATATTTTGATTGCAGTATTAGTTTTGAACATTATTCATATCATTCAAATTGAGATGATTAACCGTAAATAAAAAATAAAAAGGAGTGCTAATTATGACTGAACAACGATTAGCTGATAACCAATTTCCACGCTTTTCCACGCTTAATGAATAAGCGAGTTTTGTGTGACTATCTCGGTGTTAGTGCGCCAATTGTTGACAACTTGATTAAGTTTGACGGATTAAACGTAGCAGCATTCACACCGTCACGAAATGACGGAAAAACGAACACGTTATTTATTAAAGAAAGGGTTCTCGAATGGGAATTAAAAGGTCGAGACGTAAATGAAGTGAGTGCTGCAATACAACGAACCGATAGACAGTTTTATCGCATCTTGAATAAAGCGTATATAGAGTTTGCTTACGGTTATCAAATAGAGTCACTGTTAGTGTACAGAGACGTGGTTAACTCTTGAAATGTCAGAAAAGTGTCAGATAAATGTCATACTTTAGATGATATAATATAAGATGAACATAACCTTACTTGGGAAGTTCCTCCGAATTAGTTTAGAAACATGTTTAGACATCCAGCGATGGGTGTCTTTTTTTGTGTATAATGTTTAAGTTGATCAAATAATTCGGGTTGCAAACTCGAAATCACAAAAAAATTTTTCTAGTCCAAATCACGTCTTTATAGTAGTATAATTACTGCTATTGGAGGAGATAAGATGCATGATTTTATGAAAGGTTTTAGTTTGAGATCGGAAATTATCATTCCGATTATTTTAACTATATTTACTGTAATCGTTAAAATATTTTGGAATAAATTTATAGAAACGTCAGTAAAAAGAGCTGCGAAGAAACGACCAGAATTTCAAGAGTTTATTAGAAAAGTTATCGAAAAAGAACAGAATGGTAAAAATCATTTTAGTCGTGATGCAGTAAAATGTTCACAAAATAATGTTATTAAATATGCCCGTTTCAAAGAAAAAATTGAAAAATCCGAAATTATTTGGTTTGACGAAATTGATAATTGGAACGCGCATAGAGATATTAAAATCAAACAATTTTATTATTATTTAACAATTACTAAAGATAAACGAAACAAGTACGTAAGCGCATAAGCACTTTTAAAAGCTATTGATGAACTCAGTGATAGTGAACTAACAGATAAGCAAAAAGCCTTTGTGCTAGAGTTTCTTCGTATTTCTAATGCCACGCAAGCGTACTTAAATGTTTATGATGTTGATAGAAAGACAGCTTTTGTAACTGGGCCAAGGTTGTTAGGAAATGTTAGAGTTCAAAATGAAATAAAGCGTCTGCGCAAAGCTAAATTACAAGAGCTTGGTGTGGACGCTTTTGATTTGATGGAAGACATGGTTGTTGAGGCGCGTGCTGATATAGGTGATTATATAGATTTCGGAAAAAGCAATCAAACTGTTTATGAGCGAGACTAAAACGGAGAAGAAATTGCTAACTGTCCTGAAACAGATGATGACGGTAATCCAATTGTTTATAGAAAATCATGGGTGCAATTCAAAGATAAAGACAAAGTCGATACACGGCCTATTAAGTCTATAAAAATGGGGTAAAGATAGCCCAGTGATTGAGTTATACGATCGTAGTAAGGCACGCGATAAATTGATAGATATCCTAAAGTCAGGCAGTGATAGCAAAATCACAGTTAACATCAAACCATTTGAGGAGGATATCTAATGCCTGTGATTAATTGGAATTTACCTAAAATGGTCAGCAAAGCTTACGCTCCGTTGTTTACTAGTAATAAGCGTTATATCGTTTATAAAGGGAGTCGTGGGAGTGGTAAGAGTGAATCTGCTGCACGTAAAGCTATCTTGGACATAGTTACTAAGCCGTATGTTAATTGGTTGATACTTAGACGATATGCAAATACCAATCGACAATCTACATTTACATTGCTACAAAAGGTCGCTACTCAATTAGGAGTTAGTGGCCTTTTTCAATTCAATAGTTCATTGCCTGAGATTACTTATAAGCCAACTGGACAAAAGATATTGTTCCGTGGTGCTGACAAGCCGTTATCTATCACTTCTATATCAGTTGAGACAGGTAACTTATGCAGGTTATGGGTCGAGGAATCATATCAGTTGGAGTCAGAAGAAGCGTTTGATGTTGTCGATGAGTCTATGCGTGGGGTTATTGATGATCCTAATGGTTTTTATTAAACGATACTCACGTTCAACCCATGGAACGAAAGACATTGGCTCAAGCGTAGATTCTTTGATGAAGATACACGAGAGCCTAACTCATTAGCATTCACTACAACGTATCGAGATAACCCATTTCTAGACGATGCTTATGTTAGTCGATTGCTAGAAATGAAGATTCGCAATCCACGGCGTGCCAGGGTTGTGGTTGATGGTGAATGGGGAGTGGCTGAAGGGTTAGTATTTGAGAACTTTGTTGTTGAACAGTTCGATTTATCTAAGATTCTTAAAGGCTCAATGATAGTACATGGTTTGGACTTTGGATTCACTCATGATCCAACAGCCTTTGTTGAAGCTGCGGTGAACACTAAGACACGATATATATATCTTTAATGAACTGTATCAAACGGGGATGTTAACACCACATTCAAAAGTGGTTGGTATCCAATGGGTATCAAAACACTGAGATATATGCTGACGCTGCTGAACCACGATTAATAGCAGAGCTTAAAGCTAATGGCGTTAGACGGATTAGAAAGTCTCGTAAGATTAAAGGAAGCATCATGTATGGGATTGAATACATTCAAGGGTTCAAGGTTCAGTCCAGACGCTAATGCAGTCTTTCAGATGGCAACAAAGGACTTTGAACTATATGAAGATTTATCAGCACAGACATTTGTAGATAAATTAACTAATTATATTTCAGTGTTTCAAGCAGACTAGCTACCACGCCTTAAAGAGTTGAACCGCTATTATTTAGCAGATAATAACATTAAGTATCGCGAGACTGGTCGAGATGTTAATCTTGCTTTAGATGTATGTCAGATTAATCAGTTCGATAACGGTAATCCGGTATAATGAGATATTATTCAATAATAGGGGGATTTGTATGTTAATTATCAAAGTTATTGGGACACTGCTAGTTTTGACAGTTGGCGCCTACATCGTCAATGGTGGGTGGGCTGAAAATTTAGGTGCACTTTATCGAAATTATAAACAATCGAATATGTCACTAGCTGAATTTTGGCGTGGTATCATTCGAAAACGTAAATAGCAATGTTTTTAAAAGGATCGTCGTCCAGTAATAATTCTGGACGACGATCCTTTTTTATTTTTTTGCACAAAATGTAATAGTACACACAGTACAATACCTTCAAAGTCAAAACCACGTCAGCAGGGGGTGAGAGGTCACCTTGTGACAACCTATTTTGTCATCGTAAGTGAGGTTCGTTTAGCTAAATATGAAGATCATAAAAGGTTGTTACTGGAATTTGAAGTGATTTTTTAATATCATAGTGATGTATTTAAATGTGTTAATGTTTGATTGGGATAGGGGCATGCTAGCGATGGCTAAATTCAACATGGTTCTATAGGAGGATTACACATGACAGAAGTTAGGTAAACGCCGTGTATGGTTATTAGTTGGTGCCATCGTCGGAGCAGTTGGAATGTTGATGATGGGCTTTAGTACTAACGTGACTACCTTAGTAATTGGTTGGATGATTGTTCAATTTTTCTACAATATTGCCGGGGCATCATTTTCAAGCTTAGTACCTGATCAAGTACCAGAAGAAAAGCGCGCTAGTTTTTCTGGCTTGATTGGTTTAGCCCAACCGCTAGGAGTTTTAATTGGGAACGTATTAGCTGGGGCTTTGAATGTTAAATTCCCAATTTTACTATGGATTATTTTGACCATCTTTGGTTTAGCCGGTCCAATCATTACTTCCTTGATGATTAAAGACACCGCTACCGTTAAGAAAACCGCTGAACCTAAAAAAAGTGTTGGTAAAATGTTAGGCAGTATTTTCCCCAACCCACGTAAATACCCAAATTACACGAAAGCATTCTTCTTAAAAATCTTTATTTTAATGGGTTATGGGGCCGGCACATACTTACCAATTATGTTAGCTCGAAAATTTGGTTTTTCAGGGAACCATGCTGGTCAAATAGTTGCGATTGTTAATATTGCTAGTTTAGTTTTTGCCGCTGGGATGAGTTTAGTGGGAGGATTTTTAAGTGATAAGATTAAACGCCAACGACCTTTAATCTTAGCTGGGGCAATCTCAATGATTATTGGGTTAATGTTATACATGACAGCAACCGGTATTCCAGTCATAATTATTGGTGGTATTTTCCTTGCAACTGGTTTTGGTTTATTTAACTCAGCCGATGCATCACTTGTTTTACGGGTATTACCTAACAAAGAAGACGCTGGTAAAGATTATGGCTTGATGACCTCCGCTAATAACTTACAAGGAGTCTTAATTCCATTATTAGCACCATTATTGTTAAAACTTGGTGGTTGGTATGCATTTTTCATTGGGCTAGCAATTATTTGTGCCTTAGGGATTGTAATGCTATATTCAATTCCAGAAGACCCACGTTATGCAGCTAGTAAACAAGCAGCAGCGGAAGAAGAAGGCCACCACGTTCCAGTAGCATAACCTAAATTTGGGAGGCAATTTAGATGGACATGAATATTGTAAGTGAAAGTTATAAAGCTAGTAGTCTTAATCGTAATGCTGAGAATGCAGCAATCACTGAATTAACGGTCATGCAAAATAGTACGGCAGCTTTTCAAGTCATTTTGCATGATAATAAGACTAAATGGGTAAATGTTGGAACTAGTTATCGTTTTGGACCGGATTTAGCAACCCCTATCTATCGGATTCAAGTAGAAAGTCAATTGAATGTTAATGTTAATCTAATTGACTATTATCTTGATGATCATGGAATCGCATACGCTGATAAAATTATTGAAGATGAATTTATCAGCTATCCAGGTTCGTTAGACGCCCCGATTTTAATCACGATTCCCACAACTAATTTAGCAGTCGGGGAACGTAGCTTGAATGTGAAAGTTTATCAAGGCTTACCAGGACAAGCAGAAACTTTAATTGATGATCGGCAATTAGTCGTTCACGTGATTGCTAATCCGCTTGAGGCTACGACACCACGCTTACATGTTGACATTTGGCAACAACCAGCTAATTTAGCTAAACAATTTAAAGTTGGTTTATGGAGTGATGCGCACTTCACCTTGATTGATCAAATGGCCTCAATGTTAGCCGAAATTGGTCAAGATGCCGTTACTTTAATTGTGAGTGATGATCCGTGGAAGGGCTGGGGCGCATCCTTTATTAAGTCAAAGCCCGCTGATTTATATGAAACTAATATGGTAACCGTCCGAAAACGGCAAGGTCAGGTGGTGACTGATTTCACTGCGATGCAACGCTACATTGACATTTTTGCTAGTCATGGGATTGACACCGAATATGATTTGTTTGGCCTATTAGGTCTGTGGGATTTACCGTTTTATACCGCCGTACCAAAGAGTGATTATCCCGAAAAAATTGTGATTCGTTATTATGATGAAGATGCCAAAGTATATGGTTTCTTATCCGAAAAGGCGGATATCATTACGTATGTTAAGCAGGTATTACAATACTTTCGTCTGCATGGTCTTTGGGAGCGGGTGCGAATTATGGCCGATGAACCTAAAGCCACAGATTTAGAACGATTTAAGGACTCATGTGCCGTCTTGCAAGCCCAAGTTGGTGAAGCAACACGCTTACCATTGAAAGTTGCATTCAACAATTTAGAAGTTTTAGCAGCGTTAAAAGCGGTTGTTGATTATCCAGTAACATCCCTGTATGCAACAACGCAAACCTTTGAGGGTGTTGAACATCCCCAGCAAGAATACTATGTCTGCAATATGCCTAATCGGCCCAATAGCTTTTTAGCAAGCCCATTGGGTGAAACGCGGCTATTAGGTGCATTGGCTAGTGAATTAAGAGTTGGTGGGATGTTACGTTGGGCCTTTAATTGTTGGGCTAGTGATGCGCAACATGATATTAATTACAATCCAAACTTCTTTCCCGTTGGTGATATGGGCTTAGCATATCCTTTGGAAAATGGCCGCTTAAGAGGCTCATTACGCTTGTTGGCTCTTATGCGTGCATGTGAAGATTACGCATTGTTGATGAGTGTTGATAGTGCAACCCGTCAAGTTGCGTTAGCGAGTCTATTTAATAATCACGATATTGCGAGTTGGATGGTTGATGAACGGACAACAGCGGATGGAATCTTTAGTAGTGATGATGATGCGTTTACTAAGTTTCGTAATATTTTGTTAGCCAAGTAAATGAGGGAGCAATAAAATGGCACAATTAAATCCAGCTTTACTTGCTGACAAACCTGAAATATTAGAACTGTTAGCGTTACTTGATGCAAAAGATTCAGCCGCAATAGCCCAACGTGATGGCTTATTGCGACAACTAATCCCCAAAATCAAACCATATCCAATTGAGCAATTAAGTTTAGATGTACAAGATGTCGGCTACCAAGCACGGGATGGCTATCAGTTAGTCTCACGCTTATATTGGCCAACTGAATTACCACATGACCACCAATCAATAGTATTGTACATTCATGGTGGTGGCTTAATCAGCGGTACGGTAGATGCAGCTGACCAATCAGCACGTGACTTTGCTAGTTTGGCTAAAGCACCGGTATTATCATTGGATTATCGCTTAGCACCACAAAATAACGCTAGTGATGATTTAGTTCAGGATGTGTTTAGCGGGCTACAATGGACAGTTGAGCAGGCCGAACATTTGGGGCTTGATGTTGACCGTATTCAGCTGGTTGGAGTCAGTGCTGGGGGATGTCTTGCAGCAGGCATAATTCCGTTAGCCCAAGCCCATAATATTGCAATTAACCAATTGATGTTGATTTATCCAATGTTGGATGATGCGACAATTAATGAGCAACCGGATTTAGTTGGCTTGACGACTTGGACACCACAAATGAATCGTCAAGGATGGCAAAGCTTACTGAAAGATCATTTAGGGGATGTGACGTTACCAAGTACGGTTGTGCCAATGCATACGCAAAATTATGCAATTTTTCCAACGACATACATTGAAGTTGGCGATTGTGATATTTTTGCAAGTGAAGACCAACAATTTGCTGCTAATTTAAAACAAGCGGGTGTAAGCACTGAACTACATGTGTACGCAGGCTTACCGCATGCCTTTGAGTCGTTTGGAGCGGCCGCATATTTACCAGCAATCTATCAAAATCGAAGTACATGGTTATTAAAAAATAAATAAGCTAAAAGGCAAGGAAAGCTGGTGGTTTCCTTGCCTTTTTGTATCTACTTTTAAAGTATGCTATAATTTTATAATAATTAATTGATTAATTAATAATTTTAATCAAGTTAATTACATTTTTTATTATCGAAAACGATTTAGGCATATGAGAGTGATGAAAAACGAATGACGCGTTAAATCAAATTAGTTGAGTTTAGTTAATTTGATTTGTTGATAAAGGAGTTTTAATAACATGAGTAATGCTAACAATACAAGTCAGACACCAGCAGAAGGTACACTCGATATCGATCGACAGCGGTTCTTAAAATTAATTAGTCAATTGGCAACGATTATGTGTATCGCAATGTATGTGTCGTATATTCCACAAATTATAGCTAACTTTACTGGTTCGCCAGTATCACCATTTCAACCGCTAGTCGCAACAATCAATGCGACCCTTTGGACAGGCTATGGTTCATTAAAAGCGAAAAAGGACTGGCCGGTAATTATTTCTAATGTCCCAGGGATAATCTTTGGGATATTTACAGTAATTACGGTTTACGTTCACTAGACTAGACCATAAACGGGATTTAATTCCAATTATAATCAATGTCACACGCTCCTAATAAAAAATGCAACGTTACTATATAAACGTTATCAGCAACCTTCTATGCAGAAGGTTGCTTTTTTTGTCAAAATAATAGCAAACGTGTCCGCAAGTCTAAAGTTAATTTTAGTTGATTAAGTGAAATATCGAACAAATTAGATTGCGGATATTATGTCAATAAACAAGACGTCCGATTTATACCGATTTAAGCTATAAGTCCAAAACGAATTAATCACGGGCATGAACATCAGCTTAATCTGTGAATTAAAGGGGCACCATATTTGAATAAACCAATTAATTTGGCCACTAGCATGCGGGCAATCAGATAGTTCAAAATTAACGATTATACCATTGACTAGTCATTCATGCTGAAGCGATAAATGATTAAAGTTAACTGTGCTGCTACCGCCGTTTTTTCGAAGAGTTAATCGTAAAAGTTGTGCGCACCAAGCAAAGGATGGGATAGCTTTAGCTACTTTGTGGATATTTAAGTTAGCTGTTAATTTAACCGCTTTTAATTTATGCCAACAGCGGTGATAATTAAGTTGGTTGACCAAGTTTATGGACTTCTTTGAACGGTGGATGACATAATATTAAGTGAAAACAAGGTTATTATTGCTATATACAAATTAAGCGTATTTTATTCCTTGTATCTAAAATAACAGTCAGATATTTTATCTTTTAAATAGCTTTTTGTTATTGACAATAAACAATAAAATAGCTGCTAATCAATTAACGATTAGCAGCTATTTTTAAGGGGTGCTTAGATAAACAATAAGCAGCCAGATATAAGTAAGAAAATATATAGCAAACGATTGAATTTTTGGGGATTAATTTTCGTTAATAGCCATTCTACTAAAATGCTAATGCCAATAAATCCTGGAATGAGGAGTAAAATTGTTTGCAAAACAGTTGCATTCCAAAAGCCACTGACCCCTTGACCAATGACAATGAAGAAGCCAACAACTGCAAAATAAGTTTGTAAATTAGCGCGGGTATATTGCAGGGACCATTTTGAGAGATTCCCATAAATCGCAACCGGGGCACCGTGGGTATTGATGGCCCCACCAAGAAATCCGGAAACAAAGCCAACAATGAACCGTGGGATTTTAATACGTGATTTTGTAAAACCAAAACCAAATAAATTAAAGATGGCATAGCAAATTAAAAAAATACCAGTAAACCATTTCAACGCATTTAAGCTACCGTAATGCACAAATAGTAAGCCTAAAGGAACACCAATAATCGAACCTGTGAAAAGATTCACCAAAAGATTACGATCGATTGCACGATAATTACGAACCGCACCAGGGAGTGCTAAAATGAGTCCCATGATACCGATAATTGCAATACCGTTGTGTAAATTATAGGCGATTAATAGCAGCAGCGGTGTTGTAATGAGGGCCTCACCAAAACCAAAAAAAGCGCGCACAAAGGCGCCAAATAAAAAAATTATATAAATAACAGGCGTTATCATGTTTTCACCTAACCGA
The DNA here is from genome assembly GCF_918814575.1 of Periweissella fabaria. Taxonomy (GTDB): domain Bacteria; phylum Bacillota; class Bacilli; order Lactobacillales; family Lactobacillaceae; genus Periweissella; species Periweissella fabaria. The sequence goes on along the minus strand of NZ_CAKKNS010000001.1, from coordinate 424,434 downwards.
AATGTTAATTTTAATTGTTATCTTTTGTGATTATACTAGATAAATATTAAACTCATATTAGTGTAATGTAAACTAGGGGGGACTATATGGAAAAAACAGAATTGTATCAGGCGTTATATGCGTTAATTGATAATTCAAATATGCAAAGTACCAACGGTGTTCGGCACTATGAACCCGATTTATTACAAGATGTCTTAATATGTATTCGTAATTTGAAGGAAAATCAAACGGATGACTTCTTTAATGAAGGGGCACTAAGTCGTTTTATTTTGAATTCGTGGGAAGACCATTATACCGGTACACAAGCAGCTGATGAAATGGCGGCTATTTTGGAACAATGGATTTTAAATCGGCAGTATAGTGTCTATGATGTGTTTTTACCGATTAGTGGGATTGAAATTACTAAACACTTAAAGGTTGGTGCGCTCGAATTTATGACCAGCGATGCGTGGCAAACCGATTTTCAAGCATTATGCACGCAATTTAACATTGATGCTGATGAACAAACTTTTTTTAATGATTCGCTTAAATTGCCGGCCATCAAAGTGCAAGTTTCCGCATTTTATTTGAAAGAAGCAATTACGGTGGCTCAGAGTGCTGCGCAAATTATTTTAAATTATCTGACAATTAAAACCGGTAATATTGGTCAAAGTAGTTATTTATTCCAAGTTAATAAAATAACCGAAATCCAACATTTGTATGCCTTAGCAATTGGCCATGCTGATGGCTATCATCGTATTAATCAGCCCCAACAAAAAATACTGGCGAATCGTGAATTTGTCAAAATTATTACGCAAACTGATGGGTTACTAAAATCGATTAAATTAATTAGTAAAAAAATTACTAATCGTGTTCCATTGACCAAAAGTGAAGTTAATTTACGAACCGCCCTTGATAAACAAGCCTCTGCATATTTAGATACTGATAATCAGCAAAAAATTACGTTGTTAATTGCTGGGATGGAAGCGATGCTAGAACAACCACCACGTGAAGTTCGTGAAGGTATTGGGAATCAATTAGTGCATGGAATTGTGATGTTGCTTAAAGATCATCAAACACATGCAGAATTGGAAGATTTAGCAACAATTGAAGAAAATGTGAATGAACTCTACAATATTCGTTCACGGATTCTACATGGGGATAACGTCTATGTTTTTAAGAGTGGTTTGCGGATTCTTGATCGGTACTTAACGGCAATTATCGATGAAGTCGCCGGAGATTTTAATAAATTTAACAATGATAACGGCATTGCAAATGCGGTTAAAACATTGCGTGATCAAAACAATGTTGTTAATGATATCAAGTGAGCTTGAACTTTAGGTGCTAGTGGGGCCCGTTGGGGTGATTTTGTTAAATTAAAGTGATTTTGTTATAATAGAAAAGTACATTTGCGAATATTATTAATGCTTCAATAAACATATTCAAGGATGGTACAGCATAGTTTAGCAAGACAAGCTACTAAAAACCTATAATCTATAAAGTTACGAGGCGACATCATAAAATGCTAAAGAAAAAAGTATTACAGGCAACGGTTCTGTCAGCAACAGTTTTATCAATTGGATCAGGGGCACTCTTGGTATTTAATCATCAGACAACATCGGATAAGATACATGCCGCAACATCTGATAAAAGTAAGTTAATTACATTAATTAAAAAAGCCCAAGAATTGCATAGTCAATATTGGACACCGGCAACTTTTAATCAACTTCAAGTTGCGTTAAAAGCGGCCCAACAAGTTAATAATCAAGAGCATGCTACTCAGGTCCAAGTTAACCAAGCGACTAATACCTTACAAAATGCGCTTAATAAAATGCAACGACAAGTCGGGGTTAATAAAAAAGGGCTACAACAACAAATAGATGTGGCAAGTACCCATAATGCGGCCGATTTTACTAAGGTATCATTTGACAAGCTACAAGCGGAACTAATTGCGAGTCGGGGGGTTATTAATGATGCTAATGCAACCCAAGCGATGGTTGATAATAGCATTTGGAAATTACGCAATGCCGGGCTTAACCTCGTATCGTTAGTACCATTACGGACTCAGCTTGGAGCAGCAACGCTTTATCAAGCCACAAATTACACACCATACTCATTTAAGCTTTTACAAAATGCAATTAATAGTGGCAAGATGATATTAGTGAATCCCGATGCAAGCCAATTAAATGTTAACAATGCGGTTAAGCAGTTACGTAAAGCAGTGGGAACATTAACTCACGAATTACCTAGTCTGACCTATACACAACCGAGCGGTACAAGCATTGCTTTTTCAAAGTTTGGTAATATTTTAAATGGTCAACAAGTTGATTTTACAAGTACATCATTTGACCAAAGTATTGTTTTTGATTTAATTGGTAACTACAATGATGGTATTACCAATGCACCACAATCGCTATACTTTAAACCAAGCCAAAGTGATGTTGAGACACCAATTAATTCGGGCCAATTGACTGATAGTCAAGCATTGGATTTAGCTAACTTTGCGGCGGGAATGATTAATATGGTACGCTCACAGATTGGTCAAACACCGCTACTAGTTAACAACGATAGTCAAAGTGAAGCGGCTGCAGTGGCGACTAATTATAGTAATGATAATTGGGATGGTTTCGCTAAGCCGCTTGAAGCGCCGCATAATCTAGCCGCTTTAAATGCTGCTAACAAGCAATTTGGTAACTACAATTTAGATGGAGAGTGCATGTCTTATACGCTCAACGTCAATAAATCTTACTTAATTAGTCAATATGGTGCCAATATGGCAACAGCTAAACTCGGATTAGCTTTTGATATTGTGCGCATGTTGTATGCTGATGGTGGTATCAATAAGTATAGCCATGAAATGAATTTATTAGATCTAGATAGTGCTGGTAATTTAATTAAGCGTGAAACTACTTATCTAGGTTTGGCAACTGATAAGTTTGGTAATTTTCATATTGCAACCACGCATCCGTTAGCACCAGATGAAAAGCAAGGTCAATTTACAAATCAATAATAATTGTTAAAAAAGCAAAGGATAAAACCTTTGCTTTTTTATTTATTGAATAATGGTATTATGATAGATAAGCGTATTTGGGATTGGTAACCAATCGCGAATAAAATGAACGAGGAATTAATAATAGATGATTGATCAACGCATTAATCGCCAATTTGATGAACCATATTTAGAAGATCACACAATGCAACGTAAGTACGTTATTAAAATGAATTTATCGTTACTAGTTGTCAAACAGTATTTACGGAATTTTGTTGGTAATGTAGATACTAAAACACAGAGTCCAATGTTGTTTGCAACTTTTTTTGAAAAGTATGCCGAACTTGATATCAGTAAAGGAATTCCATTAATTACACAGATAACGACAAAGTTAGCCGCTGAATTTCCCAATGAACCACTTTTTGACACCATGCAGGCATTTTTTATGGATCTTGATGAATATGATCCAGGTGTACAAGCAATGTTTATTGATTGTATTAAGCAAATTGATGATATACCTGAAATTGACGATTTAATTACCGTGCTACACGATTGGTATGATACCTACGTTAATGACACTGAAGATCCTATAAATGTCCAAGCCAATTATGTACCGCTACCAGTTATTGATGAATTAGTACGCTTTTTTAGTTTACAAGAACATGTAAAATTGTACGCAGAAAATTGTGGTTCCGGGGCCCCACAATTAATCTTAGGTGGTAAAACTAGTCACTTCATCATGTATGATACCAATGATGATGTAACGCAATTTTTTAGTAATTTATATCAGTTTAGTACGAGTATTCCAATCAAGCATATTAAGCGTAATGACCACGCGATTTCAATTTTTCCAGACCAACAAAACTGTGATTATGCGCTAATTAACTTAGGTTATACCGCTACCGCAATTAAGGCCCAACAGACATTAGCAACTAATCGGCCAAGTCGGAGCACTGATAATTTAATTGATTTAGCACAACTACGCCGCTTAATGGCCCCCGATAGTCGAGTTGTTTTATTTGGTAGTCAAGCAAGTTTGCAAGCCATTTTGTGGGACAATATCAACCTTGAGGATGTTGGTACAAATCAATTTGTAGAAGCATTAGTTGTTATTAAAGCAAATGAAGCTGAAATGATGCCAGAAGATGTGTATTTTCTCTATCTTGATATGGCCAATATTGAGCAAGTTTTAATTCACTAATGCTTCATGGATTAATAATGCTTGTTTGAGTAATTTACCACTTCGATAGTTACCATATTGACCACTACTAAGAATGACACGATGACAGGGAACGATAATGAGCAGTGGATTTTGAGCCACTGCATTAGCGACAGCACGTGTACTAGTCGGTCGTTTAAGCTGTTGGGCAAGCGTATGATAAGAAATAGTCGTTCCGGGCGTTAATTGCTCAAGTTCATGCCACACAAGTTGTTGAAATGGCGTTGCATTTAAAGCATGATGCGGCACGGTGAATTGAGTTGTCGGGTTATCAAAATAAGCACTTAATTCACTGGTTGCTAAGGTCAGAATGGGTGTAATTTGTGCTTGTAAATTAATGGCACCATACTTGTGTGTTAATTCTGTGCGAAAATCAACACAGGTACTAATATAGACGAGGGCGTCATTAGTCGCAATCAAGGTGAACTTATATTGCTGCCAAGTAAATGGTTGAAAATATAAAGTTTGCATTTGGTCACCGCCAATCAGATTTATTTTAAGTAAAAACTAAGAAAAAACCTTGTGAGCAAAAGTTCGCCAAGGTGTTTTTTGAGGTTCAAAACTATGAGTCAGTAATTTAGTTTGTATATAGCAAAAATTAGTCGTTATAAGTGATTGCTTTGACATTTGCAAAAACTTCAATACCATAGTGACTTAGTTCACGGCCATAACCAGAATCTTTAATACCACCAAAAGGTACTTCACTATGTGATGCCATGCGGCGATTAATTGAAATTTGACCTGTTTCAATACGACTAGCAAGGCGACGAGCGTGCGCAATATCCGTTGCATAAATAGCTCCGCCAAGCCCGTGTTCTGAGTTATTGGCTAATGCAACGATTTCGTCATCATCGGCTACTTTATAAATTTGCGCCACCGGACCAAATAACTCAGTATCATACATTGGATTATCAGGAGTCATCCCCGTTAGAATCATCGGCGTAAAGCCAGCACCAGGTTGGTTGGTATCAGTTAACTCACCATATAAAACTTGGGCGCCACCGGCAATAACTTGTTCGGTTTGTTCACGGAGTTTCTTTTGGGCGGCTTTTGAAGAAAGGGGCGCAAGAGTCGTGGCTTCATCGAGAGGATCACCGAGTTTGTAGGTGGCAAATTCAACTTTTAATTGAGCTAAGAACTCGTCATAAATATCAGCTGCTACAAGATATCTTTTACCGGCGGTACATACTTGACCGGCGTTAGTTAAGCGGGCTTGGGCGGCTTCTTTAACTGCCCGAGGAATATCAGCATCGGCTAAAACAACAAAGACATCTGTCCCACCAAGTTCCATGCTGGATTGTTTTAAATATTTACCAGCACTTGCCGCAACGGTACGACCGGCACCATCTGAACCAGTGAGGGCGACACCTTGAACGCGGGGGTCCGCAATGACAGCATCAACTTGATCATAATCGAGGAATAAATTTTTAAAAGCCCCCACAGGCCAACCAGCATTGTGACAAGCTTCTTCAAATGCTTGGGCACATTCTGGGACAATGCCGGCGTGTTTTAAAATAACCGCATTTCCTAAAATAAAGTTAGGTGCGACTACGCGCATTACTTGGGTATATGGAAAATTCCATGGTTCAACGGCTAACACAATCCCCGTTGCTTGGTACAAGACATAAGCGTTACTTTTATCAACACTTGGGAAGGTTTTAGGTTTAATAAATTCTGCCCCGTGTTTGGCATAATAGCGTGCAATAGCGACGTTATTTTTAACTTCGGTTCGCGCTTGACCGATTAGTTTTCCCATATTAGTTGAAAGTAATTTGGCATAATGTTCACTATTATTTTCAAATTCATCAGCAAGTTGGGTTAATAATTGTTCTCGTTGGTTAGGAGTTTGTGACTTACTGGCAAGATAGAATTCATGACCGTTGGTTAAAGCATTTTCAATATCTGTGGTAGACGCGTTTGAAAATTCGTTAATTAGTGTTTCATTGAATGGATTAACTGCTTGATAACTCATAATATTAGTCCCCCTTTTATATGCCTCCATTATTTCACTTTCTTTCTGTAAGATAAAGTAATACGGATTACTTGATGGGCAATTGTAAAGATAGTGTCAAATTACGGAATTATGATTTTAACAACTAGCGTAATATGATAGGTTATTGCCAATAATATCTTTTTAAGGGGGCACAAATATGCAAGCAATAACGAAAAGAAGTATCACCGGTGAGGGGAATGGCATTATCCAAGTGCCCCAACCAATACCAAAAACGGGCGAATTATTAATTGAAATTGCTGCAAGTGGGGTTAATCGATTAGATTTAAATCGGGTAGCGGCTGGTACTGCTGATTTAATTTTAGGTGTTGAGGTAGCTGGGGTGGTGCTTGAAAATCATAGTACCGATCCACACTTTGTGCCAGGCACCCGTGTCGCTGGAATTGTTGATGCAGGTGGTTATGCCCAGCAAGTCTGTTTGCCAGCTAAGCAAGCATTATTAATACCTGAGTCAATGACGTATGTTGATGCGGCCGCCATTCCGGAAAATTATTTAACGGCTTATCAAGCTCTAATTTGGTTAGCTAATTTACAAGTGGGTGAAACGGTATTAGTTCATGCCGGCGCAAGTGGGGTTGGTTTGGCAGCAATTCAGTTAGCTAAAACACTTAAACGCGCTAAAGTTATTGCAACGGCTAGTCCACGCAAACACGCTGCATGTTACGCTGCGGGGGCGGATTTAGTAATTAATTATCAAACAACGGATTTTGCAACGGCGGTCCATGATTACGATGCTCATGGAGCGGATGTTATTTTAGATTTTATTGGCGCAAGTTATTTCCAACAAAATTTAACGTGTGCAGCAGTCGATGGCCGGCATATTTTGATTAGCACGTTGGGAGGTAATCAAGTTGAACATTTTGATTTACGCCTCATTGCCGATAAACGCCTTAGTTTAATTGGGACGTTGCTATCACCAAGAAGTAACGCATATAAGGCAGCCTTAACACAAGCATTTGCCGCCGCAACGACAAGATTATTTACGACAGGCCAATTAAAGCCCGTTATTGATAGTTATTTTGATTTTGCTAACACAAAAGCCGCCCTCGAGTACATGGCGGCTAATCGAAATATAGGTAAGATAATTTTAACGCATTGACTATTTTGGATTACGACGATCTGCGTATAGTTCACTACTAATAGTTGACGCCGCCATCGCTAAAATAGCTGATGGATAACCTAGGTGATCACTAAAGCCAGTTAGTAGTAAGGCTGTGAACCAATAAATACAGCCAATAACACCTAAAACTTCACCACGATATGGAAATAACTTTTTGGTTAGTGGTGTCGTATTTAAAATTGGACCGATAAAAAGACCTATAATTAGTGCGCTAAAGAATATAATATCTTCAAAATTAAACATGGCGCATCCTCCAATATCTTTCAAAGGATACAAAACATCAGGGCGCTTTGTCAAATTAATTTCTAATAATTATTATTTTATAAAAAAATACTATAACATTTCTGTTGAAAACGCTTTCATAAGATGGTAATATGTACTTGTCAATAAGTATGTTTTGATTTCTCCATAGAATTAACTGAAATTCTCATTCCTTAGGCCTACTGGTGTAGGTCTTTTTTGTTGGAAAAATGCTAAAAATATTACGAAAACGCTAATTTTCTTTAAGGACCTAATGCATTTTGAAGTCGATTACGTGTATTATCAAAGGGGTATGGTATGATATAAGTACTGTCAGCTTAGTCTGACTAAGCGGCTAATAAATCGTCATAAAGGAGTTTATTGATGAAAGGATTAAAAAAGGTACTGGAATGGGTTATCCCAATTATTATTGGGGTTGCGATTGCCTTCTTTGTTAAAGATAACTTTTTATCAGTGGTTAAAGTTGATGGGACATCAATGCAACCAAACTTACAAAATCGTCAGTCTTTGGTCTTGTTACATAAAGCGCAGATTAAACATGATTCGGTCATTGTTTTTGATGCTAAAGAAGTTGACCCTCAAGCCAATGGCCAAAATATTGATTATGTAAAACGGGTGATTGGATTACCTGGTGATTCGGTTCGGTATAGTGCTGATGGTAAGTTGTTTATTAATGATAAACAAGTTTCCCAAAACTATATTGCTAAGGATCAACAAAATGCCGGCACGCTTAATATGTTAGGTCAAGTTTTTCCTGGCTTTACATTAACATCACTTGCCCAAGCGCATAAGTGGACTTTTAAAGCCGATAGTAACAACGTTATTCCTAAAGGTTACTATTATGTAATGGGAGACCACCGCTCCGTGTCAAATGATAGTCGTTACTGGGGACTTGTACCAAGAAGTCAAATTTTAGGTGTGGTTAAGGCCTTCCCATGGCAAGCCAACCACCAAATTATTAATAACTACAATCCAAATTAAGTAAAATAATCGCATGGTGTTATCTATAAATACCATATGAAGCCTCCGTGAAGAAAAATTCTTGACGGGGGCTTTTCTTGTGTCCATTTGGTTAAATTACTTTTGATTTAATAAATGTTAAAAACATACAAGAGTTTTACAGATTATCAAATGAATCTTATTTAAGGTATGGTACTGTTGTTAAATAGATAAAAAATATAATGAGGTATTCAGATGGTTTACGTTTCACTTGGAGTGGCCATTATTTCAGAGCTAGTTGCAACGTCTTTATTACGTATTAATGCAACGAGTTCCGGCTTCAATCCGCTATTAGTATTAGGAATTTGTGTATTTTATTGCATTAGCTTTTATTCATTAGGGCAATCATTGACCGTTATTCCAACCGGTGTCGCCTATGCAATTTGGTCGGCAGTTGGGATTGTTATTTTGACCGTCTTAGACCGAGTTGTGTACCATACGCAATTCACATGGCAGGTTTACTTAGCGTTAGGACTGATTGTTAGTGGGGTAGTGTTACTGAACTTATATGCCCCAAGTCACGGCTAAAATAAAGCAATATTGGTAAAATAGCTACAATAAAAGCCAGGAGAATGTATTTCTTTCCTGGCTTTTTGATTAAAGGCTAAAATCATTAATGATTTTGTTAATGGCATTTGTAATAACCGTTGATTTTCGATCACGACTCGTAAGTAAATAAAAATTACGATTGAATGTTTCGTCAAGCATTTGATAGGGGATGTCTTGTGGCAAGGCATTAATAGAGACAATTGATTTACCAATGCCGGCTTTTAATAGGGCAACGATAATATCATTATTGGCAATTGTGACTTGTTCTTCTGGTCGGAGATGATTGGCCTTGAAGTACTGTTGTGTGAAATGATAGACGCCTGATCCAGTTTCTCGAACCAACCAAAGTTTATTTCCCAAATCACCAGCCAAGACTAACTGGTCATGCATGATGACATGACTGGCAACATTATTATCAACGATCGGTTTTTCAATTAAGCCCATATCAATGTGATGCTGACTTAATAATTCCAGGACTTGGTCCGAATTATGCATTTGAACTTCGATATCAAAGTGTGTATTTTGGGCTAAAATAAATGGTAGTAATTTTGGTAAAAATATAGCGCCAGTAGTATGTGAAACGGCAATTTTAAACGGTATTTTAGGTTCGTTATGCGTTAAAACGTCTTGTTCAACAGCTTGCCAATCACTCATGATTTTCAGGGCACGATTGTAAATACGGCGTGCAATCTCAGTTGGAATTACTTCACTATGGCCGTTACGAATAAACAACTGAGTATCAAAATGATTTTCTAGCTGTTGAATGTGATTACTAACGGTTGGCTGGGAAATAAACAGTTGGCGAGCGGCATTTGAGAAATTACGTGTCTCATACACGGTGATAAAAGTTGTTAAAAGTCTGAACATAGTAAATCCTTCGTATTAAGAATACTGATTGATTGTATTAAATAAATAAATTTTACAAATCATACATTGCATTTTACACTATAGAATGTAAGTTAGTTAGAAAGAGGGTTTAATTAAATGAAAATTAAACGCACAATGGTTTTAGGCATTATTGTTACGCTTATATTATCGGTTGTTTCCAAGTTTTTGGCGACTTTTTTGCCTCAATTGGGGGCGGAATCAATTGCGATGATTTTAGGAATTATTCTTGGAAATACCGTGTTTACCAATAAGCGGTTTGCGCCGGGGATGAAATGGGCGGAAAAATATCCCATTGAAATTGGTATCGCACTACTCGGTTTAACCGTGACTTTTAAGACAATTGAAAATTTAGGGATTAACGGAATTGCATTTATTTTAATTCAAATGTTTTTAACAATTGCGGTTGTTTTATTTATGGGGGGCCGGTTGTTTAAAGTTTCCAAAGAATCTGCGATGCTAATGGGAGCTGGTAATGCGGTATGTGGCTCAAGTGCAATTGCTGCGGTAGCGCCGGTAATTGGGGCTGATGATGATCAACGCCGGACATCAGTTGCAACGGTTAGTTTGACAGGGGTATTATTGTTACTTGTTTTACCATTACTCGGACCACATTTAGTTGGCCATAGTAACGTGTTACTCGGAGCGCTGGTTGGTGGAACTGTCCAATCAGTCGGTCAAGTTGTAGGGACAGCGGCTTTGATTAACCCAACAGTTGTGACGTATGCAACTATTTTTAAAATGTTGCGGATCATTATGTTGACAGTCATTGTTCTTGTTTTTGCCCGGATGGCACAAAAAAAGCAAGCGACTGGAGATAATCAAGTTGCAAAAGTTAAAAAGGTTAATGTGCCTTGGTTTATTATCGCCTTTGTTATTTTCTTATTACTAAATAGTTTCTTGCCATTACCACATGTTCTAACTGGTAGTGCTAAAGAAATTGCGAGTTTCTTTGGTATTGTGAATTTGGCCGGAATTGGTTTGAATTTAAAATTCAAGACAATCAAAGATTCCGGAGTCCGTTTCTTAAGTTACGGTTTCGTTACTGGGGTCTTCCAAGTCGTCTTGGCAGTGATCTTAATTAAGGTCTTATTTTAATACATTATTTCTATATTAAAGGAAGTTTCCATGGTGGAAACTTCCTTTTTTGCGTACTGTATTAAAAATTAGAACCGAGGGAAATTTAATAATGGAAGTCCGTGATTTTTTATTACAGTTAAGTTTGACCCCAGGATTAACCCAAAAGCATTTAACCGTGCTAGTAACGTGGTTAGAAGAACATCCCCAAGCAGTATTACCGCTATCATGGTTGGCTATTTGCCAATTACTTAGTTTGACACCCCAGCAAGCTGAGCGTGGTAAAGCAACTTATGGTAGTCCCCGCCAATATCAGCAGATGGAGTGCCAATATCCATTTATAGCAATTTGTGATGCTAATTATCCGATGCTATTGAAGGAGATATACCAACCCCCAGTTATTTTATATTACGATAGTGATTTACGAGCGTTGCAACTGCCACTTGTAGCCCTTGTTGGTGCCCGTAAAGTCAGTACTTACGGTCAGCAAGTATTAAAGCCGTTAATTAGACCATTACAGACCGCTGGGATTGGCATTGTGAGTGGCTTAGCACTCGGCGTTGATTATTTGGTGCACCAACAATGTATCGAGCAACGGGCCGTCCCGATTGGGGTGATCGGCACGAGTCTGGATATTGCTTATCCAAAAAGTTCAACTACTTTACAGCAGCAAGTTGCACAAACTGGGATTGTCTTAAGTGAGTACCCGGTTGGCACGGGACCGCGAAAACATCATTTTCCCGCTCGTAATCGAATTATTGCTGGGTTATGCCAGACAACGGTCGTGATTGAAGCTGCTGAAAATTCTGGAAGTTTAATTACGGCAAACTTAGCATTACAAGAAAATCGGAACGTCTTAGCGGTTCCAGGACCGATTAATGCGGTAATGTCAGTTGGCTGTAACCAATTAATCGCCATTGGGGCTGGTTGCGTCTTACGTGGTGAGGATATTTTAAGCGAAATGCGTCTAAATAATATATAAACGACCTAATTATTTTTAAATAAGTACGGATTATTTTTGACATTTTTTAGTTTTCTGTGTTATCGTGCTAAATGACCAAATTATTTACAAAGTCGAAATATAAAATAAATACTAGGAGCATTCATGGCGACTACGACTAAAGCAAAGACTGCAACCAAAGCTAGTGACAAACCAGCGACTAAAGCAGCTACAAAAGCAAAAACAACTAAAAAAACTGTTAAACGTAAAAAGAACTTGGTAATTGTGGAATCACCATCAAAGGCCAAGACCATTGAAAAATATCTCGGTAGCACCTATAAAGTAGTGGCGTCACTTGGCCACGTCCGTGATTTACCAAAGTCACAAATGGGGGTTGATACCGAAAATAACTTTGAACCTAAATACATTTCTATCCGTGGTAAAGGGGATGTTATTAAAGGTCTCCGTAAAGAAGCTAAGGCCGCTAAACAAGTCTTTCTCGCAAGTGACCCGGACCGTGAAGGTGAAGCAATTGCCTGGCACTTAAGTTATTTATTAGGCTTAAACCCAGAAGATAAAAATCGCGTAGTCTTTAATGAAATTACTAAAGATGCTGTTAAAGATGCTTTTAAAACGCCACGTGCTATCAATATGGACTTAGTTGATGCCCAACAAGCTCGGCGGGTCCTTGACCGGTTGGTAGGTTACTCAATTTCACCAGTTCTTTGGAAAAAAGTTAAAAAAGGCCTATCGGCAGGACGTGTTCAATCAATTGCGTTGGATTTAATTATTAAACGTGAACGAGAAATTGAAGCATTTGAACCTGAAGAATATTGGTCATTGGACAGTGAATTTAAGAAAAACCGAACTAAGTTTAAAGCAACATTTTATGGTTTGAATGGTAAAAAAACCGCGGTGCCCAATAACGACGCTGTGCAAGCAATTCTAAAGCAACTTGATCAACAAGGTGATTTTGATATTCTTGATGTCCTTAAAAAAGAACGTAAACGGCAGCCACAACCACCATTTACCACTTCAACGATGCAACAAATCGCCAATACCCAGTTGAACTTCCGCACTCGAAAGACAATGATGGCAGCCCAACAATTGTATGAAGGAATTAACTTAGGTGGTAAAGAAGGTACGGTTGGGTTGATTACGTACATGCGTACTGATTCAACGCGGATTTCTGCAACGGCTAAAGCGGAGGCTGCACAATTTATTCACGATACATACGGTGAAGAATATGCAGCAACCCATCCCCGGGCGGTTAAATTACAAGAAGGGGCCCAAGATGCCCACGAAGGGATTCGACCAACCTCTGTTTTACGGACGCCTGACTCAGTTAAAGACAAGTTAACGAATGATCAATTCAAATTATATTCATTGATTTGGTCACGTTTTGTGGCGAGTCAAATGACACCTGAAATTTTAGACACGATGACTGTCACGATTGCCCAAAATGGGGTTACATTCCGCGCCAATGGTTCTAAGACGAAATTTGCAGGATTTACAAAGGCGTATGCTTCCGCCAAAGAAAAAGACAATGTCTTACCGGACTTAGAAGTCGGTGATACGGTTCAATTGAGTAAAATTGATCCGGCCCAACACTTTACCCAACCACCTGCACGTTTTTCAGAAGCGGCTTTAATTAAAGCGCTTGAAGAAAATGGTGTTGGACGGCCATCAACATATGCACCAACTTTGGATACAATTCAAAAACGGAATTATGTTAAGTTGGAAGCTCGCCGGTTTGAACCAACTGAATTGGGGATGATTGTGGAAGATGTTATTAAGGATTTCTTCCCAGATATCATTGACATTAAATTCACGGCCAATATTGAAGACCAACTTGATAATGTTGAAGTCGGTAAAGAGCAATGGGTTAAAGTAATTAGTGATTTCTTTGGACCTTTTGAAGAAGAAGTCCATAAAGCAGAAGAAAATCTTGAAAAAATCACCATGAAAGATGAAATGGCTGGTTTTGATTGTGATATTTGTGGCGCGCCAATGGTTGTTAAGTTGGGACGTTATGGTAAGTTCTATGCTTGTTCACGGTTCCCTGATTGTCGGAATACTAAAGCCGTCGTTAAAGAAATCGGGATGGCTTGTCCTGTATGTCATGAAGGGCAAGTAATTGAGCGTAAATCACGGCGTAATCGATTATTCTATGGTTGTTCACGTTACCCAGAGTGTGAATTCACATCATGGGATAAACCGTTAACCCGTAATTGTCCAAATGATGGCCATTTCTTAGTCGAAAAAAAGGTTAAGGGTGGTAAACAAGTTATTTGTCCAAATGGTGACTACGAAGAAGACGTCCAAAAATAAGGACCTTTATTTTAAAGCGGTTATCCAAAATAAAACCGATGAGCTTTTGCTCATCGGTTTTTTGTTAGTGTTCGGTTTTGATAATAGTTGAACCATCATAGTTAATCAAATCAGGATAATCAGCGGCTTGGGTATAACTGGTATAGCCATTGACAGGATCATTTAAGAAAATTTCAAAGTCCCGATAATTCTCAACCGTGTATTTTTGGGCGACTGTGAACAATTTGAGATCATCAATAACCTGCCAAGGCCAGTCAGCTAAAACCCCGTGGGCAATAGCTAAGTATAATCTTAGTGAACTAACCCGATACTTAAATGTATGATCAGGTGTTTGAATTTCAAGGTAAGTCGCATACGTATCTAATAATGTCCCAACGTTTAGGTCATCTCCCTGGGTCAAAGCACTACCAAAGGTATGTAGGATACCAACACGTAATGTAATATGATTAGCATCAAGAGCGAGGCTGTTTGTTGTTTGGTTAGTGACACGATAAAAAGTTAATTTGTCTGGGGTGATAGAAACATGGGGTAAAGGAATATCTAATCCTTTGGTGATAATTCCCAGTGTTAATGAAGTGATGGTTTGGTCAATCACGTAATGAGGCTTGGAACCAATCCGCTTTTGAGCATTAGCTGGATAAAAACTACCAGCTAAATCAACGGTAACTTTGATACTTTTTTCAAATCGGGGCATACGGCACGTCTCCTTAATAGTAAAATATAATCGTAATAGTATTATTGGCTAATTATAACACCTGATGTAAGCGGATACACATTCAAAAGGTTGCTTTTTTACGGTATACGAACAAGTGTTCTGGTGATGAAAAAACAGCATTTACGCTAATAATGATTAGTATTTAAAGCTACTAAGGCACTTTTATTGAAGTTGCCACGACTCTGTTATAATAATGCTAAACAGACTAAGGAGAGAACGATGGATATATTTTTGATGATAACCATGATTATGGTTACCGGGTTAATTGCCAATGTCATTGGCCGGCTAATGACAGCTATTCCACTGGCATTTATTGAGATTGCTGCGGGGATGCTACTAAGCATTATTCCGCCGCTAGCTCATTTTCAAATGGAACCTGAGCTATTTTTATTAATTATTATTGCCCCATTGCTATTTAACGATAGTCAAAATACTAAGTTAAGTGAATTAGTTAAACAGACGAAGTCAACTTTTGCCGTGGCTGTAATCTTGGCAGTGATGACTATTGTGATTATTGGCTTTGTGCTTAATTGGCAATTTAGTGTCTTTACCTTGCCATTAGCGATTGCCTTAAGTGCAATTGTGACGCCAACGGATGCGGTAGCAGTAAAATCTGTTACGATATCCCGGCAAGTACCTAGTAATGTCATGCAAACTTTGGAATTTGAATCCTTGTTTAATGATGCATCTGGAATTGTGATTTTTGATATTGCGCTAACCGTGTTAGCCACAAATCAGTTTTCATTTGGCGCTGGTTTGTTGAACTTTGGCTATGTCTTTTTTGGGGGCTTACTTGTTGGCTTGATTGCTGGTTGGTTAGTATTATGGTTACGCTTTAGCTTGTTATCCCATAATCTTGGTGAAGCAACGTTATTAGTGCCACTTAGTATTTTGACGCCATTTGCAGTGTACTTGATGGCTGAACATATTGGTGTATCAGGGATTTTGGCGGTAGTGGCAACAGGAATGCTTCACGCCTATCAACAGACCCGTTTACGCCTGACTTCAACCCGCTTGCAAGTGGTTAACAAAGAAGTCTGGAATATCCTGAGCGATACGCTTAATGGGTTTGTATTTGTAATTTTAGGCTTATTACTCCCCAATGTGGTGATTTCGATGACAAAGAGTTCGCCAGCTTTAATCCCATTATGTTTATTCATTGCGATTTTAATTTATGGCATGATGTTATTTGTCCGTTTTATGTTTGTTCGGATGAATCTTTCTGGCCATAACTGGCACGGCCGTGAATCATGGTTATTTAGTCTTGGTGGTGTTCATGGTACGATGACTTTGGCGATGGCTTTTTCATTACCTTTAACCTTAGGAAAAGAGGCCTTTCCATTTCGCACGGAAATAATTTTTATCGCCGCCGCCGTGATTGTAATTAGCTTGTTAGTGCCAACATTAGCCTTTCCACTAGTATTACCAGCTAAAGCAGTGGCGTTTACTCCCGAACAATTAAAGCAAACGCGGGCTAGTATGATTAATTATGCCTTAGATCGTTTAAGTGATGAAGATTATGATAGCCGGATTCAAACGATAGTTCGCGATAACTTGCGTTCCCAAAATGGGTTCTTTACAGGAGAGCAAAAAGAATTGCTAAGGTTGATTGAGGGGATGAATGAAGCCAATGCGGATGCGATTGATGCAGCCGTTCAAACCGGTATTTTACCGCCTGATGCTAATAAAATTACTAAGCGGTTATTAGTGAAATATAAGCACGGTCATTTATTCCACGGATTATGGGCACTGGCGCAAAGAACATGGTTTACTAAACGCCAAATCAAACGAATTGAAAACATACCGGACTTTGCTAAGCGGGTTGCAGAAATTAAAGCTCAGCATCATGAATTGTTAGATCAAGTAAAGGCCGTCTTAACGGATTCAACGAATACTTTTTTAGAATCGCAAAAGACAAGTGAAAATCACGAAGAAATTGCGATGGTTCATCACATCTTTATTCGTCGTTGGAGTCAATTTGCGCAACGGACAATTACAGATGACATGCAAACCGAATTAAACGATGCATATGTCCGTGTGTTCCAATTTGAATATCAATATTTACAAGACCAATTGACTAGTAATAAAATTTCACAAGGCCTAGCCAAAGAGTTATCCGAACAAGTATCAAGTTCAGAATTAGTCCAATTTGAGGCTGGATTATTAGATGGAGAGGCTTAAACATGGAAGCAACAACGGTTATCGCACCAGTTAATGGAGTCATTAAATTAAGTCAAGAATCAACTGACAGTCTTTTTAGTAGCAATATGCTTGGTCAAGGAGTCGTGATGTGGCCTGAGGGCATGCAAATTGTGAGCCCACTAGCGGGGACTTATTATCAACAAAATGATCATAATATTCAAATTCAAACAGAATATGGTCGTTGGTTACTCCATATTGGTTTGAATTTTGCTGGTATAGCAACGCCACCAGTTAAATATACCTTTACGGATGGGGATGTCTTAGCAGCGAATGTACCAATTGCAACCGTTGATTGGCAACAAGTAGCAGCCGCTAAGTTGGATGTCGTCCAAGAAGTGGCACTGTTGAATTTGGATCAACAAGCAATAATTAGCGAATTTGTTCCAGGAAATTATCAAACAGGTGGTATAATAGGGAAATTGAATTTAAAAGGAGCGTATGAAGAATAACTAATGGACTTAAAAGCAATTAGCGATTTACTAGTACAATTTGATGCTAGTACTTTGATGGAACTACGGTTAGATGACGCTGAAAGTCATTTATATTTTAGTAAACAGACAAATTCGATTTCATCCGATACGTCAGGCCAACTTGATACGGCAAGTCCGGTGCCAGATTCGCAAGCAACCGTAGCTGTGGAGAAGGTTGATAAGGTGACAAATGAAGAAGTAATCATTGCGCCAATTGTGGGTACGGTATATTTACAACCGGCACCTGATAAACCTATGTTTAAACAAGTTGGTGAACATGTTAATGTTGGTGAAACCGTTGCATTGATTGAAGCGATGAAAATGATGACTGATATTAAGAGTTCGGTCGCAGGAACCATAACAAGTGTGAATGTTATGCCTGAACAAACTGTTGAATATGGCCAAGTGCTATATACAGTTACGTTAGATTAAAACCTAGGGAGGAAAATAATGAGCGGTAATGATACTTTTACTGGTATTGTGATGTATCGTAAGAATTATCGTGAAGCGGATGTCTTAGCCAAAGTATTAACACGCGAGGCGGGCAAGCGGATGTTTTTTCTAAAAAATGGTAAACGGCCTAGTTATGCCCTAGCAAGTGAAACGTTACCTTATACGTATGCTGTCTATGAAGGACGCTTGAATCCGACGGGACTTTCATTTTTAAATACGGCTAAGCAAGCAACCCATTTTCGGCTCCTGAATGAAGACATTGAAGTTAATGCGTATGCGACGTATATTTTGAGTTTATTAGATGCTGCTTTTGAAGACCGAGTGATCATTACTGGTTGGTTTGATCAATTATTAGCGGCATTTGCGAAGTTAAATGATCATTTTGACCCTCAGGTTATTAGTCAGATAATTGCTTTAAAATTATTACCAGATTTTGGGGTGCCGTTGCAGTTACACGGTTGCGTTATGTGTGGAGAAATGACCGATACGATGGATTTTTCTGATAAGTATCATGGCTTACTATGTAGTCGTCATTTTGATACTGACCGCCATCGGTTAAATATGACGCCTAAAGGCTTGTATTACTTACGATTATTTAGTTTTATTGATATTACACAAGTTAACTCCATTAAGTTACGTGAAGAGACTAAAGCAGAATTACAACGCGTGATTGATTTAATTTATGATAATACCGTAGGGGTTCATGTACGGGCACGAGGCTTTATTGAACAGATGGATACATGGCAGCAAGCATTAATTGCTAGTCGTAAGCCTAAAATGATTTCGGATGAACCTAAATAACCAGCTAAAACACCACCTCTTTGCTAAGAACTAATTTTAGTTTGAAGCATAGGGGTGTTTTTTATAGTTATTTGCAAATCAAGGTCAGTAGTTAGCAGATTGTTTTTGGTTTTTAGTTTACATAATAATAATTCTGTAAATTGATTGTGTAATGCAACATGCCTACAAAATAAATTATTTTAAAATTGTCAACCCCTTGACAAAAAATAATAGACAAATTCAAGTGGTGTTGCTATAATAATTATCGGAGTTGAAAATTGAGTAAGTCGTGTCCATTTTTGGGCACGACTTTTAATGGCTTTAAAAAGAAAGTGGTGATGATTAGTGGCTACACGCATACCAGAAGAAGTTATTAATCAGGTTAGAACATCGGTCAATATTACAGATGTTGTTAGTGAATACGTCCAACTTCATAAACAAGGTCGCAACTTATTTGGTAAGTGTCCTTGGCATGATGAACGAACACCATCGTTTTCAGTTAATGAGCAAAAGCAAATTTTCCATTGCTTCTCATGTGGCCGTGGTGGGAACGTTTTTCAATTCTTAACCGAAATGAAGAATCTGTCATTTCCTGAAGCGGTCCTTGAAGTCGCTAAGATTGCCCATATTGATATTGATCAAAAGTATCTCGAAACAGCCAATTCTAATAAGCCGGTTAATGAACATGCTGCTTTATATGATTTGTATACTGAAGCCGCCAAGCTCTATCATCACATGTTGATGAATACGAGTGCCGGACAAGAAGCGTTGGATTACTTACATCAACGGGGATTAGACGATGATACTTTGAATCTATTCCATTTGGGATATGCTCCAAAGGAATCATTGCTATTACCATTTTTCCAAGAACGTGGTGTTGATTATCAGCTATTACGTCAAAGTGAATTATTTGTGGAAAATGAGGATGGGTCATTAAGGGATCGATTTGTTAATCGGGTATTGTTTACGATTCGCAATAGTAGTGGTCAAGTAATTGCTTTTTCAGGACGATCATTAGCACATGATGAACAAGCTAAGTATATTAATTCACCTGAAAGCGTGTTATTTAATAAGAGTCAGGAATTATTTAACTTTGACTTAGCGAAGAACCCTATTAAACGTAGCAAAGATGTTATTTTGTTTGAAGGGTTTATGGACGTCATTGCTGCGTTTTCAGCGGGAGTTCAAAATGGTGTCGCTTCTATGGGAACATCATTGACGGTTGAGCAAGTCCAAAAAATAAGTCGGCTTGCTGACCAAGTGTTAATTGCCTATGATGGGGATGCTGCCGGACAAGCAGCAACTAAACGTGCAATTGAATTAATTAGCCAAGTTGCCCCAGCATTGAAGATTAAAATCATCAATCTACCTGATGGGTTAGATCCAGATGAATATCTCCGTAAGTTTGGCGCGCAAGAATTTACTAATGCATTGTCACATGGCTTAGAAACCCCGATTACTTTTGCAATGCGGTATTTAAAGCAAGGGCGTAACTTAGCAAATGAAGCAGAAAAGCTCGGTTACCTAGATGAAGTTTTAAAAATTCTGGCAACCGTTGATAATGCACTAGAACGTGACTTACAAGTTAACCAATTAGCGCAAGAATTTAATGTTGGTGCAACTAGTTTACATGAACAGTTAAACCACTTAAGACAGCAATTACCACAAGCACATCATCAAGGTGCGTCGACATACAGTAAGGAACGTAGTAACAGTCAACGTTCATGGCAACAACAATCAGCGTCGCCAGAACCGCAATTAAAGGTTCGTAGTCGTACCGAACGCGCTGAACGGACATTGTTAATGTGGATGCTCCATGATTGGCATGTCTGGCAAGAAGTTACAGCGGTCAGTGATTTTCACTTTACCAAGTTAGAGTACGAAACATTATTCTTGTTGGCACAAGGATACTGGAGTACTCATCAACAATATGATTTAGGGTTATTCCTAGATTACTTAAACGATAATAATTTAGCACGAGTACTAACTGATTTAGAGAATGATATTATGATTTCACAACCATCATTACCAGCGGTTAAGCAACTCGTTGATCAGATAATGCATTTAACGCCATTAGTTGATCAAATTAAGCATAAATTGCAACAAATTAGTGATGCACAGCAATTAGGTAATAATGAACTACTAGTAACGTTAACCAATGAGTATATTGCATTACTTCGGCAACAACACGCACAGTAACAGAAACCAATAAGGGGGCCCAAATGGCTGAGAAAAAAGAATTTGACCAAAAAGCATTCGATACTGATGTAAAAACTTTGATTAAGGAATACAAGGCAACTAAAGAAATTAACTATGATACATTAGAAAATCAAGTTGCTAAAAAGCACCAACTTAACGCAGAACAGTTAGATGTTTTGATTGAAAAGGTTGAAGATGCTGGTATTTCAATTGTTGATGAAAACGGTAATCCTTCAGAACACGTGTTGAAAAAAGCGAAAAACACGCCTACTAAGAAGGAATTAGCAGCTGCTGATACTGCTCCAGGATCAATTAAAATCAATGACCCAGTTCGGATGTACTTGAAAGAAATCGGTCGGGTTTCATTGCTTACAGGGGATGAAGAAGTTGCGCTTGCTTTACGAATTGAACAAGGGGATGAAATCGCTAAGCAAGAACTTGCCGAAGCTAACTTACGATTGGTTGTTTCGATTGCTAAGCGGTATGTTGGTCGGGGGATGCAATTCCTTGATTTGATTCAAGAAGGTAACATGGGACTTATGAAGGCCGTTGAAAAATTTGATTACCGGAAAGGATTCAAATTTTCAACTTATGCAACATGGTGGATTCGGCAAGCGATTACCCGTGCAATTGCTGACCAAGCTCGGACAATTCGGATTCCAGTTCACATGGTTGAAACGATTAACAAGTTGATCCGGATTCAACGTCAATTACTTCAAGATTTAGGTCGCGAACCTACACCAGAAGAAATTGGGGCTGAAATGGATATGCCAACTGAAAAGGTTCGTGAAATCTTAAAGATTGCTCAAGAACCAGTTTCATTGGAAACACCAATTGGGGAAGAGGATGATTCACATCTTGGGGACTTCATCGAAGATCAAGATGCTACTTCACCAGCGGATTCAGCTGCTTACCAAATGTTAAAAGAACAACTTGAAAATGTGCTTGATACATTGACTGATCGTGAAGAAAACGTATTACGATTACGTTTTGGTCTTGAAGATGGTCGGACACGGACGTTGGAAGAAGTTGGTAAAGTCTTTGGAGTTACTCGTGAACGGATTCGTCAAATCGAAGCCAAAGCTTTACGGAAGTTACGCCATCCTTCACGTTCTAAACAATTGAAGGACTTCATGGATTAATCAAATATCATTAAATAATCCGGTAGATTCGCCTGAGTCTATCGGGTTTTTGCTTGTGAGTTTCGCTAATTGTGAAGCTTAAAACAGGTGGATATTTACCTCTGCCGTAAAAAAGTGTAAGCTAATTTAGTAAAAGACATTTAAATTAGGTGTGTTCGCTTGTCTGTTACGAATAAATAAAATAAAATTAAAAAGATTAATTAAATGAAAGAGGGAATCTAAATGGCTCAAAAACCTGAATACTCAGAAGATTCCATTACCGTCCTTGAGGGCCTCGAAGCAGTTCGTAAGCGCCCTGGGATGTATATTGGTTCGACGGACGGACGTGGATTACACCACTTAGTCTATGAAATTGTTGATAATGCAGTCGATGAAGCGTTAGCAGGCTATGGTGACATAATTGATGTAACAATCCATGCTGATAATTCAATTACAGTTGTCGATCATGGCCGTGGGATGCCAGTTGGAATGCATGCTTCTGGTAAACCAACACCAGAAGTTATCTTAACAGTGCTACATGCTGGTGGGAAATTTGGACAAGGTGGTTATAAGACTTCCGGTGGGCTACACGGGGTTGGTTCATCTGTTGTTAATGCCCTTAGTGAATCTTTAACCGTCACAATCGTGCGTGATGGCCAAAAGTTCCAAGAAGACTTTATTAATGGTGGTGTCCCAGTAGGTACTCTTGAAAATTTAGGTAAAACTAAGGAACATACTGGAACGACGTTAACCTTTAAACCAGATCCTAAGATTTTTTCAACGACGGTTTACAACTTTAATACGTTAGCCGAACGTTTACGTGAATCGGCATTCTTATTGAAAAATATCAAAATTACGTTAACTGATGAACGTAATAACCAAGAGCGGCATGAAGAATTCTTCTATCAAGATGGAATTAAAGAGTTTGTTTCATACTTGAATGAAGATAAAGAAGTTCTTGGCGATGTGATGTATTTTGACGGCGTTAGTCAAAATGTGGAAGTTGAAGTTGCTGCCCAATATAACGATGGTTATACTGAGACGACGTTATCATTTGTTAATAACGTGCGGACGCCCGATGGTGGGACCCATGAAGTCGGTTTCCGTTCTGCTTGGACCAAGGCTTTTAATGATTACGCTCGTAAAATTGGGTTACTTAAAGAAAAAGATAAAAACCTCGAAGGTTCCGATGTTCGTGAAGGATTAGCAACGGTTATTTCTTTACGTGTGCCAGAAGAGATTTTGCAATTTGAAGGTCAAACAAAAGATAAACTTGGAACACCGGAAGCCCGTTCAATTGTTGATACGGTTGTTAGTGAGCAATTGAGTTTTTATTTAATGGAAAATGGTGAATTCGGGCAATCATTAATTCGGAAAGCCTTAAAGGCTCGTGAAGCGCGGGAAGCAGCTCGGAAAGCGCGTGACGAAAGTCGTAGTGGTAAGAAACGTGGGAAGCAAGAACGGTTACTTTCAGGTAAATTAACACCAGCCCAATCTAAAAATGCTGCTAAAAATGAATTATTCTTAGTCGAAGGAGATTCAGCCGGTGGTTCTGCTAAACAAGGCCGCGATCGTAAATTCCAAGCAATATTACCATTACGTGGGAAGGTCTTGAACACGGAAAAAGCTAAATTAGCTGATATTTTGAAAAATGAAGAAATATCAACGATGATTTACACCATTGGGGCTTCAGTCGGAGCGGATTTTAATATTGATGATGCTAATTACAGTAAGATTATTATTATGACCGATGCCGATGATGATGGGGCGCATATTCAAACCCTATTATTAACGTTCTTCTACAAATATATGCGGCCAATGATTGAAGCGGGACGGGTGTATATTGCATTACCACCGCTTTATAAGTTAGCTAAGGGCACTGGTAAGTCACAAAAAATTGATTATGCCTGGACGAATGAACAGTTAGCTCAAAAAGAAGCTACTTTTGGTCGTGGTTATGCCTTGCAACGTTTTAAGGGGCTTGGTGAAATGAATGCCGATCAATTATGGGAAACAACAATGGACCCAGAAACTCGGACATTGATTCGCGTTAAGATTGATGATGCTATGCTAGCTGAAAAACGTGTGACTACTTTGATGGGTGATAAAGTTGAACCCCGCCGAAAGTGGATTGAAGAAAATGTTGCCTTTAACTTATCTGAAGGTGACTCAATTCTTGATACAACGCAAACATTAAATGAAACTGACCAAATCACAGAACCAACAGAAGTTGAACTTGATTTAGGTGATAACGAGCCAATGATTACTAGTTGGCAAGACTAACGAAAAAATGAACGACTAACAAAAGGAGAATTCAATGGCTGACAATATTCAAGAATTAGCCTTAGAAGATGTGATTGGTGACCGGTTTGCCCGGTACTCAAAATACATCATCCAAGAACGGGCGTTGCCAGATATTCGGGATGGTTTAAAGCCCGTACAACGCCGGATTTTGTATGCTATGAATAAAGATGGTAATACTTTTGATAAGGCTTATCGTAAATCAGCCAAATCGGTTGGTAACGTAATGGGTAACTACCACCCCCATGGTGATTCTTCAATTTATGAAGCAATGGTCCGGATGTCACAAGACTGGAAGTTACGCGAACCATTGATTGAAATGCATGGTAATAACGGTTCCATTGATGCTGATCCAGCGGCTGCGATGCGGTATACCGAAGCTCGTTTGAGTAAAATTGCGGGTGAGTTACTGCGTGATTTAGATAAAGAAACCGTTGAAATGGTTTTAAACTTTGATGATACCGAATACGAACCAACAGTCTTACCGGCACATTTCCCTAATTTACTGGTTAATGGAGCCACTGGGATTTCAGCTGGTTATGCCACTGATATTCCACCACATAATTTACGTGAAGTGATCGATGCCTTAGTTTATTTATTAGCGCATCCCAATGCTAAACTAGAAGATATGATGGAATTTGTAAAAGGCCCAGATTTCCCAACTGGTGGGATTATCCAAGGAATCGATGGCATTAAGAAGGCTTACGAGACTGGTAAAGGCCGCATTGTTTTGCGTTCACGCACTAAAATTTCAACAATTCGAGGTGGTAAGCAACAAATTGAAGTTACTGAAATTCCTTATGAAGTTAATAAAGCGCAATTAGTTAAGAAAATGGATGAAATTCGCCTCAACAAAGATGTTGCCGGAATTTCAGAAGTTCGTGATGAATCCGATCGTCAAGGATTATCCATTGTGATTGAATTGAATAAAGATGCGAATGCTGATGGAATCTTAGCCTACTTATTTAAGAAAACCGATTTACAAATCACGTATAATTTCAATATGGTGGCCATTAATAACCAACGTCCAGAACGAGTGGGGTTGTTGACGGCATTACAAGCATACTTAGATTTCCAAAAAGAAATTATTACTAAGCGAACACGCTTTGATTTAGCGAAAGCACAAAAACGGCAACATGTTGTTGAAGGATTAATCAAAATGATTTCGATTCTTGATGAAGTTGTGGCTACAATTCGTGAAAGTCAAAATCGTAAAAATGCTAAAGAAAACATCATGGCTAAGTTTGGTTTTACTGATATCCAAGCAGAAGCGATTGTAACATTGCAACTGTATTGTTTGACTAATACCGATGTAACGCAATTAGAAGCGGAAGCTAAAGAATTAGCGGCCACAATTGCTGAATACGAATTAATTTTGGCGGATGCTAAGGAATTAAATAAAGTCCTACGTAAAGAACTCAAGGCAATTGCTAAAGAATTTGGTAGTGATCGTAAAGCTGAGATTGAAGATCAAGTTGAAGAACTAAAGATTGATCAAACGGTGATGATTGCTGATGAAGATGTCATGTTATTAGTATCCCGGTCAGGATATGTTAAGCGTTCATCAGTCCGTTCATTTAATGCTAGTGATGTAACTGAAAACGGGTTACGTGAGGACGATCAACCAATCTTCCTTGAAAAGGTCAATACCTTGTCACATGTCTTTATTTTTACGAATAAAGGGAATTTGATTTATCGGCCGGTGCATGAAATTAGTGATGTTAAGTGGAAAGATACCGGTGAACACGTTTCACAAACGATTAATGGTTTGGATTCTGATGAAGAGATGTTATCAGTGATGATTTTTGATTCGCTAGAAACAGCCGGTAATTTTGTTTTAACTACGTCTGATGGTTGGATTAAGCAGACGGCATTTGTTGATTTAACACCTAGTCGAACATATCGCAAGCGTGCTGCGGTCGCAATGAAATTAAAAGATCCCACTGCAAAAATTGTTGCCATTAATTTCGTACCAACAGCGACAACTGGGGTCCAAGTATGCTTACTTTCAACGGTTGGATATGCTGTTCAATACGATTTAGCAGAAGTATCTGTGACAGGTGCCCGTACCGCAGGGGTCCGAGCAATGGACTTACGCGATGATGAAACAATTGCTAGTGCCTTAATTGTGCAGCCAACTGATGAAATTGGGATTATAACCCAACGAGGGGCCTTCAAGCGAATGGCCGTCAGCGATATTGCAGTTACTAGTCGTGCCCGTCGTGGAAGTATGATTTTACGCGAACTTAAAGCACAACCACATGAAATTGTAGCAGCATGTATCATTAATGATCCCTTGGCTGCTTTGGAGGTAGTTACGAGTCGTCATTTGATCCATGATATTATCCCTAGTAACTATCCCGTTAGTTCTGGGTACTCAAACGGGACATTTGTAATTGATGTTGATGTTGAAGGCCGACCAGTCCAGATGATAACTAAAATTTTAGCGATGGTTAACAATTAATTCCTTGAATAAAGGGAAAATGTTTAAGAAATTATTAATGTGATTTTTTATTAGTTATTTGTAGCTTCTCTTATAAATTTAAGGTTAAAACACTTGCTATTAACTTATAGTATGGGTATCATATATAATATAATAACTATAAGACAGGAGTGTGGAACTATGAAAACTACCCAAGAAAACATTTTTTCATCAAAGACATTGTCATACTTTTTACAATTGTCAGAAACGATGAACTATACACAAGCATCACAAATTTTGGGCATTACGCAACCAGCTTTAACACAACAAATTAAGAAATTGGAACGGACAGTGGGCGCACCATTGTTTTATTCAATTGGTAAAAAATTACGGATGACCGATGCCGGTTTAACAATGCTTAATGCAACTCAAGAGATTTATGAATTACTTAACCGGGCAACTGATGAAATTCAACAATCAACGTCAGCAACTCAAGGTGAAATTACAATTGGGATGCTTTCTTCAATCGAAGACCGAGTTGTTGAAGACTTTATCATGAACTACTATAAAGATAATCCAGATGTTCGAGTGACTTTCTTTACACTTAGTCGTAAGGAAATTTGGGAACGGCTTGAAAACAACCGGATTGATTTGGCGATTATGTACTTACCAGATGAATCAATTAAAAACTGGAAGCCATACCAAGCTAAGAGTATTATGACCGAAGATTTACTTTTCGTTCACAGTAATCCAGAATTGGCTAAGCTTGAAAAAATTCGCCTAAAGGATACTTTAGATGAAAACTGGGTAACTTATCCAGAAAGCTATTACATTGACCAAACAATTCGCGAAATTTACAAAAACCACTTACTTGATTTACCTAAATCAGTAGCGCGTTTCTCAACTCCAAATCAAATTTTACGCTTTGCTAAGCAAACTGCTTCACACACGGCGTTACCAAAGTCATTTATTACTAGTCACCAAGAAAACTTAGGTGGCAAGACTTTTGCAATGCCATTTGAACCAAGTGTTAAATTTGATTTGTCATTTGTTTACCGTACTGATAAGAGTGAAATTCCCCGAATTGCTAACTTCTTAACAGCGTTTGATGAATACTTAAACGCACATTGTTACGAAGACCGTTTGGAAATGCTCCAACACGTCGATGACTAATTAAAACTTGAAGAGAGGTCCACATACTATGATAGTGTGCGGAACCTCTCTTTTGTATAAAAGGAGATTTATATGGAACCATTGTGTGCATGTCCACAAATTACAACACTGAATGTTGAAGCTGATATGGGAGCTGAACCATTATGGTGTGCTGTCTGCGGTGATAATCTTGATCCGTATGATTTTCCGTTTAGCAGTGATTTACAAGCTGAATTAACAATATGGGCGAATGACTTTGGTAGCTGGGTCGATTGGGAGACTGAACAATTAATACCAGGTGCACAATTTACCGAAGTTGCGCATAATCAAGCTGGGCGAATGTTAACAACTAAAGTTCAAGAAACCTTAGGAAGTAATTACCAAGTTAAATTTATCCCTTCAATGATGTATCAAGCAAACGATTGAAGTGCTTAATATTTGTTACTTTTTAGCCGTTTTTTTGTTGGAGTAATGCGTAAAATTGGCTATAATAGTAATAACAGATTAATAATTTAATAATTGAAGGAGTCAATTATGACAAAGAAACTTGTTTTCGGACATTCAAACCCAGATACTGATGCGATTGTAGCTGCAATTGCATACTCACACTTGTTAAACCAACTTGGTGAAGAAACTGAAGCCGTTGCTTTAGGAACACCAAATGAAGAAACTCAATTTGCATTACGCCACTTTGATTTTTCAGCACCACGTGTGATTACCGCTGCGAAGCCAGAAGTTGAAGCAGTCGTATTGGTTGACCACAATGAAAGCCAACAATCAGTTAGTGATTTAGCTGATGTGGAAATTACTAACATTGTTGATCACCACAAGTTTGCTTTGGAAACAGCTGCTCCATTGTTTATTCGTGCCGAAGCACTTGGTGCAACTTCATCAATTCTTTTGAAGATGTACAATGAAAACAAAGTTGAAATTCCAGCCCAAATTGCTGGTTTGATGCTTTCAGCAATTATTTCTGACACATTGCTCTTAAAGTCACCAACTACAACTGAATTTGACAAGATTGCTGTTAAGACATTAGCTGAAATTGCCGACGTTGACTTTGAATCATATGGTCTTGAAATGTTAAAAGCAGGTACTAACTTATCAACTAAGACAGAACTTGAACTCCTTGAAGGTGACGCTAAGTCATTTGAAATGGGGGGTAAGACAGTGCGTATTGGTCAAGTTAACACTGTTGACATTGCTGAAGTTTTTGAACGCCAAGCAGCCTTGGAAGAAGTTATGACAGCTGAAAATGCTAAGAATGGTTACGATTTATTCTTGTTTGTTGTTACTAACATTTTAACTTCTGATTCAGAATTATTAGTTGTTGGTGAACCAACTGCCCCAGTTGAAGCAGCCTTTAACGGTACATTAGCAAATAACCGCTTAGCTTTACCAGGCGTTGTGTCACGTAAAAAGCAAGTTGTGCCACCATTGACAGCTGCATTTTAATTAATATGTAAGTTTATGCAGGTAGCAGTTAAACGCTACGCTGCAAAATGGACTTGTGGCATAATTGAATTTTAGTAGTAATTTACTATCAAAATACTGCTAGAAGTTCAATATATGTAAAAGGTCGGGAAAAATTTATTTTTCCTGGCCTTTTTTCGCGTATGTTTTGTTAATTCTTTAAATTGTTACATAAGCTTTTTGAAAAGAAAATGATAAAGTAATTAGCCGATTTATAATAAGGTTGAGTTTATCAAATGATGAAATTTTAATATAATCCATTGACAACTTCTTAAAATTAGCCTAACATTGTAAGCGGTTACAAAGTAATTAAACAAGGGGGGAACGTTAATGACTGACGTTAAAAAACTATTTGACCTAACCAACCAAATAGCGTTGATTACTGGGGGAGCATCAGGATTAGGGTATTATTACACACAAGCTTTAGTTGAAGCGGGGGCGGATGTGTGTATTGTGAGCCGAAGTACTGATGGCTGGGAGACAACTCGCGCATATGTCGAAAGTCATGGTCATCGAGTTGAATTTATGCAACAAGATATTACAGTAGTGGGGGCTGCTGCTAAGATTATTGATCATTGTATTAACGTATTTGGGCGACTTGATATTCTCGTTAATAATGCTGGTATTCAAATTAGGAATAACTTATTAGATTTTGCGGATGCGGATTGGTTGAAAGTAATTGATACTAATTTAAATGCATTATACTTCTTAGCTCACGAAGCCGCTAGGGTCATGATTCCACAACATTCTGGGAAAATTATCAATATTGGTTCAATGCAATCTTTTCGAGCCGGAAAGTTCATTTATCCATACGCAGCTAGTAAACATGGAGTAATTGGTTTAACCAAAGCTTACGCAGATGGTTTAGCACCCGAAGGTATTCAAGTTAATGTTTTAGCACCGGGGTATATTAATACTGAAATGACTAAACCATTACAAGCTGACGTCAGCCGAAATGCAGAAATTTTGGCCCATATTCCAGCTGGTCATTGGGCTGATCCATCAGAGCTTAAAGGCACCATTGTGTTTCTAGCCAGCGCTGCGTCAAACTATATTTCAGGGGCGACGATTCCAGTTGATGGTGGATATTTATTACGTTAACTAGGTTAAAGGAGAATACGTATGCCACTTATTGCGGTTTTAATTGGGGTTATTTTATTAGTTATTTTAATAACTAAGTTTAAGTTAAATACATTTGTTTCATTAGTTATTACAGCTTTCGTAGTTGGTTTGATTTTAGGGATTCCGGTAAGTAAATTACCAACAAGTATTGAAACCGGGATTGGCGGCCAATTAGGACACTTAGCAATTATCTTTGGATTTGGTTCAATGCTTGGTAAACTACTTTCTGATACTGGGGGTGGTTTCCGAATTGCACATAAGTTGATTGAAATTTTTGGGCGTAAACGAATTCAGATTGCCGTAATTGTAGCATCATTTATTATTGGTTTAGCCTTATTCTTCGAAGTCGGCTTAGTCGTATTATTACCAATTATTTTTGTGATTGCGCGTGAAGTTGATATGCCACTGTTATATCTTGGTATTCCAATGGCTGCTACTTTAAACGTCGCCCACGGATTTTTACCACCACACCCAGCACCAACAGCCGTCTCAGATGTTTTAAAAGTGCCATTGGGACACGTCCTTTTAATTGGAATTATTGTAGCAATTCCAACGATTATTATCTCAGGACCGATTTTTAATCACTTCTTACAAAAAGTTTATCCCAAAGTTTACAAGCGGGATATTAATATTTCCGTGCTTGGTGATTATAAAGAATTTAAGATTGACGAAACGCCTAAATTTGGTATTAGTGTACTAACGGCTTTACTTCCCGTTATCTTAATTGGGATTGGAACAATCTTGGACTTTATTTTACCGAAAGGTACATTAGTCGGCAATATTGTCGCCTTCATTAGTTCACCTGATGTGGCCATGTTAATTTCACTAATCTTTGCAGTCTTCACGATGGGCCTTAATCGTGGGTTATCAATGCAAGAAATTGGTGACAAAATGGCTGGTTCCGTTAAGCAAATTGCAATGATGTTATTAATCATTGGTGGTGGTGGTGCCTTTAAACAAGTCCTTGTTGATGGTGGTGTCGCTAAGTTTATTGGGGATTTATTCGGTCAATCAAATATGTCACCAATTATTGTCGCTTGGTTAATTACCGCATTACTACGGATTAGCTTAGGATCATCAACGGTTGCCTCAATCACAGGGGCTAGTCTAGTTACCAATATTGTGACTAATTCAACAGTTAACCCAGTGCTAATTGTATTGGCCATTGGGGCCGGAAGTATCTTCGCCGACCACGTTAACGATGCTGGTTTCTGGATGATTAAAGAATACTTTGGTTTAACATTAAAAGAAACTTTCTTATCATGGACGACTTTAACCTGCGTAATTTCGTTGTCAGGTTTAGCCTCAATTCTCGTGGCGTCATTGTTTATTTAAATATAGCCAACGCATATTAAAACTAAAATGCAGATGAAATTAAATATTTCGTCTGCATTTTTCGTATTTTATTAACTAAGAATAAATTATTCATAACAAGCAGCGCGGATATTTTTTATATAAAAATGTTAAGTGCTAGGAATTAGTGACTTATTTTAATAAAATTAAATTTATGGTAAAAGTATATTTTTTTATAATTGTTATTTAATCTTTTTATCATTTATGCTAGACTAAGCTTAGTTTAAATGATATTTAAGTCACGAAAATATGTAGATAGCGGAAATGGATATGGCTAAGGATGGTAAATATGTGTAACGATAAGCAAGCTGTTGATGTATTATTAATTGGCGCAGGTATCATGAGTGCCACGCTTGGGACTTTATTGAAGAAACTTGATCCAACGTTGAACGTTCGGATATTGGAGAAAATGGCCCAACCAGCACAAGAAAGTTCCAATGCATGGAATAATGCTGGTACTGGTCATTCGGCCCTCTGTGAATTAAACTATACGGCACAGAATTCAGATGGCTCAATTTCCATTGATAAAGCGCTTAATATTAATGAACAATTCCAACTTTCACGCCAATTTTGGACTTATTTAGTTGAGCAAGGGGAAATTCAAAATCCAGCTGATTTTATTCGTGCTATTCCCCATATGAGTATGGTTCAAGGCAGTGAAAATACCGAATTCTTGCAACGACGAGTAGCAGCGTTAACTAAAAGCCCACTGTTCCAAGGTATGGAGTATACGGATGATCCTGTAATTTTACAAAAATGGATGCCATTAGTTATGGCTGGGCGTAAGCCAGATACAAAAATTGGTGCAACTAAAATCAACTCCGGTACGGATGTTAATTTTGGAGTATTAACTCGCTTATTATTTGCAAATTTACAGCAATTAGGGGTTGAAATTGATTATGGTCATACTGTTAAAGATATTTGCCGTAAGAACGATAAGCTGTGGGAAGTGAAAGTAATTAATGAGCGCGGACAAGTTGAACAACTTACAACTAAATTTTTATTTATTGGCGCCGGTGGTGGGGCACTACCATTACTCCAAAAAACTGGCATTCCTGAAGCAAAACATATTGGCGGGTTCCCTATTAGTGGCTTATTCTTAGTATGTAAAAATTCCACAATTGCCAATCGCCACCATGGTAAAGTGTACGGTAAAGCAGCGGTTGGGGCACCACCAATGTCTGTACCGCATTTAGACACGCGGTTTATTGACGGTCAAAAAGCGTTGCTATTTGGCCCATTTGCTGGCTTTTCACCTAAATTTTTAAAGACTGGTTCGTCTTGGGACTTAATAAATTCCGTTAAGCCAGATAATTTAGTGACGATGCTTGCATCAGGAGTTAAGAATGTACGTTTGGTGCAATATTTACTCAAGGAACTAACTTTAACTAAAGCGCAACGAATGGCCGAACTTCGACAATTTATGCCTGAAGCGCAAAGTGATGATTGGGAACTTATTGTTGCTGGTCAACGGGTCCAAGTGATTAAAGATACGGATAAAGGTAAAGGGATCTTACAATTTGGAACTGAAATTATTACAGGTGCAGAAGGTTCCGTGGCGGCATTACTAGGCGCTTC
Organism: Periweissella fabaria; assembly: GCF_918814575.1. Lineage (GTDB taxonomy): Bacteria > Bacillota > Bacilli > Lactobacillales > Lactobacillaceae > Periweissella > Periweissella fabaria. The sequence goes on along the minus strand of NZ_CAKKNS010000001.1, from coordinate 390,733 downwards.
ACCAGGTGCGTCAACAGCTGTTTCGATTATGTTAAAGCTCATTAATACGTGTTTTGCTGACCGAATGGCCGAATGGACGCCTAAGATTTTAACAATGATTCCATCTTATGGTACAAAATTAAATGATGATGCCACATTATTTGCAGAAATTCAGGCTCATACAACTAAGACATTGCAGTTAGGTAGCTAATAAATTATTAAATGTTACTTGTAAAAGGGTAAACATGATGATAATCTTAAATTGTAAGTGATATGTACAATTATATAAATGTGTTACTAGGGGTGTGATGAACGTCACTGAGATCAGTCAGACTGGGACCCTTGAACCTGTTGAGTTGAAACTCGCGTAGGGAAGTACTGAATGAAGACCTTTTTAGTAGGTGTCAGTCCATGCGTGGATTGGCACCTTTTTGTTTACAGCCTACGTTTTTCGTCACAGCGCATAATTGGTTACTTATGATAATAATATTTTTGCTGGAGATGTTTATGTCTAAATTTTCTGAAACGCTGACGCAACAAGCGCAACCAATTTTGCAAGCAGTTATTGATCATCCATTTTTACAAGAAATAATTACGGATTCAATTGATAATGCTGCACTAATCACGTATGTCCAACAAGATGAATATTATTTACGTGAATATGCCAAAGCATTTGCGAATGCTTACTTATTGGCTAATGATGATGCCCAACGCGATTTAATTGCCCCAAGTATTACCACCGAAGCAGAAGTAATTGCCCATGAGTGGTTATTGGAATATGCGGGGACAACGTTAGCTGAAGTTGGTCTAGCCAAACCTAATCCAAATACAGTGGCTTATTTAAACCATATTAAAGCAAGTGGTGCACACAACTACTTCTACCAAATTACGGCTGTGTTACCATGCATGTGGGTATATCGTGAATTTGGAAAAGCCCTTGGTCCAAAGGTCGGTACAGATACGTTACTTGGTAAATGGCTACATTTATATGCTAATGATATGCCAGAATATTTTGAAATGTCGATTGTTGATGACTTATTAGCAATGCTTGATAAGCATATTGATGAACTCTCAGCAAATGATCAAGCCAATTTAGTTGAGATTTTTCTACGCGGATGTGAATATGAATATCACTTCTTTGATGCCGCTTATCGGCAACAAAAATGGCTCTACGAAGCTTAATTAACTAATTCAAATTAAATTTAAAGGAGTTTTTCCATGTTAAATTATCAGTTATTAGATCAAGTTCGGGCAACAACCCCTGTTATTGTAACGTTTGCTAACTATGTAACACCTCAAATTGTGGCCAATGCGGTTAATGTTATTGGGGGTTCTCCAATTATGAGTTTGGAACCTGCTGAAGCAGCCGCTTTGGTAAGTATGGCAACTGCGGTAACATTAAACTTAGGGACAGCGCAAAGTGCAGAACTTGACTTTGTTGAACTAGTGGCATTAGGTAAAGCCGCTAACGAACTCAATTTACCCGTCATTATTGATCCAGTTGCCGTTAGTGTTCCATTTCGGAGCCAATATGTTGCCCGTTTATTAAAAGAAATCAAGGTTGATGTTATTCGTGGTAATGCAAGTGAAATTGCTCATTTTGCGGGAGTTGCCGCAGAATCACGTGGTATTGATGCCGTTGGTGAAGTCGATATTGAAGCCGTGGCAATTGCAGCCGCTAAAAATACCGGCATGTTAATTGTATTGAGTGGCCCAACTGATATTGTAACGGACGGTAATAAAGTTTATAAGATTAAAAATGGCCACGAATTACTAGCAGCCAATGTTGGTTCTGGTGACATGCTTTCTTCAATTTTGGGAACCTTTTTACTTAAGGGGCAAGATCGTTTAGAAGGGCTCGCTTTGGCAACCTTATCGATGGCGGTTGCTGGCCAATTAGCAGGACAAAAAAATGAAGGTAAACCAGGTACGTTTAGTGCGGCGTTACTTGATGAACTTTATCAATTAACACCAGCTAAATTGGAACAATTTGGTGATTGGGAGGAAATTAATGACTAGTGATTTACAACAATTTCCGCAAATCTTAACTGTTGCCGGCATTGATTCTAGTGGTGGTGCGGGTATTAATGCTGATGTCGCAACGGCGTTTGCACACCACGTTTATCCAGCAACGGTGGTTGTCGCTGTAACGGCTCAAAATACCTATGGTGTCCAAGCAGCAACGTTACTTGATGCGCAGATAATTGAACAGCAGTTTGCTAGTATTGCTGATGATTTAGCCATTAAGGCCGTCAAAACTGGCATGCTTGGTGACCGTGAACACGTTGAAGTTGTTGCTAAAGCGTTAGCAAACTATGATTTAGGACCAATCATTATTGATCCCGTTATGGTTGCTAAAGGGGGTTCCAAGTTACTAACAGATGATGCCATTACAGCTGTCAAAGAACAGTTATTACCATTAGCAACGTTAGTGACACCTAATTTATTGGAAGCACAACAGTTGACGGGTATAGAGATTAAGACACCAACTGACCTAGTCCAAGCTGCTAAAATGTTACAAACACTAGGCGCCAAAAATGTCTTAATTAAGGGCGGTCATGGAACTGGTGATGAGTTAACTGATTATGTATTATTAGCTGATCAAAGTGAGTTTACATTAGTTAACCCGCGGATTGATACGATTCGAACCCACGGAACTGGTGATACTTATGCGGCAGCAATTGCTAGTAATTTAGCCCTTGGCCATGATTTAACCACCGCTATTAAGTTGGCTAAAAGTTATCTATATGCAACCGTAGCTGATGAAATCATTGTCGGGCATGGTCATGGGCCACTTAACCATTGGGCAAAGGGGGAATAAGGTATGCAATTTACAGCTAAGATGTTAAGTTCGTATTTAGTAATTGGCACCCAAGATTTGGTAGCTGGGCAAGATTTAGTAGCATTAGTCGAAGCAACCTTAAAAGCGGGTGTGACAATTGTTCAATATCGCGAAAAAGGCGCAACCGCAATTCAAAATCCCGCTGCTAAGTTGGCGTTAGCTCAAAAGCTTAAAAATTTAACCGCTCAATATCATGTTCCATTGGTGATTGATGATGATCTTGAATTAGCGTTGGCAATTGAAGCGGACGGGATTCATGTTGGTCAAAGTGATCAAAAAGTTGCCCAAGTAGTCGCAGCTATTAAGACTAGTCATAAGCCGGATATGTTTGTTGGGTTATCGGTTAGTAACTTAGAACAACTTGCTAATAGCGACCTTAGTGGTGTAAGCTATCTAGGGAGTGGTCCAATTAAAGCAACTAGTTCCAAAGCCGATGCTGATCCAGTCATTGGGTTAGCGGGGTTAACAGCGTTAGTTAATGCCACTAACTTGCCCATTGTGGCGATTGGGGGCGTTGCATTTACTGATGCAGGCGCGATTGCCGATACAGGAGCCAAGGGATTAGCGATGATTTCGGCATTTACACACGCTAGTGTTAACCAGCTCAATACATGGGTACCTCAGATTAATCAAACATTCAATAAATAAAGAATTTTAGGAGTGAAATAATGGAAGCAAGTATTGCAATTCAAGTATTACCAAAGGCAGAATCTGATGAACGATTAATTGAAGTCGTTGATCAAGTAATCGCTTATATTCAAAGCACGGGTTATAACTATCAAGTTGGGGCCTTTGAAACAAGTATTGAAGGTGATTATGAAGGCTTGATGGAAGTTGTTAAAAACTGCCAATTAATTGCCATCAAGGCTGGCGCACCTGAAGTATCAGCTTACGTTAAAATTACCTACCGTCCAGAAGGTGAAGTTTTAACGATTGCAAAGAAAACTAAAAAGCACGAACACTAATAAAGCACGTTTTGATATGTAAAAAAATAACAGCTAGCAGCATCCTCGCTAGCTGTTATTTTTTTGTTGGTATATGCAATAATTTGATTTAACAACACGGTAATTACAGTCATTAAATGAATTAGCTAATTAAGGGCAAACTAGTTGATATATACAAACATTAGTAAAGCAACTTGATTGCACTTTAGCTTTGTAATAGGTAAACTCAAGTCATGTAACCAAAATATTAGGCGGTATTTCGTTTGTAAAATATGCAGATGTGCTTGTCGATTGAGGAGGCATCAAGTAGAATTGTACGTAGCTTACTTTTACATTGGTTAAGCGCAAATACAGAAATGGTTCGAGAGAGGGTCATGGAAAGAAAAAAAGAATTAGTATCGCTGGGAACGGCGTTAGTTGCAATTGGGATTGTGTATGGAGATATCGGGACATCACCGTTATATACAATGAATGCGATTTTAGCGCATCAAGGTATCTTTAGTAACCTAACCAAAGATTATATTTTTGGGGCAATTTCATTAGTTTTTTGGACAATTACATTAGTTACGACAATTAAGTATGTGCTAATTGCGTTACGTGCTGATAACCGAGGTGAAGGTGGAATTTTTGCCTTGTATGCCATTGTCCGTAATCGCGCTAAGTGGTTGATTGTGCCGGCAGTCATTGGTGGTGCAGCCTTATTAGCTGATGGGACATTGACCCCAGCAATGACGGTTACGAGTGCCATCGAGGGTCTGAAAGGTCAAACGATTGGTAGTTTTGTTTTTAGTAATAACCAAAACATTGTTGTTGCCGCAGTTGTTGTTATTTTATTAGCATTGTTTATGCTGCAACGGTATGGTACGAATGCGATTGGAAAATTATTTGGTCCGATCATGTTCATCTGGTTTGCCTTTTTAGGATTAATGGGAATCATGAATATGTTTAGTTATCCTGATATTTGGCAAGCATTATTACCTCAATATGGTGTTAAGCTATTATTTAGTCCCGAAAATAAAGTCGGAATCTTCATTCTAGGTAGTGTTTTCTTGGCAACAACTGGTTCTGAAGCATTGTATTCTGATATGGGTCACGTTGGTAAACGTAATATTTACTTTACTTGGCCATTTGTCTTCATTACTTTAGTCTTGAATTATATGGGACAAGGGGCATGGACCCTAACCCATATGAAAGCCGATGCGTATCAAAATTTGAGTGGTATTAATCCATTCTTTGCTATGATGCCTGACGCTTGGCGGATTTTTGGAATAATAATTGCAACATTGGCCGCAATTATTGCATCACAAGCCTTGATTACTGGTTCATTTACCTTAGTAAATGAAGCAATTGGGTTAAAGATTTTACCCCGAATTCGCATGCGCTATCCTAATTTCCTTAAAAGCCAAGTCTACATTCGGTTTGTTAACTGGCTAATGTGTGCAGCTAGTTTGGGAATTGTATTATTATTCCGAACATCTGAACATATGGAAGCAGCTTATGGATTGGCAATTACCGTAACAATGTTAATGACAACCTTACTATTATATGAATTTATTAGTATGCGTCGTAATCGGGCAAGTGCTTTAGTAGTGGCCTTATTCTTCGGTGCGTTAGAAACATTGTTCTTATTGGCTAGTTTAATTAAGTTCATTGATGGTGGATATGTCACTGTCTTAATTACCTTAGCTATCGTTGGTGTCATGATCTTATGGTACTTTGGGAATAAAGCCCGTGATAAGTACGTTGATGAAAGTGAGTATGTATCATTACGTGATTTCCGTAAACAGTTAGTGAAATTAAGTAATGATACAACGGTTCCCGAATATGCCGCTAATTTAGTTTATATTGCCAATGTTAAACAAAACTATACAATTAAACGGTCCGTTTTATATTCAATCCTAGATAAACAACCGAAGCGAGCGAAAGTTTACTGGTTTGTTTCAATCCATGAAACAACTGAACCATTCGAACGACGTTATACGGTTGATATGATGGGTACACGTAATATTGTTTGTGTGCACCTCTATCTTGGATTTAAAGTTAGTCAAACATTAAGCTTGTACTTACGTGAGATTGTTAATCAATTAATTGCCGAAGAAGCAATTGACTTACAAATTCAAAAATACAGTACGATTAAAGGACGTAAAATTGGTAACTTTAGTTATGTTGTTATGAAACAAAAGCTTGCCGATTTACGTTCACTTCAAAGTTCATCATTTATTGATCGAACATTAATTGCGGGGCGACTATTCTTACAAGAAAAAATGGCAGCTCCAGCAATTTGGTATGGTTTAGAATTTAGTGAAGTGCTTGAAGAACCCGAACCATTATTTATTAATCGTAAAATATCCCGTAATTTGCATAAGGATTATATTAAAAATACGGTTCCTGCAACAAAAACGGCTGATAATAAGATTGATGATTAAACCAAAATATCTGATTTAGATGGTTAGTTAACTAAATAAAAACGGTTGAGTTCAATAATGACTCAGCCGTTTTTTTATCTAGGTAGAAAATAATTTAATATATTCAGGACTTTTGTAAGAAAATACAATAAAAATTTATTTAAATATAAAAAAATTATTGTAGCTCGAAATGCCTATTTATAGGCTTTATATCGTATTTTTTGAAAAAATAGCAATTTACTTTCAATAAAGTACACTTAAAAAGATAGACAGTAAAGAACAACAGTGCTATTATTTTACTTGTAAATGAAAGCGTTTACAGAGAGCGGTTACATTTAACAAACTTGAAGGGTAGATAATGATACATGACTTATAGATTAGCCGATGAATTTTTATGGGGTGGGGCAATTGCTGCTCACCAAGCAGAAGGTGCCTGGAATGTTGATGGAAAAGGCGTATCAATTGCTGATGTTCTAACAGCAGGTGATGCCAAAACCCAACGGCGTATTACGGATGGTATTCAAGCAGGTAATAATTATCCTAATCACCATGGTATTGATTTTTATCACACTTACGCTGAAGATCTTGAATTGATGGCTGAATTAGGTTCTAATGCCTTTCGGACGTCAATTGCGTGGACACGGATTTTTCCAAATGGTGACGATACCCAACCAAATGAAGCCGGTTTAGCTTATTATGACAAAATGTTTGATAAAATGCACGAATTAGGCATTGAACCAGTAATCACGCTAAATCACTTTGAAATGCCATATCACTTAGTTAAAGAATATGGTGGTTGGACTAATCGTAAGTTAATTGATTTGTTTGTCCATTATGCAGAAGTTGTCTTTAAGCGTTACAAAGATAAAGTAACGTACTGGATGACGCACAATGAAATTTCAAATCAAGCAGCTGTTAATTTCGGCCCACATGCCCAATTTGTTGTATGGACTAACTCTGGTTTTGTCTTCAATGGTGATGAAACTTTGAATGAAAAAATTGCGCAAATGGTTCAAGCAGCGCACTACGAGTTAGTAGCATCAGCAAAAGTTGTCGCCTTGGGGCATAAAATTAACCCGGCATTTAAAATCGGTGGTATGGTCAATGTCGCACCGTTCTATCCAGCTTCATCAGCACCCAAAGATATGTTAGCCTTCCAAAAAGCCCGTCAATCACGTGACTGGTTTAGCGATGTGCACATCAATGGTGAATATCCGGTTGAAATCGAACGTTTGTATGAAAAATTTGGTTTCCGACCAGATATTACGCAACAAGATCGTATCGATTTAAAAGCAGGGACCATTGATTACTTAGCGGTTTCATACTACAGTTCGACAACCGTTAAAGCAGTTGATGATCCTGATAACTTCAAGAATGCGTATGCAAGTTATGAAGTTACGAATAATCCATATATTAAGACAAATGATTGGGGTTGGGGGCTTGATCCAGATGGATTACGTTACTCATTAAACGAATTGAGTGAAATGTATCCTCATACACCAATTATGATTGTTGAAAATGGATTAGGAGCTTATGACAAGCTCGAAGATGATGAATCAATTCATGACCCATACCGTATTGATTACCTTAAGCAACATGTTCAAGCAATGGAAGAAGCCATTGTCGAAGACGGGGTGAAAGTAATCGGGTACCTTTCATGGGGGCCAATTGATATCGTTTCTGCCGGTACGGGCGAAATGAAGAAACGATACGGATTTGTCTATGTTGATTTGGATGACTTTGGTGAAGGCTCTGGTCGTCGATTCAAGAAAGATTCTTTTAAGTGGTATCAACAAGTTATTGCCTCAAAGGGCGCTAACTTATAAATACAAAAAATTTAAGTGAGGGATTTATCATGTCAGAAAAAACTATTATGCTCGCATGTGCAGCAGGAATGTCAACTTCATTGTTGGTTGAACGGATGAAACAAGCCGCTATCACTAAGGGTAAGGATTACGAAATCTTTGCTAAGTCAACTGCCGATATCGACGCACAATTGAGTAGCGCTGATGCTAAACCAGATGTATTGTTGCTTGGACCACAAGTTGGTTACATGAAAGCTGAAGTTAAAGCAAAAACTGATGCCGCTGGTATTCCAATGGAAGTTATTAACATGACAGACTACGGTATGATGCGTGGTGATAAAGTACTTGATGCAGCCGAAGCATTATTGAAATAAATTATCACACGCTAGTTTACTAGTAAAACGGGGAGAATTAGAATGAACGAAGAACATATGGAAGTTGTTATGGGCTTAATCATGCATGGTGGGAATGCTAAAGGGTATGCCTACCAAGCGATTCAAGATGCCAAGGCGGGTAACTTTGATGAAGCCGATAAAAAGATTGAACTTGCTAACCAAGAATTGAAAGCAGCACATGATACCCAAACGGGCATGCTTACCCAAGAAGCCCAAGGTAATCATGTGGAAGTTGACTTGTACATGGTTCATGGCCAAGATCACTTGATGAATGCAATCACATTCAAAGATTTAGCAATTGAAATCATTGAGTTATTGCGTCGTCTCGACGAAAAATAAGGACTTGCCTAGAGAAGGCGTAAAACTCGTATGTACTAAATATTATTACTAACAGCTATAGCTAATTTTATTTTAAAGAAACGAGTGTACGGACTTATGAACACATTTATTAATGAAAAACTTTTACCGCCGGTAATGAAGTTTGTTAACACGCGACCTATGACGGCGATTAAAAATGGGATGCTTTACCCAATTCCATTTATCATCATTGGAGCAATCTTCTTGATCTTGGGTAATTTCCCATATCAACCAATTGCAGACTATTTAACTAAAATTGGGCTAAGTCCAATTTTTGCCCAAGCATATAACGGTTCATTTGCGGTTATGGCATTACTATCTGTATTTGGGATTGCTTACAGTTGGGTGCACAATGAAGGTTATGAAGCTGTTTCTGCTGGTTTATTAGCGGTTATTGTTGATTTTATTCTTCAACCAAACGTTATCACAACGGTTACTAATATTGCTGATCCAACTAAAACTTCAACTAAGTTCATGGTTTCAAATGTAATTGATAAAACATGGCTTGGTGGTAAGGGTATGTTGATGGCAATTATTGTCGGATTACTTGTCGGCTGGAGTTACAGTTGGTTCCTTAAAAAAGGAATTACTATCAAATTACCAGAACAAGTACCAGCTAACGTGTCAGCTTCATTTACCGCTTTAATTCCTGCCGCTGCTATTATTGTTGCAGCGACTGTAATTTACGGAATCTTTAGCCTTGGTCTCAACACAACAATTGTTGAATGGATTTACGCAGTTATCCAAACACCATTGCAAAAGGTTACCGATGGTCCAGTTGGTTTGATTGTTATTACATTCTTACCAGTTTTCCTCTGGTTCTTCGGGGTTCACGGATCATCAATTATCGGTGGAGTTATGGGACCTCTACTTCTTGCTAATAATGCGGATAACTTAGTCCTTTATAAAGCTGGTAAGTTAAGCTTAGACAACGGTGCTCACATTATTACTCAATCATTCATGGATCAATTTATCACTGTTACTGGAGCCGGAGTTACAATCGGACTTGTAGTATTCATGTTACTTGGTGCTAAATCAGCTCAAATGAAGACCCTTGGTAAATTGGAAATTGGACCTGCATTGTTCAATATTAACGAACCTGCATTGTTCGGTGTTCCAATTGTATTGAACCCACTACTTGCGGTGCCATTTATTCTTACTCCAGTTGCAATTGGGGTTCTTAGTTACTTGGCAATCTTGTTTGGAATTATTCCACCAATGAATGGTAGTTTTGTTCCATGGACAACACCAGCAGTTATCTCAGGTCTTATCGTTGGTGGTTGGAAAACTGCTTTATGGCAAATTCTTATGTTAGCAATGACAGTTGCTATCTACTGGCCATTTGCACGTAAATACGACCGGACTTTGTACCAACAAGAACTTGATAACGCAGCTGCTGAAGGCATTACACCTGAAGCATAAAACTTCATATCATCTTATATATCTTATTGAAATCCGTTTATTCGGTTAAGCCACTCGCTCAAAATTTGAGTTAGTGGCTTTTTTGTATATTATGATAAATAGTAATCTTTACTATTTAATTGACAAAATAAGTTACTTTCGATATGATGTTTCTACAGTTAGTTAACCAGTTAACTAATGTTACAAAGGAGGCATAATATCATGAATAAGGAAGTTACATTAGCAGCAGCGTACCGCCAGTTGAAGAGTCCCAATATTAAGACGCGCGAACGAGCTTTAAAAATTATTCACGCGGCTAAAAAAGTCAACAAAGGAAAGTAATTAGGATTACATGAATATAACAATGATTCAGGTAAGTGAATTTTTAGTTATGATCCCGATGATTATTAGTGTCGGGGTGCTGTACTTAGACTATTTTCCCGTGCACCACAACGCCAGCAGTTAGGGAAACAGTTTATTGGGTTACTAGGCATGGGGGGTGTAATTTGGTGGTAATGAAGCGGCCTTTGATACGGCAATTCAATTAGCGCAACGTGGTATTAAAACAACTATCTATACCACGCAAAATAATTTTAAATTAGCCGAAAGTGATCCTAGTAAACGTTTAGCAACTTATACCTATAAGCGTTTTATGCAGTATCAAGAATTGATTACCATTAAGACTGGCTATTGGTTAACCGAAATTCAGGCAACTAATGCCTAGTATACATTACATTTTAAAAATGGGTTAACACATTCGAGTACACAGCGTCCAATTTTGGCCACGGGATTTAATATTAATCATAATCCATTAGTCCACCAATGGTTTGCAAGTGGCAAGCAAAGTGTAGTGTTAAATGAAAATGACGGTTCAACATTGGCACCAAATATGTTCATGATTGGTCCAGCGGTGCATTTTGAAGATACCATTCTATGCTTTATTTATAAATTCCGCCAACGGTTTGCGCCTATAATTGAGGCAGTCTTTGAACGTGAAGGGCAAGTAATTCCACATGCTGCCCATGATTTGTATCTGCGTAACAATATGTTTTTACAAGTTTAAATAATAAAAAATCCGCATGAAAATTCCTGCGGATTTTTTACTATTTAGATTTGATAATCAAACGCGAACAAGCAGCAGCTAAGCAAACACCTAACCCCATTGGTAAGTAGGCATCTGAACCGAGATGTGTAACTTCGATAATCATAAATAATGCCATTAATGGTGCTTGTTGGGAAGCGGCCAATAATGAAACAGCGCCAAGGAGGGCCCCTTGTTGGGGTTCAATTCCAAAGAGGGGACTTGCTAGGGCCCCAAAAGCGGCGCCGATGGCAATTGAGGGTGTCAAAGTACCACCAGCTGCACCGGCTCGAATCGTCAATACTGTGACAATTGCTTTAAGAATGGCACCAATTACTAAAAGACCTAGTAACTTAGTGCCAGTATTACTAATTGATAATTGTGCCAAAGCACGACCGTTACCCATGATTTGTGGTAATACAAAAGCGGCGATTAACCCAGTCATAACACTCACAAGCGGTAACTGCCAAAGGACATGCTTGGTGTGTGTTTGGTTTTTTTCGGCCCATTGACAAGCGTTACGGAATAAAGCGCCAAGAATTCCTGCTAGGGGACCAACAATCAAGACAAAGGGGAGTAAGGTAACTGAAAACTTAGTATCAGTGATGAAATAATATGGTTGGAATCCTTTTTCAAGTGATCCAATTAACATTGCAATTGTTGACATTGATAAACTAACAATCACGGTGCGCATTGAGACTTTCTTAAGTAAGATTTCAACCGCAAACAACATACCGGTAATTGGAGCAATATACACCCCAGCAAACCCAGCACCAGCTGCACTAGCAATCAATAATTGTTGGCTTTCTGGTGAAAGCGCATCTAAACCGGTCTTGGTTAATAGTTGATTCCACTTATTGGCAATGAGTGCTCCAGCTTCACGGGGAGCAAGTTCACGACCAACTGAACCACCAACACCAACATAAAAAATTTGGGTCATAACATGAATTAACATTGGTATGACTGGCATATTTTTACCTTTGATCGTGGCGTTAATACTAACAGGGCCTTGGGTTTTGCTGCGTAATAAGTACCAAATAATGGCAGCAATGAGCCCACCGATAACAACCGAACCAAAGCGATGCCAAGGCAGGGTTGCCACGGGGGCGGGGTTAAGCATGGTTTCCTTAAAATTAAGAAAAACATGCTCAACTAATGATAGCAATAAACTTAGTAAAACAGAGCTACAACCAACCAAAACACCTAATACAATGGTCGAGATGGTTAAGATAAGTGGCTCGGGAATACGGCGTGTTGCTGAATTTGGATTTAGCATAACTAAAGACTCCTCAATTTAGCTTAAAATAATAAAAAAACATAAATGACCAAAAATTAAGTATACACTTTAAAAGTTTGTAATGTTAGTCACAAAGTACCTTTAAATAAAACTTATATATTATTTAAATAAGCTTATAAATTTGGTGATAAGAGGTTATTACCCGCAAATGCAGACTGCGTAATCGGAGTTTGGCGAGCAACAAATTCAGCAGTGCAATCAGCCGGTGTTAATAAGTAAGTTGCGGGCATCCCAACAGCTGGCCATTGCATTTTACCATCTGTTGTAAGTGGCACAAGACCATCAGTCACTAAACCAAGTAATTGGGTTAGGTCAATTTGGTCCTTTACACCCAATATTTCACCAAGACGGGCGAGTTTTTGCTGTAAGGAAGCATCACCATATGGTGACCAACTATCATAAACATTATCACAACCTAGGTGCACAGGGACGCCCGCTTGTAATAATTCTTTAATTGGCGGCAAAGTATTATTAGTCAAAGGGACACTTGAAACAATATGAATTTTAAGTTTAGCAAGTTCAGCAAAGACACTTATTCGTTCACTACTGGTGAAATCATTTAACCCAAAAGCATGGCTAATAAAGACTTGATCTTGGAGTTGATGTTGGGCGGTTAAACGGATAATTTCACGAATAGTCATTGTCCCAGCGACACCTCGGTCGTGGACATGGATATCAATCCCCGCATGATATTTAGTTGCTAAGCGGAAGGTTTCAGCTAGTGAAGCTTGATAATCGCCATCTAATGAGTACGGATCAACACCCCCAATAAAGGTCGCACAACGTTGAAGGGCTACTTCAACTAGGTCACTTGCATGTGAACGTAACAAGCCATGTTGTGGGAACGCCACTAATTCAATTGGAAAAACTTGGTGGGCCCTTAAAGTTTGAATTGCGTCAAAATAACGTAACTCTGTCATTGGTTCAATATCGATATGTGAGCGAAATTGTGTTGTCCCAGCAGCCAGTTCTTGCTTAATTAAGTTAGTTGCTCGTTGCGTGATGGTGATAGGTAGTGCATCAAGTTGCGGAATTTCACTTTCAAAGCGTTCTACTAATGTGGCAGCTGGTGTAACTGGACGCCAAGCAGTACCTAGTTTACTTTTATCAAGATGACAGTGCTTTTCAACTAATCCCGGTAACAACAATTGATTTTGACCATCAATCACTGTACTCGTGCCATCAGTATGCCATAAATTTTGATCAATTATTTGACTAAAGTTACCATCCATGACTTCAATGGCGACCGTTTTTGATGCAGTACCAGCTATCCAGTCATTTTCATAACGGTAGCCAGTTTCAATCCGAACGTTAGTTAACCAATAATGCATACAGAACTCCTTATGTAAAAGGATTTTAACCCTTATTTTTTGTAAACGTTTTCATTTTAATTGAAAAATTACTAATATGCAACTTTACTTTATTATGCTTGCTTTATTCCTGTAAAACGTTGCTAAATCAACGTTTTTAGCTGTTAATATTAATTTTACTGCTTAATTTATGGCATATTTCGTAGTTTTACATCTATTTGGTACTAAAATTCCTTAATATTAAGTATTATAGCGTTTTTCGTGCTATGGCCGCCAACGATTAATTTAATCGTCTGATATTTGCCGTTTTAACTAAATTATTTAATTTGGCATCGCAAAATGACATTAATTTTTAGTGATTTTAAACATGTAAATCAAAGGTTTAAATTCGAAAAATATTGTTCAAAAGTTCTGCAACAACATGTGACGTTAAAGTCAGTAGCCATTTAATTATGGTGGCCAAATTAAATGGCTGCTGATAAAAATTATTAATGGGGGATTGAGCGTGAAATGATTACTATTTTATTTACTTTCTAGTTTACATAATATATATTATCCTAAGTTAAATCAGAAAAACACTATGGCTATTTTAAGTGCTTTTTACGGCTAAATTACCACTTATTTGACCAAAAACTCCCCCGAATTTAAGCCAATTGATTTTTTGAAAAATGCGGCTAATTGCTGTTCCAGCTAGTATTTGCTGGTTACGATACATTAAAAGTCGCTTTAAAGCTTGTTATATCAGCGTTTTATGCGATTTAATTTGCTATCTTGGTAGCACGTTGTATGCCGTTTTTGGTGCTATTTTTCAATAAATCACGTCCTAATGATCATTTTAGCTATCTTAAGATGTCTGATACGTGTATTTCGTTATTAATACTAGCTAGCCTAGCTATTTAACATGCTAACTACTGCTGGTAATAACTCAGTATCCATCTTAACCACGTATACTTAAATAACATTGGTTATAGCCGATGCGTACACAACTATGATCAAACTTTTTTACTCTTTCTTGTGAATTTTTCACAAGAATAACATTGTTAGCACTTAATATACCAGTAACCAATATAAAAACCACTAGTCGCAATGAACTAGTGGCAAAAAATATCTATTAACTTATCCTACACAACGGCAAGAAAACGTTCTTGCCAGAGGTGTTCATAAAATGCGATGGTTTGTTCAGCAGTCATGTATTGGTTATCATGCGTGCTACTTAAACCTTGTTGCAATTGAACTTCATAACCTAAGCCATGTGCCATGGTCATGGTTACATCGAGACACCCTTCTATTTGCGTCCCACAAAATTCAATATCTTCAACTTGGTGCTCTTGTAAGATTGCTTGAAGCTTGGTACCACAAAAAGCGTTGCAGTGTGCCTTCTGAAGATAGTAATCTTCATCGGTGTGATGAATTTCGTCCATCAAACACCATGCATCAGTTCCCCGGACTAATGCGGCATCATTGTTTTGAATAAAAATGATTGGTTTACCATGTGACCAGTATTCACGAATTCGATCATTAATCCCCGTAATCAATTGATCTAGATTGGCTAATGGTTTTTCCCCACGACAAATGCCTTTTTGCATTGCCATCACTATTAATGCGTCTGCTAACATAAAAATCCCCCGATACTATGCGCTGTGCGTGTTGTTTTCTTACTAAATTATTAATAACTTTAACTAATAATTTATACAAATAATATACCATTAAAGCCGCTTAAAAAGCTTATAAAAATTCACTTTTTTAAATTTATGAAAACATTACCAAAATATTATTTATATTTACTACATCTACCTTTCAACAGTGTCTATGGGCAAAATACCTCAAATAAAACCACAAGCCATAGAAAAAAGCCTGCAAACATTGCAGGCTTTTTTGCCATAATAACAGTAAAATAACTACTTGTTACCCTTTTTTAACATCTGTTGATAGATGATAACTGTTAAAACGTAATATAGAGTGTAAAAACTTACGATAATGAGTAACGAAGACGTTAGACCAATATAAGGATTAACCATTAACGCTTTAAACATTGGTAATCCATAGACAACATCAATAATACCAATCGTTAACGGTACGATGAAGATAATAGCAATTTCAAGTGCATTGGCGAATATTCGTTGAGCTGGTGTTGCTCCAATCATTGTAAGAATTTGGTAACGACGGCGATCAATATCAACATTACTTAATACTTTAAACATTAAGGTACTTGCTAACATGACTAAAAAGGCAATTGCCAAGAAAAAGCCCATAAATTCAAGCCCGCCAAAGACCCCTTTAGATATCTCTAAGAAGCCATATGCCCCGCTAACCCCAAGCGTGGCTAATGTTGGGAAGCGCTTAGTTTGCGTTGCCGCAAGTTTTTTAAGAATTTGCGCATTTGGTTGTGATGTCATATTTTTAACATGTACAATCGTAACGCGTTTGACAGGTGCCTTACTAATAGCAAACTTATGCGTATCGACAGTATTACCAATGCTTATATGATTAGGATTAGTAGCCGTAGCTAAGTCCGTCAATGTCTTGCGAATTAAAAAGTCAGACGGATTAGGCTTGCTGATTTGATTTGCGTTACCAAATTGAATTTTAGGGACGCTAGCAGTAAAAGAACTATTATCGCTAGTAGAACTTTTATAATAAGGTAATGGTTCCCGATCAAATTGCGCGGCATCCCAGACAATTTCATTAGTAAGCTGTTTATATTGATATGTTTTTGTGTAGGTAACACCTTGTAATTGACTAATTAATTGATCATCTTGCTTAGAAGGTTGATTAATATTAATTGTAAATGGTGACGATTGTTCAGCTAACGTTGGTGTGCTTAATTCATAGCCGCGGCCCACAGTTAAGGCACCTAACGCTAAGGCAAAAAGTAATGTAACGATGGTCAAGATACGTTCAAAAGCTCGTAGACGAAAACTAAGCTGACCCAAAGTAAAACGGCGTAAGCCAGTTGCAGAAAGTGAGCTTCCTTTCAACACGTTTAAAACCAACGTTAAACTACTGCGAATAAACAAGTATGTTCCACTGATGTTTAACACAATCGCTAAAACCAAAGCTATTAAGATAAATATACCCTTTGCAACCAATTGAGCCATCACAACAAAACTTAATATAAGTAAAACAATACCAATAATACCGGTAATAAAATTAGCAACCCCAGTTTTAGGTGTTTTTTCAGCGGATTGATTAGCCTGCAGTAATTTATTGATATCAGTTCGATTGATATACAATTGATTAAGAAAGCCGTTTAAACTAAAGACAATAATAAAATAACAGATTGTTATGATAAACCCAGTACTATTAAAAATTTGCCAATGTGGTAATGTTAAATCCAATTGTTTTTGGAGTACGTTACCAGCAACGATAGTTAACCCAGCGCCTAAGAAACTTCCCATTACTAAAGAAATTAAGCCAAGGAAGAACGTTTCCATGAACAATAAGCGGCTAATACTTAGTTTGTTTGCACCAAACATCATTAGGAGACCGTATTCACGTTGCCGTAATTGAACTAAAAAGCGATTGGCAAAATTTAGATATATAAAAGTAATTAAACCTAACAAAATTTCACCAATTACAAAAACAACAATAATTGATTTGATCGAAGTGTTAGCAGTTAGAAAGGCTTTATTATTCGCGACAGTACTAAACATGTAGAAAATAGCGGTTGAAATAACTAAGCCGGCAAAGAGAATTAATAGATTTTTCCATTTTGTTTTAATCGTTTGGACAGCAATTTTAGTTAACATTGTTTTTCCCCCTATTCTTCAAAGGTGCCAAGAAAATCAAGGACTGCCCGATAAAATTCTTCCCGTGTTTGATCACCTCGTTCAAGTGTTTGAACAATTTGGCCATCACTTAAAAAGTGGATTTTATTTGCGAAACTGGCTGAGAAACCATCGTGAGTTACCATCAAAATTGAAATGTGTTGTTCATTATTGATTTTATTCAAGTAATTCATCATTTCACGGGCATTAGCAGAATCTAACGCTCCCGTTGGTTCATCTCCAAAAATAAGTTTAGGTTGGTGAACTAAGGCCCGAGCAGCTGCAACCCGTTGCTTTTGTCCCCCAGACAACTCACTTGGAAATTTAGTAAGTTGCTCAGTCAAATGTAGCAATGTCGCCACATGATTAACGGCCTCTTTGATATTAGCTGCCTTAGCTTTGGCTAAACTGAGTGGTAAGGCAATATTATCAAAAACGCTCAAACTTTCAATTAAATTATATTCTTGGAAGATGAAACCAAGTTTTTGACCCCGGAATTTAGCTAATTGATTAGCGTTTAATTGCCAGATGTTTTGGTCATCAATCAAAACTTCACCGCTAGTCGGTGCTTGTAAGCTGGCTAAAACATTTAAGAGTGATGATTTACCAGAACCAGATGGTCCCATAATGGCAACAAATTTCCCTTCACTAACTGTTAAATTAACATCTTTTAGCGCATAAAATGGTTTGCTACCATTGGTGTTGTACGTTAAATTCAAGTTTTTAACATCAATAACATTTTTCATGATTTTAAATCCCCTTGTATAAATAATCTAGGACACTGTGTATCACGTGTTCTATTTGTACTAACTATAATAGTACACGTTAGATAATAAAACAACTATTTTGTTTAAGATACGTAAATAAAAAACGTTAGGATTACAATAAACTGCAATCCTAACGTTTTGGCGACTATTATTGGTCCACCACAACTGTTTCTTTTTTAGACTTAATTAAGGTTATGCGGTGTTTAAGGCGCGTGAAGACATGCGTATCACTCCAACCAATAATGGCTCCTTGAAATAATAGCGAAATAATCGTTCCGACATTAATAGCAACGACGTTTTTAAAGCTAATCCATAAAATAATGACAACTGATAGCGGTATCGCAAAGTTTAACATTTGTGCGGCTATTGGATTACCATGCACGTAGTTAAAACGAATAATATTGGTCATATCGTCGTTAGGATGTAAGATGACATTAACTCGTTGATAAATCGAAATGGCAATACCTAAACACAAAATACCACATATATCGAGGATAATCCGTTCTGGTATAGTAAGTTGATCAACACCTAAGTAGCGGAAATACTTAGCCCATAACGCAACAAAGTAGCCATATGGAAAAATGAAGATCAAATTGCCCAAAATTCGTGGCCAATCAAAATGCCGTAATAAAATAACATTAATTAAAATCGATAAAAGCCCATAAACGATTAAAATCGTGGCAATACTAATATGAAAGTCATGCGCCAAATTAGCAGCCGAAGCTGTCCACATGGCACTCCCCATATTACAAGCAACGGTCAGCCCATTCCCCATTGAGTTAAGTAAAATCGAAATCACTAAATACATAATTACTTCACGAAGATATAATTTACGTTCGGTACCATCAGCTAATGCATACATATAAAATGTCCTTTGAAAGTTATTTTTTGAAGCGTAACTGTTGTTGCATTAAATAACTAGCCATTGGAAAGATAACGAAACCAGCAATAACTGCTAAAATAAAACCTTGGATTAAATTAAATGGTAAGACCATGGTAACAATCCATTCACGCAAGTTTAAACCAACTGCTTGTAAGCTAAAGTTGGCAAATTTTTGATAGAGCGGAATGGCATAAATCCAGTTTAAAAGTGCCATAACAGCTGTCATTGCTAGTGTACCTAGGAAAGCACCAAAGACATAGTTTTTAATACGTAGGCCCTGATTTTTGTTGGTGAAAAGCCAAATGACACTAATAAAGACCGTCATGGCAATAATATTCATTGGCATGCCCACCCAATCAGCTACACCACTATTAAATAATAGCACTTTTAGTACAGAACGTAATAATAAAATTGTAAGCGCTCCCTTAATATTTAATAAGTACATACCAATCAATACAATGACAATTGAAAAATCAAGTTTCATAAAGCCGCCAAACATTGGAATCGTTGGGAAAATCATTAAAATGGTTGAGATTGCTGCTAAGATAGCAATTAAAATTAAACGCCGTGTTTTACTAATTTGATACATGTGGTTGAACCATCCTTTTCTGTTTTACAACAGATCTTCGTGGATTGATTTTACAAAACAAAAAATCCATTGATCAGCACAAGGCGTATCAATGGATTGGTCAAAATTGTTCACAAAAAAACCAATCTTCTGCATACCAGACTTTAACTGTCGGTGCTGGAATTACACCAGCTCAAGCAATTGAAGATTTCAATTGCAGTCGCGGACTATACCGCCGGTCGGGAATTACACCCTGCCCTGAAGATTTCTGTTAAATATTAAATTATTTTCAATACCTTTATTATATTAACTTACAAAAAATAAGTCAACTAAAAAGTGCTTTGATGTTTAAAGTCGGCCTTGAACTTTTAAGTTAGCTTTACCGTTTTTAAGTGCTTCAACTTCTTCAAAGCGTAGTTCACGGTAATCACCCGGTTGTAAACCGTGTAAATCAAGGAAGCCATAACTTTCACGTCGGAGACCGACAACTTCGTGACCAATGTGTTTAAACATCTTTTTAACTTGGTGATTACGACCTTCATGAATCGTAATTTGAACCAAAGAAGTCGTCTTTTTATTTTCGTTAGTCTTAGTATTTAAGATTTTTGTGCGGGCAGGTTTAGTCATTTTACCTTCTAACTTAATCCCATGACGCAATTGCATCAATTCATCATTAGTTGGAATGCCTTCAACTTTAGCCGTATAAACCTTATCAACTTCGTACTTAGGGTGTGTTAAGTAATTCATTAAGTCCCCATCATTTGTCATGATTAAGGCGCCAGTGGTATCGAAGTCTAAACGTCCAACCGGGTAAACCCGTTCATCAACATCTGTTAATAAGTCAACAACTGTCCGACGACCTTTTTCATCTTTAGCAGTTGAAACAAAGCCGCGGGGTTTATATAGTAAGTAATACACTAATTTTTCAGCTTGTTGGATGGGCATACCATCCACTTCAATTTTATCTTTAGGATTAACTTTGTAACCAAGTTCGGTCATAACTTGACCATTAATAGTTACATGACCTGTTGAAATGAGCTCTTCTGATTTGCGTCGTGAAGCGACACCGGCTTGAGCCATAACCTTTTGTAAGCGATCTGCCATTATTAATTCTCCATGTTAGGTGTTGATTCCATCTCGACGGCGAATGGAATAGGATATGCATCATCATCAGCCTGTGGACTAGGCTCAGTTTGCAAACGTTTGTTAAAAGCAGTTAGAAATAAATCACCTGACATCACTTGATCATCATCAAGTGCGGTAGCGGCTGCTAATGGTGGTAAATCATCAATATTTGCTAATCCAAAATAATCGAGGAAGTAACTTGATGTACCATACATAATTGGCCGGCCAGGTTCATTTTTACGACCGACATCCGTAATTAAATTTCGTAACTGTAATTTTTGAATAATTGAGCTTGATTGCACACCACGAACTTCATCAATTTCAATCCGTGTTACCGGTTGACGATAAGCAATGATGGCTAAAACTTCTAATGATGCTTGGGTTAAGTGTGTTGATAGTGGTGCCTCGAAAAATTGTTTGACAATGGGTGCAACGATGGCTTTGGTTGCTAAGCGATAAGTTTCATCACTTTGTAGTAATTCAAAGCTACAATCATTGTCTGCTTGATATTTCTCGGCAAGTTCGTCCAACATTGTTGTAATCATGGGACGGTCAAAGCCGGTTAACACGGCTAATTCAGCCAGTTCAATTCCTTCGTCACCGGCGACGAAAATTAAACTTTCAAGTTGCGCTAAATTTGTCAAAATAAAATCCTTTCCGGTAATCGTTTATTTTATCCGCGGTTGAATAACTAACTCATCGGCCATACTAAGTTGGTGAATTAGTAATTCGTGGTATTTAGCCATTTCAAGAATTGCTAAAAATGTCGTTACATATTCATCCATGTTACTATCTGCTGTAAAAAGTTCCATAAAAGGAATTCCCGCAGAACTTACCTTTAACCGTTGTTTAATACTTTGCCGTTTTTCAGCAATTGTATAGATTTCTTTGTGAATTGTTGTGATGACAGGCTTAGCAATTTGTTGCCGCTTAATCATATGATTAAAGGCCGCTTGTAATGCATCCAAATCAACACCAGGTGCCACAATGTTGACATCGAGATTGGTGGGCATTAAAGCCGGTGCACGCGTAAACTGTTGTTGCCGGGCTTCTTCACGCACACGTAAGGTCTGCGCAGCTTCTTGATAGCGACGGTATTCAATCAGTTGATCAACTAATCCTTGCCGAGGATCTTCATAAATCTCATCACCCGTCTCTAAATCAATCGTTGGACGACTAGGTAGTAAGTAACGTGATTTAATCTTCATCAAACTTGCCGCCATCACTAAGTATTCACCAGCAATATCGAGCGCTAATTTATCTTGATGTAAAAAATCCATATATTGTTCGGTAATGGTAACGATTGGAATATCGTAAATATCCATTTCAGAACTTTTTATCAAATGTAGTAATAAATCAAGCGGACCTTCAAAATCAGTCAACTTAATTTGGAGTTCGTTGTTCATTGTGCCTTCTCCAAGCATTAATAATCTTTTGACCGGCAATGGTCCCCATCAGGATTTTATCTGAATTATAAGTTTGTAAGGCATCTAGCACATTAAACATCAAATCACTGTCACGTAGTGCTGGGGTGATCGAAATATGGCGTAAGAGTAAAACACCATAAACATGTTCAACCCCGACGATGGCCGTAAAATGCCCATCACTATCACGCCACAATAATAATTCACGATTAGGTGAGGCGGCATACCAAGCAAACTCAGCTTCAAGATGCTGTAAATTGCGTAGGCCAGGAATATATGATAATAATCCTAAGGCAATTTTTTTATAATCAAGACGGTATTTAACTAGCATAACTGCTCCTTTTCAATTAAGCCCGTGGATGCGCTTTTTTGAAGACTTGTTTGGCCCGTTCATTAGTAATGTGGGTATAAATCTGAGTTGTTGAAATATCAGCGTGCCCAAGCAATTCTTGAACAATCCGTAAATCGGCCCCGTTTTCTAATATATGGGTCGCAAATGAGTGGCGCAGTGTATGGGGAGAAACATCCTTGGTAATCCCCGCTTGCAAAACTATTTGTTTAATAATTTTCCAAATCCCTTGGCGAGTTAATTGCCGACCGTGGTCATTTAAAAATAAAATTGGATTATCAGTACCCTTTAGCTGTAAAGCCCGTACATCCTGATAGTACGTTAAAACCCATTGCATTGCGACATCCCCGATTGGGACAATTCGTTCTTTGTTCCCCTTACCGATGGTTTGCAATAAACCTAACTCAAAGTGTAAGTCAGCTACCTTAAGATTGACGATTTCTGAAACTCGTAAACCAGTAGCATACATAACTTCAAGCATCGCACGATTACGAATACCTAAGCGGGTACTTGTATCGGGGGTTAATAAAATTTGTTCAACATCTTGCACTGATAAAATATCAGGTAAATGTTGTTTCTTTTTAGGCATCCCCACTTGTTGCATCGGATCATCCGGAATATAATTCATCCGCTTGAGAAATTGGAAGAATTTTCGTAATGACGTGACACAATGAATAATTGTATTCTCGGCATTACCTTGGGTCGTTAAAAACTGTAAAAATTGATTAATAAAGAAATTATCAATTGTAGTTAAATCCGTTACTTTTTGTTGTCCTAAGTAATTTTGAAATTTAACTAAGTCTTGATGATAACTAGTAATCGTATTAACTGATAGGCCCCGTTCAACTTTGACATACTGTAGGTATTCATCGATAAGTTCATTAACTTCCATGATGCATCCTTACTTTGTGGTATCGTCTGGATTCTCCGTATTAGCGGGGACTAGCACGATAGTACCATCAATTTGTTGAATGCGACGTTGCTTAAGTAAGTTACCGACTGCACGTTTAAATTGTCCTTTTGAAATCCCAAAGTAATCTTTAATTTCTTTAGGGTCACTCTTATCTGAGAATGGTAAAGTGTTATCTTTGCTATGTTCTAGCATTGCTAAAAGCATTTGTGCATCTTCACCAATTGCTTCATAAGCGCGGGGCTTTAAACTTAAATTAAGTAACCCATCAGGGCGAACCCCAATAACTCGAGCATTAACAACTTCTCCAAGTCGAGGTTCTTTGTCTCGTTCACCAGGGAATACAAATCCCATGTAGTAGTCATCGGTTAAGATAAAGGTCCCAACCATTTTTAAACGGAAAACAGTTCCAGTTACATTCATGTTTTGTAAGCCTTGCTTAGCTTTAAGTGTAACGGCTTTAAAAATTTGCTCATCGGCAAGTTGTGCCCATAAGCGACCTTTGGCATCCACTCGCAAACTAACCATTAACTTGTCACCCTTTTGTGGCCATAAAGCGGGGATAGTTGGTAAGTTATCCAATGACACGACAATATCCTTGTCAGGTAAACCAACGTTAACAAAGACCCCTAAGTCACGCCGTTGAGCAACAACTTCACCCCATGCGTAATGGCCGATTTGGACCTTAGGAATGTTACGGGTAATTTGCATTTGGTGGTGACCATTTTCATAAGCAAACCCAGTAATTAAACCACCGATGTGGAGTTCTTGACCTTCGGCTTCCATTTCACTTTTCAATAATTGAAAAGTAACTCCTTGTGCTTGCACAAAGTAATATTGATCATTTGAATCAATGACTTTTGCTTGAATAACGCGTCCTACTAATTCATTCATCTTGCGTTTCCTCATTTCGTTCCATAATTAGCTAGTTTCTAGTATAGCATGAACAGTTTACATAACCTATAGAAAGTATCAGATAACCACTGGTAATTTAACTAAAATTAGCTTTTTTTGAGCTATGTAGTTTACAAGACTAGATGAATTGGATATACTAACCTTATCAATTAAATTCTCGAGGTACACGATATGCAATATCGCGAAACTAAACGCTATCTAATTTTATATGAGGTCTTAAATGCCGTGACCCACGGGGTTGGTTTTTTACTTGCTGTGGCTGGCTATGTAGTTTTATTAGTGCTTGAAGCCATGCAACATCGCGGCGGTTTAGCAATGACGGCCTTTGCCATTTACGGAGCAAGTGTCTGTTTATTCTTATTGATGTCAACGTTATTTCACTCGTTAATCTTTACGAAAGCTAAGCGGGTGTTCCAAATTTTTGATCATGCAGGGATTTTCTTAGTTATCTTTGGTTCATACACCCCCTATTGTTGGTTAGCGATTGGCGGTTGGGTTGGTTGGACAATTTGGTCAGTAATCCTTGCCATGACCATTGCCGGCATTCTTTATGAAATTTTCTTTGTTGGTCGCTGGCTATGGCTATCAGTTACCATTTACATCGTGATGGGCTGGATGATTTTATTAGCCATGCCGACGTTATGGCATTCGTTAAGTCACCTTAGTTTCTGGTTACTCTTTGCCGGTGGTGTTACTTACACTTTAGGTGCGGGGGTTTATTCAATTAAAAGCATCCCCTTTGGCCACGTCTGGTGGCACATTTTCGTCCTCGCTGGCGCAGCGTTGATGTATTTCTCAATATTATTTAATGTTTAAGCTAAATAAAAAGCCGTCTGCAAATGCAGATGGCTTTTTTTATGGATAATGCTATACAGTCAGTAAAATCACGACACGAGAACAAGCGTTCGATTATAACGATTTAGGGTCTTAATTAATCCCCAGCAGGCTTTTGCCGCCATTCACGGGCTAATAAACCATATGAATATGTATCAACCCATTCACCTTTGTAAAAGACACCTTCACGATTAATACCTTCACGAACAAAACCAGCCTGTTCATATAACTTAATGGCTGCGGTGTTATATGCATGGACATTTAAAGTGACTTTATGGAGATTTAAATGATCAAAAGCGTATTCAAGGAGCAGGTTAAATGCTTCTCGACCATAGCCTAATGAACGGTCACCGGCTTGTGGAATCCCGATACCAAGTTCACCACGTTGATTACGGACCATAATATCGGAAATACCGGCAAAACCGACAAGCATATCATCACTAACGCGTCGAATGGTAAACATGATATCACTATTACTGTTAGCATCCCCGAAAAATTCATGCCATTCTTTAACCCCATATGGATGAACAACATCCGCAGATAACCCTAAGAAAAATTGTTCATCCCATTGCCAATCAGCTAAATATTCGGCATCCCCATCAAAAAGATTGGCTAAGTAAACTTTAGTTCCTCGTAACATATAACGCTCCTCCAAGATTAGTTGACTTCGACTGTTAGAACCTCAGGTAATTCTTTAAACATGCATTGGATGACTTGATGATTAATCCCTAGTGCTTTAACAATTACAGGTAATTCCGTAATTAGTTCTTCATGTGGCAACGTATATGCAATGACTTCATTAGCCATTAACTTTTGTTTTTCAAAATTCGTCAACAAAGTTGTTAGCACATCTTGGGACACCGCTTGCTTAAAGACTAATATAATTTCATGCGTTGATAACTCAAGACGGTGGGTACCTGAATATTCTTCGATAGGGACTTCTTTAATATCATCACAAGTTGCTTGGTCATCAATGCGGAAATACTGATAACGTTCTTGGTCACTTAAATAATATAAATCCATATTAATAACATAGCTAGGTAATTCTACGGCGAATTCAATGATAAGCGCTTCATCAGTTACCATTTGCTTAGTAATGGCAAATTTTTGAAATTCATCCTGTGCAAAGCTAGCCGTATAATGTTCAACCCATGTGAATGCCCGTAATGCGGTAATTTGTTTACTCGGGAAAATCATGCCATATGATTCACACATGTAATTGTCCGTGTCATCATCGTAGTCATCCCCAATATTAAGGTCCACACAGATGGCTTCCATTCGTTGCGCATCAGTAAACCCATCAATCTTAATAATTAATTCTACTTTATCAGCGTATTGTTTAAGCTCCGAAATTGTGAGTGTTTCATCAGCAATGAGCTGTGCTTGTGCTTGTTTGACTAATTGCTGAATTTCATTAGTCGTTAACATATGTGCGTCGTAAGTAAACGTCACATAACCTTTAATTTTAAGCATTATTTTATCCGCCTTATGTTAATTACTGCTTATTATAACGGTCTTAGTTTTGTGATTCAAACACAAAAAATTTTACTACACTAACTAAAACGCATCAAAAATGAGCCAAACCAGCATCGGTTGGCTCTATTAGTAGCGTACGGACAAAATAATTAATATGCTACTCAATACTTAAAATTAATTGGTTATAATCGTCCCTAGTCCTGATTGCAGATAACCAGTAACGTTATCAAGTGAGGTAATAACGGCAGTTTTGTCAGTTCGCCGGACAAAATTCATGGCCGCTTGAACTTTAGGTTGCATTGATCCGGGCGCAAAGTGGCCTGCATCCAGATACTGTTGAGCTTGCGCAACACTAATGTGCGTTAATTTGGTTTGTTGGGGCGTTTGATAATTTAAGTACACATTTTGTACCGTGGTTAAAATTAACAAAATATCTGCGTCGACTAATTCAGCTAATTTAGCAGCCGAGTAGTCTTTATCAATAACCGCATCAATGCCAGCATATGATTTACCAGCGTGCACAACAGGAATTCCCCCACCGCCAGCGGCAACCAGTGTCACCCCTTGCGCAACCAAAGATTGGATAATAGGGGCTTCAACAATATTTAATGGTTGTGGTGATGCGACCATGCGCCGATAACCGCGGCCAGCATCTTCTAAAATTATCCAATCAGGATGTAACGCTTGCAAATGTTTGGCCATTTTTGGTGAATAAAAGGGGCCGATTGGTTTAGTTGGGTGTTGAAATGCCTTGTCTTGGCCATCAACGACAGTTCGCGTTACTAAAGCAACAACATCATTGGTTAAACCACGTTCCATAAAGGCTTGTGTGAGGGCATTGGCCAGCCAAAAGCCGATTGCTCCTTGAGTCATTGCACCAACAGTATATAGTGGCATGGCCGGCAGATCACTATTACTCCCCCGCTGTTGTTGTAATAGTAAATTGCCGACTTGTGGTCCATTACCGTGAGTGATAATAATTTGCCAATCACTATTAGCCGTTAAAAGCACCGCTAATTGATGGGCTGTTTTTATAAGCGCTAGTTGCTGAGCGGTTGCAGAGGCATCCTTAGTCAAGATGGCATTCCCACCCAAAGCAATAACAATTCGTTTGGTCATAAAAAAGCTCCTTTCTAAATCGAAATTAAGCCGCTAATTAAAGCTCCAATAGCCGATATAGCCAGTGCAGATATCGCACCCATACTAACCCATTCATAACGCTTCATGGTTTGGTGATTTTCGTGTTTCGCTTTAATGTACAATATAAAGCCTAATAAATAAGCAATTGTACAAAGCCATAATAACTGTAACCCCGCCATCGCAATTGCGGTAATTTCAAACAAACACGTGATAAAGCCCGGCATAATAATGTGAAATTGCCGTTGCTGATAACCAAGTTTGAGCTCATAGGCCCCAACAAGGACATAGCAAACGACAATTGCCGCTGTACATAATGAATACGCGAAATTATAAGCTTCTTTAGTAAAAAGTAACGAGATTAAAAAGCCTTGCACTAAAATTTGTGTTAACCAAAGTGAATTAGCAGGCGCTTTGGCCGCATTAAGCTTGCCAAACCATTGTGGCAATAATTTTTGGTGCGCCATTAGTGATGTAGCTTCAACGGGTAACATTGTCCACGAAAGCCATGAACCCATAATTGAAATAATTAAACCGATACTAATAAAAGCCCCACCAAAATCACCGACTAAATTTTTAAATAAATAAACTAAGGCCGGATGGTGTAATTTAAGTAGTTGTGCTTGGGTCAAATACCCATATGGGAGCAAAGAAATGACGACATAGAGCATTAATAAAGATAGTAAGCCAATAATTGTAGCCCGCCCCGCATCACTTTTCCTCTGGGCTCGTCCCGCCATCATCGCAGCGCCTTCAACCCCGACAAAGACCCACATCATTGATAAAATACACCCTTTTACTTGATCGATAATGCCACTAGTAGTTGCTGAAGTAAACAAAGCTTGATTGTGCATATTAGTTTGAAAATTAACCCAAAAATGTTCCGTAAAAATTCCGGCATTAAAACTAAGAAGTGCCACTACAATAAACGCAAATAATGGAATTAACTTACAAATGGTCACAATCGTGTTAATAACGGCGGCTGATTCGACACCGCGCGTAACTAATAAAGTTAGCCCCCATGAAATTATTGAAGCAAACACAATCGCACTTAGACTATTACCAGATTTCAAACTAGGTACAAAATAACCAAATGCTGACATCATAATACTTGCAAACGCAAAATTACCCAGCCAGGCTGATAACCAATAGCCCCAACCGGAAATAAACCCGGCAAAGTCACCAAATCCTGCCTGAGCATAAGCAGAAACACCGGTTAATTCAGGTTTATTTAAAACTAAATGGTTCAGGCTCAGCGCTAGCATAAGAATCCCTATGCCTGTAATGAACCAAGCTAACATCACCGGCCCTGGGGTAGCGACTTTGGCAAATGTCGTTGGTAAATCAAAAATACCCGCCCCAATCGCACTACTAATCACTAATGCAATTAGCGCTGGTAGTGTAATTTTTTGAATATGTTTAGTCATCTAATTCACCGCCTGTCTTAATACTCTGGAACCTTGGGAATAAACAAATACCCTAAAGTTGCTGCCATAACAGCCTTAATGGCGTGTTTACGATTTTCAGCTTGTTGCCATTGACGAGCGTACTTACTATGAAAGACTTCATCGGTTACTTCCATTGCCGTAATACCATAATCAACATTAATCTGAGCACCGTAATCCGTATTCGTATCATGAAAAGCTGGTAGGCAATGTAAAAAAATTAACCGTTCTGGCGGTGTTTGCGTGGCCGTTAATAAATCCATATTAACTTGATAAGGCTTGAGTAACGCGACTCGTGTCTGCCAATCGGTTTCACCCATTGAAACCCAAACATCAGTATAAATAATATTGGCATTTTTGATACCAACTGCAATATTATCTGTCACAACTGGTTGGACATTACTTACTTGGGCTAGTTTATAAGCGAGGTGAATGATTTCAGCCGGTGGTTGGAGTTCTTTAGGTGCAATAATATGCACAGCAACGCCCAGCATCGACCCGGTAATGAGTAATGACTGCGCAATATTATTGCGACCATCCCCGATAAAGACTAAGGTCAATCCCCGTAGATGACCAAAATTTTCTTTGATAGTCATAAAATCGGCCAACATTTGCGTTGGGTGCCAAGCATCCGTTAAACCATTCCATACTGGTACACCACTATACTTCGCTAATTCATCAGCAGTTTGTTGATTAAACCCGCGAAATTCAATCCCATCAAACATCCGGCCCAGTACAATCGCCGTATCTTCAATTGATTCTTTACTACCTAACTGAATATCATTAACACCAAGATATTCTGGGTGGGCGCCTAATTCAACGGTGGCAGTCGTAAAGGCTGCCCGAGTCCGTGTGGATGGCTTTTCAAATAATAAGGCAATGTTTTGGCCAGCTAAATATTGATGAGCAATATTATGACGCTTTAAATATTTTAAATGCAGGCCAAAATCGATTAGATATGCTAATTCAGCTGGTGAAAAATCTTTTTCCGCTAAAAATGAACGGCCTTGAAAAATTGAATTAATGGTATTGGTTTTTACAGTTGTCATTGCATCCTCCTTTAGGAAACTAGCACCTACAAATTTTCACGCCATAATGGTTGTGACATACACCTTGGACCACCGCGGCCACGCGATAATTCACTAGAAGGTACTTCATGAACAATAATGCCATGTTGGCGTAATAATTCATTAGTGACATAGTTTCGGTCGTACGTAATTACTTCACCCGGGGCAATAGCAAGGGTGTTTGAACCATCATTCCATTGCTCACGTGGACCAACGATGGTATCCCCACCACCAGTTTCAATTAAATCTAACTCCGATAACTTGAGAACCGCCTTTAAGGTTGCTGCTAAATTAGTATGATGAACTAACTTAAGTGTATTATTTGGCCCAGGGGTAATAACAAAGATATTCAGTTGTCCTTCGGCATCCATCATTCCGGGAAAAACGGAAAACTGATCATAATTAATCATCGTAAAGACCGTATCTAAGTGCATCATGGCATGGTTATGAGGAATTTCAACAGCGATGATTGTATCGAACTTTGCAGCTGGATTAGCAAACAATTCACGGGCAAGTCCTTCAATTGAGCGTGATGATGTCCGTTGTGAGATGCCCATTGCTAAAACATGCTCATTTAAAATGAATTCATCCCCGCCTTCAATGCGACTATTATTGTTGCGATTACGCCAAATATTAACGAGCCCGGCAAATCGGGGATGATATTTCATCACATATTCGGTAATCAGTGATTCGGGTTGTCGAGCCGAATAGGTTAGGCGGTTAATGGTGATGCCATTACCAATTACCGCTTGTGGGTCACGCGTAAAATAAGCATTCGGTAATGGATTAAGGACATACGGATTAGCGGCATCTTGACCAGCTAAGTCGTGTAAGGAATCATTTTTAAACGTAATTGCATCACGCCGGACGCCTGCATATATTTGTTTAATCAATGTCTGCGGACTAAGTTGGTTTAAATATTCACTTAATGCCTCGTAAGTGGTCCCAATGGTATAATTTGCTTCCGCTAAAAATTGTTTAATAAATTGGGTTTTAACGCTAGTACTTTGTGCGCAAACCGCCGCCATAAGTTCTTCAAGATAAACAACTTCGGTGCCATGAGCACGTAAGCTATTAGCAAACGCATCATGTTCGCTTTGTGCAATTTTTAAATACGGAATATCATCAAATAACAAGTGGCTCATTGTGGCTGGCGTGATGTTTTCAATTTCTGCACCGGGCCGTTTGAGTAAAATTGATTTTAAACGACCAATTTCAGAATTAACATTAATCACGGATTTTTGCATTATATTACCTCCTTTTTAAACATTAATACACATCTAACAAAATCCCTTCTAACCCTTATATTACGCAATTGTTAGGGCTTGATATATGGTATAAAATGAAAATATAGCTATCCAAGTGTTAAAAATAACTAGCGCTTTGGATAACGGAATGGAGGTATTTATGAAAAGAAACATTGACCACTTTTTACATGAATGGCTAACCATTGCCGATACTGATCAAATAATTTCAGATGACCTTGAACATCAAGCCCAAGCGCTAGGCGTTGATTTACACCAAGCATATTATGCCATCATCATTAAGCATTCTGAGCAGGTCCTACCCGTTACCCATATACAATTAGCACTGCGGCTTGATGCCACACACCAAATATATATTTTGCGCCAATTTGAAGCACCGACGTTAGTAACTCAGTATTTTGCCGCGCCTAATCAAATTGGTATTGGCTCTCCTCATTTTGATGTGATAAGAACCATTCAAGAAGCCTTGCAAGCATTATGTTTTACAACGATTAGTCCCTTACAACATCAAGCGACGTATCAAACGACGCAACAATTTGAACTGTTAAGGCATGGGTTGATGGCAAATAAACAATTAATTGCAACTATGCATAATCTTGGTAATGGTACCGATGAATTGAACTTACTAAATACTTTTTGGTTTTTTACGTTAACCAATCATAACGTTGCTAAAACCGCACAAATCCTCCATGTTCATCGTAAAACCGTTGAATATCGTTTGAAACGGTTTACAGCGATTACGCAATACAATCCCCAGCACGTGATTGAAAATATTGATTTATTAGCGGCATATGTAACTTGGCGGACTAGAAATCTACCACTGCAATTAGCTAAATTAGCCCGCATCACAAACCATATGTTGCCACAAGATAGTCAGTTGCCTGACATCTAGGTGTAACCAAATAAAAAAACCTGGACTTCCAGGTTTTTTTATTTATTATTCGTTGCTACCTTAAGGTACGATGATGGTACCAAGCCCATCTTCTAAATAGCCGGTTACATTATCAAGTGAGGTGATAACGGCTTTTTTACCCGTAAGTTTAACAAAACTCATGGCCGCTTCAATTTTAGGCTTCATTGAACCTGCCGCAAACTGACCTTCTGCTAAATATTCTTGAGCTTGGGCTAAGGTAACTGTCGTTAATGCCTTTTGCTCTGGGGTGTTAAAGTTAACGAAAATATTTTTTACGGCTGTTAAAACAACTAGTTCATCGGCATCGACTAATTCGGCTAACTTAGCCGCTGAGAAATCTTTATCAATAACTGCATCGACACCAATAAATTCATTATTTTCTTTAATAACTGGAATACCACCGCCCCCAGCTGCAATTAAAGTAATGCCATCGTTAACCATTTTCTTGATCACATCAGCTTCAACAATGCTAATTGGTTTAGGAGATGGCACCACGCGGCGATAACCACGGCCAGCATCTTCAACAATATCCCAATCTGGATGTTGTTTAGTAATATCGGCTACTTCTGCTTCCGTGTAAAAAGGTCCGATTGGTTTAGTTGCATTTTGAAAGGCTGGATCATGAGCATCAACTAAGGTCCGAGTAACAATCGTGGCAACATCTTCATCCATATTCTTAGCGGCAAAGGCCTTATTAAGGGCGTTTTCCATCCAAAAACCGATTTCACCTTGGGTCATTGCACCTACTGTGTGCAGTGGCATCGCTGGATTTTTTTCAGTGCTACCAGACAATTGTTGTAGCACTAAATTGCCGACTTGCGGACCATTACCATGGGTAATAATTAGTTGTGTGTCACCGTCTTTTAAAAACGATGTTAACTGTTGAGCGGTTGACAACACCGCTGCTTGTTGAGCTTCAGCTGATGAATCTTTAGTTAAAATTGCATTGCCACCTAATGCGACAACAATACGTTTAGTCATAACGAACTCCTTAGTTAAATTGATAATGTGCCAGTTACTAAACTAATGACCGCAGCAATTGCAATTATAGAAATAATTACCATGCCGACCCATTCATAAGTTTTGACAGTCTTACCATTTTCTTTTTTTGCACGAATATAGAAAATAAAACCAAAAAGGTAAGCAACTGTACATAGCCAGAGTAATTGCAATCCCGCCATTGAAATCGCAATTATTTCAAATAAACAAGTAAACAATCCAGGTAAAATAATCCCTAATTTCTTTTGTTGCAGACCTAACTTCAATTCATATGCACCTACTAAAACATAACAAACCACAATGGATGCCGTACATAATGAATATGCAAAGTTATAGGCTTGCTCAGTAAAGATTAGTGATACTAAGAATATTTGAATTAAAATTTGGGTTAACCATAGTGAGTTTGATGGTACGTTGGCTTTATTAAGTTTACCGAACCACTGTGGTAGTAAATGCCGTTGTGCCATTAACGATGTGGCTTCAACTGGTAACATTGTCCATGATAACCAAGCACCCATGATTGAAATAATCAAACCAATACTGATAAAGGCACCCCCAAAATTACCGACTAAATCTCTAAATAAATAGACTAAAGCTGGGTGATTCATTTTTAGCAATTGATCTTGAGTTAAGTAGCCATATGGTAATAGTGAAATAACAATGTAGATACTCAAAAGTGATAAGAGGCCGATAATAGTTGCTCGACCAGCATCAGACTTCTTTTTGGCCCGACTAGCCATCATCGCAGCCCCTTCAATCCCAACAAAGACCCACATCATTGATAGGATGCAGCCTTTGATTTGTTCAAAGACGCCACCAGCCGTAGCGGTACTAAACATCGCTTTGCCACTCGCATTGGTTGCAAAGTTACTCCAGAAGTGTTCAGTAAAGATACCGGCTTTAAAGCTTAACAGTGCTACAACAGCAAAGGCAAATAGCGGAATTAACTTGCAAATGGTCACAACCGTATTAATGGCGGCCGCTGATTCAATTCCTCGAGTAACCAATAAGGTTAAGCACCAAGAAATAATTGAGGCAAAGATAATCGCCGGAATACTATTACCAGATTTTAGACTAGGGAAAAAGTAACCAAAAGCTGACATCATAATTGTGGCAAAAGCAACGTTACCCAGCCAAGCTGATAACCAATAACCCCAGCCCGATAGGAAACCCGCAAAATCACCAAACCCAGCTTGGGCGTAATCAGACACCCCGGTTAATTCAGGCTCACTAATGACTAAATGTTTAATACTCAGTGATAGCATTAAGATACCAAAGCCAGTGATGAGCCAGGCTAACATGGCAGGACCTGGAGCTGCTACTTGGGCCAATGTGGCTGGTAAATCAAAGATCTCAGCTCCAATCGCACTACTAATGACCAACGCAACTAACGCAGGTAATGCAATCCCTTTTTGATTTATTTTCTCATCCATAATAAATCACCTATTTTTCTAGTTCAGGAACATCAGGAATAAATAAGTTACCTAAGGTTGCGGCCATAATCGCCTTGATTGAGTGCTTACGGTTTTCCGCTTCGTCCCAGTGACGTGCAAATTTACTACGGAAGACTTCATCAGTTACTTCCATTTCGGTGATACCGTATTTTTCTTTAATATCTTCACCGTATTGGGTATTAGTATCGTGGAAAGCAGGTAAACAGTGCATGAAAATCAATTGATCATCCGGTGTTCCAGTCGCTTTTAACATAGCCATGTTAACTTGATATGGTTTTAATAAGTTAACTCGTTCTTCCCAGTTAGTTTCACCCATTGAAACCCAGACGTCGGTGTAAATAATATTAGCGCCCTTTACGCCCACTGCAATATCATCAGTTACTAATGGCTTAGCACCTGATTTAGCAGCATAGCTTTCAGCAAGTTGAATAATTTCAGCACTTGGGTGTAATTCTTTAGGAGCAACAATATGAATATTAACACCAAGCATTGAACCAGTTACTAGAAGTGAGTGGGCCATATTGTTACGGCCGTCACCAGCATAGACTAATGTTAAGCCACGTAAATGCCCGAAGTTTTCTTTGATAGTCATGAAATCAGCAATCATTTGTGTTGGGTGCCATTCATCAGTTAATCCATTCCAAACTGGCACGCCTGAAAACTTAGCTAAACCTTCAACGTCGGCTTGTTTAAAACCACGAAATTCAATTCCGTCAAACATCCGGCCTAAAACAATCGCTGTATCTTCAACAGATTCTTTCTTCCCAAGTTGAATATCATTCGCACCAAGATATTCAGGGTGTGCGCCTAACTCAATTGCAGCAGTCGTAAAAGCAGCGCGTGTCCGGGTTGATGATTTTTCAAATAATAAGGCAATGTTTTTACCTTCAAGATACTTATGTGGAATGTTATTGTGCCGTAATGCTTTTAAATGTAAACCAAAATCAATTAAGTATTGAATTTCGGCTGGTGTAAAATCTTTTTCTGCTAAGAATGAACGACCTTGGAATACTGAGTTAGTTTTTGAGATAGTCATTATTAAGTCCCCTTTTTAATTTAATAAATTAATCGCTAAATATCTTCACGCCAGATTGGTTGTGACATACAACGTGGACCACCACGACCGCGAGACAATTCACTTGAGATTACTTCGTGTACCCGAATCCCATGTTCACGCAAAATTTGATTACTAATGTAGTTACGGTTGTAAGTAACTACTTCACCAGGGGCAATGGCTAATGTGTTAGAGCCATCATTCCATTGTTCACGTGGTGCAACGATGTCATCACCGTTACCAGTTAAGATTAAATCAAGTTCAGGCAAGCCCAAGACTTCCTTCAATGTGGCAGCTAAGTCTGTGCGGTGTGCTAACTTGACTGTGCCATTATCACCAGGTGTCATGATGTAAATATTCATCTTACCTTCAGCACTCATAATACCTGGGAATACTGTAAATTGGTCATAGTTAATCATGGTAAAGACCGTATCTAAGTGCATCATGGCGTGGTTATGAGGAATTTCAACGGCCACAACGGTATCAAATTTGGCATCAGGGTTACTAAATAATTCCTTAGCCAAGCCTTCAATTGATTTTGATGATGTCCGTTCAGAAACACCAATTGCTAACACATGATCATTTAAGACTAATTCATCCCCACCTTCAATGCGGGTATCATGGTTACGGTCGCGCCAAATATCAACTTTACCAGCAAAACGAGTATGGTATTTCATAATGTATTCGGTAAATAGTGATTCTGGACGCCGGGCTTTAAAGGTCATATGGTTAATAGTCATTCCGTTACCGATAGATGCTTGTGGGTCACGAGTGAAGTAGGCATTTGGTAATGGATCTAATAAGAATGGATTAGCAGCATCACGTCCAGCTAAGTCATGCAATGAATCATTACAGAATTCAATTTCATTGCGTCGAACCCCGGCATACAACTTAGTTACTAAATCACGTTCTGAAAAAGTTGTTAAGTAATCTTTTAAGGCATCATGCGTTGTACCAATCCCATATCCGGCTTCTTCAAAGAAACGTTGTAAGAATTCCGTTTTTACTTGTGGATTGTCTTTAAAGACGTCGACTGCTAAATCATCGATATAGAGGACTTCAGCCCCGTTATCGCGTAAAGTATTAGCAAATGCATCATGTTCTTCTTGGGCAATCTTAAGATATGGAATATCATCAAATAACAATCTTTCCATTGTATCTGGTGTGATGTTTTCAATTTCTTCACCTGGGCGTTTAAGTAAAACGGTTTTTAAACGACCGATTTCGGAATTAACATTTACTGCTGGATCTTTCATGAAACTATCCTCCACACTAATTTAATTTATAATAATGTAACCGATTACATTTATAATAGTAATCCCTTGATAAGCTCTGAACAATACTCTAAAATGAAGTTAAAATACTCCACATGGATAAACAAAATTAGCAATATATGCAAGCATATTACTTGCAAATTAATGGGGATAATTACTGATCTTTTTCAGTGATTAAAAATGTTATAGGGGTCGATATGAAAAATTCAAAAACACAATTTTTACATGAATGGTTAACTATTTCTGATAAGGATATTGAGGTTTCAAAAGATTTCGAATCACGAGCAGCGTCATTTGGGGTTGATTTAACGCAACAATATTTTGCCGTGGTGGTTGAGCAAAAACCAATTAATCGCCAACTTAATATTCCACTAGCCTTCAGCCTTGACACGGTCAGAACGATTTATATTTTGCGTCAATTTGAACAAGCTAGTGTGGCTATCGATAAAGTTGACGGTAATGCACGGATTGGTGTGGGGACACTGCATTATGATTTATCAGGGACTATCCGGGAAGCATTACAGGCACTATGTTTTACTGAGACACCTTTTGATGCGCCAACCGTTGCGTATTTTAGTGATACCCAAAAACATGAAGCGTTACGAAATAGTAAATTCCATCAACCGGAGTTACTCGCAAAGATAACTAATATCGGTACCATAATGGAAGATTCAGCTATTTTGGAGACATTTTGGACATTTAACAATACTAACCATAATGTTTCTGAGACCGCTAAGCTTGAACATATTCACCGTAAGACAGTTGAGTATCGCTTAAAGCGGCTCCATGCGATGACTAATTTTGATCCGCGAGATGTCTTTGACAATATCGCCCTCTTGGCAGCTTACATTCAATGGTGAACCCGTGATTTAGACGTCTTGTTAACGGAACTTTCAAGTATCTCTAAGCGCATGTTACCACGTGATGCTGTGGTCCAAAGTTAGGCATACGAGAATAAAATACTAAAAAGGACTAAACTTACAAAAGTTTAGTCCTTTTTAGTTTGATACCGTATCTAAAGGTCTTTCATTACACACCTTACGTAATTAAATATTAAGTTCATTAATTTTATGGATAACTTGTTGATTTTGGCTGCGCCCAATTGTTATCCATAAAAGGATGGTTGCCATCAGCATTAAAGTCCCGGCAATGATTAATAACCGACTTGCGGGAATTACGTTTAATAACCCCGTATAGATTAAAATACCGAGTGGTGAAAAAACTTGGGTAATCCCGGATATAGCACTAAAGACCCGACCTTGTGCATTTTGAGGAATACTTTGTACCAAATAAGCAGTTAATGGCACGTTAGCAAACATTATCACGATACCAAATATCACGTTCATTAAGACGACTGTGGTAAGTAAGACCGTTGCTTGGCTAATCACGATACTGGCACTACCGATACTAATAAGAGGAATACAACAAGCTAGGCCCATCAAGCTGGTTAATTTAATTGGCGCCTTAAAGTTAGGATGGCGAGCAACTAGCAGCCCACCAATTAATGAACCGATTCCTATCCCCGCTGAGCTAAGCCCTAATGCCGTTGCTGATAAATGCAAGTCTTTAATGATGAGTACGGAAAGTAGTAAATCTAAACCACTTAAAATAAAGTTTACGATTGGTGAGAAAATCGTTAAAAATTTAAAGCCTGGATATTGGGTAAGCGCTTGGTGAATAAATTGCCAATATCGTATGCTTTTTTGGTTTGACGGTTCTTCAACGACCGCTGCTTTACTGGGTACTTGTTGGAAAGCATGAAAGTTTAAAGCCATCGTGGCGCTTAAAACGACAAGACTTTCGATTAAAATAATCAAAACCAGCATATGAAAGTTAACGGCTGCGTATAAGATTCCACCAAGAACGGGGGCCATAATCCCAGCTAATGATACGGATGCTTGTTCAAGCCCGCTTAGCCGTTGGACATCTTTAGTGGGGACTAGACTAACCACACTAGCCTGATAGGCAACGCCACTAATCCGACTGGTTACGTTTGTCCAAATCACAATCAGAATTGTCCAAAGATATAAGTGCTTAGGAAATTGGTTGACGAGAACGATATAGCCGCTATACATGACCAAATTAATTAATTCGGCACTAATAATAATGCGCTTGTGACTATATGTATCCGCAATCTGCCCGATTAGGCCACTAAATAGTAGTGCCATAACGGGACCAACCATTTGTAAACTCCCAAACGCCAAGATTGAATTAGTATCTTTTAAAACGTGGAGCCCAATGGCAAAGCTAAAAATACTGCCGGCCGTAACGGATAAAAAATCAGATGTCACGGCAATCGCGATTTGTCGTTTAACGAAACGCTTTATTTGGTACTCGGTTAATAATTGCATGATAAATCACTCCTTTTTCTAATCATTTGTTAATTTTAAGAATACAGTATGTTATGATTATGCAAACGATTGTTTCATAATTGAAACAAAAAAGGAGCGGCTAATGGAATTTTTAGGGGCAACAATTAAAAAGCTGCGCGAAGAAAAAGGCTTTACCGTTAAAGAAATCTATACTGGTGTCCTATCACGCACGACGGCTTATCGTTTTGAAAATGATTTTACCGATATTGGGTTTAGTAACTTACGCGAAATTACGCACCGGTTAAATATTTCATCACTCGATGAATTGGTTTATTTACGCAACCAGTGGTTTACTGTAACTGAAGGTGATGATACTCTACTGAGTGCAGTCAATAAAGAAATCACGATGCATCAGACGCAGGCTTTTGATCCTAAATGGGAAACAGTGAGTATCTATCAGCGGTTTAAAGATTCGCCTAATCCCAAAGAGCGGTTCTACGCCTACTTAATACATTTTGTTGCGTTATTGAATATGTGGCATGTTGATCAAGATATTGTGACATTTCCAAGTGAATTTACGGCCGAATATCAATTTATGCAACAATATCTGTTAAAAATGACGACTTGGACTAAGGATGAACTTGAAATTTTTCCTGTGATTGGTTGCTTTTTTGAACCGACGAGTCGAGCGGTTCTATTAAAACGCTTTAAAGTCAATTATGCTAAATATCATGAGCATATTGGTCAAAGTTGGTATGATAGTTACATTAACCACTTACTTAATTATGCGTTATCAATTAATACGTATGATAAACAACCAGCCACGTATGCTGAAATCGACCATATTGTCAGTGAAATTAATGCCCTATATGAAGAACAGCCAGATTTAAAATTGAACTTGATAAATTACCAACGGCTGATTCTTTTAAATGGAATTGTTGGTGCAACTAACCAAGATTATCAGCGAGTCGCGCTTAGTTTTGAGATGTTTCAACAATTAGAAACCTTCTTCGGTTCTAATATTGGGGTCTTTGACCTCGGAACTGATATTGGGGTCTTTGAATATCTTAAAAATTATCTGACCACGGAAACCCAGGCCCTTTTTCCAGCCTATTTTAACTAAATTTAAGTCGCAAAAAAGCCTCGTTAGTAATGCACATATTACTAACGAGGCTTTTGAATTTAATTATTTTGCGTTAAACGATCTATTTGCGGACGCGTTTAACTGTTTTGGCAATATTGGCGACCAATGTATCAATGTCAGCGCTAGTCGTATACGTGCCAAAACTAATCCGGAGTGATTCTTCAATCCGGGGTGATGTTTCACCATACATCGCTGTTAAGACATGCGATGGTTCAAGTGAACCAGCCGTACATGCGGAACCACCTGAAACGGCAATACCTGCCATATCAAGATTTGTTTGCATAACATACGTTGAAACCCCTTTGATCCAAATGTTTAACACATGTTGGAGGGCATCTTCTTTGATAGCACCAT
The DNA here is from genome assembly GCF_918814575.1 of Periweissella fabaria. Lineage (GTDB taxonomy): Bacteria > Bacillota > Bacilli > Lactobacillales > Lactobacillaceae > Periweissella > Periweissella fabaria. Next base: position 349,481 of record NZ_CAKKNS010000001.1, on the reverse strand, counting down.
TAACTGCTACGTCTACACCAGCAGCGGCTAGACCAGTTAATACTTGGTCTTTGAAGGCCGCGTATTTGGCTTGGCGAGCTGCTTTTTCAGTGGGCGTAATTAATTCCACAGCAGTTGCAAAACCAGCAATTGCGGGGATGTTTTCCGTTCCAGCGCGCCGTTTTTCTTCCTGGTCTCCACCTTTTAAATAACTTGGGAACACCAAGCCATCGCGGCGGTATAAGAAGCCTAATTGCTTAGGACCATTTATCTTGTGGGCTGACGTTGATAGCATATCAATATGGTCACGCTTAACATCAATATCTAACAGTCCATAAGCTTGCACGGCATCAGTGTGGAACCATGCTTGGTGATCCGCTAAAACTTCCCCAATCTCACGAACGGGCATATGGGAACCGACTTCGTTATTCCCCATCATAATGGTTACCAAGATTGTATCATCACGTAAAGCGGCTTTTAAATCAGCAACCCTAACTTCCCCAGCTTCATTAACCGGTAAGTAAGTAATTTCAAAACCGTGTTCAGCTAACCACGCTAACGGTTTCAATACTGCTTCGTGTTCAACGGCACTCGTAATGATATGTTTACCTAAATGTTGCCGCGCTTCCGCAGTCCCAATAATGGCGGTATTATCAGACTCGGTCCCACCAGATGTAAAGACAATTTCATCGTCGTTAGCATTAATGGAACGAGCAATGATTTGGCGTGCATTTTCAAGCACCATGTGCGCTTGACGACCAAAGACATGGGTTGATGATGCGTTACCAAAAGTTGATTGCATCGTCGTTAACATAGCATCAATTACTTCTGGTGCCATAGGGGTTGTTGCAGCATTATCTAAATACACGACCCCAGTATTTAAAGCAACTTCTTTCATTTTTCCATCCTTTTCAAGACACGGCTAGTGAGAATTACTTAGCAGCTTGGTTTTTGAAAAGCGCAATTAACATGTCAGCAGATTGTTTACCAGCTTGAACGATGAATTCATCAAACGTAACCCCAGCATCACCATCAGCATTATCAGACATTGCCCGAACAACTGCATATGGAATTCCGAATTGGTGTGCGGCTTGGGCAATTGCTGCCCCTTCCATTTCCGCAGAAATAGCATCCGGGAAGTTAGCCTTAATACGGTCAACTTGGGCTGCACTGGCCACAAATGAATCAGAAGTCACAATTAAACCTGAAACAGTGTGAAGACCAGTATCTTTAGCAGCATCCATGATTTGTGCAACTAAATCTTTATCTGCTTCAAAGCGTGCTGGTTGTTGGGGTACTTGACCGTAATCGTAACCAAAGACTGTTGCATCAACATCGTGATAAGCCGTTTCAGATGCTACCACAACATCCCCAATTTTCAAACCAGCCCCAATGGCACCAGCTGAACCTGAGTTAATAATGACATCAACATCAAAATTAGTAATTAACAAAGCAGTTGTTAAACCGGCTTGTACTTTACCAATTCCTGATTCCACAACAACCACATCTTGACCCGCAATTGTACCAACGTGAAAGTCGATATGTTTGATGCTCTTGATGGTTAAGTTTTCCATCGCTGCTTCTAAGTTGGCCATTTCTTCTGGCATCGCATTAATAATTCCGTATTTCATTCTTTTCAAATTCCTCTCAAACTACAATGTCATAAACTAATTAATCGACAAAGCGTAAAATTAAAAATGTTGCAATAATTAATATTACTAAAACACCAATCGCTATATTCAAACGAAACTTAAGGCGTTGTTGCTTACCAAGTGACGTTAAACGCCCGAATTCATCCATTTCATAACGTTTGTTTTTGGCAAAACGTTGCGCTGTTTGACGTTCACTTTCCCCTTGAGGTTCTTGCGCCAAACTATCCATCCGTGTATGAATTTCACCATTTTCATCAACATAGCGGCCATCTTGCATTCGCCGGAAGCTCGTATCTTGATTTAAAGGCTCACTTTTTTGTTGGTTTTGTTGGTATTCCCGATACCCTTTACGGGTAATTGGATCTTTATCCATTGAGTAACCCCTTTACATATGCTTGATTTGCCGCCCAATACCAATATGCCACTTGTGTTTTAGAATCATCAAGTAAGCCTTGCGCGTTTAAGTCGGCTAATTCATCAAGTGTATACGTACTAAGGGCTAGATTTTCATCATCATCTTGTGGTAATTCATCATCAACTGGACTTAAACCGGTTGCAAGATATAAATGCATCATTTCATCAGCATAGCCAGATGAAAGATAAAAACTACTAATCTTTTCAATATGGGCCGCTTGCATTCGTGTTTCTTCATTCAATTCCCGAATGGTTGTTTCAAGCGGATTAGTATCACGAGCATCAACTTTACCAGCCGGAATCTCGAGCGTTTCTTTTGCTAATGCAGTCCGCCATTGCCGCATAATTATGGCTTTATTATCATTGGTGATAGCCAAAATGGCAATTGCGGGACAGTGGTGGACAATATCACGGGCTGCTATTTGGCCATTAGGTAATTCAACCGTTTGGACCTCGACGTCGATAATGGCACCGTGATATTTTAATTCACGACCAATAACTTTTTCTGCAAAATCCATAATAATTGCCTCCCCTAATTAGTCAGCTACTGGGGCATCAATAACCCGAACTTGAGCAGCTTGGGGGCCACGAACCCCTTCAACAACTACGAATTCAACGTAGTCACCAACGTTTAAAGCTTTGAAGCCATCGCTAACAATTCCTGAGAAGTGTACAAAGATATCATCTTGACCGGTAATTTCAATGTAGCCAAAGCCTTTTTCAGCATCCCAAATTTTAACGTATCCGTGTTCCATAATTATTCCAACTTTCTTAACTATTTATTGCCTTATCTTAGCATATTTATATGCTTGTTTGTAACAATCACTAGGATTCGCGTCGATTTTCAATATTTTTTTAGATTATTAAATAGCAAAAGACCAGCAGAAGCTGATAATCTGCTGGAATTTTACAATTGATTTTAAACGTATTGGAGTTCTTTTTCGGCGTTGTACGCACGATCGATAATGGCTGAACCGAAACATTCAGCACCATCATAGAAGACAACTGCTTGACCAGGTGTAATTGCCTTAACTGGTTCATCAAAGATAACCGTTGCCAATGTCTTATCCGCATTAAGCTTAACAGTTACTCCAGTGTCTTGTTGGCGGTAACGGAATTTCGCAGTACAGTGGAATTCCAAGCCTCGATCAATTGGTGTTGTGAAGCTAACTTCAGAAGCTTCCAAATGCGTGGCAAATAAGTACTTGTTGTCATCACCTTGACCAACAAACAATGTGTTAGTTTCAAGATCTTTACCAACAACGAAGAATGGATCTTCATTACCCTTTTGACCACCAATACCAAGACCTTTGCGTTGGCCAATCGTATAGTACATCAAACCAGCGTGTGGTCCCATATCACGACCATCAAAAGTCATCATGCGCCCTTCTTTGGCTGGTAAGTAATTGCTAAGGAATTCCTTGAAGTTACGTTCACCGATGAAGCAAATTCCAGTTGAATCTTTTTTCTTAGCTGTTGCCAAATTGTTTTCTTCAGCGATTTTACGCACTTCGCTTTTTTGCATGTGCCCAATTGGGAACATAACCTTACTAATTTGTTCTTGTGATAATTGTGAAAGGAAGTAAGTTTGATCCTTATTAGCATCCCCACCACGGAGCATGTGTGTGATGCCATTTTCATCCTTTTCAACTTGGACATAGTGTCCAGTTGCCACATAATCAGCTCCAAGTTCCATCGCATAGTCCAAGAAAGCCTTGAACTTGATTTCCTTGTTACACATTACGTCTGGATTAGGAGTACGTCCTTTTTTGTATTCGTCAAGGAAGTATTGGAACACGCGGTCCCAGTATTCCTTTTCGAAGTTCACTGAGTAGTACGGAATTCCAATTTCATCCGCCACTTTTGCAACATCTTTATAGTCTTCTGTTGCAGTACAGACACCGAATTCATCAGTGTCATCCCAGTTTTTCATAAATACACCAACGACATCATATCCTTGGTCTTTGAGCACTTGTGCCACAACTGATGAGTCGACCCCACCAGACATACCAACAACTACTCGTGTTTGACTGTTATCTTGTGTCATAACAATACCATCATTTCTTTAGATTCTGAGAATCATTACAATTTGAAGGTTGTAAAATTTCAGTAATCTACATTATACACGAACTTGCTTATTAACTACAAGTGTCACTAATTACCAATCAAATGCTTTTAGATATAGATTAACCTTAGCTTGATTCTCAGCCTTTTTAACTTTTTTTGTTCGCCGGGTCCGTTTTACAACTGGTTCTTGGGCTTTAGCCTGATGGCGTTCATAACGAGCAAAGGCATTGCGAATTGCATATGTATCTTCAACGGTTAACGGTAAATCAACTTCCGCATATTCACGCGTAAATGGCGTATAACGATGTGTCTTTTGTGTTAATAGCCACGCTTTAACATTTGCATTTAACTTCACCCCCCGACGATAGCGCCGTAAAGTTTCATCTAAGCCAAAATTCAATTGGTGAATCTGGGTTTGGAGTTGGCGCATAATTGGTTCAGGAATCTGAGCATGATCAGCAAAATGACTAATTCCAAGTTTAAGAACCTTACCACTTGATTGGTTTTGTAAAATATATTGGTGTTTTAATCGGCGACCACAATCACAAAACAATTGTTCACCATCGTGGCTATCATAATTTTCATTGAGATTATATGCGACAAATTCCCAATCAGTACTTTCGCCCAATAAATTACTGTTAGTGAACAATGATGTTTGCCGGTAACGGACATGCTCATTTAAGACAGCTTGTTGGGCTGGTGTTAAAAGCTGCCATATCCGTTGGCGCTCTTCTTTGCTTAATACGGTCTTTTTAGTTTGTTCTCTTTTCATAATGGTTAATTATAGCAACGTGAACACACGTTCGCAACTCATGTTTACACAGTCCCACAAAATATTGTTATAATAACGGTATAGTTAGAACGTGCAAGCGATATAGGAGGATGAAACATGGATTTCGTCATTTTGTTGGGGATTATTATTACAGTTCTAGAGGCAATTGTAATGATGCTAACTCCTCGTGAGCCAATGTGGGGTTATAGTGTCTACCGTTCAAAAAATCCCGCCATGTCAGCCTTAGCCGTATTTTTGATTATACTAGGCTTGGCAATTATTATTGTTAAAGCGTGGTTGAACGGTCAATTAGGTTAAATAAAAAGCGGCCTTAAAAGGTGTGCTATCGATATTAAAAAAAGCCGGGGATTAAATTTCCCCGGCTTTTTTAATGGTTATCATTGGTATTAGCACCAATTTGTTGGTTAAAGTAATTTAACTGTGATTGAGCTTGCATCATGTAGGTATCTAAAGCGGTAAATTGATTAACATATTGTTGGCGTTTAGCGATTAAACGATCTTGAAAAGCATCAATTTGTTTGTTCAAGTCCTTAATAGTCATATCAAAACTCGTGGTTTTAGTTGCAATAATGCCGGCTTTACCAGTTGACGTTGATAAATAGCTATTAGCAAACTTACTTAACACCGTGGCATAACCTTTTTCGTTTGAAGTTGTCCCTGTGACGTTAGAAATATCAGCGGAGTAGAAGAAATCTTTAACTGCTTGGGGATTATTTTTTAATGCTTTTTGGAATGTTGTCGTATCAAAGCCTAACGTTCCTTCTTTATCCACGAGAGAAAGACCAACCCCATTGGCGGATAAGTTGTGTGAATCCTTACTAGTTGCCGATGGGGTTACAAGTCGTTGTAACTGTGATTGTAATTGAATTAAATCACTATCACCAGCCAAGGCGCTTGTTTGGTTATCCGATTTAGTAGGATCACCGACATTTAAATCTGCTTTAATTAAACCCATCAAGCTATTGTATTGACTAACAAAGTCATTGACGGCACCTTGAAACTTACTATCATCATTGGTTAATCCAATTGTGGTTGGTTGTAGTTCGTTAGCGTCACCACTTGCTGCTTTAGGGCTAACCCCCGTCAATGTAATTGTTGCGCCATCTAAAACGCCAGTTATGCTATTACTGTTACGCGTCGTTTCGAGACCATCAATAGAGAAAACAGCGGCTTGACCAGCAGTTTGCTTAGCATTATCCAAACCTAACTGTTCAGTTAGCCCAGTTGTTTTAATCGCATAATTGCCCGCCAAATCACTCTTAATAACTAAATGATTATCAACTACCGATGCTTGAATATTACTGTCCTTACTGTGACTATTAATCTTGTCAACGATACTGCTAATTGTGTCGTTAGCGGAAATGTCGATTGCTAAATTTGATTTTTCAACCGTGCTCCCTACTGCCGGCGTGTCCGGAATTACTAATGGCTTCCCATTACTATCGGTAATGTCACTAGTACCTTGATAAGTTAGTGCGAGATTTAAGGTTCCCGTCACGTTAAGCGGTTCTTTACTACTTTTAACGTCTGAAATGCGGGCGCCTGTCAGTTTAGTATTAGTAGCTAATTGTTTAACGATTAAGTCATGACTACCTTGTGCCGCAGTACTATCACCACTAATCGTTGCGATTTTATCATTACTACTAGTATTTACTTTGGAATTAAAGGTGTCGGATTTTTGGAGGACGGTGATTTTATTTAATAAATTATTTAAGCGTGAACGAATATCGCCCCACGCAGTTTCTTTACTTTGAATTTGTTGCACTTGGCGTTGCATTAACAACATGGGGGCTGATTCAGCTTGAACTAATTGATCAATGGTTTGATTATTGATACCTGAATATTGCCCCATGTAGGCACCACCTAAACCGCTAGTACTAACCATCTTGCTACCTCGTTTCTTTATTTTTTAATCTGGCTTGTCTATGTACTAATTCCTTAATAAAAGCTATCGGTTATTTTTTATTAAATTTAAGGTGGCCAATAAAAAAACGACAGAAAATTTTCTGTCGTTTTTAATTTATGCTTCTTTACCTTGAAGGTCATACATTTCTTTGTACTTACCATTTAAAGCTAATAATTCAGCGTGGGTTCCACGTTCAATAACTTCACCTTGATCAAGCACCAAAATCAAATTAGCATCTTCAATCGTTGATAACCGGTGCGCAATCGCAATCGTTGTCCGATTGTTACGCATTTTTGCCAATGCTTTTTGAATTGTCACTTCAGTTTCAGTATCGATGTTGGCAGTCGCTTCATCAAGCACTAAAATTTTAGGATTAGTAACAATTGTCCGTGCAAAGTTAAGTAATTGCTTTTCACCAGCTGAGAAAGTTGCTCCATGTTCAATAACTGGTTCGGCATATTGCTTAGGCAGTTCTTCAATAAAGCGATTAGCTTGCACAAATTCAGCAGCTGCCTTAACTTGGTCATCGGTGATAGCTTGATTAAACATGCGAATGTTAGAACTAATATCCCCGTAGAACATGAATGATTCTTGTAGAACTAAGCCCATTTTTTTACGAATTTCAGCAATTGGATATTCACGAATATCTTGGTCATCAATTAAAATCTGCCCTTCCTGAAAATCATAAAACCGCATTAAAGCATTAATTGTAGAACTTTTACCGGAACCAGTATGGCCAACTAAGGCGATGGTTTGGCCAGGTAAAGCCGTAAAAGATAAGTTCTTCAAGATTGGATGAACACCATCATATGAAAATGTCACATTCTTAAATTCAATCTTACCTTGCGTGATTTGACCATGTGGTTGTGCCACTTGCGCCGGTGCAAGTTCTTGATTTTGCAAAATCCGTAACACACGTACTCCCGCTACTGAACCATCTTGGAATAAAGCTAATTCTTGCATGATTTCACTCATTGGTGCAAAGAAGTTATTCAAATAAGAAATAAACGCATACACGGTCCCGGCTGCAACCGCGGCATCCATTGAATGCCAACCAAACATTCCCAAAATTATAACGATACCTAACCCATTGAATAAGTTCATCAATGGATTAAGTAACAGTGATTCCGTTTTAATCATGCGAATACGGGCCATTTGATACTCGTCGTTGGTTACCGCAAAGTCCTTCCCCATGCGCATTTCTTGCCGGAATTGTTGAATGACGTTAATTCCATTAATTGATTCGGCAATTTTAGCGTTTAATTGGGAAAGTTTTTCACGCATACCACCATAGACTTTGGAACTTACACGTTGGTAGTAAAAGATAGCACCAAGTAAAAATGGTAGGAAAACCAATAGAGCCAAGGCAATCTTAGCATTGGTAATAAACATCGCATAATATGATGCCAATAATCCAAATAGTCCCATCAAGACAAGCATGAACAACCGCCAAATTTCAAATAAAGCTTGGGTATCGTTTGTGACCCGTGACAAAATTGAACCTGCGGGATTTTGGTCAAAATAGCGCATCCCCAATGTATGGAGGTGTCGATATAGTTTTTCACGCGTATTTACTTCAGCATATGCTCCACCCAAGCCATATAGATATTCTTGGATAAATTGCAAGATCGCCTTTAATAGTGAAACACCAAAGTAAACGGACGCAAAAATGATTAAGACTTGGAACTTCGTATCAAGATGGATCAAGTATTGATTCATCAGTTCTTGCAAAATTCGTGGTAATAAGACGTTAATCGCTGAGACAAACCCAATGGCAATAATCGCACTAATGAAATACCACTTATAGGGTTTAGCAAATGGCAATAAACCCTTAATGACTTTAACTTGGTCTTTAAAAGTTAATTTTTCTGTCCAAATTGATTGTTCTTTAGCCATTAGGCTTCACCCCCTTCTGTGGTTTCACTCATCCCATGTTGTTGTTGCTGATAAATCATGGCATACCAACCGTGATTAGCGAGTAATTCACTGTGCGTACCCCGTTCTTTAATCTGACCGTTATCAAAGACGATGATGTTTTCCGCATTCATTACTGAACTCATTCGGTGGGCGGCAATAATGGTTGTTTTGTTAGCTCGTTCACGCTTTAAAACATCCAAAATGGCCGCTTCCGTCCGCGCATCAACGGCTGATAATGAATCATCAAGAATCAAAATTTCTGGATCAATAAGGAGTGCCCGCGCAATCGTCAAACGTTGCCGTTGACCACCTGATAAACTAATTCCATGTTCACCAACTTCCGTTTCATAACCAGCCGGCATCTTCATAATATCATCATGGAAAGCTGCTTTTTGAGCAGCCGCTTGGACTTGTTCATCACTAGCATCCGGACACGTAAAGCGAATATTTTCCTTGATAGATGTACTAAACAAGAAGCCTTCTTGTGGGACATAACCAATGGCTCGTAAGTATGTGTCTTGCGGGAATTGGCGAATGTCAGCCCCATTTAAGGTAATGACACCATCATAATTATCATATTGACGGAGGAGCAGTTTTAAGAGCGATGTTTTACCAGCACCAACTTGACCGACGATTCCCAATGTATGTCCTGCCGCAACAGTGACATCAATATCTTGTAACGCAATTTCTGGATCATCAGGATATTGGAATTGTTTAATGGCAAAATGTACATCCCCTTGGGCTGGAATCGTTACGGGTTGAGCGGCGTCTTTAATGTGAGATTCGTTACTTAAAATATCCATCACCCGGTCATAAGACGCATTCCCACGTTCAATAATGTTGAATAATTGTCCAATGGCAAACATTGGCCAGATTAACATTGAAAGATATGAAATAAAGGATACTAATTGCCCAATGTTAATTTGGTGGTGCAAGACCATCCAACCACCATAAACAATCGTTACCACATAGGCCAAGACGATGATCATTGTTGTTAATGGGTCATATAAAGCAGAGACAAATTCGACCTTTTTATATGCCTTCATCAAAGCGCCATTGTGAGCATTGAAATCTTCAATGTCTTGGGCTTCTTGTCCTAATGTCTTAATGGCTTTCATCCCTGAAAGTGATTCTTGCACCTTATCACTTAACTTAGAGAATGCACGTTGTTGATCACCAAAAGCATTATGCATCCGATGGCCGAGCTTAATTGACATGATTGCTAATAACGGAAATGGTAAAATGGCGACTAATGTTAAACGCCAATCAACTACAAAAGCCATTGTAATGATGGTAACCATTCCAGTTGTCAACGAATCAACTAATGTCAAAATCCCCATCCCCGCAACTTGGCGAATTTGAATTAAGTCATTAGTTGCGCGCGTCATTAAATCCCCGGTCCGGTATTTTTGATAAAACTTCGTATCCATGTGCATAAAATGCATATATAGTCGTTGGCGTAATTTGCGCTCAAGATAGGTTGCACCACCCCAAATATGAACGGCCCAAATGTAACGAAAAGCATATAATGTTACTGCTTCTGCACCGACCCCCAATAAAATTAAAGCTAGCTTTAGCGGTGTCAAACTATGAGCGACAATCTGATTGACGGTATAACCGATTAAAAATGGCGGAATCATGTTTAAAAAGGCCGTCATCATCAATGCAAGTAGCCCACGAATATACATCGCTTTTTGTTCTTTGAAGAACCAAGTTAGCTTGCGGAATATATCCATAAAAACTCCTTTCTTAATGTAAAACATTAATTACGTATTTTGCTTTAGTTTTTAATCAAACTACAATACTTTTAATATATCATTCTATAATGCTATCAACAACTATAAAAATAAACAACGTTTTCTAATTTTGATTTAAAAAAGCAAGTAAAAACGGCTTACTAAGGCGTAAACCGTTTTTTTGACTATTGATTGATTTTGTAAATATGTTTTTCGTCTTGGATACCGGCAAAGACAAATGGACTATGATCATTGGTTAAATCAAACATGACATTTTGTCCATCAGTCGGCGCCTTAGCTGCGAAGAGTTCTTCATATTCGGCGACACTGACCTTCGTTCGATTAGCAAATAACGCGTTAAAATCAGTTTGTAACCCATGTTTAAAGCCTGCTTCAACGGTAGCTGAGTAAAATTCACCTTCAGCACCAGAACCATAACTAAATAGTCCTAAACGATCACCGGCTTGAACGGAACCATTAGCAAGTAAAGAGATTAAACTTAAGTAGAGCGAACCAGTATATAAGTTACCAATCCGCCGGTTATATACACGACTTGCTTCAAATTCGGCTAATAAAGCAACTTGCTGCTCCTCAGTAGCTTCTGGCAAAATTTCACGTAATCCTTTGAGGCCCATTTTAGTAAATGGTAAATGGAATGCAAACGCTTTGAAGTCATTAATTGCATGTCCAGTTGTCGCACGGTAGCGATCCCAAAGTTCTTTAAAGAAATCTTGGTAGATATTAGCAGAAAAATGCCCATCAACTAAGGCTTCACTACGATAAATTGGCCGCCAAAAATCCATCACGTCATCTGACATGTAAACACTATCGTCATTTAAACTAATAACTTGTGGATTAGCTTTAACCAGCATTGCGACCGCCCCACCACCTTGGGTAACTTCCCCAGGTGTATCGATACCATAGCGGGCTACATCCGCTGCAATCACTAAAACCTGCTTATCAGGATGACTAGCCACAAAGTCACGGGCAAACATCAAGCCAGCGGTTCCAGCGTAACATGCTTGCTTAAGTTCCAAAGTCCGGGCATAGCGGTTAATATTAAGTAACTTTTGAATATAAACTGCCGCTGATTTGGAATTATCAATCCCTGATTCCGTAGCAACAAGTACCATATCAATGGCATCACGATTACTTTCGTTAATAATTTGCGCTGCGGCACTAGCTCCTAACGTCACAATATTTTGGGTTTTACCAATTACTGCTTGTTCACTTTGACCAATTCCGATTAAGAATTTGTTCGGATCAGTATCCCGGGCAAGTGCTAAGTCTGTTAAATCAAGATACTTATCGCTTGTTGCAAAGGCGATTTGATCAATACCAATTTTCATTTGGTCCTCCTAATTGGATTTCATGGGAATGAAAATGGAAGATTCCGTTGACGGGAATCTTCCATTAGCGTAAATATGAAATCTCCATCTGATAAATATTTTACCATATAAATGAAGATTCAAAAAAATAGCAATCAAATAATAATTTAAATATCACTAAGCCATTATCAAAAAATAATTAGGTTTTATATTAGTTTACTGAAGTATCTTGAACCCAGCCAAGTGCTAAGGCGCCTTGACCGAGGTGAGTACCGATAACTGGACCGATTTCAGCAATTTCAATTGATAATGTTGGATACGTTTGTTTCAATTCAGCAAACCATTCTTGGGCTACTTCGGGTGCATTAGCGTGATAAACAGTTAACTTAATCGTATATGGGACGGTAGTAATAACCTCAGCGAACAATTCTTCAACTCGTTTACGAGCTTTTTTCATTGAGCGAACTTTTTCAAACGCGACAATTTCATGAGTGTTATCATCAAACGTAAGTAAAGGTTTAATCTTCAAGACTGATCCAATAAAGGCACTTGCATTAGATAAACGACCACCACGAACAAGGTTTTGCAAATCATCAACCACAAAAAATTCTTTGATTGTTTTGCGCACTTTATCAAGTTCTGTCAAGATAGCTGCTGGTGTTTCACCATTTGCCGCCATCCGGGCAGCATCAACGACTAATTCCCCCATCAAACGCATCGTGATTTGACTATCATATGGATAGATCTTAACCCCTTCAATTTGACTAGCAACATTGACAACCGTGTTGTACATCCCAGAAATTGTTGATGACAAGTGGATTGAAATAATTGTATCAAACCCTTGGTCACGCAAACCTTCATAGACATTGATCAATTGACCAATTGCTGGTTGTGATGTTGATGGAAATGATTGTGAGTGCGTCAACATATCGTAATATTGAGCATTTGAAACTGTTACGCCTTCTTCGTATACTTGTCCGTCAACAATCACTGGAATTGGAATAACAGTGATATTATTATTCGCAACTTCTTCGTCGTTTAAGTAACAAGTACTATCAGTAACCACGGCGATTTTCATTCAATAACCCTCGTTTCTTTAAGTCTATTAGCAATAATTTATTTTCGATATCAAAAGTTTTCAATATCAAAGTATTGCTCTATCATACTGTTTTTTTAAACAGCTTGTCAAATTAGTTGATAAAATTTTAATTATTCAGCAACCCGCCCCATTGATTTTTCTAAACGATTGAGCAGGATTCGCAACATGTTAATTTCTTCGTTAGACCATTTATCAAAAATAACTCGCTCCAATTGTTGATATTCGCTATTAATTGCTAATACCGCATCGCTTCCTTTAGGTAATACTGAATATACCAATTGGCGACGGTCACGACCGGTTGCGACCTTATCGACAAATTCTTTGGCGAAAATACTTTTTAATTGGCGGGATAAAGTCGATGTATCCAATCCAGTTTCCGCTGATAATTTATCTTGCGTATCAAACCCTGCCATCATCGTTGATAAAAGTTGCCATTCTGCAATGGTTAAATTGTGGTGCTTGGTAATTTTCATTAGTGCGCTACGTTGAATTTTTTCACTATCACGCAATGCATCCAAACTAGATTTCATAATGCCGCCTGTACCTCGGTTAACTTAAATTGATTTTCTCTTAGTTTATCATAAACTTAGCTTATTGTGTATACCAACTATATTTTTATTAATTTTAATTAACTAAATGCATGCACATATTCAGTAAATATTAAAGTTTACTAAGCGTGCTACTTGGCGTGAACATAACTTTATCTCCAATCGCTTTAAAATGCGGTATAATGGTAACTATCGAATTATTTACATACGGAGGAACATGCTCAATGAGTTTTGATGGTTTATTTACCCATGCGATGGTTACGGAACTTCAAGGGCTCTTAGTTGGTGGGCGCATTGCCAAAATCCACCAACCATATCCCCAAGAAGTAGTCTTAGTAATCCGCAGTAATGGGAAGAACTACCCCTTATTATTATCAGCACACCCAACATTTGCGCGTGCCCAAATTACGAATATCCCTTATGCTAACCCAACGACACCACCTTCATTTGCAATGATGCTCCGTAAGCATCTTGAAGGTGCTAAAGTTGAAAAAATTGAACAAGTTGAAAACGACCGGATTATTAAGTTGTCTGTTTTAACACACGATGAACTTGGTGATTTGGAAGAAGTCGTTTTGATTCTTGAAATGATGGGTCGTCACTCGAATTTATTTTTGGTCAATCAAAAAACGAACAAAATTATTGAATTAATTAAACACGTTTCAGCTGATCAAAATCGGGTTCGTTCCCTATACCCTGGCGCCCAATATATTGCGCCACCTAAACAAGACGTGGTTAATCCATATGAATCTTTACAAGGTTTAGCGAATTTCATTTTAGATATTCCAGACCAAAAAGAATTAGCAAAAGCGATTCAAGGCCATTTTCAAGGATTTGCGTTTGATTCCGCACTCGAATTAGCAACAGTTGTCCATGAACCTAGGGATGCCATGGCCCATGCTCAAAACTGGTTAGCTAATTTTGGCACACCAAGCCCCCAATTAATTGATTTAGCAAGCAACAACAAAGTCGTTTTTGCACCCTTTAAATGGCTAACTCTTCCGGGAACCGTTCGTGAGTTTGCTACCCTTGGTGAAATGCTGGATGTCTATTTCGCCGACCGTGCCGAACGTGACCGTGTGCAACAACAAGCTGGTAACGTTATTCGAGTCGTCCGTAACGAAATTAAGAAAAACAAGACCAAGCTTAAAAAACTTGAACAAACATTAGATGCCTCTGCACATGCGGATGAATTTAAAGTTAAAGGTGAATTACTAACGACCTATCTCTATCAAGTTGAACGTGGGATGACGGAAATTACATTACCTAACTACTACGATAACGAACAACCAATGAAAATTACGTTAAGTAATCAAATTGGGCCTTCGCAAAATGCACAAAAGTATTTCACCAAATACAATAAGTTAAAAAAAGCCGTGGCGTATGTTGATGAACAAATTGCCTTAACTCAACACGAGCTTAACTACCTTGAAAATATTATGGCGCAAATTGAAATTGCTAGTCCAAAAGACATTAATGAAATTCGCCTAGAATTAACGACGGAAGGTTACATTCGCAATAAAGCTAAAAATAAAAAAGCACGCTTGCAAATTTCTCAACCGGAAAAATTCTATGCGACAGACGGCACTTTGATTGAAGTCGGTAAGAACAATTTACAAAATGATAAATTAAGTCTTAAAACGGCCGCTCGCAATGATATTTGGTTACACGTGCAAAAAATGGCCGGTTCGCACGTCATTATTCATGATAGTAATCCAAGTGAGCAAACCTTATTAGAAGGTGCAACCCTCGCTGCTTACTTCTCAAAAGCTCGTGAATCAGCCAATGTGCCAGTTGATTACCTCCCTGCTAAATTATTACGGAAACCCAATGGTTCAAAACCGGGATATGTAATTTTTGAAGGTCAATCAACAATGTATATAACCCCAGA
This sequence comes from Periweissella fabaria, assembly GCF_918814575.1. Taxonomy (GTDB): domain Bacteria; phylum Bacillota; class Bacilli; order Lactobacillales; family Lactobacillaceae; genus Periweissella; species Periweissella fabaria. The sequence goes on along the minus strand of NZ_CAKKNS010000001.1, from coordinate 334,151 downwards.
TGCGCAATTAGTGGCACAATTACGTGATAATAAAGGTTAATTAATAATAGAAAGAGGTCCTTGCAAGTAGTTTGCAAGAACCTTTTTTTATTTTTCCTTCTATTATATAGTGTCGTTAAACACCTTATTAACTAGACTCAAAAACCATCTTTTAAAAAGAGTGTCATTACCGACATAAAATAACAACACGAACACCTAGCTTAATGTACTAAGTCCAGCAGCGCTAACCATCTTAATTATTTAGCTTATCCTTAAAGTCACTACCACATACTAACGTCTTATCATCAATATTTGACCACCTATTCTAACTCGAACCGTAAACTAAATGATGCATGCTACACTCTATCTATTACTTATTAAGAAGGTTTATTATGTACAAAAATTTTACGTGGTTGATTGCCATTGGGCAAACCGGCTTTATTTTAGGTTTAATTACTTGTCTTCGTCATTGGTTATTACCATTTGATACTTTTTCAATTTTAGCCCGTATATTTGGTCATCAACGAGAACTATTCACAATTATTGGTGATGGCATTACGCTTGTTTCTTGGCTCATTTGGACCCTAATTATTGGCAGTCTTTACTACTTAATTCGGCACAAACTTACCCTTAATATGCATTAATTACTAAAAAATACCTAGTATCGTTTATTACTGATACTAGGTATTTTAATTTATTTGGTAATAGCAATAAGCTTTATTTATTGCCTTTAATTGTTAATACTATTTAGCGCCATTAGCACCTTGCTGAATTAATTTAAATTTTACGGTAACGTATGCAAAATTTAATTGTAGGTAACAATGGTTAGTTCAGTTATCCAACAGCATACCAGCATTCTTTAACGGAAATATTTAATTAAACGCCACATCAGAATGGTACTAAATAAGACTAGCATTGCAAAAATCATCGCGACCCAGTTATTAGCCAAGGGATTAGCACCTTCCTTGACCGTCACCGTATTGATAATGATTGCTAGCATACCTAAACATGTGTTAGTAATTGTTAAAATTAAGACAATCCGATCAAAGGTATTTTCATAACCGGATATCGGATCGAGTAACACGGCTACTAATGTAATTAACGCTAAACTAATCATCCCAACGGGGCCACTCAAATGATAGACCGCATTAGTATGCACCTGTAACGCTAAAACTAAATTTAGCAAAGTCACTAAACTTACAACACCCCAACTAAGTACTCCTTGAAAAATATCTTTGACATGCGCCAAGATATAGCAAATCAAAATCGCCCCCGCGCCACCCAAGACCATAAATAAGATTGTGCCACTTAAATCAAACATGTGCTCCGGCCCTAGGACTTGGGGAAAAGCAAACGTAAGAGCAAACAATAACCCAGCTTTTAAATAGCTCCGCCCAGAATGTGGTGTTTGCGCCAAGTGATTACGTGCAAGTTCAACGGCACTTGATTGGTAATACGCTTGGCATACTTGATTGGTCTTTTGTAATTGAATGATTTGTTGTAAAACCGTTTGTTTTTGTTCTTCAAGAATCAATGGCGGACAAAAAGCTCCATTATCAATTAAATACTGTGCATAACAGTGATAATAATGCGCATAATCCATATCTAATTGTTGCTGTAAATGTTGATTTTCTGCACTGATGACTTCAATCGACTGCGCAGGCATAACAATCCCCCTTATTGTTATTTATTACATGTAATTAGTAATATCCCGATAATTTGAATACTATTCTATCACGCACATACCACCAATTGCACAGTTTTGAATTGTTACCTGTTAAAACTGGATGTGCTTACCAATATCATATGAATAGACTAATAAAACGCCTTGGTATATTGACCAAGACGTTTTATTTAAGTTTATCATCGCTAATAACGCATCGTTATATTTTTAATTGTTTACGTGCATTGAAGTATTCACGGTAACCAAGATAGGCAGCAATGAATGAAGCAATACTAGCGGTTGATAGTAACATAAAGGTCACCATAATTTGATATTTAATTGCCCGCACTGGATCAACACCGGCAAAAATCAACCCCGACATCATCCCTGGCAAACTGACAATTCCGACTGTTTTAGCCCCATCAATCGTTGGCTGCATCGCAGTTTTAATACTTAGACGAATAATTGGTAATGTCGCATCTTTTAAATCAGCCCCGAGAGTTAATTTTTCAATAACTTGTTGACGTTGATCTTTGAATGCTTGATCCATCGTCTTAAAACATAACCCAACAGCAATCATCGCATTGGAAGCAATCATGCCTGTAATTGGAATAATTTGAAATGGCACTAATTTAATCGCTCCAGCAAGAACTAAGCCACTAAGCGTAATACTGGTCCCAATCGCAATCGCGGCTAGTGGAATTTTAAATGACTTCAAAGCACTACGCTTCATTGCGTTATAACTAGCATTAAAGATAATGAACATCGCCATAATTAACGTAATCCATAATTGATCTAAATGAATAATGTAACGCAACACATACCCGACGATAACTAGTTGAATAACCGCTCGAATAACAGCAATAATCATATCTTTATCGAGGCCCAATTTTTCATGCCAGGCAATATAAAGGGCAATTACAACAAGTAAGGCAGCATAAAATAATGATTGGTTGTTAACAGCAATTCCCATTTTAGATAACCCCACTTTCATCACTTATCCGACCATCAACAACTTTAAGTAAACGATTAGCCATCGCAATTTCTTCAGCGTCATGCGTAATTTGGACAATCGTAATTTTTTGTTCACGATTAAATTGCTCAATCAAATTATGAATAATTGTTTTGTTAACAGTATCTAATCCGGTTGTTACTTCATCTAATAACAAGACCCGTGGTTCAAATAAGACATTCCGTAATAAAGCAACCCGTTGACGTTCACCACCAGACAAGCTTGCGATTGGTTGGTCCAAATAATGGGCATCTAATTGAACTTGCTCTAAGTAAGCTTCAACTTTGGCAGTATCAAATGCTTGTTTACGAATCTGATATGGAAAGGCAAAATTATCACGTACCGTTTCGCCAAACAAGATTGGTTGTTGGACACAATAAGAGACTTCACGGCGATATTCAATCGGATTAAGCGTCATAATATCTTGACCATTATAAGAAAGCACCCCTTCATCAGGATCGATTAAACTTGCTAACGCTTTTACTAAAGTGCTTTTACCACTCCCTGATGGTCCAGTAACAGTTATGTAATCACCATTAGCAATTGTTAGATTAATATCTTGTAGAATATGTTTTTGCTCACGTATGATACCCACGTGTTTTAACTCAAATTGCATGCAGTTCTCCTTTTATCCTCAAATGTATTTCTTAATAGTACGATAATATAATATTTACATTATTATACATGCTTTTTGGGATACTTTTTAGTATAAATCAAATTATTTAGAATGAATTTAAATAATTAGTGTGAAATAACGTATTATTTCCAGAAAGTGTGTTAGACTTAAGGCACTAGTTAAAGGTGCAAGAAAAATTCGGGGGAATTTTCCAAGTGCTGGTTAAGAATCAGTTTCAGGGGATTGTTGCTTCTTAACTTTCAATATTATTTGGCTAGCTACTAAGTACTGGTGCGTTCAAATACCGGTACTTTTTTATGTTCTTTGCACTTAAGCTATTTTCAGCTAAAATAATATTATTATCCGCCTAGCAAGCGGTAAATTTGAAGTTGATTGGATGGTAAATTCGATGAAGCAACCAACGTGTCTTTTTTGTCAACGTGAACAAATTACTTTTGTCCTCGAAAATGATTTAGCCGGAGCATTTTGGGATCGTTATCCCGTAAGCACTGGCCATTTATTAATTATCCCTAAAACACATCGGGACAATTACTTTGATTTAACAACGCCTGAATTAGTCGCTGTTAATAACTTACTGCATGAAGCAAAGTTATTACTTGACCATGATTTTCATCCGGATGGCTATAATATTGGTGTCAATATTGAACCAGCAGCCGGCCAAACGGTGATGCATGCGCATGTCCACGTTATCCCTCGTTACTCGGGTGATGATCCGCATCCCGCTGGTGGTATTCGCAAGATGTTTCCCGGTGGCGGTGAGTTTAACTAAATCGATTGGAGTCCATACAACATGAAAGTTCGTTATCAAACCCCTAGTGCCATTTTTGCGATTATTCTATCAAAAGATGGCCAACAAATTTTACTACAACAACGCCAAAATACAGGATATCAAGATGGCGCCTATGATTTAGCTGCAACTGGGCATGTCGAAGCCGGTGAATCATTACCGCAAGCCCTCTGTCGCGAATTAGCAGAAGAATTAGGTATCACAGTCGTACCAGATGATTTAGAATTTGTGACAATGATTCATAAGCATGACTTAGATACGGATAATGTTTATTTCAACGGTTATTTTAAAGTGCTAAATTATACTGGAACCCCTCAAGTGATGGAGCCACATAAAAATGCCGGCTTATCTTGGTGGTCTCGGGACCAATTACCAACAACTTTAATTAATGATCGTAAATTAGCATTGGACCTTTATGACCAACATATTCCCTATTATGAACTTGGTTGGTCATAAGCAACATTGTACTTTTAAACTAACTGTGCTACGGTGATGATAAGCCAATGTTAGGAGGTTGTATGATGAAAACATATCAATATACGCACTTACTTCCAGTCTTAGAACATGCTGTCACTGATCTTGAAATAAAAAATATTCCGGTGATTTACGATCGTATTGAACAATTGCGGCAATCAATTTTGGCTAATGAAAATGGCCAAAGTGCCGCTCAAATCCAAGCCCTCAATCAAATGCTTGTATTGTACATGTTGCAACACCATGCGGATTATCCGCGGGAAATCAACACCCTTGTCAACGTCTTGCGGCAATTGCAACGGCCCCCTGTATAATATACAAACAGAGCGAGGCCATAAGTCAGCATAATCAAATAATACACTAAATAGCCTCCCTGAAGAAATTCTTCAGGGAGGCTATTGTCATATTATAAATATATTCAGGTTTAGCAGTAACTGACGCCTAACCTTTAAGCATTCAGATATTCGTTATTGTAATCAGCAAGTAATTCCAAAATGGCGATGGCAACTTGGCTATATGCTTCATCTGGTAAGTTAGCTTCCGAAACACGGATAACCCCTTCTGAAGTTCCAAAACCAGCACCATCCATTACTACAACCCCACTTTTTTCAGAAAGCTTGTAGAGAAAATCAAGTTGTTCAAAGTTGGCCATTAAGTAATCACGGAAACCTACGTCATATCGTTTTTCAGCTAATTGATAAACATCGATTAAAGCATAATATTTAGAATTATATGGACTAATATTAGCAGGAATTTCTAAGCTATCAAATAAGGCCGCATATCGTTTGGCCACAATCGCTTTAGACGCTTCAACATAATAATCACCATTGTTAGCTTCAAGTAAGAAGTTTAATGAGAATAAAACTTCCATTAATTGCTGTGGTGTTGAAAGACCGGCTGTATGATACAACCCAACGGCACGACTGTCAGCGACAATCCGATCAATAAATTGCATCTTAGCTGGTGCGAAGACGTTTAATGCATAGCGTGCGTCAAGTTCGGCGCGTTGTTCAGCTGGCAATTGACTAATTAAGCGGTCAAAAACATTGTCTTCGTGCGCGGCAATCATCCCTACTCGCCAACCAGTTGCTCCAAATAATTTTGAGTATGAATACACCAGTAATGTATTGTTGGGTACGACTGAATAAACAGTTTGGAAATCGTTAACAAAGGTCCCATAGACATCGTCAGTGATAATAATTAGATCCGGATTATTGACCACTAACTGCTTAATTTGCGCTAATGCACGTTCATCAAGTGCCATTGCGCCAGGATTTGATGGATTAACTAAGAATAATGCTTTGATGTCCGGGTCGCTAACCTTAGCTAATTCAGTTGGTTGAATTTCCCAGTTAGCTTCTTCAGATGAACTTAAATCTACTTCAACCATGTCATATTCATTTAACACTGGGATTTGTAGATATGGCGTAAAGATAGGTGTGCTAACGGCAATCTTATCTCCAGGGGCAAGCAAGTGATTAACCCGCAATGAATTGAAAATGTAGACAATCGCCGCTGAGCCCCCTTCAGTTGGGAATACGTGGGTTTGCTCAGCTAAATCGACACCGTTATAAAGGGTTTCTTGTAAATAAGCGTTAAGAATTTTTTCGGAATGTTTTAAGACCCGACTTGGAACCGGATAATTGTTCCCAATGACCCCATCAACCATTTCTTTGACAAATTCATCACGATTAATATTGAAGCGATTAGCTACATATTCGAGCGATTCAAGCAAAAAGTTATCGGTACTATCACCAGCATCAAGAAACTGAGCAAATCGTGTTGAAATGTCAGTTAAGGTTGTATAGCCAGCTAAATCACCTTTTAAAATTGTCCGCCGTGACTCAGCCACCCCAAATTCAATAATCCGGGCAAACGCCAAGCGAGCTTTAGTGTTAATCCAGTTAGGATTACCACGTCCCGCATCCATTACGACATTATTTTTTTCATTATGTTGTGCCAATTTCAACATTTCTTCACTAATTTCAAAAGCTCCAAGATGTTCTAATTGGTGTTCCATTTCTTTTTGATTTGATTCAATGCTCATATGCAGCACACTCCGAAGTAATATTTTTACCGTAACTTATTTAATTTAAGTTTTTGTATAAATGCAATTTTAACGCAAAAGGTATGCAATTACTTCGAAATAATAAATTCTTAATACTTTTACTTATGACTTATATTAGCAAAACATAAAAGTATACAAAATACATATTAACGGCACTTAAAATGCGTATGGTATTCAGCGAGTAATTCTAGTATTTGTTGAGCAATTAAGCCATAATCCTCATCTGGTAAATTAGCTTGTGAGATACGTAAAATTCCTGCCTCAGCCCCAAAGCCAACTCCATCCATTAATACGACTCCGTTTTTTTGTGACAAATTATATAGGAAGTCAACTTGTTCAAAGTTTTCTGCTAAGTAATCACGAAAGGCCGCATCATAACGTAACTCGGCTAATTGATAAATATCAATCAAAGCATAATATTTTGAATTTTGGCGACTAATATTTTCCGGTAACCCTAAATTTTGATACAGCAAATGATACCGACGGTGGACAATTTGTTTGGCCGTCTCGATATATGGATCTGTTTGACCGTCATGTATTAAATACGTCAGTGAAAATAACACCTCCATGATTTGTTGTGGCGTGGATAAACCAGCGGTGTGATATAGCCCTACTGAACGGCTGTCGGCAACAAGGCGTTCAATGAACGGCATTTGACTGGGATTGACGACATTAATTGCGTAACGGTGATTCAATAGCGCTTGGGTTTTACTTGGTAACTGTTGAATCAAACGATCAAAGACATTATCGCGATGGGCCGCAATCAGTCCTAAGCGCCAACCAGTTGCCCCAAATAATTTTGAGTATGAATAAACTAATAATGTATTATGTGGCGCAATGGCGTATACCGATTGAAAATCATCAACAAACGTTCCATAGACATCATCGGTAATAATAATTAAATTTGGATTAGCCGTAACCATTTTTTGAATTGCTACCAAAGCAGCGTGATCAAAAGCCATAGCACCTGGATTTGATGGATTAACTAAAAATAACGCTTTAATCGTTTTATCCTTTAATTTTTCAATTTCACTTACTTTTATTTCCCAGTTATTCTCTTCTGTTGAGCGTAAATCAATTTCTTGTAGCTCATAATCATTTAGTGTCGGAATCTGTAAATACGGCGTAAAAATTGGAGTGTTAATTGCAATCTTATCACCCGGTTCCAATAAATGATTTTCCCGTAACGAATTAAAAAGATACACAATTGCAGCCGTCCCCCCTTCAGTTGGAAAAATTTGGGTGGGTGTACTTAAATCAACCCCATGAAAAAGCGTTTTCGTTAAATAACTACTAATAATCCTTTCTGTATTATACAATACCCGACTTGGAACCGGGTAATTATTACCAAGCACCCCATCCGTAAGTTCATGCACAACGTCATCTAAATTGAGTTTTAAATGGGTATTTGTATATTGAAGCGCCTGGCTGATAAAGGCATCAGTAGCGTTATTTGTAGGTTGCAAAAAGCTAATTAAATGGTCATAAATCCCATCTTTAATTGTATAGCCACCTAAATTGCCATCATTGATAGTCCGATTTGACTCACTAATCCCAAATTCAACTAACCGATTAAATGCTAATCGCGCCTGTTTATTAATCCAATTCGGATTCCCCCGGCCTGCATTTAAAAACACGTTACTTTTTGCATTATGGCGGGCTAATGTTAGCATCTCATCACTGATTTCAAAAGCGCCCAATTGCTCAAGTTGTTGTTCCGTCTCACGTTGTGTCATGACCGTCCCCCTTTTATAATTACATACTAAATTATGCTCTTTATTATAGTCGTTTTATGCGGGAAATAATGGTTGTAAGTTTATAATTAATAATGCTGTCATATTAAAACAGCTAACAAAAAAGCCAGCAAAATTGATTTTGCTAGCTTTTTGAATAGTTTAGACATGGTGGTGATAAATATGATATTCATGCACAATTGGTGCGTGATAGTATGAGTGATACCCATAATGGTAAGTTGGTTCATAATACGAATGGTGAAAAAATGGTAGGTGGAAGAATGGATGGAAGCCAAATGGTGAAAAGAAACTGTGATAGCCATAACCACCATAATAATGGTGGAAACCAAAAATACTATGCACCAGTCCCAAAATAAGTACAATTCCAATAATAGGAATTAAACATCCCATGACACCACACCCCAACATTGGAGTGCCACCCCACATTGTTTCGCCATTGCGATTTGAAAACCACATCGCTACACCAATGATAGCAATAATGATAATAAGTAGTTCCATTTAATCCGCTTGCCCGTTGGCAAATCCTTCTAAAAATTAGCACAATCGCGTGCCTGAATAAATACTTTAGCTCAACGACCCCCGATACTCAAGCTGCTTTAATTAAAATTAAGTAGTTTAATAAAGTAGTAACTAACATTAATCACTAAAATAGGTATCATAATGGAGCCGACATTTAGGATTAAAAGGATGCTGACATTTAGGACAATTTCCACGCGTATAACTAGTAAAATTCATGAGCGTTTTGCATACACCACACATTACCGCTAAGTCCGTTTTAGAACTCGCAACAAATGTATGGTCCCGTAGTTGATCATGACAAGTATAGCAGGCAAAAAATTGTTGGCATTTAGCACATTTCAAGGCGGCAATATCAGTCGGTAAATGGTAATGTTCACATCTCCCATCCGCATCAAGATTACAGCCAAAGATTTCCAAGATAAACGGCCCTCACTTTCAAATGTTGTTTAATTCAATTATCACCTTCCTTAGTCGGATTGTAAGCGCTAAAAAGGAGTCTTAACTAATAAAAAAGAACTTCTACTTAGAAGTTCTTTTTAGTTATTTCATGATTTGCGATGCATTAGTTGGCGCAATTGCTTGTAAATACTTTCATCGGAATATTCCAAAACATTGCGTTGATAGATTTTTAACCCAAACATCAATATCAAAATAACCACGATTACCTGTAAGATAATGGCGATAAACGCTTGCGGATAACTCACAAAATTGAGCGCTAAGCGACTTGGGATTAAAGTTTGCGAGATGAATGGGATATAAGAAGCAATGTTAATAATCATATTATGTGGTGCACTCGTAACAATAAATGATAAGACATAACCAATCATTGTAAGGTAACTAACTGGTTGGACTGCCTGTTGTACTTGGCTTTGGTCGTTTACTAGCGAAGCGATAATCGCTGCTAAAGTTAAGTACATCACGATAGCAAGTAATAGCATGACAATCGTAACGGCAGCAAACTGCCAACTAATGTTACTAAAGATTGCTTTGGCACTTTTTAAAATACGATTATCACTAAAGATGTTAATCGCAGCACCACCGACAACTACATAAAGTAGCATTTGCGTTAAGGCTAAAGCAAAGACACCCGCAATTTTACCGTAGAATTGACTAGCTGCACTAGTCGCTGCTAACAAAATTTCCATGATACGTGATGACTTTTCATTAGCAATTTCTTGGGCGATGATTTGAACATAAAACAATAAGATAATGAAAAATAAGACACCAATACTGATACTAAGGGTTGAATTAGCCTGGCTATTACCGCCTTTAGTCGTTTTATTTTCATGATTCATCTGTTGGACTTTAAGATTGACGGGGGCGGTTAACGCTTGTAATTTATCAGCAGAAATATTGAGTGATTGTGCCGTAGCTGCCATTTTGAATTGTGTTAAAACCGTCGTTAGCGTTGCTTGATTAATTGTACTGCTGCCAGTTGCAGAAGTTACCAATTGGTAATCCGTATTATTTTTAACGAGGTAGCCATCAATATCGGCCTGCTTGAGCTGTTTTTTGGCGGTTGCAACAGTTGTGACATCTGTTAATTTGACATCAAGTGCTTTTGATTGCTTGAGTGTTTGCGTTAATTGTGGTTGTTGCACAATTGCTAAGGTTGCTTTATCTTGACTAGAACTAGCACTTGAAAAAAAGATACCTATGCCAATTGAAAAAGCGGCTAATAACAACGGTGATAATACTAACATCCAGTAACTTAATGACTTAATCCGAATCCGATATGTTTGTTTAGCAACGATTAACCATGGTCTTTTCATAGTTCCACCTCCGTAGCCGCAACTTCTGTGCGGAAAATTTCATCTAATGATGGTGGGGTTTGCATAAATGCTGGCACATAATTGTTTACGGTTGTCACTCGTTCAAAAACAGCATGGCCCGCCGCTTCATCGCGTAACTTTAAGACCCGCCCAAGATTGGCCTGACTAATCGCTTCAACGCCGTCAATTTGTAATAAGTCAGCATCACTAACATCTGATTCCAAGTAAACACGCGTCCGCCCAAAACTTTCACGAATCGCATTTGTTTCACCAGCTAACACGGTCTTTCCTTGCTTGAGCATTAATAAATGGTCGGAAAGTTCTTCCACACTAGCCATATTATGGGCACTGAAAATGATGCGTGCTCCAGCATCACGTAGTAATTTAATTTCGCGCATCATTAAGGACGTATTTACTGGATCTAGGCCCGTAAATGGTTCATCTAAAATGAGTAATTGTGGCTCAAAGATGAGCGTTGCAATTAATTGGACTTTCTGAGCGTTCCCTTTTGAGAGCGTTTGGACTTTATCAGTTGGTTTACCAACAACTTCCAAACGCTCTAGCCAACGTTTTAATTCACTTTTAACTGTGGCCTTTTTCATCCCATGTAATTCACCAAAATACTGCATTTGTTGTTCAACAGTCCATTTTTGATATAACCCACGTTCCTCAGGTAAAAAGCCAATTTTTTGCCGAATGGCTGGTGTAATTGACTGACCATCAAAAAGAATCTTACCATTATCCGGTTTAATAAAATCTAGTAGCATTCGAAAGGTTGTTGTTTTTCCCGCCCCATTTTGACCAATTAACCCTAAAATTTGCCCATCGTTAAGCGTTAATGATAGGTTATCAACGGCTGTCTTAGTGCCAAATTGCTTAGTTAAATGTTGTATTTCAATTGCCATATAATCGCCCCCTCTTTATAGCATAAAATTATCTATAAATAATCTTCTACTATAAAGAGTTGTTTGACAAGTCTTTATTTAATGAAAATTTAAATTTGTATATACCAAAATTATTAGACGTGCTAATAAAGACGATTAAAAAAGCCCCAAAATAAATTTTGGGCGCTTTCTTAAGATATTTATGTAGTCAAATTTTCATAGACCATCAATGCACATAAAAAAATTATCCAGTTCATTAATGCGAACTGGATAATTTTGACGAACAATCAATAGTCCGGGGGGACTGTAATCTGAGGAAATCAAATTAGATGCCTATCAACTAACCCCATCCTATCTCATACCCTAATTATATCAGTTAGTTTCTAAATAATATGATTTGCGGATTGAAATTGACAAACTTCTATTTACGTTACGCTTACAAATATTAGTAACGTTTAATTATTAAATTAAAATTAAATGATAAATTTGTGTTGCTTTTTTCATTTTGCAAGCGTATATTTTAGCTAAGTTATTTAAAGGAGCTAATAATTATGTTAGATAAAAATATGCAACAATTGAATAACGCGTTTTTACTCTTCTGGTACCGCGCAGATTAATTCTGAATGGCATCAGTCCTTTTTCGATACCATTCAGCTCAACTTAGACCTGAGTGGAATCGATACCATTTTATGTGATATCAAACAACCAATCCTCTCAGGCTAGTCTGGGGGGATTTTTAATTTATTAACACAAACATTTGGAGGCTTATCATATTATGGAAAATTTTAAGACAAATACCCGGTTAGATCAGTTAGCACCCTCATCAATCTTAGCTTTTGATGCTGAGATTTCAAAAATTCCAGGCATTATTAAATTAACCCTTGGGGAACCAGACTTTAATACCCCCGAACACGTTAAAGACGCTGGTAAAACTAGTATTACTAATAATGCAAGTCACTACACGGACTCATCAGGTAAGTTGGCACTCCGTACAGCAGCCTCCACTTTCTTAAGTCAAAAATACCATGCTAACTACGACCCCGCCACGCAAATTGTTGTCACCGTTGGGGCAACGGGTGCAATTTACTCAACTATTACAGCGTTAACTAATCCGGATGATGAAATTATTATTCCTATTCCGATTTTCCCATTTTACATTCCAGTAACGTTACTGAATGGTGCCAAGCCAATCTTTGTTGATACAACCGCTGATGGCTTTAAACTAACACCAGAAAAACTTAGCGCAACCCTAGCGGCGCATCCTAAAGCTAAGATGTTAATTATGAACTACCCAACTAATCCGACTGGCGTGACTTATGATCGCGCCGAACTTGAAGCATTAGTAGCACCTATTCGTAATAAACCGATTGTTGTGTTAAGTGATGAAATCTACAGTGAACTAAGTTACAGCCAAAAACACGTTTCACTAGGTGAAGTATTACCCGAGCAAACTATTTTAGTTACTGGGGTTTCTAAGTCACATGCGATGACGGGCTGGCGAATTGGCTTTGCAGCCGGCCCAGCTGATTTAATCCAAAAAATTGCAATGATTAATCAATTTACAGTAACATCCGCTACTACCAATGCACAAGATGCCGCCATTGAGGCATTAACCGCCGGGGCCGACGACGGACTAATTATGCAAGCTGAATATCTTAAACGCCGTGATTACTTAATTCAACGGTTAACTGCCATGGGCATTGAAGTGATTAAGCCTGATGGGGCCTTTTATATCTTTATGCGGATTCCAGCGCAATTTGGTACCGATAGTTTTGCCTTCGGTCATCAGCTTGCTCAAGAAGCACAATTAGGCCTTGTCCCAGGGGGTGCTTTCCCAGCTGGTGAAGGTTACATGCGCTTAAGTTATGCCGCTAGTCTCGCTAATATTACAACCGCAATGGATCGCTTAGAAGCCTTCATTAATGCCAACCAAAAATAGGAGTTTTAATTATGAAAATTTTGATGTATAGTGTCCGACCAGATGAACAACCAGCGATTCATGCCTGGGCTGAACGTAACAATGCCCAAGTTGATACAACACCACTACCATTTGTGGGTAACATTAACTTAGCTACCGGCTATGATGGTATCTCAATTTTACAACATGCCCGCATTGACGATGTGCATGTGTATGAAGACCTTGCCGCTTTGGGTATTCACCATATCTCATTACGAATTACCGGATATAACACGATTAACTTTGAACACGCGGATGCAAATGGGATTGTTGTTACCAACGTTCCGGCCTATTCACCACGTTCAGTTGCTGAAGCTGCCTTAATGCATACCATGGTACTTTTACGCCAACTTGAAAATACAGAAGCCCGGATGCGGCAGCATGATTATAGTTGGAATGGTCTCCAAGCCCGTGAAATTCATAATCTGACGGTGGGTGTTTTTGGCGCTGGTAAGATTGGTGGCACTGTGGCCCGGATTTTTAAGGCTCTCGGTGCTCGTGTTATTGCCAATGATTTAACACCACGTACCGATTTGATGGATACGGTTGAGTATGTTGATTTTGAGACGTTATTAGCTGAAAGTGACGTCCTCACAATTCATACCAATTTAGATGCTACGACCCATCATTTATTTAATACTGCAACCTTCGCCAAAATGAAAAATGATGCCTTTTTAATTAATTGCGCGCGTGGCCCAATTGTTGAAACGGCAGATTTAATTACCGCCTTACAATCTGGTACGATTGCGGGGGCTGGTTTAGATGCCCTTGAAGGTGAAGAATTATTTGTTGAGCATGATTTAACTAATGATCAAACCCATGACTTTAGTCTCTATGACCAACTTTTGGCCTTACCTAATGTATCAGTAACACCACATATTGTCTTTTACACGGATGCGGCGGTCCAAAATATGGTTGATATCGCCTTAGATGATGTTGCCCTGATTGTCCAAGGTAAACCTAGCCCTCATATTGTCCATGACTAGCAAAAAACCGTAGCGCATATTGCGTTACGGTTTTGTTTTTTTTTATGATCTTGTTTGACTTTGTTGATAAACTTGCCAAGCAAGATAAGCGATTCCAATCAGTAATGCTGGAATAAAAAGTATTTTGACAAGAACCCAACAAAAATAGAGTAACATAGCTAAAATTAAATAGGGAATGGCTTTATTAAATAAGTACCCAAGAATTATCACAAGAATTAAGAATGTGAGCATAAAAATACTCCTTTCATTAGTTATTATGAATTAAATTATACCTGATATTAACTAATTTGTCACATACAAAAAGCCTGCTAAAGATAAACTTTTAGTAGGCTTTCTTAATTATTATTTACAACCATTAAATTATTTAACGATGATTATACTGATAAATAATCTGGTAAGTCTTAGTTTCGCCAGGCTCGATACTGATATCTCCAAAACCAAGATGATTGACCGCATCTGGTAAGTTTTGGGCTTCAATCGCAATCCCTTCATATGGATGGCCAAGTCCGCGGTTCAAGTTCATAGTCGCATCATTTAAATCATTTGCTGTATACAAAATAATGCCATTACGGTCTGAATAAACGGTGACTTGGCGCCCAGTCGCATCATCAACTAAGGTTGCAGCAGGCATACTAAGATCCCCGCTAACAATAAAGGCATCATCTAAGCCGCGTTCTGTTGTCATTGCTTTAAAATTTTCAAGCCGGTCGCCTAAATTAGTCAGATCGGTAAAATCATACAATGCATTACCAACCGGAACTATTTCACCTGTTGGAACTTTGTCAGCACCTAATACTAAGCGTGCTTCACTAGCAACTTGTAAACTCATCTGAGTAACATCACTAACGATTGGATCACTTACATTGAAATACGTATGAACCGTTGGATTAAAAATACCGCTAACCCCTGCTTGGGTTCCACTTAAATTAATCACCACTTGATCATCATTATTCAATTGATATTGGACTTCCATATTAAGTTCACCAGGATAGCCATCACTAGCTTCCGTTGCTTGGTAACTTAAAATCACCGCTTCATTCAAACTATCAATCCGACTTGCGAAAACTTGATTTCCTAAACCATTGGGACCCCCGTGCAAGCTATTGCCATTTTCATTTGCCGGCACAGTAATTTGCTTCCCCGCCGATGTTTGCCAATTGGCCCCACCAATGCGACCAGCATGGCGGCCAATTACTCGATTGAAATTATAGCCATGTTCCGTAAAACCAGCTAAATCATCAAAACTCAAAACCAGATTAATCCGCTGACCGGCATCCATAACCGAAAATTCTTGAATGATGCCGGCATATGACAAAATTCGTAACCGGGTTTGATGCTGATTTTCAATCGTATAACGATAAATTGGCACCCCATCATAGTGGCCAAATTCTTCTTTAGTGACTGTCATTTAGTCCTCCTTTTGCATAGTTAATTTTGCTTCAAGTTCACTAACAATTTGAGCGTGTTCTTTTTCAAATAACCGGACCTTCCAGAAAAAAATAATCCCAGAAAAGAGCATTAGTAAAGCTGGTAACGCAAAGGCAAATAAATTGAATGTGTGAATATCATGTGGTGTGATATTACTTACTGAAGCAGTCCCACTCATACCAGCCGCCACTGCGATAAAACCGACAATCCCGTTTGAGAGTGCGCCAGCAATTTTATCCATCAATGGTCGTAGTGACAAGGTCACAGCTTCGTTGCGCACCCCATTCTTTAATTGCCCGTATTCAACTGAATCGGTAATTGTCATTAATGCTGATAAGAAAATCCATTGTTGTGGGAAGTAAAATAAGACGGTCGCAATTTGCACCATTAACAGATTTTGGCCAGCAAACATAAAGATTGCATATGCCAAGATGTTCATAATTAGGCCAATAAGGTAGACATACCGTCGTGAAAACAACTTAGCCAATAACGGAAACATTGGGACAGCAATAATCCCGGTAATTGTGGCAATTAAACCCACAAACCAAAATTCACCAACTCGGCCAAGGACGAATTTGTAGAATAACAATAAGACCCCGGTTGTGGCGACATTGGCAATGGCATAGGCAATATATGAAAGTGCTAACCACATTAATTGGTCATTTTTGGTAATAACAACAAAGACTTCTTTAAAGCTAATTTTCTTATTTTGTTGTCGGACAATTGATTGATTTTCTTTAGTCGTTAATGCGGTGATAATGGCTGTTCCAGCCGAAATGATCCCCACAATTACCGCAAACCAAAACCATCCAACGGCACCTTGTTCATGCCGACCAGTAACCAAGTAGGTAATAAATGTAGTTAACGGAACGACGACCAACGTGGTCCCGTTAGCCCCAATTGATGAACCAAATCGGGCAAACGTGCCTAATTTTTCACGTTCATTAGAATCAGTTGAAAGCGCTGGAATCATTGACCAAAAGGCAATATCTTTAAATGAGTAAAAGCAATCTAGTAAGACAAAAATAATCCCAAATAATACGATAAACAAATCACTACCGGTCTTTGCTAAGCCAAAGAAGTTTGTAAAGATAACCATTAATAGTAATCCTGATACCACCCCACCAACGACTAACCATGGTTTGAACTTACCATATTTAGAACGGGTGTTATCAATAATAT
The DNA here is from genome assembly GCF_918814575.1 of Periweissella fabaria. Classification (GTDB taxonomy): domain Bacteria; phylum Bacillota; class Bacilli; order Lactobacillales; family Lactobacillaceae; genus Periweissella; species Periweissella fabaria. Next base: position 317,049 of record NZ_CAKKNS010000001.1, on the reverse strand, counting down.
TTCCAATAATTGGGTCAAAGACAATTTCAATTAAGCGGATAACCACGACTAGGGATGTAATAATACCAATTAAACGGGCGGTATCTTTACCGGCCCCTTGGAACATCACACTTGTCACAAAAATAATAAAATACGTACTCAAAGTTACATAATATGTGTCATGACCAAAGGCCCCTAGCGCATAACCAATTCGTTGCTTCCATTTGTTTGTAGTATTCATTTTAAAACCTCACTGATATTAGTGTTTTATTTCGCAAGCACTAATCAATTCTGAGATTTAAGTCTTATGCCAAACTTGCAATGAATGCTTTAAAAGCTGCTCGACCAGCCGGCGTTCGTTTAAAGACCCCCGCATCTGCTAGTACCCGACTAAAGACTGCCCCAATTTCAGTGTTGATAATTGCATCAACATTGCTGGTGGTAATATGTGGATATTGGATCTTTAGCCCATCTGCCCATTTTTGGTGAATGTCGTCAACTCGGTCATTTGTACCAAGCAAGTAATCTCTCACGCCCGCCATTTCAGGAACTAACCGTGGTGGTAAGATTGCTAAGCCCATGACTTCAATTAAACCAATATTCTCTTGTTTAATATGTTGGACATCTTGGTGTGGGTGAAAAATACCATCCGGATATTGGGCAGATGTATTGTTATCACGGAGGACTAAATCAATTTCATATAAGCCATCATGCATGCGGGCAATCGGCGTCACCGTGTGATGGCGAACTCCATCAGGGGTATAAGCAATAATGTCTTGGGCTTGATAACTAAAGTGTTGCCACTTAGTCATAATTAATTCACTTGCTCGGACTAACTTCTCATAATCAGCATCTTGTAAGCGAATCACAGACATCGGCCATTTAACAATCCCTGCCGCAGCTAAGGGAATACCTGGAATTTCAATCGGTGTTTCAATTGGTGCTTGGGCCATGGGCATGGTATACCGACCGGCTTGGAAATGATCATGCGTTAAAATTGATCCACCTACAATTGGTAAGTCGGCATTCGAACCAATAAAGTATTCGGGGAACAGGCGCACGAATTCAAACAAGCGCCGGATGTTGGCCCCATTTACAATCATTGGCCGATGCTCTTTTGCAAATACAATGGCATGTTCATTGTAATATGCATATGGTGAATACTGGAAGTACCATGGCTCGCCACCTAACGTTAACCTAATGACCCGATGGTTTGAGCGTGCAGGATAATTTAAACGCCCAAAGTAGCCTTCGTTTTCTAAACACAATTGACAAACCGGATAGCCACTACTGGCCACCTTTTGGGCTGCCGCAATTGCTTTGGGGTCTTTTTCTGGTTTAGACAAATTAATTGTTATCTGCAAGTTGCCGTATTCACTAGCATATGGGAATTCAATATTACGAGCAATCTCACGTGTTTTAATATAATTAACGAGTTTTGAACGATGATAAAATCCATCAGTAGCAGTCCGGGGACTAACTTGATATTGCTGCCAGAATTGTTGATTAATAATACTTGGTAATGGCAACATCAAATTCATAATGGCCGCCCCCAACATATCGGTATTAATTGATAGCCCTTGAGCGGCGTAATTATTAATACCAATAGTGACTACTTGGTCCATTAAATCAAGTAAAGTTCCTTCAGCAATGGGCGTATAATTATCAAATTGCTCTTCTTTAATAATGACTAAAATTTGATTAATCAAGTAAACCGCATCCTCATCAGTACAATCAGAAGCTGTAATCATTGCATGTGCGAGGCCTTTTACTAAACTCGATGGATTAGTCATGCTAATACCTCCTCAATTGCGCCAACCCAGTGCGCACCATCGCCAATTTCGGCAACGTAAAACGATGGTGCATATCCGATCTTATCGGTGTATACTTGGCCCACATTGGCTTCAAAGTTCGCAACTTGTTCGCGTGGTACTAAGGCAATCGCACAACCACCAAAGCCCGCCCCAGTCATACGCGCCCCAAGCACACCAGGTTGTTGTTGGGCCGTTTCAGCTAGAGTATCTAGTTCAACACCACTAACTGCATAATCATCTTTGAGTGATTGATGTGAAGCATTCAACAACTTACCAAACTCAACTAAGTTACCCGCAGTTAAATACTTTACCGCCGCTTGTGTACGTTCATTTTCAGTAACGGCATGCCGCGCACGTTTTAAGACAGTTGGATTAGTAATTAAGTGTTGCGCCGCCGCAAACTCAGCGCTAGTTAATTCACCTAAAGTGTTAATTTTGAGTTCTTTTTGTAAGCAATAGACGGCTTCCTGGGTTTCTTTAACCCGTTCGTTATATTTAGAATCTACCAAGTTACGGGGTTTGTTGGTATTCATAATGACCACAACGTAATCCCCTAATTCAACTGGGACCATCTCATAAACCATGGTATTTGTATCCAAATAAATCGCTTGATTAGCTTCACCAAAGCCAATTGCAAATTGATCCATAATCCCGGTATTAACACCGATGTATTCATTTTCAGCTTGTTTGCCACTAGCAACTAATTGTAAGCGTGGCACTTTAAGGTTAAATAAACGTTGCGCAACAACGCCAATCATCAATTCCAAAGAGGAAGATGATGATAAGCCAGAAGCACTTGGAATATTGCCTTCAATTACTAAATCGAAACCATGCTCGAATTTATTACCGTAACCACGTAAGGCGATTAAATCGCCTTTAACAAAGTTGGCCCAATTACCATGTGGTAACTTGGTGGTATCATCAATATCAAATTCAATAATGCCCGTTTCAGTAAAATTAGTTGAATATAAACGGACTAATTTATCAGATCGGGCCGCACCAACACCATACGTACCAATCGTAATGGCGGCTGGAAAAACATGCCCGCCATTATAATCAGTATGCTCACCAATTAAATTGATTCGTCCTGGTGAGAAAAAAGCATCCGTTGGGGTGGTATTAAATTGTTCTTTGAAGATGGTATTAAGCTTTGTAAAAACTTGTGTGTCCATTACTTAATCCTCGCTATAATAAAATTATTAAAATTCATTGCGTTTAATGTAAGCGCTAACATAGTTGGTACACCTATATTTTATATGTTGAATTAACGTTATGCAATTATAAATATAAATTTCTGAATTATAAAAAGCCCCTTGAAAACAAAATTTTCAAGGGGCTTTACGTTACTTAACAACGCTCCAATCATCAAGCGTCCGTCCATTGGCATCTTGGAGAACTAACCAACTGTTAGTGCCTGCAAAGTATAAAAAGTGCCCAACTTCATTTGGGCTTTTCAAAATGATATCCTGTGTCGTTTGATAATCACTGATTGCCGCTGCTTGTTCTGCCCGTAATGTATTAGCAAAACGGGCCGAAAAGCCAAGGCTACCATCTTGATTTAGTGGTGCTTCAGGAACCAAAGTCGCTCCGGCAACTAACCGCATCTCATTACGCTTTTGCCAATAGACTGTGGCCGTAACACCAGCATAATCGACATAAAACGGTATCGTGCTAAGGGCTTTTTGCCACCGATGTTGTGGCTTGCCACCTTTTTTACTTGGTGTTACAGCTTCTGCAACTGGTGTCGCCTGTACGAACGCATAACCCAACCAATTTAACAGTGGTTCAACAACCGTAAGATATTCCGCTAACGGCGCGTGATAATTTTGGGGGATTTTAATGGGTTCATAAAGCGCGTCACTAGCTAACCACCCTAATTCGTGGGCACGATTAGTCACCGCAGCTAATAAATATTGAGGTTCCATATCCCAAGCTGGTACAAGCGTAATTGTACGATCGAATGCTTGTTTATCCAAAGTTGTACTTCCAACCGCAATTAGTTGATGCGCCGTAAAATACAACGTCACCCCACCATTGGTTGGTGCCGTGTCACTAATAATTAGCTGTCCCAAATCATTTGGTAACGTTAATGTTAATCCTTCTGCATTCATGATGAATTCATTTGCCATCGGTAATCACTCCTTATTCATGTTACTTACGTTGACTTAATGCAATCGCTGCTTGGTTGATAAAATGAAAACTGACCAGTAGTAATAAAATACTGATACCCACTAAACCATATGTCACGCTTGGTTGCCCCCATTTTAAAGCGGTCACAACCCCAATTAGCATAACGGGCAATATATTTAACGCCATTACTAGTAGTAATTTGACGCGAAGTTTAAGATTACGAAAGAATTGCATGTTAGTTCCTCTATGAAGATTATTTTAAGTGTAATTATAACAAAAAAGACAGTTGGCACAATGCCAGCCTGTCTAGTGAAAATTATTTGCATGTTGCGGGTTTAATACTCGCCCACCTTGGTAAATTAGCGTCAATGCAATCAGGCCAATGACTGGCATCAAAATATCACCAAGTCGCCAAACCCAAGCATCACTATGCATTAAGTATGCCGTAAAACTAATTAATAAAATTGGTAAAATCAATCCCAGATACTTATTACCAACATAACCGGCCACAATTTGGAAAAGTAAACAACCAATTGCAAAAACTATAAAAATAACATTTCCCATATGTATCGCCCTTTACTCTCTTCTAACGAGCCTACCAATTTTACAACAAGCTAATTCTCGCTTTAACCCATTTTAATTGGCTCTGACTGCTCAATAATTGCTTGATCATGTGTAACTAGTAAAATAATTTTATCGCTAAAGCGTGGACTATGCAATAAACTGACTAGTCTTGGGACAATCTTAAAGGAAATGTTAGCAAATGGCTCATCTAGAATGATTAAAGAAGTGTGCGGCTTAAATAATGTGGCATACAAAATGACTAATTGCTGTTCGCCACCAGATAATTGATTCATCGCAGTGTCTAGCAACGGTGTTAAATTAAAAGATTCCTCAAAGAAAATGGCTTGCGTCAGGGCATCATTATTACTACTTGGACTTACATTAAATTGAGCTAAATAATCTCGAACGTTAATCCTAGTTGCTTCGTCACTTTGTAACATAACCGCCACATTGTGCTGCCGATAATTACGCATCGCTAAGTTCTTAAAGTCGATATCATTAACGTATATATTACCATCGTAATTAGTAACCAGGCCTAACAGAATACTCGTCAAAGTTGTTTTACCAACACCATTTGGTCCAACTAAGGTATACAACTTTCCGGGTATCATGGTAAAAGTTAACGGCTGAGAATATAGATATTGATTCGGAGTAATAGCGAAATTGACGTTTGTCATGGTTATTTTTTTGAGCTGCGGCATGGTCTGATCAGCCGAATTTTCAACTGGTAGCTCTAATAATTCCCGCAAGCGAGCTTGTGACGCTTGGTAATCTTGAAATTCACTTCCCACATAAAAGCAGTTATCAACAACACCCAATAATATATTGAAATACTGCAAAATAATCGTAAACGTTCCAATTTGCCAGTGCCCTTGAATAACGGCAACGCCACCAATAATAAAAAATACAGTTTGAAAGAGAATTGACAAACTAATTTTAGACGTTGATAAAATATAGTGCCATTTAAAATTCCCTCGCATGGCGCCAAACATCTTTTGAGCAAGCTGCTTATTTTTTTGCTGTTCGGGTACGAGTAATTCCTTGGCTTTAATTGCTAAATACCGGGTGAAAATACCATTACGGTCAGCAAAATAATGGGCACTTGTTTCTTTAACCGCCATTGATGTCGTAAAAATATAGTAGCGTGTCACCCAATAAACTAACATATACGCACTGATAAAAATTGCAAATAAACCCAAAATACGAATATTAAAAGCGGCTAAAAAGGCCCCGACTCCTAAGATCGTGATGATGTTGGCGATGAACTTAGGGAGCGTGATGTAAATAAATTGTGCTGTAATCGTAACATCTTGATTAACGCGTGAATTTAAATATGTACCATCATACTGGCGCATCGTCTGCGGCGTAACATGATAAAAATGTGTAATTAAACTATCAATCACCGTCACAATGATTTTAGGTAATTTACTATATTGCATTTTAGCGGTGAAGTAAGAAATTAATAAATTAAAAGTCGCCGCAAAAAACAGTAATACAATGTTATTAATAAATAGCGGCACACTGTGTTGATAAACAATCGCGTTAATAATATGCCCCTCTAAATATGGCATATATAAGTCAATTAAAGTCGATATTGCCACCACAATCACTTGTAAGCTAAAGGCTAATTTAAACGGGCGCAGTTCATTATTAATAGCTGATTTCATCTACCATCCTCGTTTTATTATAATATTTTAATTTAATTAAAATATTATAATTATATATCGGTAATTGCAAGTTAAATCGGCCTAAATTACGTATTAACTAGGCGTCTCACTAGCTGTATCGTTATACAGACATAAACGACCTATGTTACAATAGAGCTACAATCAACATTTCTAAAGGAGTTTCACCATGGATATCAATAATCAAGAATCTGAGAATACCGAAAATCAACCCCTTAATGACGAGCTTAATTTTTTTAATTACGCAATTAACAGCGATAATAATCCCAACTATTATTTGGAACGGGCATTAACATATATCAATGCACCGGAACCAGAATACTTTAAACAAAATGCGCAATATGCCTTCCGTGATATGTTGACATATTGCTTAACTGAATACCGTACGTACCTTGAATTACCAGCTGATAGTGATGAAAAAGCACCGCTATTTGAAAAACTCTATCAAAACGTGCGCCAACTTAACGAATGCTACATTATGTTATTTGTTGATAAAGCTAATCGACCATTTCTAGATGAAATGCGTGAATTGACACTAGCCACGTTTGCAGATGAAGATGGTGAACTTCCCGCAGAAGCTCCAACTGAATTATTGACGAACTACGCTAATTTATTTACCTTCATTAAACAATTAATGCAAAACGATAAATTATATAACACTTTTGCCAATACGTTAACTGAAGATCAAGTGGTCTTATTTGATACGCCTGATGCACGTGATTTATTAGTTGCATTTGTTGATGCCATGGCTAAATATGAACCTGAAAATGTCACTACGGATGACTTAACACCACACGTTTCCGATACGACTGGGATTACTAATATTTTAGAAAAAGCAGAACCCATTGATTATGCCGCTGAATTAAGTAACCAAGCCGCGGAACTACGGACCAATGGCCAATATGACCAAGCCATTATTACGTATACGCAAGCCATTAATGTTGACCCACAACCAAAGTATTTCTTTGAACGTGGGACAACGTATGTCTTAGTTGATACCGATTTACGCTTCAATGCAACGGTGGCTTTTGATAATTTCTTTGCAACATTAGTGATGTTATTCCGTGACCATCGTGATGGTTTACTAACATTGACTGATACTGAATTTAAATCACGGATGCATGAACTATTCAAATTGGCCAACTACTGTTACCAATTACAAATCGAAAGTGCTTCTTGGGATGCTGATGGTCAAATCATGCACAACGTCTTGCAAGCCGAACTATTCCCAGATGCATACCAAGTGAACTTGACATTGGACCAAAAAGTTGAAATTACCCTTTCAACCAATATCTTAGAGTTCATCAATAGTATGGTAATCTCACAAGATGAATTCGTGAACTATGTTAGTTCAACATCAAGTGATATTGAACTACAATTGAACCAACCCGGAATGCGGGCCTTGCTTGAAGAATTACTAGCGCAAGTCTGCATTGCCTAACACCGTTCAAATAAAATGGTGCTGCCATAGCAATAAAATAAAAAAGCCAGGAAAATTAATTTTTCCTGGCTTTTTTGGCTAGTCTTAATCTTGGGCCACAATTTCTAAATCGACCCTTGCTTTACCAGTAACTTCAAAGGCCAGATGATTTAAACCAATATGCTTACGATGATACGAGCTTGTTAAGTATTTGGCCTCTGTTTACACAAAAACAAGATAGCTGTCTTTATCTTTATAACTAAAATCTACCGGCCATTCACTTCAAGGTAATGAATCATCAACTGGTACTTCCTAATTTAACCCTTAGTAATAGTGATTTTCATCTTAATTGTATCAATTTCTACTTCACCTCCCAAAGGAAATGTGAAGATAGGTTGTGTATGACCAAAATCAATATGATATAACACCGGAATCGTTTTTAATACCGGATACTTATCCAAAATTGCTAGTAAGTCGATGTCATTTACATTGTTGATAGTTGGAAACCGCCCAATTAAAAGTCCTTTAATATCAGGATGAAGTTGTAAAATTTGGGCTAAAGTTCTTGAAAACTCCAGAATGGAACCCTCTTCAGCTTGTTCGATAAAAATGATTGGTTCATTAACTTCAGGAAAATAGCCTGTCCCAGCTTGCAGTCCATAAGTTTGAATGTTCCCACCTGTAATGGTACCAATGGCGTGGCCTTGGTTATAGATTAACCATTGATTAGGCATTAAATGGCGTGGTTGTGATGCATCAAACCATAAGTCACTTGACCAGCTAGCACTAGGTTGCAGCTGATATGTGGTTTTTGACATACTTTGCATCCACGCCTGTGATTGATAGTCTTGTAATTCATTCATTTTAAAAGCTGAGTAACAAGGACCATAATACGTAACCAAGCCTGTCTTAGCTCGGATTGCATTATGCAAGCTAGTAGTATCTGAATAGCCAATGAATAATTTAGGATTATTTTGGATTAACTCCCAGTCAAGATATGGTAATAGCTCATTAGAATTAAGGCCCCCAATAGTTGTTAATATGGCTTTAACGTTTGCATCAGCGAACGCAGCGTGTAAATCACCCACCCGTTCAGTAATTGAACTTGAATAAAATTGATCACTAACATTAATATTTGCACCAAAAGTTACTTTGAACCCAAGTTCTTCTAGGCGTTTTTTGGCAACTAAATTATCATCAAAGCCACCTACACGTTCCATTGATGAACTAGGAGAGATTACCCGAATTTCATCACCTTGTTGTAGTCGCTTAGGAAAAATACGTGTATTAGCCATACAAAATTACCATCCTTTTCTAAATACTTTTCAATATAATATCCTAGTGCATCTATTAATTCAATAAGAATCCATCATCCTCTCAACGTCGCTATATCACAAGTAATTCACACTCAATTTACAAGTAGTTGTCGTTTACCAGCTGGCATTTACAGCCCCACAATCATCCGCTTATAATGACGTTGAAATACCGATTAAGGAGGCTTTTTTATGCAATTAAATCAAGTTATCGATCATACTTTACTCAAACCAGAGGCCACACAAACCGACATTGATCAATTAATTACCCAAGCCCTCACCCACAAATTTCATGCCGTGATAGTCAATCCGTGTTGGGTTCATTATGCCCATGAACGGTTAAAAGGCTCTGATGTCTTAACTGGTAGTGTCGTGGCGTTTCCCTTAGGTGCCAACACAACCACAATTAAAGTTGCCGAAGCCCACGATGCCTTAGCTAATGGCGCACAAGAACTTGATATGGTTTTCAATATTGGTGAATTTAAGGCAGGCCATTATAATCATGTCCGCCAAGATATCCAAGCCGTTGTCGACGAAGTTCATGGCGCTGGTAAAATTATTAAAGTCATTATTGAGATTGGCTTATTAACTGATAATGAAGTTGCAGTGGCTAGCCGGCTCGTTGCAGATACGGGGGCGGATTATGTCAAGACTTCCACAGGTTTTACTACCAGTGGTGCCACCTTGAATGACGTTAAGTTAATGAAAAACGCCGTTGATAATCGCATCAAAATTAAAGCAGCTGGTGGGATTCGGACCCGTGAAATGGCTGAAAACTTACTTGATGCTGGTGCTAGTCGCTTAGGAACTAGTAGCAGTCTGGCTGTGCTAGGCGTTGCAAATGAATATGAGTGAATAACTAACGATGAGGTGTCAAATGCCCAAAATAACTGTGATTGGATCAAACATGTACGAGTTAACAACGTATACGGACCATTTACCACACCGTGGCGAAACCATTGAAGCCCAGGATTTTGCAGAAGGCTTCGGTGGTAAAGGTGCTAATCAAGCGGTGGCCGCCGCCCGCCTAGGTGCTGATGTTACCTTATTAACCGTTGTTGGTAATGATTACTTTGGCCGGCAACAACAGCAAAATTATACGGATAACCACATCCACTCAGCCGGTATTTTAGTCGGTCATCAAGGTAGTGGTGTCGCCTCTATTTTTGTTGAATCAACTGGTGCCAATCGAATCCTGATTGTGACACGCGCTAATAATGAGTTAACTCCGGCTGTAATCGATGCGCACTTAGACTTAATTAAAAATACGCAATTAATCGTTTTACAACAAGAAATTAACTTAGTAACGAACTATCATGTAATTGAGATGGCTAACAAATATCACATTCCTGTCATGCTTAACCCGGCACCGGCTAATTTGGAATTGGACATTAACTATGTGACGAAAGTGACTTTTTTTACACCTAATGAACATGAGTTAGCAACGATTACCGGTTTGCCAACGTATACACAACCCGAAATTAAAGCAGCCGGCCAAACATTAATTGACGCCGGTGTACAAAACTTGTTCATCACACAAGGTCGTCATGGTGTCCTTTGGATGGATCAACACCATAGTGAGCAAATTGCAGCGCTACCAGTTATGCCGGTTGATACAACTGGAGCTGGGGATGCTTTTGCCGGCAGTTTTGCGTACTACTATACTGCCGGGGCACCGATTGGGACAGCTATTAAATTAGCCAATCAATATGCAGCCATCTCCGTCACCCGCTACGGAACACAAACGGCCTATCCCACTAAATACGAAATGCGTAAAATGGATTTACCGTTTCAATTTGAATAAGCAATTAAAAAACCAGCTCGTGTTAGGCACGGGCTGGTTTTCTATTAGTTCAAATGGGACCACATTGGTAATTTAAATATGCTAAAAGTAGTCATATTCAGTAAGTTGGCTACGGACAATTGCGTATCCGTGAAATGTGTTTGCAGATACCCTTTGATACTTGTAATACTTTGCTTTGAAAGCTTATCCGCACTTTCGTTAAACAAACACATGAGTAAGTGGTCGTCAGTCATTAGAATTTTTAAAATTTTATTATTAGCCTCAGATGGAAATGCATCCGTCTCATACAAGGCAACCGTATTTGGACTCCAACCAAGTAATTTTGCAAATTCACGTTGTGACAAGTTAATTTTGGCACGATATTGCTTAATATCATCCGCAGATACTAGCCCCATTTCTTGCCGATACATTTGATTAGCAATTGCAACAGCACCATCATCCAATTCAATATCATCGACTAACTCATCAGTAGTCGCATCAAAGCGAGCTGGGGCGGTAACTAAATATTCATGTTGATGAATAATAAAAGTGTTCGTGTAATCTTTAACGTAAGTTGTTTGCATCGACTATACCCTTTCTATTAATCGGAGATATGAAAGCTAATGAATTTCACGCGGCTATCGGCATCCATAAATTTAAATTTTATATAGTATACCTCGCCAAAATACGTTTTATATATCCAAACAAATTCATCAGGGACATCTCGATCTAATTCATGCCCTTTAAAATCTGTAATCTATAATTGAGTAACAATACATTTTGCTAATGTTGATGTAACTGCCTGAGCATGGATTGCACGCCGATTTACCAAACTAAATTTATCTTGTGCAACTAAATCTTTTAAAAGTAGTAACGCTTCCGCTGGATTCAAAATGAGTAACCTCAATTGCTTATTTATAGTATACCCGACTAGAAATTAGTTTGCTACTAATTAGTAGCAAACATAGTATAAACTATATGCTATTAAAGTACGTTAGTTTACAACAAATACACCACTAAAAAATAAAAGACCCATGGGCATGATTATCCACGGGTCTTTATTTTGTTGCCAGATTCAATTAGTATGCTTATCCGGTTGTTCGGTATTATTGGTACACATTTCAAACTAATTTGGCCGTAAATGTTAACTTAATCGCTGACAATGTATACTTTGCTTTGTGGCATTTTGCGTATCAAATAACCACTTGAGTTGGGCTTTACGCGCAATCAAATTTTTCTTGATATAACCACTATCGACACGTACTCTGACACCAACAATCTTAATGCGTTGACCATTTAAAAGTTGCGTATCAATTGCGAGCCAGTTTGGTTGTCCGCATATTAATATTCCATTCTAATATTTTCACTGTATCCGTCATTGGCTTATTTTCGGTTAAGTGAATATGCGTTACCTGTCGCTTGGTATTGTTGGTAGACTTCCCACACGGCTTCACCAGCAAAGGTTAATTTCGTTGCCGGAATTTCACTAATCGGTACCCACTTTTTGGCGTCAATCTCGGTTGTGTCGATATCGTTGCTTTCAGCATCCCATTCTTCACATAAAAAGACGTTTGAGAATAGTTGGGTTGTATCACCATTCGGATATTTGGCAATAAAGTTGTCACCAGCAATATTACCGATTAATGCCAATTTTTCTGGCTTAATTTGAATACCACCTTCTTCTAAGGCTTCACGAGCAGCATTTTCTTGCCATGAAAGGCCTGGTTCATTGCAACCACCAGGAAAAGCCCAAGCATCAAAATCTCGATTGTAAATCAATAAAAATTCATCGGCGTTATTTTTAATCACAACATCAACAGTTGGCATCACTAATAAGAAATCATGACCCACCTTTTCACGAACTTGAGCAATGTATGAATCTTGGTATGGCATTATAATTCTCCTTTAGCTTTTCTTAAATCATTTATGTTAATAATAGCTAATAGTTATGCGAGCGTCAATATTTGCTCTATGCTAAATCACCACGAATTAAAGACCACATCATCAGATTGCCTTGCTGACCTTAGAGATTATATGCTTGACGTAAAATACATTTTAAAAAGTCATTGAATTCCTACGAGTTCAACGGCTTTTTATTATGACCAACGATATTGCTGAGCATATTCATCAATCTGGGCTAAGTGGCGGCTAAAAGTGGCTTCATCAGCTGCCGTAAAGCGTAACTTAAACAGTAAGTCAGTAATACTTTGACTAGCTTGAGTTTGTGTGGCAACTTGCGCCATTGGATAAAAAGCACTAACCCAGGATAGTGTTGGTAAGTTACTAGTTGGGACGGTCGTTAAATAACCGGTCTGGGCAAATTTTTTGTACCATGCGACAATTTGCGTTGGTTGAAGGCGAACTGGTCCATCTTCTAAAACAACATCCCCGTTTTGGCGTAACCAATATTCTTGGGCGATATCAAGTCCAGTTTCGGCAACAATTAATTCTAAAATACCACCTCCACCAAAACGTTTCCCAAGTTCACAAAAAGCTAAATTACCACTATCATCGTAAAATAATTCCAGATGAAATGGCATTACTTGATCACATGAATTTAGCGTGCTAATAATCGTTTGCGTAAGTGTAAAAATTTTAGTCAACATTATAGAATCGTTGCTACTATAGAAGTGAGCCGTACGTGTAACTAAAGCTTGCTGGGCTTGTAAACTGGCTAAGATGGGTGTGACATATTCATGAACAATAAACCGCGTAATTTGACCATCAACGGCATACCCATCGACCGTACACATATGCGGATACGGATTAAAAGTTTCTAACATGTAACCATCTTGATTACTAGCCAAAAGCGTTGTTAGTTGTGCCTGAATAGCTGTTAATGATTGCGTGGTAATATCCAAAATTTGAACGCCACTAGCTGAGTCATCACGGCGTGGCTTAAGAATGACTTTTTGATGCGTTTGTACAAAAGATAAGGCCCTCATAACATCCGTTAATGGCAAAAATTCTGGTTGAGGCACAATTCCTGCAAGAACAGCACGCATATAATACTTATCTTTGCTAAGCGTATTTTCAAGATACTTTGAAGGCCGCTTAAGAATGATATCTTCAATTAGCCCCACCCACATAACATCTGGTTCGCTTAAGGTATTGACACTGGTAACATCCGTTCGTTCTCTTAAAGCTGCTAAGACGGTTTGAAAGTTAATTTCATCTAAGAAAAGCATGGTCGGTATTTGCTTACCAAAATATTGTTCATAAGCAGTTTGCCGATTACGGGGCGCCACAATCACAGTGTTCGCTAAAGCTTGTGCGTGAATACTTTGGGGCGAGTATTTATAAACAAAATAGTTCATGATGCCTCCTACTGTGCGTATTTAATTGTCGTTGCTAAATACTGTTCAATTTCCCGGAGCTTTGAATATACTCCAGCATGTGTCGTATCACGAACACTAACGGCAACAACGGCTTGATTAATGGAATTACTTCCATCATATATTTTGCCCACTTTCCCAAAAACGTGGTAGTCGTATATGCCAGTTACTGGTATTGCGTTTGGTATCTCAATTAAGGTACCACGATCTGGTGCAATGAAGATAAAGCCATGAATCAAATTGTTTTGGGCCGTAATTACAGGGACAGCACCGCCAATTACCGCCTGAATGTAGGCTTTAATTGGCCAAATACTATAACGGTCATGGAGTTCTTCATTAATTCGGCCCCCACCGAGACGATTTCCAATCTCACAGAAATAAATTTCATCAGTTACCGGATTAATAAAGACCTCTAAATGAAAAAGCATTGCTGCATCGTGGGGTAAAATAGTCAGTAATCGCTCAACATAGGTTGTTATTTTACTATTCAGTAGTGTGTCACGCTCAATTTCAATTGAACCCGAATTTTGTTGGTGTAAATAATTAATACCCCCTTGACCTAGATACTTAGAAGTATTCAAATACATAACTTTATCATCATTCACCAAACCATCAATATGATACAAGGGCCAGTCAATATATTCTTCAATAATATAGCGTGCCCTAGGTACAATTGTGAGTGTGGCAATCTCAGTTGTAGCTGTAATAACGGTAATGCCTTTTGCGCCAGCGCCATCAATTGGTTTCAAAATACTTGTGCCCGTAAAATTAGCTTGCCACGCCTTTATATCAGCAATTGATTGGACTTCTTGATATTGCGGAACAGCAATGCCACGCTGAGCGACATATTGTTTCATACTAAATTTGTTACGGTATAACACCGCATCAGCTAATCGTTGACCTGGAATTTGAAATTGCTCACGTAATTGTGCGGCAACTTCAACATCATGCTCATCACAGTGGATAAGGTAATTCACCGACATTGTTGCTGCTATATTACTTAATGCGTTTTGTAAACTAGGATAGTTCCATTCATCAACGGTAATGATTTTAATATTTGCTTGAGTAGTTTGATAATTAGTAGTAAAGCGTGTGGGGATGATATAAATATAAGTATTTTGGTCAATTGGTGCCCATTCAAGTGCTCCGATATAGGTATTACTTAGTGGCGATAGAATGACAATATTCATTGATTACTCCTTTTTTTGTATTGGTGATCAATCATAATCCACATAAGATTAAAAATCACAAACCCTATGGCAACCACAATTAACGTTAAGTTAAGCGCAAGGCCATTAATGTAACCAAATGTTAAATTACCAATTGGTGAGGCAATATTAGCAAAAATAAAAATGGCCGAAAATGTTTTACCAATCAAAGCACTTTCAACTTCTCGTTGGACAATTGTCTGAGAAGCAATATTGTATCGTGCTAATACAATACTAATAATGATGGCAACTACAAAAATAAAGCCAATATTTTGAAAGACTGTTAATAGTAATAAAACTAGCGAAATAATAATTAATCCTGCTCGCTCAATAACTAGACTCTTAGTAATAGGAAACCTAGAAATTGAATATGATCCAACAATTCCCCCTACTGCTTGGCTAGCCAAAACAATCCCATATAACTTACCCGCATGTAATTGGTGAATAACCATGATGAGAAAGAAGATGTTTAAACCCGCTAAGAAAAAGTTCAACATTACCCCCATAAATAAAAACTGTAATAATGATGGGTTAGTGAAAATATTTTTAAACGTTTGCCGATAACCGACAAATTTGTGTGTGGGTTGCTTATTTAATGTAAATGGCTTCAGGAAGTAAAACGCCCCGAAAAATGATACCCCATTAATAAAAAAGGCCATCGGTAAACTTAACCAGTGCCAACTATATAAAAAAGTGTTAACTGGTGGAACAGTAACACTGATAATTTGTGTCCCAATCGCCATTTTTTGGTTAAAAGTCATAATCGCATCACGTTTGACAAAAAAATTAACCATTTTCTTAAAAATTGGTGAACTTAAATACGCATTAACGTTCAATAAAAAGACAGCGGTATTAACTTGCCATAACGCTAACTGCGTTTGGTAATGATATAACCCAACAAAGGCTAAACACAAGACACCAGAAATCAGATTGATACCTTTAATCACGGTTAGTAAATATTTTGAATCAGCGATATAGCCACCAAAAATACTACAAATGAATGTTGCTGAGCTAGCAATTGCCATCGTCTGGCCCAAAATATTAGATGAGCCAAATGTATGCACAATCCATAAATCAATAATGGTATTAAATACTAATGTCCCGCCAAATGACACAAACTTAGCATACTGAATTTGTTTAGAAATAAGCGCTTCCTCCTGACTAGCTAACAATAAGTTAACGGATCATCGTATTGATTAGTCGCAACATCAAAGTTATAAGCGAAATTTTGGACTGGTATTATGCCTACAAGTACAGACGGTGAGACTGTGATGGAATTAGCTTGCAGCCATTTAAGTGCTAAAACTGGTGGTAAGCCATATGAGGCATAGAAATAATCTAATACCGTCTTGTCAACTTGCAAATCCGGATGTTGTCGGACATATTTACGTAATTGGCGTTCTCCTTGCGCAATACTTTTAGTAAAGCTCACCAACTCTTGTTGCAAACTGGTCATCTGTTGCTCATTTAATAGTGCTACTTGCGAAAAAACATTCCAAATAACTTGTGGGTTAATCTCAGCCACCATTAGTTCTGTTAAGACATTACGAATCAAACGCCGAACTGTGTATGCGTGTTTTTTAGCCCCTGTTCCCGTTGAAATTTGCTCAAGAATCGTCAAAGCTGCCGTTACCTCACTAATAGTCAAATGAACAAGTTCTTTTGTTGGTAAAACAGCTCTTAAGGCGGTAAAGAGTGTTTGCGTTGTTGAAACCTCGTACAAACTTAAGCCACGTTGTTGAAGCATCACTAGTCGTTGCGGATAAAAGACACTATCTAACATACAATTATCAGTTGCCACATCATAGTCAACTAAGACAAAATTAGCTACGGTCACTAGGCCAGAATGGTATTTAACGGCAATCTTGACATAATAATGTTGCCCCGGAAATGGTAACTTACAATGAAGCCTAGCAGCCGGTATTGATATAACATGTTCCGGCCATAACATGTTATATCCAACTGTTATGTTAGGAACATCGGGCACGATTAAATATATTTCATCTGCTAGTAACCCGAGTTCGGTAACTAGTAAGTTTGTTATTACGCCTTGTAGTTTTTGGTATGGGGCCTGCCGGTGCGTATCATGATAGCTATATAGTACTTGTAATGGTGTAGCTAATGGATTAACTGTATCACTCGGATAAACATGTCGAAAACACACTTGCCGTTTAAAATACTTGCCGGGATTAGTTTGTTCGGTATATAAATGTTCGACATCTTGAATTGGTGAAAATGTGAATAGATGTTGATCTGTTCGTACTAATGGTGACTCTGGTAAAAGTTTCGCTTGCTTAACAAAATAAGTATTTAGTTGTGGCTCGACAGATAGCATTTAAACATCCCTTTCGTTTTTCTAATAATTATATCATCAAAAAACAAATAAACTAATATTATTTTAATCTTTAAGTGAAATTTATAGGAGAAATAATAACTAGTATTAAGACCAGTTAGAAAAGTATTGTGTTATACACAAAAAGAACCTAAATCGCTAACGACTTAGGTTCTAAAAGGTTATTAATAGTTTGCTAACGCACAACCATCACTGTTACGGGCGCGTATTTTGCAATATAGGCGGCTTGGCTCCCCCAATACTTACCAAGACCAGTCTTCGTTGCAGAACCAACAACCACAATGTCAGGTGCAACATCCGGAATAACGTCTTTGACAATCGTTTCACCAGGTTCGCCTTCAGCTAAAACAACATGGACGGTCTTGACACCGGCGTCAAGTGCTTGTTGTTTATAGTCTTCCAAACGCCGTTCAATTGCTTGGCGTCGTTTGGTTAGTTCATCCTTATCGAGTGCTTGGAAAACGTTTAATTCATCAGTTTCAAAAACGGTCACAATGTGTAACATTGCATCGTCTTCGAGCGCATGACTAACCGCCGCCAAGAACGCATATTGCGCATCGGCTGAATCGTCGACACCGACTAAAATATTTTTATGTTTTGGTAACACAAATTGTTCATTGCTCATTATGATGCTCCCCCTTAAACAGCGTGTATAAATTGTTGAACGATACTGATAACTAATTGGAAATTCAAAATTGTTAATCCAATCGCTGAAATCCAAGCTAAGATAGAAACCCATAATGGGTTAACGAACTCTCCCATGACTTTCTTAGAACCAGTAAACCAAATTAATGGAATCATCGTAAATGGCAACGCAATTGATAAGAAAACTTGTGAGTAAACAAGTAAATTGTCAAGCGCACCTTCTGTACCACCCCATACAACGGCGGCGATAACAACGGGAATAACGGCAATTAAACGGGTAATTAACCGACGTGCCCACATTGGAACTTTTAAGTGAATAAAACCTTCCATAACAATTTGACCTGTTAAGGTTCCAGTAATCGTCGCATTTTGACCAGATGCTAATAATGCAACGGCAAACAATGTTGACAAGATTGGTGAGGCAATCCCCTTGGCAATCTCGTTATTACTTAATGCATGGTACAAATCCCCAAACGCTTGCAATTGATCACCGTGACCATAGAAAAGAGCGGCTCCTAAGATTAATAACAACGCATTGACGATGGTTGCGCCAATTAATTGAATATTAGAATCCCAAGTACTAAAGCGAACTGCTTCTTTTACTTCGTCTGGATTATCATGATTAACTGCCCGCGTTTGAGCAATTGAAGAGTGTAAATACAAGTTGTGTGGCATCACTGTGGCACCAATAATCCCTAAGGCCAATAATAATTGATCATGATGGAAAATTTGGGCTTGTGGAACAAGGCCACCAGCAATCCCTGCAATACTTGGTTGTGAAAGTGCTACTAAGTAAACAAAGATACCAAAGATTGTGGCAATTAACGTAACCACAATTGCTTCAATTTTACGGAAACCGAGCTTGGTGAGTAATAATAATAAGAAAACGTCTAAAACGGTTAGCATAACCCCGCCAACTAAAGGAATGTTGAATAATAGATTTAACGCAATCGCTCCCCCAATAACTTCCGCAATATCTGTTGCCATAATCGCCAACTCAGTCATAATCCAAAGCATAAAGCCAACTGGTTTATTTGTGCGGTGACGAATAGCTTGAGCTAAATCCATCTGGGTAACAATTCCAAGCTTAGCCGCCATGTATTGCATAATCATCGCGATAATACCTGAAATAACCACCACAGATAATAGTAAGTACCGGTACTGAGCTCCCCCAACAATTGAGGTAATCCAGTTACCGGGATCCATGTATCCAACTGCTACTAAAGCACCTGGACCACTAAAAGCAAATAATGTGCGCCAAAAGCCGGCGTTTTTGGGCACTGCAACCGTGCTATTTACTTCTTCCAAACTGGTCGTTCCAGCCGTTGAAGCAAATGCTAAATGAGTATCTTGTGTCATGAACTCCTCCTTCATGTGACAGGAGATTCCTAGTACGTGTCGACCAAAGCTCGTCGCTTTGCAATCTAATGCGATTCGTGAACATTCGTTGCATAACCAAACCTACTCTGAGCTCGACAAACTAAGATCTCCTTCAGGGTTTTATTTGCGCCAAGTCAATCACTTGACAAATTGATTATAACCCCCTTAATTAATACTTGTCACGCTTTTTTATTATTTTAACTTAATTAATATATATATTTTAAGTTACACATACCGTTTAAACGTTATCAAATAGCGCTTTTGCCACTTTAAATTATTTAAAATAAAAAATACATTGTAAATATGATTAATTGTTAATATAATTGAACAAACTTTTAGATTAATGAATTACGTTGTATCTGGCCACCCCCGTAAAGGAGCATATACTATGAACATTATTCTTAACTTTCCCTCCCCCGAAGATATCTTTTTGATGCGGTTGGGATTGACCCAATATGTGGGAATTGATCCTGAATTTATCGACCTGTCCATCGACACCTTACTGATTGCCCCGTCACATTTAGGACCCGATTTTAGCTTTGTCATTGACCAAAATCATCCAACACCTTTTCATGTCCCGCGGAGCCCCGCAACCTTACTTAGAGCTCAAGAGTATCATACATATTCCCAATCAAATCAATATCTACTGGCGGAAAGTCAATGGCCATATCAGACGAGCCGACTACCATGTGCAACGCCGAATTCCTTGTTGACACCGTTAACCTCACATGAGGGCCAGCACAATATTTGGCTTAACCCCTTTGCCATTAACCACTTAGAACAATTAGATAGCACCCAGACTTACATACATATTGGCATTAATTTAGCGCAATTTGACTATCACGGCACAATCACGCTACATGCCGCCTATCAATTAGTGCAACACCGCATTGGTGAAACCATCATCTTGCATGAATACTTATTTAAGCAATATTTGACCCAACTACCCGAGCTTAACGAAGAAGTTACGCCATTTTACAGTTTGCCGCTAATTCTACAGGAACAAATACGGCCATTACGCGATTATTTCTACCAAGTCAACCACGCGGATTACCACCATCTTAAAAGATTATTTTGGGACTAATCTGATAATTAAGCCTTACTTGTACATATTTCAGCTCCACATTACTACTAGAAAAGCCCGTGAGATAAACTCACGGGCTTTTCTTATTGGTTATTTAATTGTATTAAATATAGTAATTTTTCAAAAACCATGGAATAAAAGCAACATCCAGTAGCGCTAAGATGATAAAGATAATCACCATAATGATATGCGTCTTTTTATAACGAGCCAAAATGGCGATAAATTCTCGGATGAGCGCATTGAACAAGAAGTACAAACGCGTATGTGCCCCAATCCCATTAATATGCAAGCCATTATCAAAAGCAAAGATCCCCGCGCGGAAAACGTGATAGTCACTAGTGACAAACAAGCCCTTAGTCAAATCAAAGCCTTTTTCGAGCAATTTTTGTTTGGAATATTGCATGTTTTGCACAGTTGTTTTAGATTGATCTTCAACGATTAGTTGTTGTTCCGGAAAACCCACAGATAATGCATAATTGGTCATAGCAACTGATTCAGGGATTTTCTCATCACCTCCCTGGCCACCAGACATCACAACATATGGGTAGACCCCGGTTTGTGCATATTGTTCATTAGCAAAATCTAGGCCTCGTTGTACGCGCCGTTTAAGCAATGGTGAGATTTGATCACCATTCAATAATCCCGCCCCAAGTACGATTAAGTATTCTTTATCGTACTTAGGTTTGATGAAGCGATAGATGAAAAATGATAACCCATAACAGAGTAACCACATCATTAAGTAAAAGAAAATCATTCCTTCAATGTCAGTTAAAAAGCGAAACAACATCGAAGGTAAGATGGTCCTAAGCACACCAAGAAGCAATGGTGAAAGGATTAAATAAGAACCAATCACTAATGTTAACGAATTAGCAATTGAGTGTTGTTCGTGTCGCCAGACAATGGCGGCATTCCACAATAATAAAATCCCTGAAAGATAACTTAAAATGGCAATTAGGACAAAGACGACAATAAAAATCGTTAATAACACACCTAATATCGGATACCATCTAAAATGTAGCGCGGTTAAACTTATCGCCAAGATGAGTAACCCGGTACTTGGTATCAAAAGCATCCCATTATAAAGTGACACTGGTCGGTTAATAAATAGCGCAATTAAACTAAGAATAAAAATGATTGCAAGTAACCACGTAATAATTACTGGTTGGATGCTAATCGTTTCATTATAAAAATTCACAAAACTATCCCCTTAAAATTAATATTTTCCCATATAGCTAATATTAGCATTAATAATGATAAATTTAGCAAATCTTAGGCTAAATTTTCACCCCAAAAATTAACTATTTACTACTTCGGCTATGCCGTGTGGCAATATCATCTTCAACATTCACTTGGTTTGCAAATTGCTTGAGCTTCCTATCAGTGTAATTCGTATTTAAATAGCCGACTAAGTGATTGACTTTAACGGTTGCCACATCTGCCCCTGTTGACGCATAGTATTTAATGGTATCGTGGTTCATCCCCGTAACCGCAAAGTATGGTTGCCCCGGCTTATCAGTGGCAATGTGATAAAGAGCGAGCTCATCACTTGGCTGACTCTTGATGACTTGCAAACGGTTATCAAAGCTTAAGGCCTGATATTCGGGATGATTAACCCGTTGCTTCCCATAGACAAATACCGCCATGGCCATTAATTGATCGTCGTGCTTGAGTTTTGCTGGTGTTAAGGTGCCTTTTTTTATGATGATACTGGCTTGATTCTGTAAAGCCTCATCGTTCCGTAGTTGCTTTGTAATTAGGACGAGACCGCCAATAACTAAAATACTTAGGGCCAAACTACCGATAATGACACGCGTTTTATGTGTTTTCATATATCCCCCAATCATATAAATCTTATTAATTTTAGCCTACTATGGACCTCATCAAAACGCAATGTATGTGCTTAGTACCAGTGCTGTTTTGGATAGTTAAATGTCGATGAAAAAACTCGAACCACTTATCATGTGATTCGAGCTTTTGGTTAGGTTATACTTCTACTTCTTGGCGTAACTCAATGTTAATTCCGAGACTACTTAAGTCACCAACAAGGTTCTCATATCCACGGAATAAGTGCTTTACATCGTGTAACCGGGTTTCCCCTTCAGCACCTAAAGCCGCAAATAACAGACACGTCCCCGCACGGACATCCCGACAATTAACATCTGCATCCGCAACTAAATCACGATAATGGTGACCATGGATGAACGCAACGTTATTTTGCCGACCAAGGTGGATGCCCATCTTAGCGAGTTCTTCAACGTGGCTAAAACGGTTGTAGTAGACATTATCTTGGACTGAACTTGGTGTATCAGCATAGAGCATCAACGCTGTTAATGGTTGTTGTAAATCAGTCGCAAATAACGGATACATCCCCGTCACAAGGCGCATCCCATTGATACTACCAACTTTGCGTGACGTAATCCCAGTACTTGTCCGAGTAATTTCAAGGCCCATGTCTTCTAGGGCAAATAGTAAACTGGCGAGATGTTCGGGAATAGCATTCGTAATGGTCACATCGCCACCAACAATCCCAGGTAACATTAGTAATGAACCCGCAATTAAGCGGTCAGGAATAACGGTATACTTTAATTCATGAATATGTAAATTTTGATTAGGCGTAATTGTAATCGTATCCGTTCCTGCCCCCACAATATGATGACCCATTAAGTTCAAGAAGTTAGCCACATCGACAACTTCAGGATCAGTGGCGCAGTTAGTAAAAGTGGTCTTGCCACTCGCTAATGTCGCAATTAACATGAGATTAATCGTTGCCCCAGATGTCACCACTTCAAAGTGAAATTCGGTACCAACTAAGTTATCCGCATACACTGTATAGTGACTACCTTCTGGTTCAATCCGGGCACCGAGTTTTTTCATCCCTTTAAAGTGTTGGTCAATTGGGCGTGACCCAAAGTCATCCCCACCAGGATAGGATAAAGTAACTTTTTTGAATTTCTTGAGTAATGGTGCAATGAAATAGTATGATGCCCGAAAATCAGCGGTAATATCAAAATCAAGTACATAGTCTGTTGCTAACCGTGCATCGACTAGGAATTCTTCGGCTTCACGTGAGGTGTGAATACCGACTTTAGCGAGCATCTTTTCAATCAAACGAAAATCCCGTAAGTCTGGGACATTCTTAAGGTGGACAACGTTGTCATTTAAACAAGCCGCGGCAACTAATGCTAAGGCACTATTTTTTGAGCCTTGAATAGCAATATTACCATGAACGGCGGGTGATTTTTGAACAGCAATATATTGGTTTTCTTGCATAGGTAACCCCTATCCTTTAATTTCTAATAGTCATCTGGCATAAAATAGCAATGCCGGCTGATCGAAACGTTGCGATAGTGGCAAACCGCGTAACGTTATTGCTTTTATTATATTGAACTATAACATAAATGTATAGTTATATGCGTTCTGTTACGAACTCTTATAATAAAGCAGACTGCTACTTATTTTACGATAAATTATTTTATGTGGTAGCTTATATTGCTTCAAGCAATTAGTATATAATTTAGGAATTCAATAATTGAAGGATGTAGGTAAGGATGATTCAATATCGTAGTTTCAAAGATTCAGATGCAGAGGAAATTGCTAGTTTGGTTAAAGAAACCATGTTAACTACCAACATAAAAGATTATTCTAAAGAGTATTTAGATAATGATTTAAAACATCTTACTGCTCAAGATTTTAAAGAACGAGCCAAGAATTTTCACTGTTATGTATTTATTGATGATACTGTCAGTAAAATCATTGCTGTGGGTTCAATTGGGGCATATTGGGGTAAACAAGATGAAAGTAGTTTGTTCAACATTTTTGTATCCTCTGAATATCAAGGACAAGGAATTGGTAAACGTCTGATTCAAGTATTAGAACAGGACGAGTATTTTGAAAGAGCCACGCGTATTGAAATTCCTGCTTCGATTACTGGTTTGGGCTTTTATCAAAAAATGGGTTATGCGTTTAAAAATGGGCAAAGTACACTTGATGATGAACAGCTATATCGCTTAGAAAAATTCAATAAAAAATAGGTTGCGGTTTTTATCAAGAAACGTTGTAACAGCAGCGGTATAGGCGTTCACAAAATAAAAGCGATGAACCAGACATTGTATATATAAATAACCGTAGAACCTTTATATGGTACTTCTATATGGCACTTCACGATTCAGAAATTTTTTGATCATCTTCTCGCTTTATCACCTGAACTTCGTACATCCTATGAATTTTATCAAGATATCATACACTCCCTTAAGCAACGCGATGCCGTATATTTAGCGAATGTTCTTCATGATGCCACTAAATTACCACCTCAAATGATGAAAGTTCGACGTGCCATTAAAAAAGTTTACATCGAAATCCTCAATAGTTTTAAATATGGTTTTTCCAATGGGCCAGTTGAAGGTATGAACAATAAAATTAAAGTCATCAAACTAATGGGTTATGGCTTTCGTAACTTCGGGAACTTCCATCAACGGATTTTAATAGCATTTAAAAATTAATTTTTCGTAATGAATTACAAAAAAGCGACTAGTTCGAATCTCGAACTAGTCGCTTAAGCAAATAAACGCATTTATTCAATTTTTAGGTCCATCAGTACCATTTGACTTATAACCAAAAAACGCATGATCCGTAAGGCTACATATTTAGACAATTCGGTAATTGAGAGTTTCTTCAGAACTTTAAAAGTGTGCCCAGTACTCCAAAAGCAATATCAAACGTTCGCTGAGCTAAAATCAGCAGTTATTAAATTTATGGATTACTACAATAACAAACGAATTAAAGAAAAATTGAATGGCATGAATCCAGTTGAATTCCAGAACCACGCCATCCAATTAATCACTTAAAACACCACTCAAATTTATGGGGGTCAGTTCATTTAGCAAGGTTTTTATAATATCTTCCTTGGATTGATACGGTGTATTAATTATTAATGGGTTTGAGTTAATATATGATGTCCAATAGGGATCAGAATCTATATTGTCAATATTTCTGTCAATAGCTTCAGTAGCCCATGAATAAAGGAGCTGATTGGTTCCAAGCATAGATGAACCAGGTGCATTAATTATGGAACCGACAATATTAGATGATTCAGGGGTCGCTTTGATAAATGCTATATCAGTTTGATCAATAAATGTACGTCCACGTAAGTACGTATTTGCTGAAAAATTTGATGATCCTACCATTAAAAAATTAACTTCCTCATTTTCAAATATGTGAATGATTTTGCTATGATTACGAACATTTGTACCAATACTCGTAGAATATCCGCGGTATTGCAACTCGTTTAAAATATCTTTTGACGTACTACCCGGGTAATAATCGTTCAGAACAATTGTTACTTTATTTTTGGGCACATTATGAAACACTTCATTAACTAGATCTTTAACTGAAGTTCCATTTGAAATGACCTTACCCCAGCAGGCACCCCAAATATGTATATTAATATTATTTTTGGTGTTATTACAATACATGTTGATAATAGCATTTATATAATTAGCCATATATCCAGGACTCATTTGAGACTTTATTAAGGCTTGTATTACGTAATTATTCATCTTTTATCCTATCTTCTATGATATGTTATTATGGTTTATTTATAATTAAAATTCCTATTCAAATTTGTTAAATAATATCTTATTTACTATTTCGTTGGCCACTTGATATGATCTTTCTAATATTTTGTCATTAACAGTTCCAAAATTATTGTCCTCTAATTCTTCAAATACAATATCAAAATCTGTTTTTTTAGGGTAAAAAGATTCCGCTATAACTTTATCATATTTTTTGGAATTATCGATCTCATATAAAGTTTTGGTCTTTTTATTTTGATTCAGATTTTTTGGCAAATACATAGCATTTCCCAATCTCCCTAAAATAACTTTTTTCCCCGTATCCTTTTCTCTAATTCTTGCCTTTGGATAAATATGTTCAAATTGTAATGATTCACCATAATCAACCAGATCAGATAGATATGTCAAGTTTGCATGAATCGTCGATAATGCTTTTACGTCAGAAGTAAATCTTTCAGTTGCTGTATTTTCATCCCTTATCCAAGACCTAAATCTATTAAGAAACTCATTTTTATCAGGTGCAGTCATATAGTGTTTCGTGTTACTTTTTGGGTAAAACTCGTATAACCTACTATCACCTGCATTCCCCCATATTCCGTCTATAGAATCTTTAACATAATAAGCGGGAATATTTTTAATTATGGATATCTCATCAGTTGAACCTTCTTTCTCATTCCAAAGAGCTGCAAAATATGACAACGTCTTATATGTTGTACTTAAAGCTCTGTGATATTCTAACCCATTGTTGTTTTTATTTGTATTTTGCTGAATTAATTTATCAAAAATAGTAGATAGTTTGTTACTAATTCTATCTGCTTTGTTAAGTATAGTCTCAATATTATCCTGAATATAAATTAAACTATTAGGTATACTGCCTAACTTTTTAGGATCGATATTAGTTGAAATGCCTAATATTCCAAATCCTATTTCATTAATACTTTTTTCAGCATCAGTAACTAATGCGGGTACTCTTTTAGAGACAAACCTTCCGATTCCGATTCCGAGTTCATATAGATTTATGACACGCTTTTCTGTTAGATCATCTTCTGAAAATCCATCTAGAGAAAATCCATAATTCTCTGCTTTTTCTTGTTTATTTAAATAAAAATCTTTAACGTGACTTAATATCTCATTTTGGAAATCTGTGAAATTTAATTCAATTGCAGTATGTGTCCATGCAGCCGCAAATATTTCGAATTTAGATAGTTGAACTCCGCCTTTGTTCAAATTTTCAAATACTTGTGCAATATTACCCTCATCGCCGGTATACCTAATTATAGGTATTTGAATATCTTCAACTTTTAAATATTCACTGATCAAATTCTGAACATGTTTTATCAAATCCCGAATATCTTTGGCTTTTTTGTGTTCAAAATTGTATTTTTCTTTTTGCTCATCTGCCCAGTCGGATAAGTCATATCGATAAGATAGAATATCATCAAATTCACCCTCTGATATTTTGTCAACACTGTTTCCTGTAATCCAACTATTTAATTTATCAATATTTTGCTTATATATATCAGGTGACAACTTCTTAAAATAGGACGCTGAGTTTTTTTGAAAATCTAAAATAGTTGACCACCTTTGTTGACCATCTAGTAGTTTTTCTTTTTGATCAACAGACTTTTGAAAAGTTAGCAAAGCTCCAAATGGAAATCCTCGATGTAAACTTTCAATAAGTTCTAATTTTTTGGATTTATTCCATACATATCCGCGTTGAAATTTAGGAAGGACGATATTGTCTTTTAATCCAGACACTGTAACTGTAGTAACCTGATAATCACTCATAAAAAACTCCTATTATTAATTTTTTTGTAACTCAAAGAATCAAATTTTCATTTACCAAATATCCACCATTTTTAGATTTCCCTTTTTTCTAATTAGTACTATTGCCCAAATCACTGTTATCATTAATTTCGTCTTTTGGGTTACTTTTTTATCAGGAAATGTTGTAACAGTAGCGGTATAGGCGTTCACAAAATAAAAGCGCCACACTATCGTTAATGGGCGCTGTTATTTATTCATTTTATATTGCTAGGGGGATGCCGATAATAATTAAAATTATCCCAAACCCGACACTACTCCAGAGGGCCATTATGCTAAATGATGATGTGCCTTGGTTACCGTGTTCTTTGATATTTTTAAAATATTGACTCGCAAAGTAAAGTTCAAAAATACCAATTATAATCGCAATAATACCCGCAATATGTTCAAACATAACCTATCTCCCGTCTTGATTTCTTAACCATAACGCCTTCTCGAGTGTAAGGATACTCTTTGTGGCAAGGTAATTCAATTAATCGGTATTGAGCTGGGGTAATGCATTGTTATTGTCCTTTATTAGGGTTGCTAGCACTGGCAATGACCGCATCCAGTTGGCTGATGAATGGGACGTAACGTTGATTAAGGTCGTTGACACTCGCCGTTGTCGGCTGAATGGCCCCTGGTGTAGGCGTCGCTGGATCTGGGCCTTCATTAACGGTATCACCGTTAACATGAAAAACGACTTTACTTTCGGGATTACCCGCATCAATTGAGATGGTGCCATCAGGTGCGGTATTAAAGCTTAACCCCGCGCCTGCTCCGAAACGTTGGAGATTTGCGTCAGGTGTCGTGCCATTAATATCTAGATAGGCCGCCATGGCTAATTCAGGATTCGATAATTTGGGTTGTGCGGAACTAGCCGCAGAGACACTACTAGCAAAACTAGCCGCATCTTTGAGACTGCTAATAGAGGCATTGGCTTGTTGATTAGCGCTTTGTAGCTCATTAATCGATTGTTGGGCCCCTGAGAGTTGTTGGGCGGTAACGGCATCGGCGGCATCGTTATAATGATACCCGATTAAAATACCGGCACCAACTCCCATCATTAGGACTAATAACATAAAAACGGTGTACATGATTTTGCGCATATGGTCCTCCTTGAAATAATTCATTATCTAACTTGTTCTATTTTACGGCAGGACAGCCGCGAGTGCATCAAATATTGACTAATTAGCTCAAAAACATCGCATCGGAACTGCTTCCCGTGCGATGTTGGTTTAATTACACACCTATTTCTTATAACAACGCTTGAAAAAGTGAATGTGATATAGGTTGTTGTAACTTAAGTTCCCATTTTAATAAATTGGTCTCTTTATCATTAATATCTTTGACGACAACTTCCTCAGTATTGATAACTTTAGCTGAACCCAAGTAATAAAAACTTTTTCCATCTTTAGTAACTTCATCCGAACGTTTTACAAATACTTGAATAAAGCCATATTTATCAGTTGCTGAAATGATTTTTTCTGTCGGACTTATTAATGTTCGTTTACTCTTTGAATACCAAATCATTGTGTCGTTATTTATAAAACGATCTTCATATGGCACCAAATTGGTAGCGGTTATTTTTTCTAAGTTAACAAACATTGGTAAAAAGCGATTGTTTTTACTTTTGATGTAGCCACCTACATTTTGCCCGGTTTGTTCTTTTTCCCAATTCAATAAACGAATCGCATCTTTACGATAGTATTTTTCACCAATTTGAAACCGTTGCGTTAAATCATAATTATGTTCTAAATCAAGCTTAGTAGCTGCTAAGGCATCATCCACATATTTATGAAAATTAACATCAGCTAAAGCTAACTTAAATTCTCCAGACAATTCCCATAGATTACCTGTCCGCGTAATTAAGCTCGTATCACCATATTTTTTCAAAGTACCCGATAAATAATACTCTAACGTCAACATCTTTTCTAAACTCATTAATGAATCATCATCATAGAAATAATTATTTAAGTCAAAATTGGCCAATAGTTGCTCATCAGTTAACTGGCTCTTATCAATTAACATTTTAAGCGTCACAACATCAATTATTCGTTTAGAATTAACAACTTCTTTATAAATAAAATTCAACATTTTACATTTTTCGTCAGTAAACGTTGGCAATACAGTATTAACGTCCTCGAATTTGGCTTGCATTGCATATAGTGAGTCAAATTGTTCAATTAAATCATGGATACTAATTGAACCCAACGAAAGAATATCTAGTAGGAATGGTACCCGATTACCAATTTTTTGCTTAACATTTAAATATGCTTCTCGAAAAATTGAAACTGAGTTTAGCTTGGCTGCTCTAATTGATTCCAAAATTCTTTTAGCCGCAATTTCTTCAAAATTTATCGTTGAAACACCATTAATCACTGGTGCCACAATATTTTTTCGGAGTTTCTCTTTATCTGATGTATTTGATTTATCAAACGCCATAGGAATCATAAAGTTATTTTGATAATTTCCAATAAAATCAAGCACTGTGACGTACTCTTTATTACCACTTTTACGTAGCCCTCGCCCTAATTGCTGTAAAAAGATAATACTTGAAATAGTTGGACGCATCATTACTACTTGGTTAACCTTTGGAATATCGATTCCTTCATTAAAAACATCAACGGTAATAATATATTGAATTTCGCTTTCTTCTAATTCAGAAACAACTTTTTTACGCGTTTCAATACTATCTTTACCGCTCAAAAACTTTGCAGGCACACCACGATTCGTTAATGCAGTTGCCAAAGCTTTACCTTGTTCAATCTGACTAACAAAAATCAAACCATATAATGTGTCACCAGAGTAACCATAATAATGCGTCTTTTTCAACAGATGTGTAACTCGTTC
The DNA here is from genome assembly GCF_918814575.1 of Periweissella fabaria. Classification (GTDB taxonomy): domain Bacteria; phylum Bacillota; class Bacilli; order Lactobacillales; family Lactobacillaceae; genus Periweissella; species Periweissella fabaria. The sequence goes on along the minus strand of NZ_CAKKNS010000001.1, from coordinate 286,130 downwards.
ATCAGTAGCCAGATTAGTTAATACACTACCTTCTTCCATTACTTCGCCATCAAGCGTATAGTCTGTGACACCAATGTAGTGAAATGGTGCCAATAGATCTGCCCCTAAAGCATCGAGTAATGAAATTTCATACGCTAAATTATAATCAAAGTATTGATAAATATCAGCGCCATCAGTTCGCTCTGGTGTGGCAGTCATACCCAATAAAAATTGAGGGGTAAAATGATTCAAAAAGCGTTGATACATTGTCATTGACGTTTTATCTTGACTTGTCCCAATTCTGTGCGCTTCATCAATAATAATGTAGTCAAAGGCATCTTCTGCAATTTGGTTTAGAAAACCATCCTTTGAAACCATATTGATGGTCGCAAAAAGATACTTAGCATCACTATCTTGGGTATGACCAGATAAGATTCCATAATCATGCTCACTACCACCGAGAACTAACTTAAAACTTTCGATTGCTTTTACTAAAATTTGCTCTCTATGAACAACAAAAAGTAATCTTTTCGGTCCAGTCTGTTTAACATCAAGGGCCGCTAAATAAGTTTTACCCGTCCCAGTAGCTGCAACTACTAAACCTTTACTAGCTCCTGAACTACGTAATGCTGATAACTTAGCTAATGCCTTTTTTTGCATTGCGTTAGGTTGCACCGTCTTTAAATTCGTCTTTGCTATTGAATTAAAATGGGTATGTGCATTTGATTGCGGCATAATATAAGTACTCGCATAATCATCAATCCATTTTTGTGTTAATGGAATCGCATTTTCCCAAATATTTTCCAAACCATTGGTTACTTGATAAACGATATCACCTTGTTGCATTGAGGTAACTCGTAAATTCCATTCAACATTCTTCTTAAGCGCATTTTGCGTTAAGTTTGAACTACCGATTATCATAGACAGATAGTCTTGATGTTCAAACAGATAGGTTTTGGTATGAAATCCATCTACATCCGCTAAACGAACTTCTAAATTTTCAATTTTTAATAACTCACGAAAAACCTTAGGATTATTGAAATTCAAATAAATTGACGTAATCAAACGGCCTTTAATCCCTCGTGTAGCCATATCCAAAAGCGTACTTTTTAAATCAATTAAGCCACTTTCGGTAACAAACGCAACCGCAAAAGTAAATGATTTAGAGGTTTTCATCTCTTCAATTAAATAATCCAGCACCGAAGTATCAGCCTGATTCGTTAATAATTGCGGTTGAAGTTGTACTTGAATATTTTGTTCAGTTCTTTGATCAATAAAAGCATATTTTGCTGCCTCAAGTAATTCATCTGAACGATTATTCATCCGCCTTAAAACCTTTCTTAACGAGGTCTTGCATAGCGGGAATATCGGTTGGGACCCAAGCTAATTCTTGAACCTCAATTTCATCAACCCAACGAGTTTCGTCATGTTCAATCATCTTAGTTATCGGTGATGTTAATTTTGCATAAAAAACTTCTAGTACCACAGTTCCAAAATCATAACTGTGTTCATACACAGATTTAAATTCTTCAGCAACCTCACATTCCGCCCCAAATTCTTCAAAAATTTCACGTTTGAGCGCTTCTGGGCCAGTTTCATTTTTTTCAATTTTTCCGCCCGCAAATTCCCAAAGGTCACCTAGTGAACGTCCTGTTGACCGTTTTGCAACGAATAATTTACCATCTTGTATAATCGCTGCCCCGACAACTTTTATAATTTTATTCATTTATTTTCACCTATATTAATTAGCATATTTTATGTATATATTAAAATTATAAATGTTTATCGCCATTATTTATAGTAAATTCCCAAAATAATCCTGATATATCAGTCTATCCTCCCCCATCTTCCCGTCCTCCAGTTCTTTTGTGTTTACAAATGTAAACGAACGTGGCAGAATAGATGGTGGAAAGCGGATTATATGCGAAAGGAGATAGCTGCTATGGAATCTATGGAAGTCAACGGCACCGAAATGACGAGTGCGGAATGGGAATTGATGCGAATTGTCTGGACTAAAGGTCAAGCCAGTAGCACTGACATCATTCACTTGATTCAACTCAAAAAAGATTGGTCTGAATCAACCGTCAAGACCCTCTTACACCGGCTCGTTAGTAAGAACTACTTAAGCACAACAAAAGAAGGCCGACGCTTTATCTACACGCCCCTCATTGATGAAGGTCCAGCTGTGCAACAGATTACTAGTGATCTATTCAATCAGATCTGTGATATGGAGAAAGGTCCTCTCCTCCTCAAGCTCATTAAGGAAACGACATTGAGTCAAGCAGACATCACTAGCATGCAAGCAGCCCTAACAGTTAAAGCCCCAAATGCGCCAACTGAGATTCACTGTCATTGTCTACCTGATGACACTTGTAATAAATGTTGTTAACTACTATCTACTTTTAAACGGAGGTCATTATCATGACTAAAATTATTGTTCTCATCGCTGGCCTAGCGCTAATTGGCTTTATCATTTGGTGGTTTTTCGGTAAACATGAAGTTGCTACCGGTACAGCCACCGTTGCTAACAACCACCAAGACATCGATATTGAAGTTAAAGGTGGTTACTCACCTGAGGAAGTCGTGCTCGAACATGGTGTGCCCGCAACCTTACACTTTACCCGTAAAGATGCCTCAAGCTGTCTTGACCACGTTGTCTTTTCAGACTTTGGGATTAACCAAGCCCTTCCACAAGACAAGCAAGTCGCCGTTGAAATCGATACAAGTAAGCCTGGCGAATACACATGGGCTTGTGGCATGGACATGTTCCACGGTAAAGTCATTATCAAGTAAACGACAATTAATCGGAGGTAAAAAATGAAAATCACGACCCGTTTCTGGGTATCATTAATTCTCTCACTACCAATGTTGATTGAAATGATTTTGATGCCCTTTACCAACTTCATGCTCCCTGGTGGTCACTGGACAATGGTTGCCCTCACGACTGCCGTAATGCTAATCTCTGCGCGCCCATTTGTAACTAGTGCATGGGCCTCCTTCCAAAAGCACCACTCAAACATGGATACATTAGTCGCCATTGGTACCGCCACGGCCTACATATACAGTATTTATGCGATGCTTACTGATAAGGCTGTCTTCTTTGAAAGTGCGGCGTTTGTTATTACCTTTGTCCTCTTAGGCCAAGTTCTCGAAGAAAAAATGCGTGATAACGCTTCTGATGCCATCGAAAAACTCGTTAATTTACAAGCCAAAGAAGCCGAAGTTCAACGCGACGGTCAATTCGTTAAGATTCCATTAGCGGATATCGTCGCTGGTGATTTAATTCGAGTTAAACCCGGCCAAAAAGTTGCCGTTGATGGTACGATTGTCGAAGGAACTTCAACGATTGATGAATCAATGGTCACTGGTGAAAGCATGCCGGTCAGCAAAGCCGCTGGTGACAAAGTTATTGGTGCCACGATCAACAGTAACGGGACATTTGTCTTCAAGGCCGAAAAAGTCGGTAATGACACGATGTTAGCCCAAATTGTTGAATTAGTTAAAAAGGCCCAAAATAGTCATGCTCCTATTCAAAATTTAACCGATAAAGTATCTGATATTTTTGTTCCAGTCGTCTTAATTATTGCTATTGCAACCTTCCTCATCTGGTATGTCTTCCTTGGTACCAGTGTGGCCGACGCCTTAATCTTTGCCGTTTCGGTCATGGTAATTGCTTGTCCATGTGCCCTTGGTCTTGCAACGCCAACGGCCTTAATGGTTGGAACTGGTCGTGGTGCTAAGATGGGGATCTTAATTAAAAACGGTGAAGTTCTCGAAGCCGTTAACGATGTTAAGACTGTGGTCTTTGATAAGACAGGAACCATTACCGTTGGGAAACCAGCCGTTACCGATGTAATTGGTGACATTCACCAAATTATCCCTGTTGCTGCTGGGCTAGAAGAATCATCTGAACACCCGCTTGCCGCTGCTATCATGACGTATGCGAAAGCTCAAAACATTGCCGCTACACCGGTGGAAGCTTTTAAAGCCATTGAAGGCAAAGGTGTGCAAGCCCAAGTTAACGGTCAAAAAGCCTTTGTTGGGAACGACAAACTTCTTGAAGACGTCGAAATTAGCGCTGATTTAAAAACCAACATGCTTAAGTTACAAAATGAAGCCAAAACCGTCGTCTTTGTAGGGCTTGATAATCAAGTGATTGGTTTGATTGCCATTCAAGATGCCCCCAAAGCAACTTCCAAAGAAGCCATGGCGGCCCTCCATGCTCGGGGTCTCAAAACCGTTATGCTCACTGGTGATAACCAACGGGTGGCCGAATCAATTGCTAAGCAAGTCGGTATCGATGAAGTTATTGCCGATGTCTTACCAGCTGACAAAGCTGACCACATCAAGCACTTGCAACACAGTGGTGCCGTTGCCTTTGTTGGTGATGGAATTAATGATGCTCCGGCTTTAACAACCGCCAATGTTGGCATTGCGATGGGTTCGGGAACTGATATCGCGATTGATTCGGGTGGAATTGTCTTAATCAAAAACGACTTACGTGACGTTGATACGGCGTTAGCTTTGAGTAAGAAGACTTTTAACCGGATTAAGCTCAACTTATTCTGGGCCTTCATCTACAACGTCCTCGGAATTCCAGTTGCAGCCGGTTTATTCTACGGGTTAGGCTTAACTTTAAGTCCTGAAATCGCTGGGCTAGCGATGGCCTTTAGTTCCCTTTCAGTCGTCACTAGTTCCGTCTTACTAGGTAAGAGTAAAATTACCGCACATACCGCAACAATATAATAGAAGTAAAATATCCTTATCGTTAAATCTCCCTAAAGTGGTAAACCACTTTAGGGAGATTTTTTAGCTATATTTGGTAAAAAATCTTTTACATATAGAAGTTGGGTAAGATAACCATATGCACTTACTAGTCAGTGTCCCACTTAAAATTTCAGTAACTACACTTGTTGAGAGCATTGGTTCAATGAATGAAAATGTAATTGCTAATTACATCGATAATCAATGAAAAAATGATACTCAATATTGACTTAAGAACATATCTCGGATACCATATACTTCTATTAAAAAACATTAATAAATACATTAATATCCATGTTCATTTAATGTATTTTAGGCTTTGAAAGGATTTACTTATGTTACATTTTAAGCAACTAAGCTTGGTACTTCCCGTCGCTCTTATCGCTGCAACTTTAGCAGCTTGTGGGCAAACTAGTTCAAATAACGCAGCTAAATCAAGCAGCGTATCTACTTCGAGTAGTACTGCTGCAAGCTACAAGGATAGTGATTTTGATCACTCTAATGAAGGCAGTCCAATTGCTACGGTCGGTAATGACAACTCAACCCTCCAAAATAGCCCAGCTGCAAAAGAAGCGCTTAACCGTCTGATTACAGCCCAACCACTGACACAACGTAATCGTATTAAAGTTTTAAATAATGATTTACAAGCTCAACTAGGTCAAGTGGCCTTACCACAAGTAACTGGTTTAGGCCAAGGTAGTCAAAATCTTAATATTGCGTATACCGGTAATCACAATAATTACACGATTAATTATACGGTTGGTGACACACCACTCGCTTTTAATAGTCCGATAGTTAATAAACAAAACCCATATGCCGTCTTACAAAAACAAACATTTAACTCAGCCAATGAAGCTAAACAACAAATTAGCTATATTGTTGCTGAAGATACCTTTAGGGGCATGCCCGTTACCGGCTTAAAATCTGGGATTACGGCCTTTTATGATCAAGGTGCTGGCCACAGTAACCTCTACTGGAATGAAGGTAACTGGTCACTTGGGGTTAAAGCTAATTCATTAGCTGACCAAAAACCAGATCCACTAGCCCACCAAACGCTTGACTTGTTAGATCAATACTACCTACCAGCTCCTAAGAGTGTCGGGCAAATCTCATTTAACAGTACAATTACGCCACGTATGCGTGATCAAGTAATTAAGTGGCAAGATGGTAACATCGTCTTTACCCTTACGGCTCATGATCCTGAAACAGCTATTAAAATGGCTGCAAGTATTCATTAGTCCAGCGTATTATTGCTTTAAAAATTGAAAAAAGCGACTAGCTCGAATTTCGAGTTAGTCGCTTTTTAGTTATTAAACGCCATCGTTGGTCAAAGCAGCCACCATTACGGTTAACGGTGCCGGTTGGTCATGCCAGATTGTAAAACTTAACGCCCCTTGATGACTTAACATTGGTAAGCCGCCCATGACACCATGACCAGTTTGAACCGCTGCTTGCATCAAGGTAGTCTGGGCTTGACGATAGATTAAATCAATGACCAATGCATGGGGCGGTAACTGCCCTACTTCGGCTAGTGTTAAAATACTTTGGTCATCGGTTAAGCCAACACTCGTAGCATTGATTAAGATATCAACCGTTGGTAATACCGGCTCGAGGGCTGTTAATGGTTGTAGTTCACACGCAAAAAGCCGTTGTAACTCAACTTGATGACTAGTAAAGCGTGGACTTAATTGATTAAAAACCGTTAAATTAACATCACTGGGGCACGCACTAATGATGGCTTTAGCTGCACCACCTGCGCCAATTAAGGCGATGTTTAAGCCCGTAATATCACCGGGAATACTTTGCCAAAAACCGGCCCCGTCTGTTGAGTAGCCAACCCACTGCCCGTTGATATTTTTAACGGTATTGACCGCTTCAATCTGAGCAGCCGAAACATCTAAACTATCCACAAATGGGATAATCGCTTGCTTAAAAGGTGTCGTGACATTAAAGCCAGCAATATTATCCGCTCGAAGCCGTTCAACAATCGTGGTAATTGCTTCACCTGGCGTGTTAAGTAAGGTGTATTGGCCATTGATTTGACATGCTTGTAAGGCCGCATTTTGAATTTGCGGTGATTTTGAATGAGCAATTGGATCCCCGATTAAACCATATTTTTGCATCTATCACTCTCCTAAAAGGCTTGTACTTCACGTCGGTATGCGGCAACTTGTTCCTTTAAACGGTCAATATTATCGTTATCAAACTTGGCCAACACAGCTTTGGCCAATTCAATTGCCACCATATGTTCGGCAATTACAGCCGCCGCCGTTACCGCGGTTGTATCAGACCGTTCAATACTTGCCTTGTGTTCTTGGTGTGTATCAATATCAACCGACCGCATTGGTTGGTATAACGTTGGAATCGGCTTAACAACGCCACGCACGACAATCATTTCCCCCGTCGTCATGCCACCTTCAAAGCCCCCCATATTATCAGTTGCCCGGTAAAAGCCCCGGTCAGCAGACCATAAAATCTCATCCATTACTTGACTACCGTATAAGCCCACATGGTCAAAAGCGGCCCCAAAATCAACCGCTTTAAAGGCATTAATGCCTACAATAGCACGGGCAATCTTAGCATCAAGCTTCTCATCGGCACTTACATAAGAACCTAACCCAGCGGGCATCCCCGTTGCTAAGACTTGCACCATTCCACCGACCGTATCGCGTTGCTGTTTAGCTTGGTCAATGACTTGTTGCATCTGTTGGTCTGTTGCTGCACTCAATGAGCGAGTTGGTAACGCTTCACTAACTGCCCGCACCGCCGCTAAATCTGGAAACTCGGTTAACGCCGCTAAGTCCGTTTTAACTGGTCCTAGCTGTTGGACAAAGCCATGTACATCAACGCCAATTTCGGCTAGTAATTTCTTGGCAACGGCCCCCACCGCAACCCGCATGACCGTTTCCCAGGCCGATGAACGTTCCAAAACATTGCGTAAATCAGCTTGATGACGGTATTTTATCCCGCCCACTAAATCAGCATGTCCCGGTCTAGGACGCATGACTTTACGGACGGAATTTTCCGGGGTCGCTGGCTCATCGGGGGCCATAATTGCGGCCCAATTATTATGGTCATTGTTGTGAACATTTAGTGTAATTGGTGATCCCAATGTCACTTGGTGGCGAACACCTGACAAAATACTAACCGTATCGGTTTCAATTTTTTGCCGTTCTCCGCGACCATAGCCATGTTGGCGCCGCGCTAATTCAAAGTTAATATCAGCACTACTAAGCTTTAAGCCTGCGGGAATACCTTCAATAATGGCTAATTCTTCTGGACCATGGCTTTCACCAGCTGTCATGTATTTCATAATATATCCTCATTTCTATTCTATTGTGCTAAAGTTTCGTGGCCGTGACGCCGTTGGTAAACGAAATTAATACTAACAATCACGATATTAATTACGGCAATAATGATTAAACTACGCATTACTACCGCTAAATGGGTGGCGGCAAAAGCACCGGTTATTGCGGGCATCAATAATATGGCAATCCCACCACAAAAGAAGTACCATCCGGTTACCCGACCAGCAAATTCAGGATTGTGGGCAATAAATTGACTTAATCCTAGTTGTAAAGCACCCCCAGCGGCCGCAGCTCCGAAAATAAAGCTACCAATTCCAGCCAATACCATCGTGTGGCTTACTAAGACTAGACTCAAGCCACCAAACGCACTCACGGCAGTTATTAATAATAACGTGGCTTCTTGTAACCAGACTCGCTGAGTAATAACAAAAATTACCCCGACACCCGTTAACGAACCAATACTGTACACACTCAATAGTAACTGGGAATGTGCAACTGAAAAATCTTCTAATGTTTTGAAGTAGCGTGTGACCCACTGAGTGAAATGAATCATTAGCCACATGGCAGTGAAGCCATAGACTAAAAATAAGCTATTCAATAAATCCCAATGCCACTTTTTAGTCGTGACTTGTTGTGGCCGTGTATTGGGAAGCGTTAATGTTGCCAAGACTTGTTTATCAATTGTAATGGCGATAATGATCGTCACAATTAAGACCACTGCCGCTGTCCAAAAGGCCCAACCAAACCATAATTGCCGGTGTAAAAGAAAGACTAAAATAAGCGGTAAAATAGCCTCACCTAAGGAAATCATGGCTTTAATGAAAACATTCCCATTGGATTTCCCATGATTGATTGCTAGTAAAGTCGGATATGCAACTGAATCTAGCGTCGCATTGGCCACCCCTGCTAACCCGGTTAACACAAAGGCCACCACAACCGTCTGACTCAGTGGTAATAGGCTAAAGAATATTAAGTATGCTGCTAACGCTCCGAGTAATAAGTACTTTCGATTAAGGTGGTCAGCAAGTTCACCTAAAAGTGGGTAAGCCACTAACTTACCAAATCCAATCGCTGATACAACCGTCGTGGCGCTCGCCAATGATGCATGCCATAGCCCCGTTAATTGTTGAACGGTTTGCGCTAAGATAATCAACGTAAAACCTTGAACAAAATAACCGAGGTAAATCGCAATTTGAATCAACAGCCGGGACGGATTCGCTTTGATATTATTAATGATTTTCTGCATTAGTCCTCCTATCGAATGCCCATTTGGGCCATTCTTTGTTGATGTTCAATGGCAACTCGAGTCACTAACTGCAAGTATTCAGCAATTAACTTGTGCGGTAAGATATCGCCAAAGCGGGCAATAATATCATCTTTAGCTGTGTTCATCCGGTTAGGCTGGACAATTGGTAATTGATGTTGCGCTTTGATTTCGCCAATCCGTTGGACAACCTCCATACGCTGGGCTAATGCTTGCAAAATTTGATTATCAAGGGCATCGATTTGACTGCGTTCAAACGCTAAGACAGAATCCTGCGTTAATTTAGTCATGATTTCTTGTGTAATCTGGTCGTGATCCTTGAAGTCAGTCACAATATGTTCAGTTGCAACGGCGATAAAAGCGGCCCGGCGATGTTGCCATAAGGCCTGTAACGCTACGATATTATTGTTCAGTAGTAATGGCCGATCAGCCGCATCGGTCCCTAAAAGCCGACTAACGTTATTCGTAAACGTACTATCAAGCCAAATTACTTGCGCATCACTATGCTGAATTATTTCAAGTGATTCAGCTTGTTCAAGTACCCCACCGCCTGTACTCAAAATAAAGGCATCTTGGTCGAGAATTTCTTCTAGTAATGTAAATTCAACGGCTCGGAAACGCTCTTCACCAGCATGCGCGAAAAAAGTGGCGGTTGTTTCGCCAATATGTTCAGCAATGCGGGCATCTAAGTCAATAAATGGTTCGTGCATCTGGGCCGCAAGTTGCTTACCAATGGTGGTTTTACCCACACCCATAAAACCGACAAGAATAATTTTCATAATAAGTCCCCCCTAAAGGTCTTGATTTTTTCTAGGATTGTTGTTAATTCAGTCGTCTCTGCTTGCTGTGTTAAGCCTTCTAAGTATGTTAATTTAGCGTGCAATAACCGAATAGCGTCACTAACAGCTGTGGCATTATGGTGGTAAATATCCGTCCACATACTTGGATTGGCTTGAGCAATTCGCGTTGTATCACGGAAACCACCACCGACAAATGGTTGTAAGCTCGGTGCATCCCCTAATTCCATCACCGTTAAGACTAACGCATCGGCTAGAATATGCGGTAAGTCACTCGTGTAAGTTACCCGCGCATCATGGAGTTGTGGCGTTACCGTTTGGAATTGCGCTTCCAATGGTGCTAATAAGCGTTGCACCATCGCAATATCGTTAGGTTTACCACTAAGGAAAAACGTCTTATCACAGTATGAAACGCTGCGATGCCACGTGTAACCGGCATGATCTGTCCCGACCATTGGATGCCCCCCGACAAAATGGGGCAAATCCTGAGCGGCGTTAATAATATCCGTCTTCAACGAACCTAAATCCATAATTAAGGTGGTGATTTTGAAAGCGGCTAATGCTTTTAACTGGTCAATAATAATGTGGGGTGGCGTTGCTAAGATAATTAGGTCAAACGGCGTATCAATAGCCGTTGTTAAAGTTCGACTCGCCGTATCGATAATCCCATCCGCTTGGGCTTGGTCTAGGGTTGCTTGGTCTGTATCAATCCCGGTAATGTTGATTTCACGGCTTACTTTGAGTTGACGTGCGAGGGCTGCCCCCATCACACCAAGACCAACAATTGCTATTTTAGTCATTTAATAATTCCTCCAAATCATCAATAAAGTGTGGGTATGAGATATTTACGTTACTAACATCAGGCGTCTGGTGTGGTGTTCCAGTCATTAAGTGGGCAATTAGACTAAGCATCGTAATGCGATGATCACCAAAGTCATCAACGACACCGGCGGGCACCTGTAACGATGTTGGGCCGCTAATCGTAAAGCCATCATCGTTAACTTGAATATTCGCCCCAAATTGTTGGAGCACCTGGCCAACTGCTAGTAAGCGATTGCTTTCTTTAAAGCGTAACTCTTGGGCACCGGTAATATAGGTCACCCCGGTAGCTTGCGTTGCGAGAAGTGCAATAATCGGTAGTTCATCAACTAACTGGGGAATCTCGTTAGCACTAATCGTGGTGGCTTTTAAATTACTGGTATAGCGGATATTGATATCGGCAACCGCTTCCCCATGAACTACGTGTTGGTGCGTTAAGGTCACTTGGGCCTGCATGCGGTCTAAAACAGCTAAGATACCGGTCCGTGTTGGGTTTACACCGACGTGGGCCACTGTTAGTTCACTAGCGGGAATAATACTCCCCGCCACTAACCAAAACGCCGCTGAAGAAATATCGCCGGGAATATTAATTAATTGAGGCCGTAAAGTTACTGGCGCTGATATATGAATTCGAGGACCATTAGTTGTCACTGGCACCCCAAACGCTTGTAACATAAGCTCAGTATGATTGCGAGTCTGGAAAGAATCGGTAACCGTTACGGGAATGTCAGCCCCCAAACCAGCTAGTAATAAAGCGGTTTTAACTTGCGCAGAACCAACTTGGAGTTCGGTATCAATCACGGTGGCCGTTATCCCTTGATTAATTGTCAGTGGTAAGTGCCCATCCGTTAGCGTTATTTGCGCCCCTAACCTAACTAACGGATCGACAACCCGTGCCATTGGCCGCCGTTGTAAACTCCGATCCCCGGTAATGTGAGCGGGAATGTTAAGCCCGGCTAACAAGCCAATCATTAACCGGGTTGTGGTCCCAGAATTACCAAAGTCAAACGCCAACGTGGTGGCCAAAGTAGCCACGTATGCTTGGATGCCGCGACGCCCAAGTCCTTGAACTTTAATACAAGCATGCTCATCATCACGGGTGATTGTAATGCCCAATTGCTCAAGGGCCTGAATGGTCTGGTTAATATCATCTGATGCAAGTGGATTTAAAATAGTGGTCTCACCTAGAGTAAGTGCCCCTAGGATTAAGGCCCGGTGCGTCATGCTTTTATCGCTGGCCGGTCGAATTGTCCCGGTTAAGGTTGGTGTTTTTAGTGGATTCATCGTGTTACTCCTGTCTTGATTTTACTAATTTCGTAAATTTAGGTATAAAAAAAACGAACCGCTGCGCTAGTTTTAGCGTCGGTTCGTTTAAGAAAAATCAATATTAGCCGATTATCCCTATTCCAGACCGAGCGCTTAAAAGTTACGCCCGATTCGTTGCAATAGAAGTTGCTTCTATTTCGGGCACGTCATGATTGACGTGCCCTGCACATGCAATCATGAGATTAGAAATAGAAGTAATATGAGTTATTAAATTGGATTTTGGTAAATTTCATAATATAATTCCTCGTTTAATAATTTAATCGTGCTCTCATAATATCTAAGTTAATCTTGACTGTCAACTATTAAATTAAATGAATTGCTTTTTTTCAGTAACCGTAATAAATTTTTCTAACATCTGCATGCCAGCCGGGGTCCCAATTGATTCTGGATGAAATTGTAGTCCATAGAGTGGTAAATTCTGGTGCTCCATGGCCATAATTTCACCATCATCGTCTGCTTGACCGGTAACAATAAAATCCGTTGGTAAGTGTTGTGGATCAATAATTAGTGAGTGGTAGCGCATAATATCATAGTCGCCTTCGGTAAATAAAGTTCCCGCTCGCGTGGTCATCGTCGAGACTTTCCCATGACGAATATGTGGTGCTAAAACAATTTGCCCACCAAATACTTCGGCCATAGCTTGGTGCCCCAAACAAATTCCTAGCATTGGTTTTGTCGATGCAAATTGCTTAATTACGGCTTCCATTTGGCCGGCTTGCTCTGGGGTCCCTGGTCCAGGTGAGAACACAATGCCCGTCGCTGTCGCAGCAACCGCAACTAATTGCGGGTCGTCATTACGCATGACACGCACCGTGGTTAGTTGGCCAATCATTTGGGCGAGGTTGTACGTAAACGAATCATAATTATCAACAAGTAAAATCATCTTAACCCTCCCACGTTCAATAAACCGCGTGCTTTATTGAGTGTCTCTTGATATTCATTAGCCGCAATTGAGTCATATACAATCCCCGCACCTGCTTGGACATAGCCTTGACCATCTTTGACAATCATCGTACGAATTGCAATCGCAAAATCAAGCTGATTATCTTGTGAGAGATACCCCACTGCCCCGGCATAGACCCCACGTTTGACGGGTTCTAATTCATATAAACGTTGTAAAGCACGTACTTTGGGCGCCCCTGAAACCGTACCAGCCGGTAAAGTTGCTTTTAGTGCTTCAATTGCTGGGGTCTTGGGGATTAATTGGCCTTGAACCTCAGACACTAAGTGCATCACGTATTGATATTTCTCTAATTCGAGTAATCGTGTTACTTTGACTGACCCATACGTACTAATCTTGCCAATATCATTGCGACCTAAATCAACTAACATCCGATGTTCGGCTAATTCTTTTTCGTCTGTTTGTAGCTCCTTAGCTAAAGCTTGATCATGAACCGCATCACGACCACGTTTGCGTGTACCAGCAATCGGATTAGTTGTAACGACATCCCCACGGACTGTAACGAGACTTTCCGGTGAAGCACCTATAATCTGATAAGGACCATAATCTAGAAAATACATATACGGTGATGGATTGGAACGCCGTAACTGCCGATAAAAATCAAATGGATCATCAACAAAGTCAAATTCAAAACGTTGTGATGGCACAATCTGAAACATATCCCCCGCTGTAATTAATGCTTGGGCTTGCTCAACCATCCCGGTAAATTGTGCTGGACTCATATTCGGTTTAGGTTGTAATTCATGGAGCTTAACTGGGACATCTTCGGCCGGCTGGACTGCATGTAGTTGCTCAATAATGTTAGTTATCACCGCATCTAAATTGGTCCGGCCTGAATAGCAATTATCCGCAACTATGGTTAGGGTTTGTGCTTGGTTATCAAAGATAATAAACGTCTCATACACAAACAAATGCATATCCGGCATGTTTAAATCATTAACCGGTTGTGCCCCTAAATCTTCATATACCGCTACCGTATCAAATCCCACATAGCCAATCGCACCACCTTGGAATGGTAATCCGGGAATTGGTTCTTCTTGTTGGACAACTAAAGCTTGTAACGCTTGTAAGGGATCGGTCGATGCTTGTAATTGACCATCAATATAAATCGCAGTCCCGGTCGCTTGAAATTCATGGACTGGATCAACGGCAATGATTGAATAATTAGCACTAGCCGTTTGGTTACCTTTCGACTCTAACAAGAAGGTCTTCGTTCCCCGTAAACGCATATAGGCACTAACAACCGTGAGCGTATCGGCATCTAATTTTTTAACTTTACGCATGCTGCGCCTCCTTCATTGCGGTAATGAACGTTGTTAAATATGGCCCGGCATCATAGGGGTGTTGGGCAATGATTTTAACAATCGCGGAACCCACAATAATGGCATTAGCTGTTGGAAACTGACGGGCATGTTCAACACTACTAATACCAAAACCAACCCCCACTGGAATATCACTATATTTGCGAATCTCACCAATAATCTGATTAGCTTCATTGGATAATTTCTGGCGGGTACCCGTAATTCCTAATGATGACACGACATAGACAAAACCAGAGGCTCGTTTAAGAATATCTGGTAACCGATGGATTGATTTACTTGTAACCAGTTGGATAAAATCACGCCCATATTGTTGCGCTAATGGTAAGAAGGCCGCCTGCTCTTCAAGTGGTAGATCGGGGAGAATAAGTCCTTGAACATCGTGGGCTTGCATTTGGGCTAGAAATTGCTCGTACCCGTATTTGAAGGCAATATTGGTATAGGTCAAAAAAACTAATGGCACATCGGTCTGTTGCCGAATCCGAGCGACCGTTGCAAAAACTTTAGCGGTTGTCACGCCGTTGTCTAAGGCCCGTTGGTCAGCACTTAAAATTGTCGGCCCATCAGCACTCGGATCACTAAAGGCAATCCCCAGCTCAACAACATCCGCACCAGCTTGAGCCATTGCCACGACGTATTCAACCGTGTGGTCTAAATCAGGATCACCGACGACGGTAAAAGCAATAAATTTACCAGGTTCTTGAAGCGTTTCAGTTAATGATTTCATGTTTGATTCCTCACTTTTTGGACTAATTTCTGCATTTGGGCCAAGTTTTTAATACCGGCTAATTCACTACCTGATGAAATATCAACTACATCTGGTTGCACTTGGTGAATGGCCTGCTCAAGATTACTAATATTCAAGCCCCCCGCTAACATTGTTGGTGTCGTACTAGCGACAACTTGTTGCCAATCAAATACCTGCCCATCCCCGGCGCCCGCATCAATTAAGCGATAAGCGGCGTGTGTGCTAACTTGTTGGTCGGGTGTCATCACTTTTATCACTGGTAACCCATGGGCCTGGATAGCGGCAACAAGGGCTTCGTCTTCTTGGCCATGGAGTTGAACATATTGGATAATATCTTGATAACTCAGAATTTCACGGAGACTTTGGTTCATAAACACGCCGACTAACGGAATATTATCAGCTAACTGTGACCGCATCGTTTGCGCTAAGGTTCGACTGACACTACGGCGATGACCAGGCGCTAAAATAAGGCCGGCAAAATCAGGTTGTACTTGATTCAAGTAGTCAATATCTTGGAGGCGAAAATTACCACACAGTTTAATTTTGGTCATATTTGAACCCGCGTAATTCATTAATCATTGCTTGTTTATTAGGGGCTCGCATGAACGTTTCCCCAACTAAAATCCCATTAACTCCGGCTTGTTCGAGTTGGGCAACATCCGCTCGAGTTTTAATCCCGGATTCGGAAATGACCGCAATCTCTGCAGGAATGCTTGTCCGAAGACGTTGAGTATTCGCAAAATCAACCGTAAAATCTTTGAGATTGCGATTATTAACACCAATAATTTGCGCCCCCGCCATGACAGCACGTTCAACTTCTGCACTATCATGAGCTTCAACGATTGCTGCTAGCCCTAGTTCAGTAGCTAATGCCAAGTATTGGGTAAGTTGCGCGTCCGTTAAAATTGCCACAATTAGTAAAATGGCACTTGCACCGGCAGCCTTTGCTTCATAAATCATATAAGGATCAATGGTAAAGTCCTTACGTAAAATTGGTAACGGGGTTGTTTGGGCAACTGCCGTTAAAATCGCTAAGGACCCTTTAAAGTACTCTTCTTCCGTCAAAACACTAATCATGTCGACTTTGGCGGCTGTATAATCACGGGCAATTTGTTGGTAATCAAACGCTGTGGGCGCCACAATTTGCCCTTTGGATGGTGACGCTTGTTTAATTTCAGCAATCACTGTCATTGGTTGTCTCATCAATTGCGCAACATCAAATGAACGCCGGACGGGTTGTGCTGCAATTTGCGCTTGTAAATCAGCGAGTGATACTTGGGCTTGGCGTGCCACCATATGTTGACGTGTTGTGGCAACTAGATCATCTAAAATCATTGGCGAACCTCCATCGTAGCAGCTTGGAGCTTGGTTAGTTGTGCTAAGGCCAAGCCACTAGTAAGGATGGTTTGCGCACGATCAATTCCAGCTTGAATGTCGGGAACTTGGGCGGCAGCATATAGCACCATTGCGGCATTTAAAATCACAATATCAGTCTTGGGACCAGGTAGTTCCCCTGCTAAAATGGCTTGCGTACTCGCTGCATTATCACGTGGTTCACCACCCCGTAAATCGGCAAGTTGGCAGTAATTAAAACCATACTCCGCTGGATCAAAGACCATTGTCGTAATCTGATAATCTCGTAAAATAACTAAGTCGGTTTTAGTAGTCAGCGTTACTTCATCGAGCCCATCTTGACCAGTAACCAAGATTGCATTTTTAACACCTAGTTGCGCTAACACATGTGCTAGTGGGACTAATAAATGTTTGGAATATACCCCCATTAGCATGCTTTGTGGGCGAGTCGGATTTGTTAACGGGCCTAAAACATTAAAGACCGTTCGTAACCCCAAACTATGACGGACTTGAGCCACGTATTTCATAGCTGGATGATACGTGCGGGCAAATAAGAAAGTTTGCCCCGTCGCTTTTAATACTGCGGTGGCTGCTTTGGGATTCAAATTAATATTGATACCCAAACTTTCCAAGGCATCGGCTGTACCAGATTTAGAACTCGCAGCCCGATTACCGTGCTTAACAACCGGCACACCCGCAGCGGCAACAATAAAACTAGCGGTCGTCGAAATGTTAAATGTATTCGCCATATCACCACCAGTCCCCACAATATCCATTGCCGCTAACTCCGCTGGAATTTCAACACTATGAGCGATCATTGCTTGGGCCTAACCAACAATCTCAGGAATAGATTCGTTTTTAACTGCTAAGCCCATTAAATAAGCAGCAATTTCAATATCTGATGCTTGGCCAGCCATAATTTCATTCATCACGTCCTCAGCTTGGCTTGTTGTTAAATTTTGACGTAAAGATAAGGTTTTTAATGCATCTTGAATTTTACTCATGTAAGTCAACTCCTTTATAACGCGCAATTGCAGCGACATCTTTATCTCCCCGACCACTTAGTGTCACCATAATTTGTTGGTCAGGCCGCATTGTTGGTGCTAATTTCATTGCGTAAGCGACAGCATGCGAACTTTCAATTGCGGCAATTATTCCCTCTTGTTTTGCAATATAATCAAAAGCGGCAACCGCTTCATCATCAGTGATTGGCACATATTGTGCTCGTTTAATATCCCGTAAGTAGGCATGTTCTGGACCAATCCCCGGATAATCAAGTCCGGCTGAGATACTGTAAACTGGGTCAATTTGACCATCACTAGATTGTAAGAATTGCGATTTCATCCCATGGAAGATACCGACACTCCCACGTGTCATCGTAGCGGCCGTTTGGTTCGTATCAACCCCTTTACCAGCGGCTTCAACACCAATTAATTGCACGGCGGCATCATCGATAAAGTTGGCAAATGAACCAATCGCATTTGACCCACCCCCAACACATGCTAAGACGGCATCGGGTAAGCGCCCCGTTTGGTACAAGAATTGTTCGCGGGCTTCTTGGCTAATAACTGACTGGAAATATTTAACCATTTCCGGGAATGGATATGGTCCAACGGCTGAACCCAAAACGTAAAAGGTATCGTCAATGCGTTTAGTCCAATCTTGAAATGTTGCATTGACCGCATCTTTTAATACTTGGGTACCAGTAGTGACGGCATTAACCTTGGCACCCAACATTTTCATCCGATAAACATTTAACGCTTGGCGGTCAGTATCTTCTTTACCCATAAAAATTTCACATTCTAAACCAAATAAAGCAGCAGCAGTTGCGGTGGCGACCCCATGTTGACCAGCCCCAGTTTCAGCAATTAAACGTTTTTTACCCATTTTTTTAGCAACTAACGCTTGCCCTAAAACATTATTAATTTTGTGGGCTCCGGTATGATTTAGATCCTCACGCTTTAAATAAATTTGTGCTCCCCCTAAGTCAGCAGACATATTCTTGGCATGGTACAGTAACGATGGCCGATTGGCATAATTGATAAATAAGTCTTTGAGTTCCGCTTGAAAGGCGGGATCTTCACGATAATGGTGAAAAGCCGTGGCAACTTCATTCACTGCTGGCATCAATAATTCGGGAATAAACTGGCCACCGTATTGGCCAAAGTAACGTGGATCGTTTGTCATAATCATTTCCTCGTGGATTCTTAATGTGGTTTTGTACGCAAAAAAACCGCCCAGAAATTTGCATACACAAAAATCAGGACGGTTTCCCGCGGTGCCACCTGTTTTCAGTTACCCTTCGATAACTACTCTCCACAGTCTGCTAACACAGACCTGACAACTGACGCGTGTCGTACGTTCTGACTTACTCGCTAGGCTTTCAGCAGACCCTCAATGGTCCATTTGCCAATCTGCGTTCGGCCCGGCTCTCAGTACCCCGGACTCCCTGTGCGTGCACAATTGGTTTGATCTCCATCTCATCGGTTTAATTTGGACGATTTAAATTAACCACATTCTAATCAGCAGTTAATTAATTGTCAACAACTTTTAATTAAAAAGTTTCGGTAGCGGATAAACTTTGGCAGAAACCACGGCAAAATTAATTATCCAAAACACTTATAATATCTGTCTTTGTTCCATACAAGTATCATTACGTTTTGGATTGAGGAAAATTGTTAATAAAAAATAAATCTTCCAACTCACCCCCTGCTGACGGGGTTTTGACTTTGAGGTCTTTGTACTGTGAGTACTATTACAATTAGAATATTTTATCAGTAGTTTTTTACTATCAATCAATAATATTTATCAGGCATATCACTGACGGTTATTACTGAACTTAGGTTATACTTAGCGTAGAAAGTATTAGCAGTTTAGGTTTGTCAGGGGGACGCGCATGCTAAAAAAATTACTATTGATACCACTGGCCGCTACTAGTGGCTTATTATTAGCGGGATGTGGTTCCTCCACCCTTGATGGGTCCTATAAAGGTCACTTAAATCTAATTGGTACCCGCTCAACTGAAACCTTGGAATTCAACGGCCATCACGTTACTGCCTTACAAAATGGGGCCAAAACTGGTGAAACGGGTACATATGTTTTGAACGGCAAACAGGTTAAATTAAACATTGATAATGCGCATATGACCTTTAACGTCACTAACCATGGTAATGATCTAGTGGTGACTGATGCAGATGGCATTAAAGCCCTTGCCCATGGGACCCCGTATCTCAAAATTGCGGGCCAATGATGTTGATATTTGACTCTAACGCACACAAAAAAGCAGCTACACCGGGATGGGTGGCTGCTTTTTTTTTGGTTAATTATAGTCTAGCTTTAACTTTAGTTATTGCCGTTAATTAACATTTGCGTTCCATTAACATTCTCTGTTAACGTTTTACCCGGATGATACACGGAACTTGTTCCGCCGATAAAGTAACGAGCCCCGGCAACTTTGCACTTGGGAATTGTAGCGGCCCCCATACTACCATCGACTTCGATTGGGATATTTAAATCGCGTTCATGCAACAGCATACTCAACTTGGCAATTTTGCCATACATGGCCGGGATAAAGGCTTGCCCTGCAAAACCAGGATTGACGGTCATAATAACGATATAATCAACTACATCATAGACGTAATCAAGGACTTCTAGTGGCGTAGCTGGATTTAAAGCCACACCAGCTTTCATCCCGGCTGCTTGAATGCTCGCTAAAGTACCTTGCAAGTTCGTCGTTGCTTCAGCATGAATTGTTAGCCGATCAGCACCCGTTTGCCGGAAAAGATTAATAAAGTGCTCGGGTTGTTCAATCATTAAATGAACTTCAATTGGTTTGGTCGTGATTTCACGGGTGCGTTTAATAAAATCTGGTCCTAAAGTGAAGTTCGGCACAAATTTTCAAACGAGAATTAATCATGTATAAATGGCTATATATAGGCATTTTGAAAAATAAAAACTAATATAAAAGTATTCGTTTTAGTCCCCATGTCCCCAAATTTTCCCCAAAAACAAAAAGTAATACACAACAAAAAAGACCTAACAAATTAAGTTAGGTCTTTTTCTCATGTCTAACTCCGCTTAGGATGTTATCATTTTAACTTATTTTAGATATCTAGTCAAATTTATATACATAAACTCTATAATAAACATATCTTGATTATCACTGATTTACAGATCATAAAATATAAAGAACACAAAATAAAATGCAGCAGCAAATAATCTAAACATTTGAAACTTATTAGTTTAAAGTTTAGAATATAATATGTTAATAACTAATTATTAACATATTATATTCTAAGGGAGATTTTTTATGCATATTTTATGGGTTTTAATTATTGGTGCAGTTATTGGAGCTATTGCCGGTGCTATTACTAGCAAAGGCACATCAATGGGCTGGATTGCTAATATTGTCGCAGGTCTTGTTGGTTCATACGTTGGCCAAGCTATTCTTGGTAACTGGGGGCCTCATTTAGCAGATATGGCTTTGATTCCATCAATTATCGGTGCAGTTATTGTTGTTGTTGTTGTTTCATTTTTTGTTAGTCGTTTCAACAATTAAGGTAAGGATTTTTATGTTTAATTATATTAAAAGCTATCTTTAAATTAGTTGCTGCTTTAACTTTAGTTATCTCTGGAATTTTTATAGGTGGTACAATTTTCACAGCCAAAAAATTGATGATGCTGGAGATAAATTACAAGAAACAATACATGACTAACAGTTATAATTGTTTCTAAATAATATATAAAAAGGAAGTAAACACAATATGTTTACTTCCTTTTTATATATTACTTATTTTGAGATTTGCTTAGACCAATCTTTTTTCATCTCTTCAAATATTTTAAAAACATCATCTGTGATCTGTTTATAAATATTTAATTTACTTGGTTGCTTTACAACTTCCTCAAAATCTAAAATTTCATAAAATAAAGCATCTTCTGTTTTACCTAACTTCAATTCTTCTGTTTTACCAGTTTCTGTATGATACCATACACCTGAATCTGCACGAGGATAGTCATGAATTCTAAAATAACCTTTAGTTCCTGAAATGGTTAAGGCTTTAGGTTGCTTAGCTTGTAATGAAACAGAGACAGTAGCCATTTCACCATTTGAATTATGTAAAATAGTTACAGATTGTTCATCAACAGTTGTTGGTGCAAAGTCTACAAACGAATGTATATCATCAGGATACTTATTCATAAAGTACATTGCACCAGTAACACCATATACCCCCATATCAAGTAATACTCCACCACCTAAATCAGGATTGAAGAACCTATTTTTTTCATCATATGGTTTAAAACTACCATGCGTTACAGAGATGTTCTTTATATCTCCCAACTTACCTTGAGAAATCATCTTCTTCAATTCTTTCATTAAAGGCATATGAACTATAGTCATTGCTTCCATTAAAATTAAATTTTTTTCAGATGCTAATGTTTCTAGGATATCCAAATCAGTTTTATTTAATGTTATTGCTTTTTCCATAAAAACATGTTTTCCATTAATTAAAGCCTGTTTAGCGATATCAAAGTGTGTATTATGTGGTGTTGCAATATATACAGCATCTACATTTTTATCTAAAAAAACATCTTCTAAATCATTGAATCTTTTATCTATGAGATATTTATTTGCAAAGTCTTCTACCTTTTCTTTATTTCTACTAAAAACACCGTAAATATTGGCATGATTTTTATTAAATACAGTTGCCATTTCATTAGCTATAGCGCCTGTTCCAATGATTGTCCAGTTTAAAGCCATAATAACTCCCCCATATATTTAATTAATACATAAAAATTATATTATTAAACAACTTAGAAATTCAAACATTTTGCTTGAAATTAAAAATTATTTAAGCATTACATATACATAACATATATTTATAATATAACCCCAAAATACATGTCCTAAAAATTCAGAAAAATGTTCCTCAAATGGTTGTTTACTGATACTAGGTACAGTGTGCGTAATTGGCATAATAATCAAATGAAATAATACCCAAATGAATATTCCATAAATTGTCCCCTGCCAAATACCAATAACAGGAAATAAAGTAATAAGCCAAACGTACAATAAACTAAAAGTTATAGAAAATCCAAAATGCATAATTAATGATACATATTGTACTTTTTCACCAGAATACTCATAATATTTGTGTGTAAATTCTTTTGAAAGTCCCACCTGTTGTAACATACGTTGAGGTGGATTTGTCTCGTTTCTAGCTTCATTCCTAGGTGGCAAAAGAATCTCCCATCCTAATTTAAAAAATCCTGATACTACACCAGCTAATAATCCGGCTAAAATAATAAGCATTACATGCTACTCCTTTGTTATTTATTTAGTACAATCATATTATAATATGGTTGTACTTATACTTAAAAATATTTGTGTCCAAATAAAAAACCTAGCAAGGAATTTGCTAGGTTTTTTATTATTTTAATTTATAAAATTAAAATATCTGAGAGTGCTAAAAGAACAAATTAATCATAACTCAATTATTATATAATTACAAGTGTTCTAGTTTTAAATAGACAAAAAAATCCTTAAACAATTAAAGTCAAGGATTTTTCTGATATCTGTTATCGTCAAAGTATTTTCAGAGACCAAGTAAGTATAAATTATTTTAAATACTTGGTCAAGTTATCTAGTATTCAAATTTGCCACTAAGGATATGACTTACTCACAACAAAAAAATCCCCAACCAATTAAAGCTAAGGACTTTTCTGTTATGTGGTTTAAAATTAGTATCAAGCATTAAAAAAATGAAAAAAGGTACATTTGGACATTTTTAATAATAAAACTATAAAAATTTAATTGCAAGTATTTAGTTTACACTCAAAAAATATCAACCATTAACGGAAGAAACTTCTCTGATAATTAATTCGTATATTTTTATATAAAATAAAGGTACAAATTGGATGTCATTAGGATATAAACTATTATAATTTAAATTGCGAGAATCTAAATACCGAAAAAGCCCCCTGTCCAGTTAAGGTCAGGGGGCTTTTTCGGTATTTAATTTATTCAATTTAATAAGCTCTAAAGGATTATTTATATAATACTTAAATTAGAATAATATTGCAAGTATTTAATTCAAAAAAATAAAAGACCTAACTAATTAAGGCTAGATCTTTTACTAAGTATAAGTAGTTACACTTCAAAAATAGGATAACTTAAAAATAAAACTAGATAAAATAAATATCAAGTAGCCTTACCATAATTTTAATAACTTTAATTAATAATATAGCTTCGGATAAAATTAAAGTGATTTTTGCATTATAAGTTTTTAATTTTGAGAAGTAAACAAATAAAAAAGACCTAACCAATTAAGCCTAGGCCTTTTCTAGTTTAGATTAGTCACTAGCATTTACACCAATAGAGAATATCTTAATATTAAAACTATTATAGTAATATTGCAATTGTTTAGTTTGATAACAAAAAAATCCCAACCATTTACATGGAAGGGACTTCTCTGACAAATTAATTCATATATATGTGTGACAAAAAAGGTACAAATTGGATATTATTAATAATACACTATTATAGCTAAATTGCAATAATTTAAACAAACAAAAAAGACCTAACCAATTAAGGCTAGGTCTTTTCTGGCTATATTATTATTCTTAACTATTCGAGAGAATGCAGTTAGTATAGCTCATTTTAAATATTTTGACAAATAATCTGGTCTGAACCCTTGCCATGAATTATTAGCCGTCACCACGACTGGCAATCCTGAATATCCTTGTAACTTAAGGTCATTAAGCAATTCAGTTCTTTCAGTTGTATTTAATTCTTCATAACCAAAGCCGTGTTCAGTAAGCCAACGTTCAGTCATTTTGCAAGCGGGACAGCCAACTTTTGTATATACATTAATCAATAATAATATGCCCCCGATTCAAATTAGATTGAATTTGCTTAACAGTCGCTTGTCCTGCATATCCATCAGGATAAACATGTAAACGTGCTTGAAGTGCTGAAATTGTAGCTGGTCCAAAGTAACCGTCAGCTTGAACACCTAATACTTGTTGTAAATTGTAAATCATTTGTGATCCACCACTTGCTACCTGAATGTTCATAAAGTTAGGTGCAAATTGAGCTGAATACTTAGATTGCCCACTAATTACACCATCTTGCGTTGTACCTAATACACGTTGCATCGCTTTAATCGTTGCTTGTCCTGCATAACCATCAACAGTAATGACATCAGGCTTATTCATATAACCGTTCATTGTGATACCTGTTAAATCAACGTTACCGTCAAGGCCACCTAACACGTATGTGCTAGTGAATTGCCACATACCAATCCCTGCCATGCTAGGGAAGTAATCAAATAATGGTTCACTACGAACTTGGTAATCTGGATAAGCTGCTAACCACAAATGACTAGGGTATTTACTCAAGAAACGAGCAACATCAACGTGGGCATAGATGTATGGTTTACCAGTGTATAACATTGGCGTGTAGCCAGCTTGTGCAATGCGATCCATCGCATAAAGAATGGCATTCGTATTATCAGTTATATTTCCACTAGCACCCTGTTCGTAATCAATGGCTACGATTGAGCCTTTAGGCGTTTTAATTCGTGGCAAGAAATAATCCAACACCAGCTTGGCTTTGTTAGCATCACCACCCACTTCAAACCAAATATAGGTATGAAGTCGTAAGTCAGCCATTGCTGTTAGTTGAGTTGGATAGGTCGCTTGGTTATAGATACCAGTAGATGGACTATAACCCCCAATTTGTAGAATAGCGAATCCATCACGGCCGTAGCCACGTTTACCATTGGGACCTTGCCAACGAGCTTGGTCAGTGCCATATGCTTTAATTTGTGCCATTTTTTAGTCCTCCTTAACTGGAGCAAGCGCATTAATTGCGTCAATCGCTTGTTGCTTTTCATCAATTTTAGCTAGGATATTAGCTGATTGTTCTTTTAAAGTTGCCAATTCTTGAGCGGCTGAATTAGCTACTTGTGCTTGATTTTCAGCAACTGCCACTTCAGCTTGTTTAGCATACACGGTATGAAGTTGGTCAACTTGTTGGCTGTATGCACGTTCAATTTCATTGGCGATTAATGTTTCATCGGCTGACTTCAAACCAGCTTTAGCAAGTTGAGTTTGAACCTCATTAATGGCAGCTTGATGTTTTTGCCGAGAAGTTAAATTATTGAGAATGCCTGACTTCTCAACCGAAACAACTGCTGCATTGGCTAAAGTCGCTAATGTGGCAATTATTTTTTGTTGGCTTGAAGTTGTTGCATACTCTTTTAATTTGGCAGTTACAAACCCACCTAAGGCCGTGATAATGATTGTACCGATTGCTTCAATTAATTGTGTGATTGATTGTTCCATGTTATTTGTCCTCCAATTTGTTAAGTCTTTCTTCGTGTACAGCGATTGTTGTTTTAAGTTCAGTAGTATCACTTTAAAGCTCATCAACTCTAGTAGTTACGCTTCCTAGCACGTCAATTCGGCTAGTTAATCGTTCTAATCGATCCGTAAGTTTATCCACTTTAGACATAATGCGTTCAGTCACTTGGTCAATTACTGCATTGAACATGTCGTTAAAACTCGCTTTAAATAAAAATCGCCACAAGGCATACAACCCCGCGACGACTCCAAAAATTAATCCAATATCCGTTATAGTTCTCTCAAATATAGCCATACTTTAGCCTTTCTATATGTTTAATCGGGCATTTCACCCATTCGGCATTTAAGTATACTGACTAATCAATTATTAAGCTGGTTGTTGATCAGCTTGTGGTTGTGGTGCTAACATTGCGTCCACATTCGCTTTAAACTTAGCGATTGCAGCTTTTTCAACTTCTGGTTTAGTTGATGTTAATGAAATGCCTTCATCTTTACCTAATTCAATACTACTGTTGACCGTTTCAGGATATTTACCACCTGAAACCGTGCATAACATGCTTTGTAATTCAAGTGTACCGTCTGCTGTAAATACTGGTGTGATTTGGTTAATTGTTACGTTCATTTTTTAATCCTCTTTGCTTTCTTTTTGTAATTCTGTGATTTGTTTTTTCAATTCTGCAATTTCCGCTTTAGCTAGTTCCTCATTTACTTGAGACTGTGCTAATCGAATAGCTAACCCACTAATTACTTCTTCGTTCATTTTTCAATTCCTCTATTTCTTGTTTTAAATTTTTAATAACAGGTATCAAAGCAACCGCTAACCGGTCATATTTAATACCTTCAATTTCACCAGTTGGGTCACGCACTACTAGCCAATCCAATCCAGCATCTGCTAAATCTTCCGCAATCATTCCAAACTCAACTCGTGGTCTTTGTTCCTCGTTTTCTTCTTTAAACCGGCGAATGGTTGCTTTATCGAACCATGTTGCCATCGGTACATTAAGAAGCTTGTCCCCTAAGTGTGAACTATCTGAACGATGAATTGACGTTTTATATTTTGTGGCTGATGTTGTCCGAACTAGAGCTCCCGTATATGTTACGGCCAAATTAGCTGGTGTAGAATTAGTTTGATTATACGCTGACGGGATTTGTACATATTCGCCATTTAAAGTGATGCGGGTGCCGCTATATGCTGATCCGGTACCTTGCGAACTACTTGAACCAACTATAATTGAAGGACTCGAAGTCATGATGCCTCCGTATTCTTTACCACCCGAAATAATGACACCCCGAGAAGCCCCACCAATCTTAGTTGGTTTCCAATCATCGCCATCTCTCCCACCTGCTATGCCGACGAAAGTTTCTTGACCTAAGTTAACATCGAAAATGTTGCTAGAATTATCATTTGTTGTTACAACAATGTATTGGCTACCCTTCAGCTGAGCACCTTGATATGTTAATCCTGAACCATTATTAGTTAAACTGAAATATGGATTATTACTCGTGTCAAAAATATTAGGCTGCGTGAGATACAAACCACCATCTCGCAACGTTGCACGGGCTGCATAATTTTTGACAGATATATAGCCCTCATCAATGTTGATATCAACATTTTCCGAATTTGATTTAATCCGTCCCCTTGCAAAATTAACCGAACCGGTTGTTAAATCAATTTTCAGACTAACACCGTTTATTGCCCCGGCAGTAATGTTTCCTGCATCAATATTAGCTACTCTTACTTTTGAAGCATCAAGTGTTCCAGTTGTGAAATTAGATGCATTAAGATTTTTAAAATTACCACCTTTTGCGTAAAAGTCACCAGTTACATTTGTATCACCGTCAAGAGTTAATAATTTACCTTTAATCTGTGCACCACTATTATCAAGGTTTATGAAGCTGATGACCTTCTTATTATTATCTTGAATAGCTTGGTTGAATGAGTTAGCGGTTTGGCTCATAAGAGAGCTTCCACCGTCAACACCTTTCATCAAGCTGGTTTTAAGTAATGCACTTATGAACTCACTTGATAAATTGCCGCTTGCATCTTTAACAAAGTTTGTAATTGAGTCCGTTTTAACTTGGATTGAGGCTAATGCACTGGCTGTATCTTCTGGGGCATAACTGTGCGGTGTGGCTGTTGCTCCTAATTCAATTTTGATGTTGTCTACTGTTTTCCAGCCAATGCTTGGTTTGTCATGTTGAAAACCAAAACGTAACTTGCTGATTGTAATGTCAGTAGGTAATGTTTGACTGAAACTAACGCGTTTCCATGACATCTGATTACTCATATCATGAACAGTATGAGCCATCATTTCATGTGGATTCCCTTTTTCATCAAACCAGTAATCACTTGCTCGTGGGGCGTCACCAGCTACTGCATAATCATAGCTAATCGTGAACCGTTGACCAGCTTTTATTGTGATGGGATTATCCAAAATCCAAAACCATACTTGCTCCGGCATTGTTTTGTTATCCGACATTACCACTGCATACTTACCCGATGGTTGTGGATAGTGGCTAGCAGTCGCTTCAGTGCTGTCATATAGAGTACCTAAGCCATGAGCTTTACCTGATTCAAAACCTGAATCTAACAATAAATTACGATTTTCATAACTTAAATTATCAACCTTACCAACTGTTAAATCAAAGCCGTTAGCACGCTGTTGTAATGTTGATACATCGCCCTTTGTACTTTGGATAGTTGCACTATTTTCGTCAGCCTTAGCGCTTAAAGCGTTCAAACCCTTTTGTGGGTCATTAATTAAAGCTGACGCCCCATTAGCAGTAGTTTCAACTGTGGTCATTCTACCATTAAGGCCTTGCACTTGAGTTTTAGCACCATCAGCGGTTTGTTGCGCTGTGGTAATACGTCCATCTTGAGTTGAAACAGTTTGGTCGATTCGATTAGCTTGTACGTGAATACTTGCTAAATCAGTTATCGTGTCTTCGGGTGCTGGACTCCAATCCGTTGAAATGTCTCCACTCTCTATCTTAGGCATTTTAATGTAAACATCTAGTGGACTATTAGTCGTATCAAAATAGATAGTGACACCACTACCAGTTTTAGGCGCTGTTCCCACTACAGATATACGAGACCAATCAGATGATAACGAACCCGAAACTTTATAATCGGAAGCTCCTTCAATACCCCACGAACCTTTATAAAAGGTACCAGTGCCTTTTATATCGAACGATATAGCATATTTACTGCCTCCATTTATCCCCGCAGGAAAAGTATAAATACCACACGCAGTGCCTGAATTTGCTGGAGACGTTAAGTGAAGCATAGTTATGTTATTATCGAAACTCTGCTTTGTGATATTGATAGAACCGTTCGTTCCATAACTAAAACCAAACGATGCAGAATTTAGAAGTAGATTCCTAGCTCCTACCTTAAGGTTATTAACCTTAGCTACTGTTAAATCAAAACTGTTAGCACGTCCTTGTAACGTTGCAATGTTACCTTTGGCGTCATTTAAACCAGCTGTTAAAGTATTAGCAGTTTGCGACAACTTGGACACATCGCCTTGTGTATTAACCAAGCTAGCTGATAATTTATCGCTATTTAAGTTAATAGCTGCGATTGATTTACCTTGAGTTACTAATTGCGCATTTAGTTGACCGTTAGCAGTGTCCACGTAGGACACCGAAGCCTTATCGTTTAACTTGGCATTTAAATCAATCTTGGTTGCTACTAAATCATCAGCTGTATTATCTAAGTCTTTCTTGGTTTGTACTAAATCAGTATTAGCTTGATTGGCTGTATCTTGTGCATTATTTGCTAAATCTTTAGCATTATTAATCCCACTTGATAAGTCTATCTGCGCTTTAGTTAGTGCGTCATTAGCATTCTGTGAAGCCTGCGAAATGTCAGCTTCAACCTTAGACTTAACACTATCAGTGTATGTCTTGGCTTGATTAACTGCGTTATTAACACCTTCTGCAATTTGCTGACCCATTTCAGGGTCAATACGCTTATCCCAGAAAAAACTACCGTCTGGGCGTTTGGTATAAATGTATAACACTAATCCATCGCCACTTTGTACCCAACCTTGGTCGCCCTCATTAGAATTTTGGGGTAACTCATCAACGGAGTTAACACGATATGAAGTATTCTTACCATCAGCCGTAACTTGAGCTGATATCGCAGCTTGATTAGCTTGGTCAGCTGAATTGATAGCATTGTTAATGCGTGATGAGATTGAAGCGTTAGCCTCTTGATAGTGTTGGACTGAACTAATGTTACCTGCTGTAACCGCATAACTAATCCGTGTACCATCTGCTGAAAACTCATCATCAACACTAATAATACGTATCTTCTGCTTGAAATTAATCTTTTCATCAACCGCAGTTATCCAATCACCAACTTTGGCCATATTGTAAGGATAACCAGACTTGTTTAAGTCGTATAACGATAAACTAATTGATACTGGTAAACTATCATCAACCTTAGCTTTTAATGCGTCCCATAAGTTTTCAGGAACAGTATAACGTTCGTCATCAATCGGTTCAGCGTCAAGTCGTCCATAAATTTTTAACAGTGGGTTTTCATCGTACACCACATGCAAACGTGGACTATTTTCATCATCAGGATTAGTATGAGCACCCCAACCTTCCGCATAAGTCACAAGTCCTGATATATCATTTTGAATTGCCATATCTGATAAGTTAAAACCGTGGCGAACAATCGTTGATAAATCAGTCCCTATTTTCTGATAGATTGATACAAGCGTTCCATTAACTTCAAACTCTGCACCAATTGCCGTGATAATGTCATTAAACATGGACATCTTGCTTGTCATACCGAAACTATCTTTGCTGATTGCGTTTGGCTTAAAATTCAAAGCATATTTATACCCAGTTCCATCAAAAATGTTACCTAAGTAAGTATCAATGGTATTGCTACCGTTAAACTTGCGATAGAACATTTTCTTCGAGAAATCCCAGAAGAACTTATGAATCGCATCAAATGAAATCGTATTATCAGAGTCGTGGTGTTCAAAATAAGTAATTACATAAGGTTCACTATCAAACTCTAAGCCCCAGCCTGTATCAAGATTATTGAGTACATCATCACCACTGTAAATCGTTCCAGATAATGACTTTTCCCCATTCACCGAGTGCTTACGACTAATACTAGCAACTGCCAAGTGAGTATTATTATTAATGTCTTTAAACTTAATCATAAATAAAGCTCCTTGTAATCATTGATAGTAATAGTTGCGTCAATTGAACATTGAACGGGTATTTGCCCTGTTTGTGTGGGCTCGAGTACAAAGTATTCAACGTTCGTATAGTCGTTGATTGATATTAAATTCTTGGTATTGTACATGCCACCGAGTACAAATACGTCACCATCCGCTACCGCACCGCTATATGTCCATGTCCGTGAGCCAATGGTTAAACTGATACCACTAGCTGTTTGATTGGAGGTTAACTGTACATAAAAAGGCACCTCAAGTTGAGATGCCTTAGCAGTTCCTGCGTATGGTATTGAATTAGTGACAGTTAATGTCTTATCGATTGATTGTCCAAATGGCAAACCTGCCGTAATGAATGTAATTTCTAATTTATAAATTTGCTGACCGTTTATATTCCCCACAAAGTTAGGTTCAATCACATCATCAACAGTCACATAAAAACATTTAAAACTAGCAACTTCATTAGTTTGACCTATTACATTCCCGGACGTTTGCCCCGGACGTTCAAAACTATATTGCCCATTATCAGAGTACATTGGTGTGATGTAGTAAGGATCTATACCACCTAATACCTGGTATAACCAATTACGCTTTACCTCATAATCAGATTGATTACTAGCAACTAAATACCCTGAAAATTTAAGCTTTTTATCTCCATAATCGCCACCAAAATTAACCTTTCCATTCCGTCCTTTAAACGACAATGTGTTTGGCGTAATACTTGGTGACGATTCGTCAAAGTTAGTTGTAACAATGTTCCTGCTACTCAACTTAATGCTTCCTAAATTATTAGTGATTAGTAGGTCCATTAGATACCTCCTCCCATGATTAAATTATTGATATTTTGTCGGCGTGAATTGTTACTGTTTACTGTCGTTGTAATTTTGTCACCTACAAGTTCGTTGTGTACATAGAATGTAGGTACTTGAGCACTTTGTTCCGCAACTTCATCACTAAGAGCATTTAATCCACCATTAATTTGACCAGCTACACCCACACTACTTGCAGTTAATTGAGCATTAGCTTCGTATTCTTGATGTCCAAATTGATCTGCAATTTGACCAGCGTATGATGAAACTGAACGTTTAACATCTTCGAAGTTGTTATTCAAGGAACCGCCAAAACCTTCCATAATCGCTTTACCAGCTGGAATCAATAAGCGCCGGTCATAACTGATTGGGCCTTTATTCGCTCTCACCCAAGGAGCTATACCACTAAAAAATTTTTGAATACCACCCCATACTGCTTTAAGCCCATTAAAGAATGAGTTCATAATCGCTTTACCAGCACCTAATAAATCGAAATGCATAGCAGTGTGAATAGCCTTTTTAACTCCATTCCACAAATTTGATACAAATCCTATCAACCCATTCCATGCATTCTTTAAACCATTAAACGAAGCACTTGCTGCATTTGAAATACCAGCTTTAATTCCAGTCCATAAACCAGAAATAGTATTTTTAACGCCAGTCCATAAACCAGAAATCCACCCTGGTATACTATTCCAAATATTTTTAATTCCAGTCCATAAACCGGTAGCGAATGTTGTTGCTCCATTTATGAATCCGTTCCAAATTCCAGTTACGGCACTAACTATCGAGTTCCAAATAAATACAGTTGTTGCACTTATAGTATTCCAAATATTAGTTATTGCATTTTTTATCAAATTAAATATTTTTGTAGCTACATCTACTATATTTTGCCAAATAGTACTTATATTTGTAACAATATCATTCCATATGTTTTGAGCATCTGTTCCTAATTGCTTAAAATCACCAGTGATTAAATCCAACACTAATAGGACCGGCCCCATAATTGCATCTTTTATAAGGCCCCAAACACCAGTTGCAATGCCAACAATTCCATTCCAAATTCCACTAAGATTAGTGACGATATTATTCCATGTATCAGAAAAGAATGTACCTACTGGTGCTAAAGTAGCCGTGATAGAATTCCAAATACTTGTAAAGAAATCACCTATACCATTCCAAAGATTTGTTACAAAATTTTTAGCGGTGTTCCAAGTATCTTGGATAAATTGACCAGCTGAAGATACACCTGATGTTATACCTGTCCAAATGCCGCTAAAGAAACTAACCATACCTGACCATGCACTTTGAATCCAAGATGTGAACGCTTGCCATGCTGCTTGTCCAGACTTAGTTTGAGTAATCCATAAAGTAATACCAGCAATTAATGCCACTATTGCCACACCAATAATTACGAATGGATTAAGAGACATAATTAAATTAAATGCAGCTTGAACCCCAGTAGCTATACGTACTGCTGTACTATATACCGTAAATCCGATTTGAATTGCTTTTAGAACTCCTAACACAGTTCCAAATACAACTGCCATACCTGCTATACCAATTACTATTGTAGAGATAACATTTGATACCCCAGACATAGATAAAAAAGCGGTAACTAAATTAGCAACAAAAGATATAACATTTCCAATCACAACAGCAACACTTCCGATTACAGTTCCTATAGTTTGCCAAATCGATACAGATGATCCTGCACTTGAAAACGAGCCAATAACATTACCGACAACCGAGATGATTAATTTAATTACAGTTACAACTACGTTAAATACTGCAACCAAGTTATTCCATGCGCTTTGAACTGCTCCAGTATTGACAAACCCTGTAATAACATCAGCAACTGCATTTCGCAAAATTGTTAAAACATTAACCACTTGAGAGACGACTCCTGCAATTGAAGCAGCAATACTTGATAAGTTAACACCTGTACTAATTTCTTTGCCCATTCCTTGTAATTTTGACGTTAAAGGCGCAAAGGCTGCGATAGATCCAGTAATAAAATCACTAAAACTAACCTTAGCAAAACTTAATGCTGGTGCTAATACTGTATTAATAACATTTCCAATAGTGCTAAATATTCCGACAATAGCAGGCATAGCACCTTGAATCACCCCATTAATAGCAACGAACGAAGTTACAATAATCTGCTTAGCTTGATTAAATATACCTGCTATACCGTTGGTTATCCCTGCACTCTTTAAACCATTATCAATTGCAGTAATCGTATTAGCTAGTCCGTTTGTCACGGCGTTCTTCATGTTAGTAAATGACGTACCAATACCACCTGTTGCTGTACGAGCGGTATTAGCAAATCCATTCATACCACCATCTAACTCAACGAAACGTTTGTTTAATTGGTCCATGGTTATATCACCAGACTTTAACTTAGCATATAAATCCCGTTCTGCTGATTTACCAGTCAATCCAAATGATTTAGCAACCGTAGTCAACGCATACGGCATAGTTTCTTGTAACGTTTTCCAACTCTGTAAATCAACTGAGCCACTGGCTAACATCTGGCTGTATTGTTCTACCCCTCGACTAGCATCTCCCGCGCTTGCGCCTGATGCTAAGAATGCATCATTCAATGCGGTTGCCGTTTGAGCCCCTTTAGTTGCACTCTTTTCAAGAATCGCAAAACTTTGTGCGCTTTGGGTTAAGTCTTGCAAGGACGTTGGTAATCCATCAACACCTTTTTTCAAGATACCAACTGATTTATTCGTATCTTGCGTTGAATATCCCATTTGTTTCATAACTTTAGGATAGGCATTCAATGTATCAAATCGAGCCACTGCACTACCAACACTGTCTTTAAGTACACCAATTCCTTTTGAGACCAGAGTAACTGCACCAACACCAGCTGCAATCTGCCCCACTGTACTATTCATCAAGCTAAACTTACCAGTCGTTGAACTAGTCGCTGCTGCAGCGCCACCCATTGTTTTGCTAGTAGAGCTTGATACAGCCCGCATTGCTGATTGATAATCAGATATGTCTGCTCCAATGTGAGCCGTTACCGAACCACCATTATAACTCGCCATCTTCACTCCTTTCTCCACCAAATACGGAACGAACTTTGTTGTATAACTCAAGTCGTTGTTTGTTGGTAGCTTTTACTTTTTCAGGATTGTAAGCCTGTTCGAGAGCTTGCTCTTCCTTGCTTCTATCAAAGATATTCTTAAACTTAGGACGTTCTGCATTACTGAAATAACCAACACTAGCAGCAAGCACTGCTAATCGTTCACGTTCATCAATATGCCCCATTTGAATACCTTTAATCACCGCATCAAGCTCCCATTTATAAAGTGACATAGCCCATTCAAAATCAAAAATTCCGAATCGAGCGCATGACTCAATTAAAGATTGTCGTTGATTAATGTCACAATCCGTTGAACTGCCATAATTTGTTGTGTTGTTTCCTCTGTTTCGTCCTTCTTCTTGAGCATTTCTAACGCTTCTTCCAACCCCTTCTTTTGAGTTTGGATTGACTTGACGAAAAAACCACTATGCTTCAATTCATCCATTAGCTCTTGAAGAACATCATCAAGCTTTTCTCCTTCTTCAGTTAATTGATCAACTGCATTAAACATATCTTCATCAGTAACTTTGCTTACACTAGTAGCTACTTTGATTACATCAATAATGGCTAATGAGTCACCTAAAGCAAGACGTGTAAATAAATTAGTTGCCCCGTCACCCATGTTGTTGCCATTTTCATCGATAGTACTGAAATCTTTGTTAGCTTTAAATAATGCCTTGAAGTTAAATTTTAATTCGTAAATAGTTCCTTTAATTGTTACTTGCATGTTTTTATTCTCCTTTTATGTAAAGGGCCTATAAGCCCTTGTATTTACTTAGTTGCGTCATCTGTACCAAAGTTACCGCTAGATTGACCTGGACGTTCGAATTCATACATTTCTTCCAAGACTGCTAACTGGTCGTCTGTCAGTGGGAATGTACCTTCTTTCAATTTATCCAAGATGTTAAGCGTGTAATCAGCAGATACTAAATCGTCACCATCATCTAAATCCAAACTATCTACAACCCCATATCCAAACATTGCTGGGAATACTTGGTGTGTCTTTGCGGGGTCAGAATCATCCTTTTCTTGAGTTGCAAATCGTTTGTCAACAATCACACGCCATACTTTTACTTGATTACCGTTATGTTTTGCATCTTTAATAACATCAATTGCTAAATCACCGGGAACAACGTATGTTTTAAGCTTGATAGAGTCTTCATTAGTTGAAGGCATAACAATACGACCAAATTTAGTTTGTTCATCAATCGAATCCCCTTCAATGCTTGTTGAACCATCTGTTTGTAATGCTGGTAGTAAAGCTTTAGATCCTACCGGTGCTTGTGTAGATTGGATAAAATACCAAACTTTCTTACCAAGTAATGGATTACCTTTAGTTGCTGTTACACCGTTATCTACGTATGCCATTTTTATTTCTCCTTAAATGTATGCTGTAACTAAAAAGATAACGTGAAAAACATCTCTCCCGATTGAACTATCTACAATCGTTCTAGCTGTAACTCTCGTTATCTTGTCAGTTGAATTTTTAATTATATTTTTTGTTTGATAAATCTGGTCTTCAAGTGCCATTCTGTCATCAATCGGATAGTACATATCGATTTGTACTTCGGTTGTTGATACTTCATAACCTGACTTACCAGATGGACTATCATCTTCTGAGTGAGATCCGATTACTAATAACGGTTCTGGCACTTCGACACCAGGTAGCACCGTGTAAACCGGTATATCTCCATTTTTTAACGCCTTGTACAAATCAATCAATAAGTTACCAGTTGGTGAATGCATCATTTAAGTCCTCCATTCAGTAAATTTTGTAATTTCTTCATGAATAATGGCCCTTCTTGATCCACAGCCGGACGCATAAATGGATGTGCTGACATCTTACGTGTCCCATATTCTTGATAGATTGCATAATCTGCTGATGCAACTACTTCAGCACTCATCTCACCTGTTTTATTAACTGCAATATGTTGACGCAAATATCCTGTATCAACAGGCGCATTATCTGATGCACGTTTTTCAACTTGTAAAGCGTAATTCATAATGATTCCACTTGCTTCACGCTTAATTGCTGCTGGTTGGTTATTGAACTTCCGAATCAACTGGTCTGCACCCTCAAACTTAATGTTTACTTTGGCCATGCTACACCCCCTGAATTACAACTATCGTGTTCTTACGGGCTTTAATTACTACTTCTGGTTTACGTTCCACACCGTTATAAATAAGCCCTGAAATAGTTCCTAATCCGCCTTTAAGGTGAACTGCAAGTGCATTAGAGTTGTATTTACCAAATACACCAATGTTCATAGTTTGAGACACACCAGTAATACGACATTCAATCCAATCTGAGATTATCTTTTTAGTGACGGGTCCAAGTTCACCATCAACTGATTGAGTGGTTACTATCTTAATTCGATCGTTATATCTCATTAAATGAACCTCGCAGTCCCACGTCCACCTTTGCGCTGCCGATATTTATTTAAATAAACAGCAAAGTCTTGAACATCATCATCGGACCAAGTCGCCGAAACATCACTTTCACTTGATGACTTCTTGCCTTCATCACCAATACGATTAAAGCGGCGCACTGTTATCTCACGCAACAACCATGCTAAGTCCGTTGGAAATTTAACAGACGTGTTACCATCTTGGTTAATGTAACTAAGCAACCGTGCTTCATTATCTTCAAGCAGCAAATTAAGCAAATCATCTTGGTTGCTATCTTTAATTGAGAGCAACACTTTAACCTTAGTTAGATCATCAATTGTCATGCTACCTCCTTAATGGGCTTCTCACCCCATCCGAGCGATTAATCACTGTGTTTTTTTATTTACTTGCCGTCACTAGGTGCAGCTGGTGCCTTAATAGATGCAGAGATACCACCTTTTTGCTTATCCTTGATAAAGAAATCATGATAAAGGCGGTTTTGGTAAAGATAACCGTCACCTTGAGTATGTTGACCAGGTTCAAACAAGAAGATTGCATTTTCCTTAACGATTGGAATAACTGCTTGTTTGGCCACGAATACGAAGTTAATATCGTTAGCGTTTGCCTTAGGCTTAAATCCATTTGTGAAGTCATAATCTGTCTTAAAACGATCTGCGTCCCATACTTCAATCAATTGCACACCATCAAGCGATGTGATTCGTGACTCAAGGGCTGTCATTCCAACATTTTGGTTAGTGATTGAGCGAGTGAATTCCTTTGAACGTTCCAAAGCGTCCATTACTTCACTAGAAACGAAACCAACAATGTTTTGTGAACCATATTTACGAACTGGTAACAATGCAGCTTTCAATTGCGTATAAACATTATCAACTGTCAACGTTTCAGTAACAGTTGTACCGGCCCCTTTAACCATAGTTGCAAATCGGTATGCATCAATTTCAGGCTGCACATTATCTTCAATGAACACTTTTGAAATGTTACCAACTGCTAAATCTTGGTTAGTTTCGTCCACGTCTTGAGTATCAATATAGAACTCAACGTCCCGGTCTTGACCCATTGTGTAGACCTTTTTATCGTTAGTTGCAGTACCACTATTGAAACCTTTGTTTCGTGTATGTGGTTGTAATCCTGATGTTGAAATGGTCGTAAGTGTAAATGACTTACCACCATTTACCAACGTAACATCTGGAACTCCTAGCGCTCCTGTTAAAAGACCTTGATTAATCTTTTGATCAAACAAGCCTCCATCTTTAGTTACATAGTTAATTGCCATTCTTAATTCTCCTTTTATAATCCTAAGGCGGAACTCATATCTGATTTAGTATCAGTTTTTCCGCCTGCGCTTGGTGTTGAACCTTTTAAGCGTTCATTGACTGCCGCTTCAATCGACTTATCAAATTCTGCTTTAAGGCTAGTAATATTGTTCTTGGTTGTTTCTGCATCATCAGATAAAACCATATCAACAAACTTTTCAGGTAATCCTTGTTCTTCAAGTTGCGCCTTAGCTTCATACCGATATTCACGCATATTTAGCTCTTGTTCACGCTTGTTTAGTGCATCTAACTTAGCCTTATCTTCAGCCGCTTTACGTTCGGCAGCATTCATTTTAGCTAATTCTTCTGCCTTAGAAACCTTAGCTTGTGTTTCTGCTTCCCATTTTTCTTGCCATTTACCTTTAGCAGTCTCTAGTGCCTTAGAGGTACGTTTATCAACCAGTGAATCTAACTCTCTTTGAGTTAATGTCAAAGTTTCTGGTTCATCAACTTTTGGTTCTTCTTCTGGTGTTGGTGTTAAATCATCAGCCATTCTTAATCTCCTTTTAAGTCCATACATACTACTAAACATAACGTCCCATGCACGTTTCCCCACACACGACTATTTAGCAATCCATACACGCTTTGCCCAGTTTCATGACGTATGACAGGTCAAATTTTAGGTACAAAAAAAGACAGCTTCAAGGCTGCCTAGGTTAATCATCTAAATACTTATCGTACTTACTCAAATCATCATCGCTTGGAACTATACGACTCCGACAATTTGGATGCATAGCTGGTGCATTAACACCTGGCTTGAAGTCTTTGAGTGGAAATGTTTCACCATTCAAATGTCGACAAATGCTAGATGTCCGACTGTCAATGTGTGCACTAAATGTATAGCTTTCAACACCCATGTCATTGTATCGCTTAGCAATCGTTGCATTAGCCACATACGTTGACTCTGTCCTTACCAAACGTTCTGTGTTGGGCTTTGTTCCACCAAATGAATCACGTAACTTTTTGGCCGTTACTTTAGGATTGCTCCCGTTGATTGCAGCACGTACCAACTCATCTTTTAACTTGTTAGCAAGTAAATCATTATCACGCCACAAACGTTGGGAGTAATTAGCTCCACTCCATTCATTTTGGATAATCGTTTCAATCTCTTTGTCGTTCAAGGTATCAATTGTCTTACCATTCAGTAACTGATCATAGATATATGAACTCTC
Source organism: Periweissella fabaria (assembly GCF_918814575.1). GTDB lineage: Bacteria > Bacillota > Bacilli > Lactobacillales > Lactobacillaceae > Periweissella > Periweissella fabaria. Next base: position 246,128 of record NZ_CAKKNS010000001.1, on the reverse strand, counting down.
TTTTGATAGATAATCAGTAAACGACTTATCTTGTTTGTCACTGGCCTGGATAAGCCTAAAGTCAATCTCAAGCTTCAATAACTCTAATCGATTTAATCTAGCTGTTGTGTACTGTGCATTCAAGCGCCGTAACATTTCAGGGTTCTTGTCACTTGCTTCTCGATAATCATTGGCACGCTTAACATAATCACTCAAATCAGTTGCACGTATCTGTTTACGTGCATCATCATAGTTCAGTGTCCCATCTTCGGCATACTTGTCATAGAAGTCTGCTATTCGCTTTGAGATGTCGTCTGACGCTGCTTTATACTCCTTGAGCATTGCAGCATTCAATTTCTCATCTCTCGTGTCCAGCAAATCCATGATGTCATTAATCCGCTTGGTCCAGTAGTTGTCCATCTTGACCACCATCATCAGGCTTTAACTGTTTATAATTCGTTTGAGCAGTAAAGTCATCCATACCTTTTTGCTTTTGTTCATCGAGCCGCTTCATTTCTTCATCAGCATCCACACCAGTAAACGTTTCTAACAACTCGAACAAAGTTTCGTCACTAATGACACCATACAATGCTTTAAGCTGTGTGACCCGTTCTTCATCGTTCTGTGGCACGTTAGGCGTGAACTTGAGTTGTACTTCATTAATCACACCATATAGAGTGTTCTTAATACTCCACACGTTCCCAATAAGCCGTAACCGTCGCATAATCCCACGAGTTAGCAAACGTTCTTTAGTCTTACGTAAATTATCATTACCCATCAACTTGTACTTCATAGCTTCACCGGATTGTGTCCCGGCAAAGTTCTGGTCATTAGTATCTGGGGTAAATGTAAACCGTAAGATGTCGTCAACTAAACGTTTCTTGTATGCTTCAGCACCTGTTGAGTCGTATGTCTTCGTTAAATACTCTGCACTTGGGTTTGGTCCATCTGGATCATTGTTGTTATCCAAAATTAGTAATCGTGCTTTAAGCATGTTTTGAACGACATCAGTCTCCGAATTATCAACAGCTATCGGGTTGTTGTATTCATCAAGTACAAGCTCACCATTTTCATCAGTTTGATATTCTGGTTCGCTGGTCCCAGTCATTGGGTTACCCGTGATAACTAGGTACGCATCATTCATATCTTGTTGAAAGTTGGCTAATTCTGATTGAGATAAGTCATAAGCATCAATTCCATCTAGCACGCTCTCATAGTCACCCAAACGTTCTTCATTGTTCTTATACTCATTTATTGGCACACCTTGAAAGGGTGATGTCTCAACTCTATCAAACTTAATCCCATTGAAATCACTAGCTTCTGAACTGAAGTAGTAAATCTCATCCGCTGTATATACTTCAACAAAGCTACTAATACTAGTTGGACTGTATTTAATCTGATAAAAGCGAACGCCAAATAATGAATTACGGGCAATCGTATCATCATAAACCACAAATGTGCCTTCTGGATCTAACTTAACAATCCGTTCTTGCGATTGCTCATCCGAATAAAGCAACTCATAGGCACGCCCATAAATACTTAGATCTGTTTCAATCAAGCCATCGTGATAATCGGTACTGTTCTCTTGATTGAATTGTTCAATCTTTTCAACTAAGCCATCATCCCCGGTATATGCGATTGGATTACCCAAAATGTACCCTTGCATGAACACCGTGATGTATTTGGCCCAGTCACTTGCTATACGATTATCAGCACGATTAACATCTCGACCTGTTTCACGATACTTAATGTTGTTATCTGCTAAATAATAGCGTTTCAACTCTTTAAGGCGTGGTAGCTGGTCTGCTTGAAATACTGAAATATAATTAGTTAATTTATCTACAAATGTTTGCGCTGATAAATCTTCATATAGTTCAAAGTCCTTTGCCGCCATCTGAAAGACCGCATTAGCGTCTGGATTGAACCTTGTTTTATTTAAAAAATTTACGTTGTTCATATTACCGTCCTAATCCTAAATCTTTGAATGCCTGCATACGGTCATTTGTACTCTTTCTAGTCATGATTAATGGCTCTACTGCATATCTCATGGCGTCCATCAAGTGATTGTTTTTATCAACAGCTTTACCAACCCAACCACCTTCTTTGTCAGTATCATAAACATAAGAGTTAAGTTCTTCTATGGTGTGCTCGAGTGATGGTAGTACATGTATTTTGAAGTCTTGTAAATAAGTAACACCAAACATAATTTCGTACTTGTGTGCACGTTTCATGCCTGATATTCCTTTGTTCTTCAATTCTTGTATCATGCGATCACCACCATTGGCATAATCTGCTCTAATATCACCTTGTTGGTGTCCATGAACATAAAGCCACTTAAATATTTCATCAGTTAACATGTGTTTCTTATACATTTCTTTGTATATATACACATCTTTTGTTCTGGTATTGATGGCATATTCAATAAAAGCTGTTGGGTCTGGTCCATATCCCCAATCTATTCCACGTACAATACGAGCATTTTTAACAACTTCTCTAACATCAAATTTCTCAACAATAGTATTTTCATATATCAGACCTTCAGCCACACCCCATTCACCATCAACCGCAACTCGAGCACGCCGTGGATTACGTATCTTCATCTCTAGCAACCGGCTAACATAAGCATCGTCTAGAAATGGATTATCTCGATATGTTGTAGTAAATGCCAATGAGTTAGGCTCTCGTGTGTCTTCATCAAAGAATCTACGTTTGAGCCAATGTCTTTCGTTCCATGGGTTAAACGTGAGTATGGTTTGATAAAAGCCATTAGGATCATCAATAACACCACGCATAGACTCATCGACAACATCAAATGCTTCTTCTGATTCCAACTGATAGGATTCCTCGACCCACAGCCTGCATAAGTTACCTGTCTCCACCGATATAGATATGATAGATAAAGGCTTGTCAGCCCCACGGAACAATATCTTTTGTCCTGTCGGCTTATACGTTATTTCTGGCAATGAACTATTGAATTGAAAAAGGCCACTAACTCCTAATTGAGTAGCGACCTTTTGTAATAGTGTAAATGTAGATTGTCGATTGGTATTTGCATACCGTCTAAGTATCAGCCAATTAACATACGGCTTAGTAACTATGTCCAAGATAGCTTTACGTGCAGCTGCTTCACTCTTACCACTCCCACGACTCCCTTTATAAACAATATAACGCTTATTACTAGTAAACAACGGAGCGTAAGCTTTGCTGACCATTTTAGGTAAATTCCAATTAATCACAGGCATTACTCATCACCCCCAAATGGTTGAATATTAATAGTTACATCGTCATCTTTACCACCGTTCAACAATTCAAGTTTCTTCTTCGCCAATTCAAGGTCTGTCTTTGCTTTTTCAATCTGTAAAGCCTTTAACTTCTCATCAGGAGCTAAACGTTTCAACAATTCATCACGGGCTTTACTACGGTCATGAAGTTCAAGCTGCACTCCATCTTTACCAACTGATACTTTCTTGATCAGTGACGTATCTACATCAGCCTTATCTTTAAGCCACACTTGAGACTTATGCGCTATAATTTCAGCACCATTTGTATCAAGCACCGGCTTACCTTTACCGTCAACAACCGTTTCATCGTGACTAGCAAAGTTTACATACTCACCAATATCTGCATTAGCTTCACGCGCTAGGTCAAGCAGCAACGACTCATACGACAAATCAAGCTTGCGAGCTTTCTCTTTTTTGAGCCGTTCAATTTCAGTCCTAATCTGAACATTTCTTAACATCTTTGAGGCTAAGGTTTGCGCCGATTCATAGGTTGCATCGTACACGTTCATGTATGCTTGCGTTGCATTGTATGACTTCATGTATTCCCTTGCAAAAGCCTGTTGTTTAGCGGTTAATCCGTTATTGTTGTCTGGTGGTTTGTCTTCTTCAGGTGGTGGTGTTTTCTTCTCTAATTCATTTGAACCCTTTGAGTCCTTTTTTGAACCCTTTTTTGAACCCTTTGAACCCTCTCTTGAGTCCTTTGAGTCCTTTCGTTTTTGAACCCATCCATTTCTAGTTCGCCAAGTTTTTATAGTGTTCTTACTTAACCCATACTTAGAGGCAATGTCTTCTATGCTCATTCCCTTAATGAAATCAAACTCTGCTAACTCTTTAATCTCTTCTCGAGTCATGTCATCACACCACCTCCATTCTTTTCTATGTACACTAACTGATTAGTTATTACTAAACAGTAGCCCTGCTTTATGTTTTGCCATTACTGGCAACTATCGTGATAGGATTCGAACCCATATATTTATGCTTTGCCATTAAGCTACACGACATCGTTTCTTTATTTCATGCGTTTGTAGATACCACGGTCATATACATCTTCATGAGTTATCTTGTGATTTTTAACCAATGTTATTGCTTGTTCAGGAGAACTCTGTTTAATTTTCCGTCGTAATTCACGATTGAAAATACTTTTGTTTTCATGCTTTCTCTTAGCATTTCCTCTCATATTCTAAACTCCTCAAACATACTTATTTTGGTAACCCTACTTTCGGGGGTACCAAGCTGTAAAACGTTAGTATTACTACATTCCCGTGACACTAATATGTACGTGTTAGTTTTCATTATGCAATGGTTTCCGAATCATAATACGAAGGCGTGCGCACACCCACTAACACTTACGCAAGGTTTCCCATATAGGGATATTTTCTTTTTAGCTACCCGCGCCTAAAACGATGATAACCAACCAGCTAAAAGGGGTCGAATTACACCCCTTTTATGGAAATGGCAGGAGTCGAACCTACTACCTTCTGCGCTTCAAACAGACGCTCTACCTGGTGAGCTACACTTCCATGATTGCATCAAAAAAGACACCCATCTCTGGATGTCTAAACATGTTTCTAAACTAATTCGGAGAACCTTCCCAATTGAGGTTATGTTCATCCTATATTATATCACTAAAAGTATGACATTTACCTGACACTTTACTGACATTTTTCTGACATTTCAAGAAACAACTACATCTCGATATACCAGTAAAGATTCTATTTGATATCCATAAGCGAATTGTATATAAGCTTTATTGAGAATGCGATGACATTGTCTATCAGTCCTTTGTATTGCAACACTTACTTCAGCTACATCTCGACCTTGCAAATGATGTAATGTGATTGTTTTGCGTTGCCTAGTTTCAAGTGAATTAACCACTCTTACTACTTCTGCAACAATTTTCTTCGCATCAATGGTTGCTGCAAGCTTCTCTTCGTTTGAATTACCATAACTTGGTGATGATGGCATGTCGTTGATTGAAGGTGATTGCAAGTCTGCCAAGCTGGTACCACTAAGCAACATCCAACGTTTAAAATCATTCTTGAAAAAACGTCTTACTCGTTCTTCAGTTGCCCGTTCGTTGATTTTTTTTAGTTCCATTCACCTTCCTCCGCATACCGCACCTTTAATCCACCTCGTAGTTCTTCACCCTTTGTTATCAGCTTATGAATAACATCTGATCCAGAATATCCAAACGCCATAGCAACCGTAGCCATATTAGGATAACGTTTCTTTATCCCATACTCGTTAATTGTTATTACTGGTAATTTATCATCAAAAATTACGGAATCTTTCTTTTTCTCAGGAGGTTTACTTTTACAATGTTTTTGTAAATCTTCTAGTAATTCCTCATTGCAAGGTGATAACAATGTAATACCAGGTCCCTTAATTTCACGAGCTGCGATCTGTTCAAATATATATTTATCTTTTGCCATTACATTTCCTCCGTTAAAACGTGTTCTACATAGCTCAACTTAGTTTTACCTAAATTAACTTCATAAGGTGCTTGTTGGTACTTCAATAACCTTTCCAACATTTTTGGAAATTCATTGATTAACTCATACTTTCCATGACGAATTGTAGCTCGTTCATATCCACCCACAATTTGCTTCACATACATGTTTAGTAAGTCCTTAAACTTACGATTCGAATTACGTAACTGTTTGCCCTGCAGCTTGCTATTATATTCAATAACCTTCGGCAACTGAAACTCAATAGCTTTTAACGTATTGTCATAAATATTTGGCAACTTATTTTTGATGTAATCTAAAATCTCTTGCTCGTTCATTTGCACCTCCGAATGGGCCTTCCACCCAGACGCCTTTCGGTTTAATCTACGGCCACTAACACTCTCGAATTCTTGCTTGCACGTTTTTGATATGATGGAGCAAGTAAGTGCCTAACAGTTGCGACTTTGACACCAGTATATTCAGCTATATATTCAAGAGTTCCCATGCAAATAAACTCGTCACCCTTGTATAATGCGTACATATCATTCTCCTAATGGACAATTTTGCCCACCTGCCTATTCGGTCTATTTTTATTTAGAATGGCATATCATCGTCATTAATGTCAATATCAGCGCCACCAAAACTATTTGGCTTTGTGTTCGATTGATAACTTTGTGATTGATCAGCCTGCTTCTGGCTTTCACTACGACTTTCCAGCAAGCTAAAGCTATCAGCATTGACTTCGGTCACATATACACGTTGACCTTCTTTATTTTCATAATTCCGTGTTTGAATACGTCCTTCAATACCAACTAACGAACCCTTATGCGTGAAATTCGCAAAATTTTCAGCGTTTTTACGCCACATAACACAATTTATGAAGTCTGCTTCACGTTCACCGTTTTCGCTCTTAAATTGGCGATTAACAGCTAATGTAAAGTTTGCGGTTGCATTACCGCTTTGTGTGTAACGGAGTTCAACATCTTTGACCAAACGACCAACTAAAATTACTCGATTAATCATTTTCAATTTCCTCCAAAACAGTTGTTACTTTAGCGATGTGCAAACCTGCACTCTCGTAATAATCTTTCTTCTTACGTGCCAAAACTCGTTTAGCCGTTTCTTTAGTTTCATAAAGTCGTACGCTAAATGCAGTTCCTTTCGTTTTCTCAACAATGAAACTTCCGTCAGTTTTTACAATTCCGTAAAATTCAGTCATCTACTCCACCACCTTCTTAGCTTTGATTAATGCCTCTCTGGTTAGCCTAGCTAACATCATTTCTAAGGGGTAATGCGAATACTTTGACATGTTGATTATCAAATCCATAGTTGCTTCTTCTAATTGCTCAAGAGTCCCATCAACAGCTGCACCTTGTTTGCCAGTTTCATCAACAACTACACGAATAATTGTCTTTTGCGCCATTACTCCACCACCTTTTTAATCTTAAACTTGCCAGTGTCACGCATCGCGAATGCGAAGTCTTGGTCGAATAGTTCGTCTGGCGACGCATTTATATCTGGTACTCTATCTGTATTTACACGCCTTGGATAAAATCTTGACTCTTCAGCCATCGCATAGATAGTGTAATGAACTTTACCCGTTTTGCTATTCTCGTTAACCTGATAAATCACATACTTTGGTTTCTTTTCAACCAATTCAATCTCGCCCGCCCAAATCTTAGCAAATGTAAGTTGGTTAGCAATAGAGTCTTGAAAACCATCACAAAATATATATTTGTATAAAACTGGAAAAGATTTTTCACTTTTATAAATGTGTTCCATAGCTATATTTAGCCACATATTCCGATTGGTTAATATGCTAATTTCTCTGATAAATTCCTTGCTTTGTTCCAATTTTTCAGTCATTGATTTTATCCTCCATCGCAGCTACTACAATTGCACGCTTCTTTTCTGAATAATCAGGAGCAGGAATAATTCCCACTGAAATGTTGAAGTTAACGTCTTGATTAAATACCGCTACCTCGTTGTAACTCATTTCGCTAATTTCATCGCTAAAATTTTGATCGCTTAATGCTAGTAATCGTTTAAGATTCATTTTCATTCTCCTTGAAATATGTTTTTCTCTGTTCTTCTGTGCCATCGTGTGACCAATCACCAAGTTTTAATTGCCGTGTCATTTCAGTAGTGAGCTTAGTACCTTGCAAGTGGTACTTATCTGCAAATTTTGCCCACCCCAGTGAACTATCAGCCTCTCGATGATGAAATACACATAACTGTACTGCACGACGTCCTACGTGGCTTATTTTGCGTCTATCATTACCAGAGCCAATTGCATCAATATGGTGTAACTCGCTTGGCACTTTACCGCAAACTACACATTGCTTATTCATCAACGCTGCATACTCCATTTTTGAAGTCTCACGGTCATCTAAAACAGGGCGTCCAGTCGCTTTAATCAATATTTTATTTTCAGTCATGAACTCGATTAAGAAATCAATAAACGCATTAGTCGTGTTCACATCTCCCAATCGGTCACTCATGCTGAAACTGTCTAGGCCTGCGTACATTTGAAACCATGTATAGAACAACATCTTGGTGTATTCCAAATCGCCGTTAGTGACATCATCAATTGAGCTAAGCAACAAGAATGCAAATTTGCGTTGACTATCTGATATGTGGCGTTGATCCCGCAGATTAATTTCAATCAGCCGATGATTAAACTGAACGTATTTATTCACGAATCGCTTAGCTTCATCTGGACTATCAAAATCAATCGTTACTTGTTTACCAACCCGTTTGGTTGGCGTTGAGTAAAATTTTCAATCATTTCGCACCACCGCTTTTAACTACAACGTCCATTGCTATTGTTGTCGCCATATTTTGAGGCTCAACACCATACTCATTAGCCAGTAATATTATTAGATTTGAAATAATATCTTTTAATTCAGCACCACTACAATTGCCAGAGGCTTGTTGTTCACCGTTTTCATCAACTACAATTTCAAGAATTGTCTTTTGCATTAAAGTTCTCCTTTAGGCATACGACTAGCTTTAAGACGTTCAATAGCTTTTCGGGTAGATTCAATTTCAGCATCATCAACGGGTGTTTCAATTACTGGTACTGTTTGTTCAACTGGTGTTGGTTGCGTTGGATAATTAGGCTTCTTTTCAACAACACGTTTAGCAGGTTTGAACTTCTGCTTGTCTCGTTTAGTTTGCCGTTCTAATTTTCGTGCCTTAACATCAGCAACCGTTTTTAATTGTTGGGCACATATTTTCCTAGTAATTGCAAATACATAACTAGGAGTTCTCGCAGAATTCATAGCTGCTTCTGAAATGGCATACTCTATTAATTCAATAGCATCTTGCTGTGTAGTGAACTTTTTCATATCCTCAATATCTTTTTTAACATCTTGAGCAACCATTGAAGTTATTTGTCCAATCTCTTGCTGCCAAATGTCAAAGATTTTTGAATAGGCGGATTCATCGGTTTGGATCTCCTGTGGTAGAGGAGGAATATTTACGTCTTTAGTTATTAAGTCTTTAGTTATATTAGTACTTAGTAGTGTTGGATTTTCCGATATCGGTAAATCCGACGTCGGTTTTACCGATATCGGTTTTTCAGTAAGCGGTGAGAATGTTGGTGTATCAACGATTAGCCAATCAAAGCTACCAAATTTACCATTTGCCGAACGAGTCTGTTCTCTTTTTATGAATCCAGTCTTTTCCAATTCTTCAAGTGCTTTTCGAATAGCGTCTCTACCATTTTTAAAATGCGTGGCTATTTCATCAATATAGAAATCCCAATCATCTGGGAGAGAAAGCAAATAACTATATAAACCAACAGATTGTATGCTTAGCCCATGCTTAAAAATTTCATTCGATAAAGTTGTAAAACCCTTATCTCTTTTTTTAATCAACTTCGTCATTTTTAACTCCCGATTCATTTAACTAGTTGGAACATGTCCCAAATTTCAATACCCAAATTTTTAGAAATTGCATATCCATAGTCAAGATTTATTCCATGACCAGCGATAGCATGATATATCACACTAACGGTAATATCAGAACTATCAGCTAGTGATTTTTGTGTGAATCCTTTTTGTTTATATTTCAGTCTGAATGCGACTGGATCAATCAGTTTACAATACATACATTCTCCTAATGGGCATTCCACCCACTCGCCACTTCTGGTCTATCTTGGTTACACAAATTCAATTTCATTAACTCGAAAATGAGCTTTGAAATATCGACTATCATCGGCCGACATTCGCGGTTTAACTTCACCGTCAATGATCTGCTTGATATGCTTTTGACTGAATTTAACTTTTTCTAGTGCTTCATCCATCGACATTTGACTTGGCGAAAACATTCTTGCAATTGGTGTTTCTTCTTTTGAAACCGCCCAAATGATTGGCATGAAGTCTTTCCCATACGTTTGACGAAGCAGCTCTTGATAGATGGCCATTTGCATGTCATACTTCCGTGCATGAATGAAATGTTGTTTTTGTCCATCTTGCCAAATAGTACAATCGCCATCCAAATCTTTAACCGTCTTAAAGTCAATAAAATAGCCGTCCTCGACGTTTAAAGCATCTGTCTTACCTTTCCATAGGACGCCATCAATTTCGCCTGTAATGATTGTTTCTCGCTCTGTTCCTGCTAGCATATTCACAAACATATCATCAGCTTCAAGGCGTTTAATCATGGCTTCACATTTCTTGTATTCAGTTTTCAATTGACCCTTTGTAGATCCTCGTGATGATAGAATTTCAGGGTGTTCATTAATGAATGCTGCGTGTGCTTCTGGACTTTCAAAATAAGAATGTAAATAATTCCCCATCAGCAAAGCCGTATCATTATCAAACCACTTATATTCTCCCTTTAAATCAGCCAAAGCAGCTGCTTCATTTTGAAGAAAGTTTTTAAAAATAGAAAAGCTCATGTATTGAAAATCAGTGGTCTTTTCATAGTAATTTTCAGCGGTTAATTTAGTCGGCGTTTGAGTCATATTCTTCTCCTAATAAATTAATTTCTTCAGTATCCAATTCATCGCTATCTTCATGGACATTTTGTTCATCAACAGAATCGTTATTAGTTTGTTCCGAAGTTACAACTTCTCCTTCGACAACTTCCGCTTTACGTTCTTCCTGTTTAACATTTTTCTTTTTAAACTTATTAACTAAGTTTTCAGCCTTAGCTTGGCCAACTTCTTCTGAAGCTGGCGTCTTATCGTCAAGCGCACGGTCATCTTCTGTATACATTGCCCCTAATGATTGTGGGAATGCTTCACGAAGCGCATTAACAATCGCCGTTTTACGAATCATCGTTGCGGGCATATTTTTCCAAGTTGCCTGCCCTTTACTAAATTCTTGCATTGAAATTTGAGATTCAATAGGAAACTTACGATCTTTGCGGTATACCTTAGCCCAACCACCAACAATCTTGTCATCAGATAAAAAGAACGAACCTTTTTGTTCAACAATTTCATTGTTCCGAAGTAAGATAACTCCCGCTTCAAATCCTTCATAATTTTCATTAGATTCAGCCCGCTTCATAAATGCTTCTTTTGAAACAATCATTTGAGCTGGTCGTCCTGCAAACTTAACTAAGTAACATTCTTTCAAGAATGGATCCAAACGATTATGTTTGGCCAACATGATAAAGTTGGTTAATTCAGATTCAGTAACCGAGTTCTGTGCATTGTTGTCACCACTCACTAAGTTCATACGAACAAAGTTCATGCTTAGCTTAACTTCATTACCATTAACTTCGTATGAAGTCATCTTGTCTTGCTTTTCTGTTTGTGGCGCTTGCATTGGTTGTGTAGTCATTAGTCCATCTCCCTAAAATCTGCTTTTTCTGCTTCAAAAATAGTTACATTAATTGCTTCGTCGTACGTTGTTCCTTGTTTTTTTAACCAGACATCCAAGTCTGAATCATGGATAAATTCATCGTTATCCGTCTTCCAAACGTCTTTTATTTCATCAATTGAAATTTCACAACCAAAAATGTCAGTTACTACTAAGTCGTATGTTTCAACTTCATCTTGAAATAAGTCTCGAATTTTTGTATATAACATGTTATACTTACCTCGGACATTTCTTTCACTGGCAGCTATCAATTTATTGATGGCTGCTTTTTTTGTTGTGCCAACGTTTTTCAATTTCTTTGCGTGTGTACCAGTCATGTACATTCATTGCCGTCATTGACATAGCTGCAATGATTAAGAACACTATAATGCCGACCATACGTTCACCCCGCATAAAGCAGCAATAATTTGCATACTTGCCATAAATGCAGCAAACACTACAATTGCCGTTTCTAGCTCTCGACCTGTCACATCGTCAAATACTTTTGTTGCAACTTCATCAAATACTTGTTCGATAAATCCCATTACAACCCCACCTTTAATTCCCATTCGAGAACCCTTTCTTTAATAAATAATGTGTTCATTTTTCCGCCATTTCCTGATGGCGTGAATGCTGCAACGTTTAATCCGTCAAACTTAATCAAGTTGTCAACAATTGACGCACTAACGCCGAGATAGTCACATAAAACTCGCTTATTCATTAAGCGTGGAAATTGGTTATCAGCTAATCGTTGTTCAGTCATAATTAGCACTCCTTTTTATTTAATTTATATTTTTATTAGATTTAAAAAGTTATATTTTGGTATACTTCATATAAAATAATCTTAGGATAGGCGGCATTTATGAAAATACAATTCACATTAGATACACTCATTGCTCTCATTGCTCTAGCAGCTTCTATATACTCAATATTTAGAACGAACTGGTTAGATAGATACTCACTTGAGGTTTCCTCGTTTGAGTCTGAATTATCAAACGGTGAAATCCTTTTTGGATACTCTGTTATCAACACATCAACAAGAGTTTTAAAGGTTACTGATCTAAAAATGTATTCAAAAGGCAAAGAATTAAAGCCTTTGAATATCGATAGACAGACCGATGTGTATCAATCAGCAATATTTCATCAAATCAATTCAAGTAATATTCTTGATGAATGCATTTATTTTAAGAAACCAACTATTCTATTACCTGGCTCTAGGTTTCAGATTAGTGTGTACCTGAAACACGATCCGGATACTATCGAGTTAACCGCCGACCATCGTATTAAAGGTTTCAAAAAAACTAAGCTATTTCCGGTTAATCATCTCAATTTGAATGATATGAATAATGTTCAAAACTAATACTGCAATCAAAATATATCTCAACATTTCATTTCTCCTTTTATAGTTAATTGCTTGTTTAGCTGCGTTCTTCGTACGAAGCTGCTAAAAACTCTATATTGATCTTTACGATATTTTCTCTTAGGTGTTCAGGTTTAACATCAGTTACAAAGTCTAATTTCTGTCCGTCTATATAAACTCCATCATTTGTTACCAAAACTTTTTGACTCGGTTTTAGTGACATTTTTTTTGCGAGTTTTTTTAGGTTGTCCTCTGTTATTTCATTCCCACACAAACTGCTTAATTTGAATACAACACCATCGATCAATGCGTATTTCCCTAAATTTAATTTAGGGATTTTTTTGTACAAGTGTTCTTCAATTGAACTTAACAATGCATCTGTTCCTTGAGCGCTGGTTACAGTCGCTGTTGCTAAATATTTGTTTTGACCCACTAAATTCTTATAAAAATAGATAACTGTTTTTTCTTGCATTCCGATTACCTTCTATTATTTTTTCGGCTTCGCAGTTGAACCAAAAGCAAATCCCATCAAGAAACTGACTTGTCCTTTCAGTTCAGTGACTTCTTTTTTCAATTTTGCAATCTCTTCTTCCATTTCAGTCATGCTTACGCCTCCATCGCAATCTGAGCATTCAACTCTCGAATACGTAGTGACATGTTGATTGATGGTTGCCAATGGTGAGTGTAGTCCAAGCCTTCATTGAATCGTTTCATCGCCAACGCATCGTAACGGGGTAATTCAAAGTACTGTTTGAAATCACGACCAAATTCAGCAAACACGTTCTTACTTAATTTCTTGTAAGCAATTGAATTTTTACCGCCCAGAATGGTAGTAACTTGCTTGCGTCGTGCAACCATTAACGTTTCAGCCATGTTAGCTGGTAAGCCCATGTTGTCTTTGATATCTTCAATTTCATTTTCAACTGCCATGAAGCGTTTATCATGTTCTTGCCAACCTTTAAGTGCTAAACTAACCTGCTCTTGTGTGGTCATTGGACGTTGAGCCTGCTTTCGCATGTTGAAGTAACCATCAACAAACTTGTCGTAAATATCCCACGCTGTGTCATCTTCTAAAATCTTGAGAAGTTTTGAATAACCACGTTCAGATAATAAGTAGATGTACTTTGAACGGTTAATTGAATTTTGTGTAAATCCGTTATCGTTCAAAACGATAACGAACTCGTCTTGTTTTAAATTGATAAGATCTACACCATCTTTAAATCGTTTTTTATTACGATTAATAAGTTCATTAATTCGCATAGTTGAAGTTCTATGAATTTTTGCAATATCACGAACTAACATGCCTCGTGTTCCATCTCCGAAGCCACCTTCAATTCCAGTGAATTCATATCCTGCTACATTTTCTTTTCCGATTACTTGTAATTCGTTCATTTCTTTTCTCCTAAACTAAGAACTTATTGACAAAGAACTGTTGCCCCTTGCCGGTAACCTTTGGCGTTTTGTTGATTGAAGTGTGTCCATCTGAATGTGCAATAGACGTCTCCTTAATCTCAAACAACTGTTGCTCCATAGAACGCTGCGTTGGCATGTTGTAATCTGTTCCTTTTCGCTTAATCAAGAACCCATTTTCTCGAAGCCAACTAAATAATTTGTTTTGCCCCATTTCAATGCCATTCTGTTTAAGTATTTTGGCTAACTCACCAACCAAGATAGAGGTATGCGATGCTGATACCGCATCAGCAAATACTGCTTTAGGTTTCAACTCTGCAATTAACTTATCTTTGTTCTCTAACTTCAATTTACTAATTTGCAATGCTCTAGCCATAATTTGATCAGGACTATTCCAAGCCTTCTCGACCTGAATGAAATACATCCGTACTTCTTTTCCTTTTTCAGTTCCAGACATCATGGCAATTTGTTTTGCTGCATCGATTGTTAATGCATAATCTTGGATTGGTTTAGCAGCCCCATTATTAACAACCGTGCTTGTAAGCACACTTGTAAAATCTTCACTTTCAATCAATTGTTTTGAATTCATTTCAAACCAACGTGAGAAACGAGTATTTTTTGAAACTCCTAAAGCATCGTACAGTTGACGGGCGCTAACTTGAACATCACCTTGTTCATTTTGGTTAATCTTGATAATTTCGTTCATTTCTTTTCTCCTTAAATTTGTACATCTAATATTTTTGCTAACTTCTTTTGAATCTCGATATCTTTAGGTGTTGTGTTTCCTGCAATAGCTCGTGATACTTGTGATGGTGTTGTGTTCAACATTTCAGCAACTTCAATCTGCTTCAATCCTCGACTAACTAATGCAACTTTGAATGTATTTTGAACATTCTTTGCAGCTTGTTCTAATTCCGTCATTTATTTTCTCCTGTGTTATTATTCATCAAGTTGTTGACAAACTTTTACACAAAGTGTAATATGAATGCATACTAAATAAGCAACAAAAGGACACGTTACCCAATCAAACCGCCAAGCAAGATTTAAATATCGTTGTTTTTTGTTGCTCAATTACTTGATGTATTTATTATTACACAAGGTGTTATTTATCGCAAGTTTTTTGTGTGTTTTTGTGTAAAATATTTCATCAACATATGAAAAGGTGTTGATATGACAACGTTTGAAAGAATTAAAAGTACTGCAAAATCACGTGGTATGAATTTAAAACAAGTAGCTTTAGCTTCTGGAATGAGTGAAAACGCAATTTACAGATATAATCAAGGTGTCGACCCTAGCGGTCCAGCTATAAAAGCAATAGCAGACACATTAAATGTGTCTCCAAACTATTTACTAGGTCAATCAGAGGAACCGCATGTATATGAAAATAAACCTATAAACCTAGATGATTCTGACCTACTGTTGGCATTCGATGGTAAAGAAATAGATGAAGAAGATAAACAAGCTATCATAGGCTTTTTAAAATTCAGAAGGGCTCAAAAGCGTAACGAGGGCAAATAATGGACAAATTCAAACCTATCATTATTGATGAGCTTCTTAATATCGCTACCAAAAACAACATTTATGTTCATAAGATGGATATGAAAGTCACTACCCCTGATGTATCAAGTCCTAATGACGCTACCATTATTATGAATACTAATTTTCAAACTAATACCACTTACTCTTACAGGCTTGCTCACGAGATTAGTCACATTCTATATGGTGACCATGACGCCCAAGCTGTCTATCAATTCAGCGAGTACGGCAAACGTGGTGAAGAGCTGCTAGCTCATCGAAATGCTATTAACATGCTCATGACTATCGAAATGCCTCGTAATCCTCTTTTATTTATGGATTACTATAGAGTTCCTAGCTGGTTGGAGTCTGACGTCGTAAGGATATTCGAATCTTTACGCTAATAAAAAAAGCCCACGAACTCAACTACGTTAAGTTCATGGACATGTTCGCTATTCCTGATCGCATGGAATATGTGGTTAAGGAAGAAATTGAAACGTACTACACTGCTGGTCACTCAAATGACCGCTGATATTTAAAATGTTTATTTAAGGAGAATGATAGAACTATGGATATGAATGATATTGAACCAATTATTGCTGCTCTTCCAACTTCAGTTGTTGAAGCTACTCTATTAGCTCCTGCACAAGCTATTGGTAATGGATTGAAAGACATAATTGAAATTGTTTTTTCTCCAATAAAAAAAGCAAATTTATATGTTGATGGAAAACTGAAGAAATTCGAAAATAAAATAAAAGAAGAAGTAGAAAAAATACCTGTGGATAGACTTGATGATTCTAAAAATGGATTAGTTTTAAAGGCATTAGAAGATTCAAGATATTCCATTAATGAAGATATCATGCAAACGCTTTTCGCAAAATTAATTGCTGCATCAGTAGATAAATCAAAAAACCAAAAAATAACACCAAATTTTTCAGAAATACTGAAAAAATTATCACCAGACGATGCTTATGTCTTACTAAGTTTAAAATCGCAAACCCTTTGGCCAATCGTAGGTTTTGAATATCAAACCGAATCCGGAGCTTCAAACAAAATTTTAAAAAATCATATTATTTGGTCAGATAATACCTTTCAGGATTTAAATAATATAATTCCTGTATTGAAATCTTTCGGGCTTATAAACGTCGACTATGAAAATTGGCTATCATCAGACATTTATTTACAAAAGTATGACTTAATTTCATCTGAAAAACTTTATATGGATTATAAAAACGCTATGCCAAAAGAATATACCATCATCACCCCCTCTAAAGGATATTTAGAAGTTACCGAATATGGTCACCTTTTTTTATCAATTGTTTCACCATAACTTGCATAGAGCTTATTAACTATTGGATTATTATCTTTGGCAAAACCTTCAATTACAGATAATTTAGCAATTCTATACATTCTATCTTCTTGTTTTTTTAGTTGGTATGCCATGATATGTGACATAACAAAAATGCTGATTGCTACACTTATCAAAATTATCAATAAAGTACCTAACATGATTATCCTCCTGATAATTATCTATTCACCGTTAGTAAATCATAAATACAACAAAAAAGCCACTGCTCATCTTTGGACGGACTGCAGCAGCTTTTATTAATACCCCTACTACAGGGCCTTATGTTTAAAATTATAGCATATGTAAGCCCCTTATTTAAGTATCACTACTATATTAGGAGGCTTTTTATTATGGCAAGTTTTGAAAAACGTGGCAAAAAATGGCGTGCAGTCGTTTCAGTGATGGAAGCTGGTGCACGTAAAAAAGTAAGTAAGACCTTTAACTTAAAACGTGAAGCTGAGGCATGGGCCACTGAAATGGAGTCTGATCGCAATAATGGTGTTATCCTTGTCGAATCAGATATGCTATTGGCGGATTACTTCCAAAAATGGTATGAACAGTACCGTAAACCAGACATCCGAAATTCTACCGCCAATACTTATCATACACAGGTATATCGTTTGAAAAAGTACTTTGGTGATGTTCGGTTAAATAATATGAGCTCTACCCTACTTCAGGAGCGACTCGATGAATTCGCTAAAGATGTGTCTTATTCAGGAGTTTCAACTCTCCTTACACGTTTGAAATCTGCTCTAAACGATGCTATTTTAGACGGATATATTCGTAACAATGTATGGAGCCGCTTGAAAAATCGTGCTAAAGTTTCAGATAAGAAATTAAAGTTCATGTCTGCAACTGACTTTAAACGATTGCAAAAATATCTCTATGAGCATCTTGATGATGATGAACGAAACTTAATGATCCTTACTGCGCTAGAAACTGGTGCACGTCAAGGAGAGGTTCTTGCACTCTCACCAACTGATATTAAAGATGATACTCTGTCTATCACTAAATCATTTTCACCGTATAATATGGAAGTAACTTTACCCAAAACACCTGAATCCGTTAGAACTATAACAATCTCTCATAGATTACAAAACGTGTTACTTGAGCATTCATATAGTGATCAGCAAATATTTAGATATTGCAGAAACAGTTATATCAGTTTTCAACTTAGAAAAGTACTGAAAGAACTAGAAATACCCAACGTTTCTTTTCATGCATTAAGACACTCTCACGTTTCATTTTTACTATATAACGACGTTGCTCTCGAGTATGTATCAAAACGTATTGGACATAAAAACCCAAAAATAACATTAGAAATTTATGCCCATTTACTAAAGGAACGAGAACTCAACGAAAGTGAAAAGACTATTGAATTATTAAGCGAATAATTTCATGTCCCCAAATGTCCACAAACACATATACACGTTGCTTATAAATCCTTTTATACCAACGTTCAAAGTCACTTATCTTAATAGAAATAAATTCGTCACAAATTTACCATCCATGATGTCAATATGATAACCATCAATACCGGCTCGTTCTAACTCTGTAATATCTCGTGCTAGGTTTGCTAAATTTCCACACATTAATGATGCTGCTAGTTCATACATAATTGTGTCCCCCATTGATTGAATGTGAAATGAACTATTTCTTACCATTCGCATAGCTCAATTGAAGTAATTTGCAATCCTTAACCCTCTAAACACCTCACATTATATCGGTTACACCACGGATGTCAAACTCATAGCCTACCTGCGTGTGGGTGGTAAAAATGATTATGCCAACCGGTGGTTAGATGTGCTGTGGAACTAGAAACCCCTGACTGAATATTAAAAATTCAGTCAGGGGTTTTTAGTTTATGTTCTTATCTGCTCTAAGCTTAATTAGTTTGTTTGATTTTCATGGTAAAAGTCTTGAACATGCTTATATGCACTTTGATAACGTGCAAAATATTGATTGTACGCCACATGTCGTTGGTCGTTAGGTTCAACTTCCGCATCAATTTGAATCCAATTATCAATATCTTTGGGATCAATTGCACCGATACCAATACCAGCAAGGATTGCACTACCAAGATTAGCTTCACCACCACCCTTAGTTGTTAATACGGTTTTGCCGGTTACATCAGCAATCATCTGAACCATTTTGGGCGAACCACTAACACCCCCGACTAAGGTCAGTTCATCACCTACTTCAACGCCAAACTGCTCAATACTTTGGCGAACTGCAAACGCAATCGCTTCTTGAAAAGCATTATATATTTCGATACGTGTTGTATTCATTGAGATTCCTAAAATTGTCCCTCGAACATCTGAATCCCAGATTGGGCTACGTTCTCCCATAAAGTAAGGTAAGACGGTAATTCCGTTACTACCTGCCGGAACATCGGCACTATTTACATCAAGTTCCTGAGTACCATTACCAAGTTCAGCAGCAAATTCACGGACAAACCAAGCAATAATAGCTCCGGCTGTATTAGCTCCAGCAAAATTATAATAATATTCACGTGGCTTGTAGACATATGGCCAAATAATCAAACCATTATCACGTTGTGGTGTAGATGTAATAACAGCCGCATTCATCGACGTACCAATTGCGATGGTTACTTTTCCCGGCTTAAGGACACCTGTTCCAACCGTTGCAGGTCCCACATCAACACCTGTATTAAATACGGGTAAGTTTATTGGTAAGGTCAACTTTTCTGCCCATTCAGCTGTTAAATGACCAGCTGGAGTTGTGCTATCGATAAACTTTTGCGGTAATTTAGTAATATCTAAGCCTAATTTATTAGCTAATGACTGTGACCAAGCATGCTTATTAATATCATAGATGCCGGCTAAATTACCAGCCGCTGCATAATTAATGCTTACTTCACCCGTTAATCGTTGAATAACATATGATTCTGGTGGTAAAAATTGAGCTGTTTGTTGATACAACTTTGGTTCATTATCGCGGAGCCACATTAGCTTGGTAAAACCATAATATGGATCAACTAAATTAGCAGTTGTTGCCATCAATTCAGCATTTGATACCAAAGTCTTAACTAATTCGGTTTCCTTTGTTGCTCGCCGGTCCATCCAAATTAAGGTTGGTCCAATAACTTTACCGGCTACATCAACAGGGATACCTGCTCCACCATATAAGCCATCAATTCCTAACGCAATAATATCTTCAGCGTTAATATCGCTTGTCAACTCCTCAATTACTTTGGTAACTGCCGCAAACCAATCTTCAGCGTTTGCTTGGGCCCAACTGGCATGTGGTGTCTCTAACGGATAGCTTTGTTTGGCTTGCTTGATGACTCTACCCTTAGTTGTTACAAGCATCCCTTTTGTACTCGAGGTTCCAATATCAATCCCTAAAATGTATTGTGTCATGGTTTACTCCTTATCTGCATCATTATTAACTGGATGTTTGATATACCGATATGCAAAGAGTGCAATTGCACCAAATGTTAGTAGATGAACACCAAATGAAACTGACATTGAGCCTGTCACATCAGCAACCCATCCTTGAACTAATGGCCAAAAAGCACCACCAATAACCATCATAACAATCATTGCTCCGGCCGTTTCTGTTTGTGCCGGATCCTTAATGAAGCCAAGTGTTTCTGTGAAAATCGTAGCAAATCCAGGACCCATTAAACCAGAAACTAAAATTGCCACGTAGACACCATTAAAGGAACGATCAATTAACATATATGCAATTGCAAACATACCTAAAACGGCATACCAGAATAATACCTTTAAATGTGCAAATTTCCGCATTAAGTTATCCGCAATTAAGCGTCCAATAAAGAATGCAATGTAACTATAAATCGCAAAATCTGATGCAACACGTTCATTCAAATTAGAATTTAAATCTAGTGCTAAACGAATCGTAAATGACCAAACAGAAACTTGCAATCCCACGTACATAAATTCGGTAAATAAACCATACACAAAGTTTTTATTTTTAAGTAAACTGACAACTGTTTGTCCTAAATTTTCTTTTTTGGTAGCTATCAATTTTTTCGCCTTACTCTTTGGAAATTGCACAACCATGAAAATGATAATCATAACTAGTAATACCATAATCATATAACGATATGGTAAGAGCGTTTTACGTAATGCTTGTTCTCCAAATGTTATTTTGGCCTGACCAGACAATCCCTTTAGTTGCTCACTCAAATTAACCCCATTACCAAAAATCAAATACTTACCTAATAAAATACCCGCAATTGATCCAGCTGGCAAAAAGGTTTGTGAGATATTCAATCGTAATGTTTTTAAATGTTTTGGTCCAAGTAATGAAGAAAATGTATCGGCCGATGTTTCAATTAAACTAAGCCCCGTTGCCAAAACAAATAACGCAAATAAGAAAAAGCCATACGTGGCAGCTGCAGACGCTGGGAAAAACAACGCACTCCCAATCAGATATAAACTCAACCCAACAATGATGGTAAATTTGTAAGATGTTCGTTTAATAAGATATGAAGCGGGAATTGCCATAATAAAATATCCTAAAAAGAACGCACTTTGAACATATGCAGACGCCAGATTACTTAAATCAAAAATCGTTTTGAATTGTGTAATCAAAATATCATTTAAACTTGCTGCTGCCCCCCACATTGGAAACAACAGTGAAACTAAGACAAATTGTAATACTGGAGTTTGATCAAGATAACCACTATCAAGCTCGTGCCCCTTAAATTTGATAAAGCCAAATTCACGTTTATGATTCATGAAATAAATCCTCCTATAAAATGAAAGCGCTACCAAATTATTTATATCACTTTTTAATTTTTATGTCCAATTATTTTATACATTAATAACTATCGTCTAAATGATTACATTTCTATCGTCAATTTTACCCACAAAAAAAGCAGACTAAATTAAATTTAGTCTGCTTTTAGCGCTTAACGAGTAGGCGTCTAAATTATTAGAAGCTGTACTTGTTGTCGCTTGTTTCTTTAATGTAGTTTGAAGTAAGACCTTCTGCTTCAAGGAATTCACGGAATGGTACTAATTCTTGTGCTTCGTACTTTTCCTTGTATTCCTTAACGATGTCTTCACTGTACAAGTTAGTGTCAAGCTTCAAAGTTTCAACTGGGATTGGACGATCCTTAGTGATCTTAGCGTCAACAACAACAACACGACCTTGGTTGTAGTATTCAACGGCTTGCTTCATCACGCTGTCAATGTCTTCGATACGGCTAACAGTTAAACCAACGGCTCCTTGAGCTTCACCGATCTTAGCATAGTCAACATCAGTAAAGTCAACCCCGAAGTTGTAAGTGTTAGTGTCTTCGTACTTGTTCTTAATGAAACCGTACTCAGTGTTAGTGAAGACCACGTTAATAACTGGTAAGTCATAACGCACGTTTGTCACAACGTCTGGGTAAGTCATTGAGAAGGCACCATCACCCATCAAGTTCCAAACTTGACGATCTGCGTAAGTCTTCTTAGCAGCAATACCACCTGGTAAAGCGATACCCATTGTAGCAAACAATGGAGAAGTACGCCATAAGTTCTTAGGTGTCATGTGCAAGTGACGGATTGACATTTGAGTAACGTTACCAACGTCAGTAGAGAAGATTGCGTCTTCTGCAGCGTACTTGTTAATGGCGTTGTAAACTTGGTAAGCTTGAAGATCACCTTCAGTCTTGTTTTCAAGTTTGTTCATGTAATCGCGCCAGTTTTGCACGTTCTTAACGTTAGCAGTCCACCAAGCTGATTCTTCAACTGGTGATACTTTAGCAAGGATTGCGTCAATTGCTTGACCAGCATCCCCAAGGATAGCAACGTCAGTTTGGTGACGCTTACCTAACATAGCTGGGTTGTTGTCGATTTGGATGAACTTGTCAACGTTACGGAAAGTACCTTCAACTTCAGAGAATGGGAAGTTAGTACCAACGAACAAGACAGCATCGGCTTCAAGAACAGCTTCGTTGGCAGGCTTCCAACCAACACGGAAAGTTGAACCAGTGAAGGCTTCAAAGTCCCATTCGAAAGTTTCAAAGTTCTTACCAGTAGTGATGATAGGTGCTTTGATCTTACGAGCCAATTCTTGAACGGCTGGACCGTGACCCATAGTACCAATACCAGTGTAGATGATTGGACGCTTAGCTTGGTTCAACAATGCAACAGCTTCATCGATGTCAGCTTCGTCAACTGGAGCTGATTTGTAGTTCTTGAACTTTTCACCTGATGAGTAAAGTGGTGTTGAGTAAAGTGATTCTGCATCAAGTTCAGCAAAACCAAAGTCAGCAGGGATTTCAAGAACGGCAACCCCGCGCTTAGCGATGGCAGTACGGATAGCGTCATCAACTAAGTGTGGTAATTGTTCAGCAGTAGCAACACGACGGTTGTAAACTGCGATGTTGTCGTACATTGGGTTTTGGTTCAATTCTTGGAATGAGTCCATGTTCAATTCACGAACTGGCTTTGAACCCAAGATTGCCAATACTGGAATGTTATCCATTGCAGCATCGTATAAACCATTGATTAAGTGAGTTGCACCAGGTCCACCTGAACCAACAGTAACCCCTAATTTACCACCAAATTTCCATTGCATAACGGCAGCCATGGCACCAATTTCTTCGTGCTTAACTTGTAAGAATTAGATGTTGTTTTCTGGGTTACCCATCGCATTCATCAAACCACTTAAAGTACCTGATGGAATACCGTAGATGGTGTGAACACCCCAGCCTTCCATAACTTTTAAGGCTGCTAATCCAGCCGAAATCTTCTTTTCTGACATATTATGTGTCTCCTATTTTTAAAATGTAACCGTTTTCAAGTATAATATACTCACCAAAAAATAGCAATGAATGCACCTTTTTTAAAAACGTTAATTATATTTTTATAATTTAAGTGCAATATTGCTGCATTCCTATGATTTGGCTGGTCACATTAATCCTATTATTTTTAAAGAATATAAGTTAATTATAAATTAAGTCATAACATTTGACAACATATTATCTAATAATAGTTAGTTAAGCTAATTATTATTAAAATCGCAGCTAGTTAAAATAATAATTCACGAGTTTGTGCATTGTTGCACTAATTTTCGCTATACTTATGATTATTGCTTTATCAGCCATATCAACTTCACGGGTGTGATCCATCACCCTAATCTGAAACACCTATATTATCACCAATGATATTAAATTATGTTTGAATAATAAAAAAATGATATATAATGCTTAATATGCTAACTTATTAACAATCAATTAAAGGAGGCCCTTACTGATGAGTCTTTTCCAAAAAATCTTAGCTACCATCCTTGTGATTTTAGCAGAAATTACGTCGACTTATTTTAACTTAGATTACGTCAGCACCATTCTATCCGTGCTCACCTTATTGGTAATCTTCATGCCTGTGAAAGACAAAGAAAATCGTTAAAGTATTAAAGATAAGCATGCTGTCCCTGTCATTACGATAGGCGTATCACCATCGTAATGATTCAGCAAATACGTCAAGCTGTCCTGAAGATTTACTCGTCTAACATTAGCTTGACGTATTTTTGTAATTAATCAAATAAATATCACAGTAATCTTGCGTTTTCACGCTTCATATCTTACGATTGTTGAAAATAACAATGAAAGGCGGTAGCTTAATGCTAAATCAACACATTGCAATGCGTACTGAATATTCATTAATTTTAACCATCTGGGAGCAATCTGTCGCAGCTACGCATACCTTTTTGCATCCTGCTGATTTTGCATTTTACAAAGACCTCCTCCCTACTTTTCTAGATCACGTTGAATTACGGCTGTGGTCAATTGGTGGCCAACCGATTGGCTTTAGCGGTACTAATGGAGATGAATTAGTGATGCTATTTCTGGATCCTACCAAAATTGGGGCTGGTTATGGCCATCAGATTTTAACGTGGTTAATTGCCAATCAGCAGATCACTAAAGTTGACGTGAATGAACAGAATCAACGAGCGCAAGCTTTCTATTTAAAACACGGCTTCCAAATTATTGGCCGCAGTCAACGGGATGATTTTGATAAACCTTATCCGATTTTACATTTAGCGACGCGTGACCAACGTGTGTAAATTGCACTAAATATGCTATTCATACTTAAAATTTTCGATAGATCACCTAATTATATAACTGTCCGAATTGTTTAGCTGCTTTACTATCAAACGACCAATTGTACTTCATAGACCTAATTTAACCTTGATTTCTTACGCTGAAACATATTCGCGATTTTCCGAATTAATCACTTTCATCGCGTCCGCATAGTCTTCGTCATCTTGCCGTGCTGTTTCGATTAAATCAGTAACTCCCGTCCCTTTAGAAGCGGCGAACTCTTTAGCCCAAGCCATTGTATCGTCTGATAAGCTTACCGTCATTGCACGCATGCTTATTCTCCGCCTATGTTTACGACACATGTAGTGTAACACGCTACTATATTTGTAATAAATTGAAGTCATTCATACGTTCACCACAAAAAAGTGCCTACCTCACTGATTGAGGTAGGCACTTCTATTTATTTGTATTGTTGAATGCGTTTATAATTGTACTTTCCGTGTGAAATCTTTTTAAACGTGGCCACATCAATATCTGGTTGAGCTTCGGCAAAGAGTAGTTCGCCATCGCCTTTAAACCCTTGTAGCAAAACTTCGTCGTTGTTTTTAGTCACATAGAACCGATTAGTTAAGTTTCCGGAACCAAAGTAACTAACTTCATCCGTTAAACCATACGTTAAAAAGCCCAATAACGTCGTCTTCTTTTGGGCGATGACCCCAATCACAACTTCATTTTCCGCCATTAATTTTTCAGTAATAAAATTTTGTTTCATTATTCTCACTCTTTCTTCAAGTTATTTAATGTTTAAAACGATACTTAAGACCAACTTACCGCCAAGGTGCGCTGACTGAGCGCCCGCTTTAAGCTAAGCCAGGTTACCCCAATTAACACTACGGCCGTCACTAGGCTTGGTAGATAGAACTGCTTGACAAAGACTAACGCCACTCCCAGGAATACATACATGCCAAATTGGGCGATAGTCAGCCAAATTTTGGTGCGCCGCGCGGTTACGACCATATAGAGGTAGTCCGCTAACATCAATCCAAATGAAACGAGGATAAACAAGGTGTAGTTTTTGAAACTAACATCTTGTAGCACCAACGCTCCAAGGCCGCCCAAGATGCTAAAAATCAGCCACGCACCAATACTAAATTTCAATTTTTGGCAGTGGACTTTTTCGATATCCGCTACTAATAACTGATTGTTCCAAAACACGGTATCGGCCGTGGTCAGGACATAGGCTTTATGCTGGTCCTTTTTAATGAAGAAACTGTTAAGGCCCCGATAGATTACAACCACAAAAATCAGATAATAACTCACGGCCCCGCGCGTTGCAAACAAAATCATGAACAAGCCAAGATTGACCAAGGAACTAAAAAACGCCGGATACATGAAGATCACATCACGAAATAAAAACAAATCGACTTTTTTGACCAGTCGTAATTGATCTTCAAAGCGGTCAGTAAAGTTATTATCCCAACTACGCGCGCGAAATGAGAGTCCATAGATAATCATGGCATACCCTAGATACCCGCTTATCAAGACCAACCAAGCTAATGGAGTGAGGCCTTTGATCGTCAAAAATGTGAAGCCAATCAAAAAACCGGTTTTAATGACCAAGGCGCCCGTTGCTATGCCAACTCGATTGAAAAATACTAAGTGCTCACTGGGCGATAACAGAAAATGCATGCAATAAGCCAAACCTAGCACGCCCGCATATGCCGGAGCTTGGTAGCTTAAAAATAGCTCCAAGCCGATAAAAACGAGACTGTTAGCAATAAACGCATCTCGAAAATAGCGTTGCACAATATAAAAGCTGTCAAAGGCTACCGTGTGGGCCGCAAACCCCAGCATGTTTAAATCAAGTTCGTTTAAAAATTTTTTGGTTGCTAACGCGATCATCGTGCCACTGAGATATAAATACAGCAAAACGATAAAGTCAAAGATGGCATGGTTTTCAAGGAATAACACCGCCAACATCGCAACCAATAAAATGGCAATGATCGTTTGTTTTAGCACTGTCTTGAGTGCGAGATGACGGCAAGTCAGGCGGATGAATTTACCCATGAACTGATAGCTCATTTAGGGTCCCCCCTTCCATGACATAGACTTGTTCAACACTTTGCTGTAAGTATGCTAAATCATGGCTGACAATGACTAACTCCTTGTTGAGGCTTGGTAAAATCTCCAGTAGTGCTTGATTACTAGCCGCATCAATCGCTTCAAACGGCTCATCGATTAGGAGTAATTCACATCGGGAGGCAAAGGCAATCAATAACGCAATTTTCTTATTTGTGCCTTTGGACAAGTTGCGAATCTTTTTAGAAAAAAACTGATCAACCTGCAACTTGGTCGCTAATTCATACAGGGTGTCGGCGTTAAAAGATGCCAAGCTAGTCAGCATGTCAAAAAATTCAGCAACAGTGAAGGCGCCGTATTTTTCTAAATCATAATCTACTAAAAAGGTTGATGGCGAACAATTAATCGTCCCCGTGTATTTTTGCCGTCCCGCGATTAGATTCAGCAACGTCGTTTTACCAATCCCATTGCTACCAATAATGCCAATCCGTTGATAGGGAATTTTTTTAGTTAAGTTCTTAAAAATGGTGTCAGTTTCATTATAAGCAAAGCTCAGCTCGTTAAATTCAAGTATCAGCCGTTACCTCCATTCAAAATAATTAATCAATGTAGACTAAATATGCCTTTTTCGTTAAAATTATTAATAGAATTATATTAAAGTTATCTTTGCATTACTATTAAAAACCAACATTCTAAAGAATAACTTAATAAAATACCCCGATACTTAAGAATCACAGCTGACAGCATTGTTTAGGCATGGGAGTCGAAGTGGTTAATAGATCTGATTATGATAATTTTGCCAGTGCTGAAGAAGGCTTGGTTTTCTTGAGTGACTGAGTTTAAGTACAAAAGTACAAGAACGTGCTAGTACGTAGATGATACAAAAAAATAAACCCCTGAAGAAAATCCTTCAGGGGTTTATTTAATATTGCGTATACATATTAGTCGACTAGGACATAAATTAACAACGACATATTATTAAATATTTTGCTTACCGCGCATAACTACCACACCAATAAGTATAATCATAATTCCATATATTAAATATAAGCTGGTTGGCGAAATCCCTACCATCAAAATAGACACTAAGGCCGCCCCAATTGGGTACACCATTTCTTGAATCGTATAATACCAGGTGATAACATCGGCCCTAGTTTCTTCACTCAAAGATGTTTGCATCGCGGTATAGCTAATTGGACTCGCAAACGTACTGATCAATGAGATCGCCATGCTCACAACCACCACCGCAAGTAAGGCCGCTGATTTCGACGTAATACCAAACATGAGGGCTAATATTAGATACAGTGCGCCAATTGCTACGGTTGTTACTCTTAATATCTTTAATGCATTAGGCGTCTTTTTAAAAAATGCTACCGATGCGCCGACCACGGCCCCGATACCAGCAATCCCTTGGACGAGCCCCAAATATTTTTCCGTAACAAACCCGCCAGTTACTAGAATATATGGGATGGCCACAATTTCTGATATCAAAAATATCCCTAAAAGCGTCTCTAATATGAATACTTTTCTTACAGTTGGTTGCTTTAATACTGAGGCAACCACCATTTTGAAGCGTGGTAGCTCTGCATTGTCATCCGCACTCCGTACACCTTGATACTTAACATGCGGTAATAGGACAATGCCAATCAGCGAAATTCCCACTGCCACCCAGAGCGTGTTTGGCAAACTTATCCATGCCCACAACAAGGCCGTTATGATCGGGTTAACGATTTGCAGCACTGAGATACTACCTTGCTCTAACGCGTTTAGTTGCTGAATATGATCTTCGCCGACAATGTAAATTTGATTATTCATATAAGCGTAATTAAATATGCGCATGAATATTCCATTAATGCTCAAAAACAACACCGCGTTATAGATCATAGCTTTATTATCACTGATGAAGAAACTATATAGCAACATTGAAAGCGTTGCCCCGACTAATCCAATCGTAGACAATAAATGATTATCAAATTTATGAAGCAACACGGTAATTGGCTTGGCAAGGACCAGGCCGATGATTGGGCCAGTTATCAATCCCAGACCAAAACTAACGGAACTATGGGTTTTATTAAGTAACTCCAAACTCGTCCCATAGTTAAAGATACCGTTTGCAGCCAAAGTAGCAAACATAATTAAGGCCGGAATCATTATTTTTATTTTCATATTCGATCTCCAAAGTTCACCCCATTCGTCGATGATTCTCCATGATTAGTATTTAAACGAATTGTTTAATTAGAATTTTATAATAATTTAAACACATTACAACTTCACTAACAACTTCCTTTTACCGGAATTGAATATTTTTTGAATATGCGTAGCCATGTTATAAACACTCGCAACAAAAAAAGCCAGGCAACGAGGAATGGCCTCCCCTCCTAGAGAGCTCCAAATCAACATTGACTATCCCCATAACTTGCTTTATATTTGTCATATATATATGACAAATGATTGTAGAGGTTTTATATGAATCGGGTTCGGGAGTATCGCAAATATTTAAATTTTACACAAATGGATTTAGCACAATTAGTTGGTGTCGCTAGACAAACGATCAATTTGATTGAAAATGACAACTATAATCCATCATTAGCATTATGTATTAACATAGCCATTGCCTTAGATACTGATTTAAATACACTTTTTTGGGAGGAAATTAAACATGAAAAACAATAAAGTAGGGAATTTTTTTATTAAACGGTTTTACGGCATTGATGATATTTTAGATGAATATAAGGAAAGTCAGGTAAATAGATTCGGCAATATCGCCTTTATTACCTTACTTAGTTATTTAATCTTATCAACGTTTATCGCTTTCCTTATTTATCTGGTCAATATTAAATGGGCTTTCATATTTATAATTACCAGCAACACCCTCTTATGGTTTATCTATCTATGCCTAGGTTCGTGGTTTATAAGATTGAAGAAATTAGACCATATTGATGTCCCGTCTGATGACGTTAATAGCGTTAAACAACGGTATCTGAAGCGTGCTTGGGGAACAGGGATTGGGTTTGGTATTGGTATGTATGCACTCAGTATTATCCTTGCTGTTATCTCGGGGGATAGTACCCTTCACGAAAGTATTGGCAATGTCTCTAACATTATCACTGCTTTGTTTGAAGGCGTGATATTTGGTGTATGTACATATTGTTGGTATTTACGCAAATTAAAAAAATAAGCACCACGTTCAAAAGTAATATTTGCGAACTATTCGAATTTTGCTTTCGTTGGTATAGCTTGCATTGATACTAATCAATAGGCTAATTTTACTCAATACTAAGTTTATCTTAAAATTTTGGTAACAGAACTAAATTCACTTGTTTTACTAATCAAAACATAAAAAAAAGTGTATTATTAAGACGTAATAATTAAAACGTTTTTTCACAAACGTTATTGAGGAGAGAGGTTAATATGGACTTAGTAGAAGAACTAGTCAATGTTGTGGGTAGCAAGAATGTCATTACCGATGCAGCTAAATCTTTACGTTTTCGCAAAGGTTATCGCTCAGGTAAAGGTGACGCAGTTGCGGTCGTATTTCCAACTAATTTAATGGAAATGTGGCGTGTACTGAATATTTTGCATGACAACAATATTATCATTATTATGCAAGCCGCCAATACGAGCTTAACTGAGGGATCCGTCCCTGCTCCAGGTTATGACCGTCAAGCCGTGGTTGTCAACGGGATGAAAATTAAAGATTTAGAGTTAATCAATCATGGGGAACAAGCCCTAGCCTTCCCTGGGACGACCCTATTTCAATTAGAAAATAAATTGCGGCCCCTTAAACGGGAACCACACTCAGTCATTGGCTCATCTAATTTGGGAGCCTCAGTCATTGGTGGGATTAACAACAACTCTGGTGGGGCTTTAATCCGCCGTGGGCCCGCTTATACCGAGTTATCATTGTATGTCTGGATTGATGAACATGATGAAATGCACTTAGTTAACCACTTAGGCATTGATTTAGGTGACACGCCGGAAGAAATCATTACTAATTTGCAAAACCGTAATTTTGATTTGGATCATGTCCCTGCTACTGAACGGCATGGTTCAATGTACGATCATGAAGCAGTTGTGCGGGATATTGAATCTGATCAACCAATTCGCTACAATGCCAATCCCAAAGAATTGTACGAAGTATCTGGTTCAGCCGGCCACGTGGCTGCCTTGGCGGTTCGCTTAGATACCTTCCCTATGGATGACCAAACCCAAATGTTTTACATTGGGACGAATAATCCCGATGAGTTGGAAGATATTCGCCGCCACATTATGACAACCTTCAAAGAATTACCAGTTTCTGGTGAGTATATGCATAAAGATGCTTATAAATTGGCCAAAAAATATGGTAAAGACTCATTGATTGTCATTGAAAAAATTGGGACCGGTCACTTGCCAGAGATGTTTGCGCTCAAAGCTTGGGGCGAACGCTTTTTGAAGCACATCCCCGTGTTCAAGCCTTATTTCCCCGATCGTTTACTTCAAACGGTAAGTAATATCTTCCCTAATCAAATGCCTAAACGCATCGATGATTATTACGAAAAGTACGACCATTATCTCCAATTGGAAATGGCGGGTGATGGGATTGAAGCCGCACGTACATATCTCAAAGAATATTTTGCCACCGCTAGTGGTGACTACTTTGAAGCCGATGCCAATGAGGCCAGCAAAGCGGCAACGCACCGTTATGTAACCGCTGGGGTGGCGATTCGCTATCAAGAATTAAAACAAGATAGTATTGACATCTTGCCCCTTGATATTGCGTTGGCAAGTAATGAATATAAGTGGTTCGAGCACTTGCCTAAAGAAATTGAAGACCAAATCGAACACAAAATTTATTACGGTCACTTACTTGATCACGTTATGCACCAGGATTATATTCTAAAACCAGGTGTCGATGCGCATGCCCTTAAAGCCGAAATGCTTAAAATTCTGGATAAACGCCACGCCGTTTATCCAGCCGAACACAACGTTGGGCACTTATATGTGGCCGCACCAGCCTTGGTCGATCACTATAAGAAAAATGACCCAACGAATAGCTTCAACCCCGGCGTTGGTAAACAAACCATGTCTAAGCACTGGGGCGCATATTAATTTGTTGAAAAAAGACTACTTAGCGCTTACGCTAAGTAGTCTTTTATTTTCCGATGAATTGTGGGGCACTGTAAATTCGGTGCCCTCCTCATTTTAGCTAGCGATTAATTCAATGATTTTATCATGGTAATGTTCTGAATAAGATAAGATACAGGCTAAGACCTTATCCCCATCTTCTGTTGATAATTTTGTATTAATTATTGCACCTATTTCAGCGTGGAGCACCATGTTGTGTATCAATATACTTTAGTAGTTTGGTGGTGACATTAGGGTCGGGCGCTAATGCAACAAGGCAGGCTGTTAAACTGAAATTATTTTCTGTCATGATTATATTGCTCCTCAGGTAATATTTTTCTAAGATTGGTTAGTTAAGCGGCTTGTGTTGTGCATTTTACTTTAGAAATAAAGCAGTCCGGATATTGAGTATCGAATCAAAACCAAACGCTCAGCAATGTTGTCGCCTTGTATGACAAAGAAAACTCGTTCGTCAGCCTGATGATATGAACATTGGAGTACTTTGCGCAGTTGTGCCGTAGTCTGGGGTAGTAAAAAGGACTCTGTTTAGATTATAAACATTCATACCACATTGTATTAGATGTTGTCATCCGTGTTGCTGAATCCACAGTAATAAATTTTATTTTCTTATATTCTGTAACTTTTAATTTTTGTGCTAATTTTTTTTGCTTTACAACTTCATTTGTACTATTTTCAACATCGACTATAACTAATTCTTTGCTATCTCGGTCAATCAACGTTCGAATTATTCCATTTATATGCTCGTCATCTGAATTAAACCCAAAACCAATTGATACTATATAGTCCGATTCTTTCAGTTTATTATAAAATTCAACATATTTTGCAGACATGTCTATCGATGTCATAGGTTTCGTACCACTTTGAGTAAAAAGTAACGGTACAACTATATGCTTTGAATTATTATTAGCTATTGCATTTAAATATGGATCATACAGTACATCGATACCACCATTCAAAAATGTTATTTCCTGTTCTAATACCTGCTCAATAAATGAACTGTAATTTGTTGTTCCTATTATGTAAGCATCAATTTTCCCACTATCAATTTGATTTCGTAAATCAGAATAGTACCCACCCTTGGATTTATCTAAATTTTTAGCCTGTTTTTCAATATATTCTTTAACAGTATATAAGAATAATGTTATTTTTGAAAATTTAGCCCATTCTGTAGAGGGATTGTATAAATAATGCCAATTTGAATCTATTAATGTCTTATAATCCAGTACATCCGCATATATTTGTTCTAATATTTTATAACCAAATTTAACCACCTTGTGTTCTATCTGATCAATGTTTATATCCGCTAAAGTATTTAATCCTTCAATTCCAGCAACATCATAATTAACATTAAGCGTACCACCTAAATCGTCAAAAAAATCTAACTCTAATTTATCTTTTTTAAATAAAGAATCTTCTAATTCATGGGTTACATGTTCACTTAATGCACCTAACTGTAATTGAAATATTGATTTTATTATGCTTTTAAAAATTGATTTATCCGATACTCCAAATTTATCATAATCCTTATAATAAATAACTAGCGCTGCAAAGTATTTATTTCGAAATAATTGATTACCATCACTGAACAAACTATTATATTCTAATAAATTACCAATGTTAATATCTAACATGGATTTATTTAAATCTTTGCTAATCAGCTCTTCTAACTCGTCCATTCCATTCTGACTATTAAACGAACTATTTAAAGCATCATTTGCCAAACTATCAAAATCGTTAAGTTTATCAATAATATTTTTACGATTATTGCCTATTGTATCTTTGATTATAGTCTCAAAAACCCGTTTACCAAAAGATGATACACTTCGTTCTTCATAATTACTAGGCAACCATTTTTCTGCATAATCCGAAGATGCATCTACTTCGGCTCGCATATTTTTAAATGTTTCTTTTGCAACATCCGGTGATTGTCTAAATACATCAAGTGCAAATTTACCACCACTTGGCATGCCATAGCTAATTTCTGCACCTGCACCAAACAAAAAACCTATTTTTTCCATAGTTTCCTCACAAAAATATATTTTAGTTTAATTAGTTATAAGCGATAAAAATAATTTTTAATAAATTTTATTATTACTTAATTTTGATATAATGTAAATATGAAAAATTTTAAAATATCAAACTTATCAGAATTTATGAAGATACTTCAAGAAATATCATCAGACAATAAAAGATTTTATTTTCGTGGTGAGAGTTTAAAATATAAGACTCCTTTGGTTGCTAGTGGTTACAGATATTCACGCTTTTCATCCGAATTAAGTAATATGAGAAAGGAATTCTTTCGAGAAGTAGGATTTGCTTTAGATGTAGATAGCAGAGAAAATTTCATGGCATATAGTCAACATCATGGTCTTCCAACCGAATTGTTAGACGTTACCGAAAATCCTATTGTTGCGCTATACTTTGCTTGTGAAGATAATCTTGAGAATGATGGTAGCTTATACGCAATAGAAAATAATAGCGCTATTATAGATCCATTAAATGACAAAGTATATGATAAAGAAAAAGATGTCGAATCCATCCAAAATCAAATGTGGAAAGCATCTAGTTTTTTTCAAGAAACAGGCGGTAAGCGTATCCTGTTTGAAAATTCTTCTTTTTATCAAGAAATGCGTAGTCACTTCTCAAACGTATTACTTCTCGAATATGTGAATAAGGAAATCGCGCATTCAAAGCAATATATGAATTCAAAATTAACTCTTTGTAAATATATTTTAGAAATGCATCATAAAGGTTCTTTACCATCAATTATTCAACATCCATCTAACATAATTAAAAACAAAGATAACATCACAGAATTAATTAATTTACTAG
Organism: Periweissella fabaria; assembly: GCF_918814575.1. Taxonomy (GTDB): domain Bacteria; phylum Bacillota; class Bacilli; order Lactobacillales; family Lactobacillaceae; genus Periweissella; species Periweissella fabaria. The sequence continues at coordinate 210,911 of NZ_CAKKNS010000001.1, read as the reverse complement.
ATAAATATTCAAATCATACCGAATTATTTGAATTAGAAAATTTCTACTCTGAGTTTAGTAAACTTGAAATTGTAAATGAAATTGAAATTCAACCTAATGACGATATAGATAATCCATACAAAGAAAGGAATCAAAATTTTTGTCCTAATCCACTTTTATTACTTTTTATTATTGCGTATGAAATAAGAAGTGATGTTTTCCCCCCTTTTCCAAAAATAATTTATAAGCCATCTATAATTTTTGATCGTTTAAAAAATCAACAAGGCCTTTTTATTTATCAAATGAGTTCTCATAAATATTCCCCACTACCTCCATCATATAGGGAAGAAAAATATGTTGATGCTGTAAAACAAGTTATTCAAAAAATTGATTATGAATATGAAATTATAGTAACTAATAAAAAGAAAATACTACAAGAATTAGATTTTATTGGTATAAATAGGAAATTTATATATCCTGATTCGGACAATATAGCTCAATATATAAAAAATAAAAATAATATGTAGTGATTGTACTGTGATTGCTAAACTAAAGTGAACTAAATGGGTTGCTGATAAATTCAAATTGACGACAACATTAATATTATCAATAAAATAGTACACCATATGTCCTAGTGTTAAAATTAAGTCGATAAAAACCAAAGAAAGCATAGGTATAAAAGATGTCCCATAATGTACTTTTGTTGGCAAATGTTTTACCATTGAAACTAAAGATCTACCTGATACGGCAGTAATCTTGATTAAAACATTGAAGAAAAACCTCAAAGGTATTTAACGAAAGTTGTGACTCACCTTACTCAAATGGTCCTTTAGAAGGTTTAAAACAAATCAATAGAAGCGGCTATGGCTATCGAAATTTAACCGCATCTAAAAAGACCATAATTTTTTACGATTTAGTAGCCAAAAACTCAACATCATTTGACAAAGAGCCTAAACAAAAAGCTATCCAAGAACAATGTTCTTCGATAGCTTTTTTACATGATCTTAATATTTTAAAGCTTAATGCATAAATGAAACTAATAACCCAGCGACCACTAACATAATGGCCCCACCAAGTCGGTTACCCATTTGTGCAAAGGCAATTAAATTCATCCGGTTAGATGCGGCAAGGACTGAAACGTTACCTGTTCCACCCATTGAGTTATTACATAAACCAGCTGTAATAGTTGCTTCAAGTGGGTACATACCGAATAATTTACCAACAAATCCTGAAACTAATGAAATTACAATCACACTAGTTAAGCATAGGATAACGAATTGCCATGAAAGTGATGCCGCTAAGACCTTCAAGTCAAGTAATGACATTCCGACCCCACAGAGTAAGGCGTGTGTCATATTGTTAACAACTAAGTCACTAAACATCACGACTGATTGTTCGTAGTATTCTGGAAGGAAACCAAACGCTTTAACTAAGATAACTGACAAAATGATAAATGCATAAGTATTAATAGCTGGGACTAACATGTTAAGCAATGTTCCAAGCATGAAGAAGGCCATTGCAATTACTAAACCAACCCCGATACGGGTAACATCAAGCGGTGCTTTTTTCTTTTGTAACATATCGTCGCTAACTGGCATTAACACCCCGTTACCGTCAATTTTAGAACCTTGGAAAACTTTTGAAAGCATGCCGGCACCAACAATAGCTAATAAGTTACCAAAAGTTGTTGCAGGGAATAATTGTGACAAGATGTGTGCAGCTGGTTGACCAAAGGCATGGCTGTAAATACCTGACAATGGTACAATCCCAGCACCAACCCCACCGGCCATGATTGGAATTGAGACGTAGTAAATTGAGTGAGCAAAACCTTCACCAAGGAGCATTCCGACCCCACCAACCGCGAATAATGTTACGGCCATTGAGATAAAGGCAACTGGTAAGAAACGAACGGCAGCCCGGAGTAGTAATTTACGGTTCATTCCTAAAATTGAACCAACAATCAATGAAACAATGTAGAAATCAAGGAAATCCATATTGTTAACAAATGTCTTACTAATGGTCACCACGCTTGATGGAATAATGCCATACGTAACTAAAGCAGCGGCTGTAAAGATAGTAAAGACGGACCCACCACCAAGATACGTTTTAAAAATTGGTAAATTGGCGCCAATATAATAAAACAAATGTCCAAGAAGAACTAAGACTAAGATTGCCCCTAACATATTATTAGGTAATGCATGTAGGTTGATCATTAATAGTAAGATTACTGCCATGACGATATATAGCGGTAATCCGATACCACTAATTTTAAACTTTTCAAGCTTGCTCAAGAAGTTGGGCTTGCCTGCAGGGGTTGCACCTTGTGTTTGTTGATCCATTTCTTTAACCTCATAAATTGGTAGTGATAATAACTTTTTCACCTGAATTGAGCTAATAAGGGAGCGACAACTGTCCATGATTGCGCTAACTTATTATGACGACGCTTCTGAATCTCTTCTCCAAAATATCTCTCTTAGTTAAATCTTGTTAAATCATTGTGGTTAATAATCCAGTGTAGATGGTTAAGATTAATAAATCTGCTGAACCACCTAAACTTAGATTTCGTTCCTTAAATTGGTCATCTAGTTGGTGTAAAAAAGCCATCCCCTCAGCTGTTTTACTACCACCTAAGTCAAAATACTGCTGTGTCCAAGCGTGCATCTCGGTCAAAATCTCAAGCTCGCCGGCGCGCTTAATTAAATTGGAATCCCGGGTATTACCGGCAATATACATTAATGTATCTAATAGCCGTTGTGGTAATGTCCCCGTCGTCTTTTGTAGCTGCGGCAAAGCTAGCCCAAAGACGGTTGGATAACCGGCGGCGGCTTCACCACGAATTCCGGTCACTTGGTATTTTAAAAACTGCTGTTCGCCCGCCGTTAACGTGGCCTTGGTCGTCAAACCTTGGAAATCGGTTGTGATTAACGTTGCTAACATCGCTTTAACCGTTGCTTGTAAATGCGTTAAAGTTGTTAGCTGATGGCGATAACAATAACCCGTCGCTCCTAGTAAAATCCCTAATGAGAAAATCGCCCCTTTATGGGTATTTACCCCATTAGTTGCGGTAAACATCGCCGTTTCTGCTTCCATACCGTGTTGACGTAATTGCGCAAATAACTGGGTTAAGTCTGCTTCATTAAAGTTAAAGCCAGCCTGGTAAGCCGTATTAAAATATGGTCCCAACGCCAAACTACTATCAATAAAGGTAAACACATCCATATCATGATGGGCCCCAGTACTGGCCGGGTCAACTAACCCTGGTTTTGGGTTCAAACTAACCTCGTACAATAAGCCTTTTTGCGCAAAATTAACGGCGTGCGTTTGATCCCAGTCAGTGGCGTGGAAATGTTGTTGGTAACGGTGTTCAATCACCGCTAATATTTCCGGATACGTGTGCGCTTGCGTTTTGGCACAAACTTTGGCGTCTTGCTCACATACCAAACATTTGCGGGCAGAAAACCCTAATGCTTGGCGTGAAAGCTGCGTAGCGTTACCTTGCGTCATAACATCAATATCAAATAAGCGGCCAAGTGGTAAGTGCGTTTCAAGTTCAATCATCACTTTTTTAACAACTGACAGTGACCCATCAACAATGATAAAGCCTTCGGGGCCAGTTGCTAATTCGCGATATTGAACGGTGTGTTGCACATGGTAACCATCTTGGTTGAGCGTTGCTAAGATATTGTGCCAGCCGTCAACAAAGATGTTCACGATAGCGGCATTGGTTTTGACATTACCGGGAATATTTAATTTAACAGCGCAAATTACTTGATCGGGGTACGCTGCTTGGAATTTCGTTTGGCGAGCACTCCGAACTTCCTTACTTGTTAAAATATCCGTTAAGCTAACCGCTTGGCCTTCAGTAAACATCACACATTTCCTTTCAATCAGGGGGATTTTTTAATCGGGGGAATTACTAAGCTTAATCTTTTACTTCGTGAATCACGTCCATAATGGTCCCGTCACGGTATTCAATCAAGGCTACGACACGGTCAGTAAATTCAAGTGGCTTAGGTGTGCCAACTTTCTTTTCTGCCATTTGTTGGAGTTCTTCAATCGTAAATACTGGTACACCAGGCACATCACTAAGCACGGCTAATAAGTCTTCGCGTAATGGGTTAATGGCAATCCCAACTTCCGTTACGATAACATCAATTGATTCACCAGGGGTTACAACCGTTGTTACATCAGGTACGATAGTGGCAATCCGTCCCCGCACTAATGGTGCTGAGATAATCGTCAACTTAGCGGTAGCGGCATCTTGGTGACCACCGATTGCGCCACGAATGACACCATCGGAACCAGACATTACGTTTACGTTGAACTTAGTATCAATTTCTAATGCTGATAAGATTACAACGTCTAACTTATCAACCATCGCACCTTTGTTAGCGGCATCCGCATACCAAGAAGCATCGATTTCTTGTTGGTTGCGGTTTTTGTGCATTGATTCAGCCGCGCCCTTATCGAAATCTTGCACGTCCATCAAACGACTAATCAAACCTTCTTCTAAGAGATCAACAGTTGGCTTAGTAATCCCACCTAACGCAAATGAGGCTTTGATTTGGTTATCAAGCATTGCTTGGCGTAAGAAACGGGTTACGGCTAAGGCTGCGCCACCAGTCCCGGTTTGGAATGAGAAGCCGTCTTTAAAGTATGGTGAGTGGGTAATCACTTTATTAACCATTTCCGCAATCTTTAATTCTTTAGGGTCTTTCGTGAACCGCGTGGCTCCAGAACCAATCTTTTCAGGATCGCCGACAGCATCAACTTGGACAACGTAGTCAACTTGGGTTTGTTTAATTGAAGCTGGTGTGTTGGGGTATGGCTTCAAAGTATCGGTGATTAAGACCACTGTTTGAGCATATTGGGCATCCATTAAGGCATAACCAAGGGAACCAAAAGCAGAGTCCCCGTCCATCCCATTGGCATTTCCCATTTCATCAGCATTGGGAACCCCTAAGAAGGCCACGTCAATTTTGATGGCGCCGGTTTCAATGGCGCGAGCCCGGTTACCGTGTGAACGGAAAATAACAGGATTAGCTAAAGCACCGTGTGAGATGGCATCCCCTAAGGTTCCACGCATCCCAGATGATGTAATGTTAGTAACGACCCCCTTTTCAATCGCTTCAACGACAATATCGTTCATAACATTTGTCAAAGATGATGGTGCTAAAGTTAAATCTTGATAGCCGTTATCGATGATAATGCGCATAACTTTGTTAAACACAAAGTCACCTTCCCGGAAGTGGTGGTGAAATGAGATTGTCATCCCATCACGGACCGTCTTGTTGACTAAATCGGTTAATGAATCAACTAACTTATTGCTACCAGTGGTTGCTTCAAAAGTTGGTAAGACCCGTTCAACTGGCATCCCTTCGATGTCCGTTGATGTAAATGGTTGGTAAGCATATTTTGCTAAAATTTCATCTGGGATGTTGCGATTTACTTTATTTTCCAATGTATTCACCTTCTGCATCTACTAAATTATTGGCTTTGGCTAAGCGCATAACCCGTTCTGCTCGTAGCACTACGGGACGATCAACCATTTGGCCATTCAATGAAATAACGCCAGAACCCTTAATCCGGGCTTGTTCAATGGCCATGATAACTTGTTGGGCATTGCGAATTTCTTTTTCTGTTGGTTGGTAAACTTTATTAACCATGGCTACTTGGCGAGGGTTAACCAATGACTTACCGTCAAAACCAAGTTGGTGAATCAATTCAGTTTCCCGGTAGAAACCAGCTTCATCATCCATGTTAGTAAAGACCGTGTCAAACGCAGCAATTCCGGCAGCCCGGGCGGCGTGTAAGATCACATTCCGAGCATATAATAATTCTTGGCCATCAGGATAACGGTGCGTTTTCATATCAGTGGTGTAATCTTCAGCGGATAAGGCAATCCCAATCATCCGAGGTGATGCCGCCGCAATTTCATTAGCGTTAACAACCCCTTTGGCTGATTCAATCGCTGCCATTAAGTTGGTGCTACCAACTTCACGGCCAAATTCAACTTCAGCAGCGGCCACTAATGTTTCCAATTCGTGAATCATCTCCGCAGTCTCAGCCTTTGGTAAGCGAATGACATCAATACCAGCTTTAACCATGGCTTTAATATCATTTTGATAATATGGTGTATCCAAACCATTAATCCGGACAACTAATTCGGCATCCCCGTAATCAATCGTAGTGATTGCTTCATAAATCAAGTAACGGGCGGCATCCTTTTCGGCCATTGAAACGGCATCTTCAAGGTCAAACATGATTGAATCAGCGCCAAAGATACCGGCATCCTTAATCATGGCGGGGTTATTACCTGGCACAAACATCATTGTGCGCCGGAGACGTTCTTTTGAATCTGACATAATTACATTACCTCCCAATTTGGTGTATCAACAATCCCTAATGCACGTTGCACCGCTGTAAGGGCGCGGGCTTTGATAACTAAGTCTAACGCGCCTTTATCAACGACACTGATTTTGGCATTTTGGATATCATATGCTTCCAACACATTCGTAATTGTTGCTTTAATTTGATCACCAAATTGCTTAGCGACGTCTGATTCTAATTCAAATTCGTAACCATTTGTGCCAGCACTAAGCATGATTTGGATATCTGATGATTCCAAGGTACCGGCCATGGCGGTTTCTTTAATTTCCATTGATATTTTGTCCTTTCGAAATTCGTGATTGTAATGTTAGTAAATTATTATGGATAAATGTTACAGTAGTTGGTGGAATCAGTCCATCTAAATCACTTAGATTACCGGTTTTAATTAATTGCCGGACATAACTTGCCGAAATCACTTGTGGCCCGTTCGTTAAGCGCGGCAAGATTTTAACGGCAATGTCAGGCGCTAAGATTCGCTCCAAGCTGGCATTATACAGTGCGGTGGTATGTGAGAGTGGTTCACTGCCTAGATAACGAGCGGTGATCCCTAATGCCGGTGCAATTTGTTGCTTGAAAATACTAGCATCCAGTTCCGTTTGGTAGCGAATGATGGCGTCGTTATCTTTAATGAAGTATGCCGGAAAACTAACAAAACTGACTAAGTAATCTTGGCCGTTGACGACCACTACGTTTGGTAAATCGCGTGTCCCTTCAATGACTAATTGGAGGCGCTCAGCCGTTGAGAATAATGACACATCGGCATTAACGACAAAAACGTAGACAACATCATTTTGCTTGGCGGCTTCAGCGACTAAGAACCGATGGCCATTGGTGAACGGATTAGCATTCATCACAATCCCCGCAACCTTTTTAGCTGCCGGAAACTTGGGAATCTGCGCAAGGTAATCTTTGATATTAGGCATTCCTTTTTCAAGGATAGCCCCTTGCTCAGTCGCTCCTAGTAGTTGAAAGCCGACGTATTTAAAACTGTCAATATAAGCTGGCTTGGTGAAGACAAACTGATGAAAGATTCCTTGGGCGCCTAAGCGATTTGTTAATTCTGAAATCACTTGGTTAAACCGCGCCCCTTTCGTCTCGGCATCCCGATCACAAACGGCCACAAACTTAATGATGTTATTGGCAATTGAGCCGGTCCCAACGAGTTGATTATCGGCATTATACAAGCCAATTGTTTGATCAATTGTACTGACTTCTTGCGCATTAAAATTCGTAATCCCACGTTGTTCTAAAAACGCTTGCCAGGTATGCTGCGTGTGCTTATCGCTTAAATATAAATCACAAATCGTATCCATCAATCCGCACCCACCTTTACTTATTTTTCTTGACTGTAACTAATCACGGCAGCGGTAACTGCATCAACAACACCTGGTTGGAAGACCCCTGGGACAATGTTTTCGGCATCGGGCGTAGTAATCAAGTCAGCTAAGGCTTGTGCAACTTTAATTTGTAAGTGCATGTCAACGGCTTTTAAACCACTTGCTAACAAGCCTTTAAACAAACCAGGGAATGCCAAGATATTATTAACTTGGTTGGCCCATTGTGAAGAACCAGTTGCGACCACACAGGCCCCAGCGGCTAAGGCTTCTTCCGGTAAAATTTCTGGTACCGGATTAGCAAGCGCCATAATGATTGCTTTATCAGCCATCCGTTGCACTTGCGCACCACTTAACACGTTAGCGTCTGATAAACCAATGAACACATCTTGGCCATCGATAATATCATCTAAGGTGGCCCCAGCGGTTGGGGTAATCGCATTTAATAATTCAAGTTGGTATGGGTTGTATTGAGTATCATCAGGATGAATGACGCCATCAATATCAACTAACGTTAAGTTTTTGAATCCCGCGGCAATTAAAATCTTTGCGGTAGCAACTCCGGCTGCTCCCACTCCGTTAATCACAATTTTGAGATCAGTTAGCGGCTTGGCAACGACCTTAGCGGCATTAATCAAGCCTGCCAAGACGACAATTGCCGTTCCTGTTTGATCATCATGATATACCGGAATATCTAATTCCGCCGCCAAGCGTTTTTCAATTTCAAATACTCGTGGTGCGGCAATATCTTCTAAATGAATCCCGGCAAATGAAGGCGCCATGTTTTTAACCGTTGCCACAAATTCATCAATTGAACCTTGATTGAAAGCTAATGGAATAGCATCGACCCCGGCAAAGTTTTTGTAAAGCAACGCCTTACCTTCAATGATTGGTAAACTAGCGCCCGGACCAACGTTGCCTAATCCTAAGACCGCTGAACCATCTGAAATAATGGCTACGAGCTTCCCACTCATTGTTAACTTCGCTTTTTGACTAGGATCAGCGTGAATCATCTTAGATAACTCAGCGACCCCCGGTGTGTAAGCTTCTCCTAAGTCCGTGCGATTCTTAACATCAAAACTTGGTTTTATTGATAAAACACCTGTTTCTTTAGTATGCAAATCGATAACCCGATTTATATCAACCATTTTTAAACCTCGATTCTTTTAACGAAAGCATTTTTTATTTTGCTTGTTACTTTCTTAACAAGATTGATTCTAGTCCTTCCGCCCATTTTTGTAAAGCATTTTGTTTTAAATTTTAAAAATAATCTTTTTAAAAGGCTTTTTATTTTAAAATTTTAAAATAAAACCAATTTTGTAACTGACAAATTGTGAAAATCCTGTACAATGAAAGTATCAAATATGACGAGGCCTTTAAATATGAATCAAGATGAACTAATTGTCGCTGTGGCTGAAGACTACTACCTCAACAAAGCGTCTTTTGCGGCAATTTCTAAAAAATATAATCTTAGCCGTTACCTAATCAATAAATATCTCAATGATGGCTTAAAATCCGGCTTAGTCCGTATTGAAATTCAATCAAACTCACATCGCAATCAACAATTGGAGCAACTATTTAGTGCCCAATTCCCCGATGTCCACTTCACAATTATTAAAGATGCCGCCGATGAGATTGAAAGTATGCACCGGTTAGCCGAAAATAGTGCCAACATTGCCCAACAACTTATCCAAGCGCAAAACCCCCAAGTTCTCGGGTTAGCCTGGGGGGAATCAATGTATAATTTAATTGATAACTTCAATAATATTCCGTTGCGGGATACATACTTCGTCCAATTCATTGGTGAAAATATGAAATACCACTCAACGGTCGGCTCTACTCGGATGGTCGAAAAAGCGGCCACGAAGTTTTCATGCGAATTTCGCACCTTACTAGCTCCCCTCTATATCCTCGATGATCAGACCCGCCTTGGCTTGGCCCATGAACCAGCCACCAAGAGTACCTTAGCAATGGGTTCCCAGATGGATATGCTCATCACCGGCTTGGGGACGCTTAAATCATTGCAATCAATTGAACCATGGAATGATAACTTAACTGCGATTATCCCTGAAAGTGACTTGCCCAACGTTGCCGGCTTAATCTATGGCCGTCCGTATGATATTGATGGCCAGTTCTTAAACGTTGACCATGATAAAACATTTGGGCTGGACCTTGAGACTATCATGCACGTACCAACCCGCTTTTGTTTTGTCCGTGGTAAGTTCAAATCGATGACGACGATCGGTGCTCTGAAAGGCAAACTAGTGACTGATATTGTTTTTAGTGAATCACTGGCCTACCGGATGTTGGATGACTTAAAAAACCTTTAACGACATGTGAAATCAAAAAAACTCTAAGGCGATGCTTGAACATCAACTTAGAGTTTTTTAGTGCATTTATTTAGTTGGTGGTGTCACAACGGAAGCTTGAATAATTTGGGCGTAATCAATTAACAAACGACCACCGGCGGCATGTTGGTGCCCACCGCCTTGGAAAGCGGCGGCCACGGTTGCCAAATCAACTTCAGCGGCTTCACTACTGCGTAATGACAAGCGATTGCCATTCACGACAATTCCAAAATCTGCAGCTGGTAATTCGGCTAACATATTACCAACTTCTGACATATTTTTTGATGCTTGGACATAGGCAACATGATATGTGTGGTCACCAATGTGTAAGTCCATAAAAGCGGCGGCATCTTTTTTACGACCGACATACTTATCAACATCGAGTAATTGCTTATCAATAATCGCATTTAACACCGGGCCAAAAATCGTGGCACAAGTTGGCGTTGGTGCTTGCTTAGCGGCCGCATTGAAAGCGGGAATTTGTTGCATGAAAGCGTCTTTCCCTAGTAAATTAACCGCAATGGCCAGCTTTTGGGCCAATTCGGCGGTCAATGCCGAATCAGGCTTATTATACCAATCCCATGTATCTAATTCCCGCACGGCTTCAATAATCAACGGGGCATTATCAGCAACTGGATAGCGCTCAGCAACCATTGATGTGGCACATGTCTGCTTACCATTAGTGTGCTCATTGTAGTTCGTAATGAATGGAAAATCCGTCGCCAAATGCGCAGTTGACGCATGGTGGTCAATGACTTCAACGACACACTGATGGTCATGGGCGTAAGTTGCTAGAGCCGTCAAGACATCCGGTGATGGTGTCAAATCGGTAATGCCAATGTAGGCCGCCTCAGGTTCTGTCGCTAACCAATCCGTAATGGCGCGGTCAATGGTCCCAAATGAACCAGTTGATTCAAATGAATAAGTAATCGTAGCATCGGGATACTGATCCTTAGTCCCCGCAATTAAAGCGGCGGCTGACATAACCCCGTCAAGGTCGGTATGTGAAAAATAACGTAATTCAGTCACAAGTGTTCCTCCAGAAATGTATTATGTTTATCATACCATTTTTCGGGATGGTGATGCGGCGTGGTTTTTGTACTATGATGTCAATAAAATGGAGCGCTTCCTCCTTAAATACGTTCCTTGACATTAATCAACGACCTAATTATGATTAATAATCAATACATAAGTTTTTGCATATTGCATTCAGAAAGGCATGCCACATGTTTAAAATAACAGCTCAACGGCGGGCATTATTAGTTGCCTTGCTTTTTTCCTTACTAACAATCGTAACCTATTTATGTGGTGGTACTTCTACTACCGGGTGGTTTAAAATCACCAATACCGCTCATGAAGCTAGTCTTAACTTCGGCGCTTCATGCCTGTTACTCTTTTTAATCATTAGTCTGGCCGCTTGGCTTAACTTACTGATTAAGGTATTACGTGGTAAATAATACGTTCCAATACGGCATTAAAAAATCCTCGCCGCTTCAATAAACATGAAGTTGCGGGGATCTTTTTAGCTTTAATTAGTCGGCAAATTTAACTAAGCGGCATCGTTTGGGCCGTTGTATTAACGTCGGTTTGTTGGGCGGCAGTGTGGTAAGTTGCTTTGACTAAATCGGCGACACTGACTGTGGCAGTTTTTCCAGAATCCGGCCATGTCAAGTGAACACTGTGTTGGTCGTAACTGTACTCAATTGCTTTTTCGGTCTCACGGGTGCCGATGTGTAATTTACCATTAACAACATCCAAACTGGCGAGGGGATTGGTTCCCAGATATTTTACCAGTGGTGTCGCATCCGGATTGGCATATTTGTAAGCCATCACCCCAATCTGACGATAATCTAACTTAGTCCCTTGATAGGTAAGCTCTGGTTGCTTATGAATCGGTTGACTAGGTTCTTTAACTAACTTGGCAAAGCCATTAATTAATTCCTGATTAGCAGTTGGCGTAAAGTGCAACAAATGATCAGGCATTCCTTCATTTTGTTCGGTAACGAGCACCACTGGTTGGCCATGATGCAAAGTCATAAAGTACAAGTGAGCAACATCGCGTGACTGTAAAGTCAGATAATCTGAATAGATTGCCACCACATTATAATCGTACTTATCGGCCCCGGTTGGACTAACATTCGCACTCACATGCTGATTATTAACAGCAATATTATTTTGGCTAAAATCATCGGGAAACTTATAACCCATATAATTACTTGTCGCCTTCGTGGCCGGATAGAAATTATCATATACTTGCGCTGGACTAAAGCTGCGGCCCCAGTTATCCATGAAGCGATCTAAAGCGACTTGCTTTTGATTATCCCAGGCAACTTGGGGCAATTTAACATCCGCCATCGCGCCTGTCGTTTTAGTTGATTTTGTAGAACTTGCCGTCTTGTTAGCCAATGTGCCTTTCGTTTTTGTCGGATTTTGCGCTGGCTTACTTGTGGTACTTTGACTGGTTGATTGACTCGTAGCATTTTGACTACCGCAAGCACTTAATAGCACGGCACTACTCAACGCGACTACGCCTAACCAAATTCGTTTACTCATTTTATTGCATCCCCCCATTAATATGATATCGCTATCAGTATACCATTCTCTTAAAGTAATTAATAAAATGTTAACCGCAAGCTTGATGGCTAATTGCACTGGCTAAAATCACGATCCTAATAGCTAATTTACGTTTTTATTTGTACGCTACAATCAACATCTTTCAACTGCGGATTCGTGGTGGAAATCCAAGCAAAACCTGCAAATGACTACAAAACTTAAAACCTTTATTCATCAACAAATTGCGTATAGCAAATTAATAATTATTAGCCTCTTTGAGCTGCTTCCAAGAGGACGGTAATCCTTCCATTATCACAAATATTAAATCCCACTTTTTCATCGTCGGTTTGTCCGGCTGATGCTTTATCGCTCACTCAAATTTTGGTGTAATATCTTAAATAAAGGATGGTCAATCCCGCCAAAAAATGAGCTACTTTCCACTACACTGATGGCTAATTATTTGAGGGCCATTAACTATGTCATTGTATATACCAATATTAATGCTAAGCTAGGTTTAAATCGTAAATTACCCTTTAAAATTATCCAAAACTATATTAATATATATTGTAATCAAAACTCAACATTCATTAATATTATGAATCATTGCCTAGTTGATCGCATACCATTATCGTCGCTATAAAATTCAGGTATGTGCATCAACTAAATAAATACCAAGGATATCCTCATGAAAAAAACATTAAGTATCATTGCCGCAACGAGCCTCTTATTTGTCTTAGCTGGTTGCAGTCAACCACACTCAACAACTGCTAAAGAAAGCAACAAGCAATCGGCTTCGTCAGCACAAACTAGTAGTGCTGCCACTGCAAGTTCTAAAGCAGCGAGTTCAACTAGTACCCCTGATACGCACAGTAGTTCTGCTAGTTCATCAAGTGCGGCCAGTTCATCAACTAACAACCCTGCTACAACAAGTAGTAATAGTAGCTCACAACCGACTGATAGCAATCAAGCTCAAGCAAGCGGTAAGGTGACAACCCCTGAACAAGCGGTCAACGTTTTGCGGGCCCAATTAGGACCTAGTGCCGACAATGTGTCACTATTGGCGAATGGAACATCAACCCTTTACGGTGAAACTGTCTTCAACATCAACATCTACCAAGGTGCTGCTAAAGCCCCTTCTGCTGCTTACACCGTTTCTCAAGATGGTAAAGTAACGCAACAATGGTAATCAAAAACAGCGCAGGTTTATCTGCGCTGTTTTTTTGTTGGTGTCACTCGATACGTTCTTGGCACTCATCGGTGACAAAATACCTATTAACCGATTTTTAATTACGTTGTATTCTTAACCTATCAAAAGGGGGTACACATTATGAACAACATGTTTGAACCAACACACATTATCATGGATATCAAAGGAACAACTCAGGCTGACGTTTTGGCTGAATTAGCCACTAAGGCTTACGAACTTGGGGTCGTTAATGATGCCAATCAACTTGTCGCTGACTATCTAGAACGCGAAGCAGAATCAACTACGGGATTTGGAAATGGCGTAGCAATACCCCACTCAAAATCAAGTAATAATAAACAAGCGACAATTCTATTTGCTCGTGCTGATCATGGCGTTGAATGGCAAGCACTTGATGACGCACCAGTTGACACTTGGTTGAGTTTAATTGTGCCAGATACCGAGGCTGGTTTGCACTTACAACTCCTGGCCAAGTTAAGTCGTCAGTTAGTTCATCCTGAGTTCATCGAAACCTTAAAACATGGTACCGAAGCTGAAATTACTACATTATTAAATGATATTGTTGGATAACTAAATAGCTTGCCCAAGGGGGAACGGATTATGGCAAATTTAAAAATCGTTGGGGTAACCAACTGTCCAGCCGGAATTGCACATACTTATATGGTCGCAGAAGCCATTGAAACAAAAGCAAAATCATTAGGTTATGAAGCGCATGTTGAAACACAAGGTGCTAACGGGGTCGAAAACAAACTAACAAGTGATCAAATTGCCACTGCAGACTATGTCATATTAGCGCTTGGTAAAGGAATGACCACCGAAGATAAAGCGCGTTTTGATGGTAAACAAGTAATTGAGCTACCTGTCTCAGAAGCCCTAAAAAAGGTAAATACCATTTTTGATAATTTAGCTAGTGAAGCACACCTTTTTAAAGCAACTGGTGGAAGTCCTGTCAAGTTAGGTGATCAAAAAGACACAGATGGCGTGATGAGTCACTTAATGGCTGGGGTATCAGCTGCCCTGCCATTCGTAATTGGTGGTGGATTATTAATGGCTCTTGGGAGTCTTTTAGTTCAATTTGGGGCCGCTAATACAGCACCAACTCCCGGACACATTGCCTCATTAGCATGGGTTTTAAATACCGTTGGAGGATTAGGCTTCACAATGATGATTCCTATTATGGGAGGATACATTGCTTACTCAATCGGTGATAAACCCGCTTTAGCACCTGCTTTTCTAGTAACTCTTCTCGCTAATTCACCCGACGTTTTAGGGACTAAGGGTGGTGCCGGTTTCTTAGGTGCCATCGTTATTGGTTTAGCTATTGGATACTTCGTTAAGGCCTTCCGTAAAGTTAAACTAGGCAAAACTTTCCAATCAACACTTGGTTTCTTAATTATTCCATTTGTTACACTTTTAATTTTTGGTCTTTTAACTTACTATCTCGTTGGTCCTGCCATGGCTGGCTTAATGGCTGGTTTACTCAACTTCTTGCACACTATCCCTGCATCTTACGCAATTGCCGGTGGTTTCCTAATTGGTGCAATGTTGTCATTTGATATGGGTGGCCCTATCAACAAAACCGCTTGGTTCTTTGGCTTTTCACTTTTAAGCTCTCATGTTTACACGTGGTATGGTATTGTTGGCGTTGTAACAGTGCTACCACCAATGGCTGCCGCAATCGCAACCTGGATTAAACCAAAGCTCTTTACTAAACCTGAACGTGAATCAAGCATCTCGGCTTTCTTAGTTGGGATGACAGTTGCAACCGAACCCGCGATTCCATACGCTTTAGCTGCACCAATTCCAATGATTGCAGCAAATACATTAGCTGGTGGTATCGCTGGTGCCATCTCAATGGCTTTAGGTGTTGAACGTTTAGCTCCTGGTCTTGGTGTTTTTGATCCAATTATTGGCTTAGTTCACCCAGCATGGGGATACTACTTAGCCTTTGGAATTGGTTTAATTATGAATGTCGCTTTCATTTTAATTTTCAAGACAGCTTGGGTTAACCGTCAAGCCAAAAAGCACGCTAATAGCTCAGCTAAACTTACTACTCCAACACCTTCTGTAGCTGACGATAAAGGTAATATTGGTTCAGCGCCAAGTTTCCATGACGCCACCAAATAATGTCCCATTATAACTTTAATAGCGGGCCATACACGTTTTATATCTTAGCAGATTAACTGCTACCAAACGAAAGCCGGTTAGGAAAGTGTCCATTTCCTAGCCGGCTTTCTAGCCATTACCTGGACACATGTGTCTGTATTTAATTGGAGGAATAACTATGACCAAGTATGATTTTGACAAACTTATTGATCGCCACAACACTTACAGTACCCAATGGGATTACATTAGTGATCGCTTCGGTCACGATGATATCTTGCCTTTTTCCATTTCAGATACTGATTTCGCCGTACCT
Organism: Periweissella fabaria; assembly: GCF_918814575.1. Classification (GTDB taxonomy): domain Bacteria; phylum Bacillota; class Bacilli; order Lactobacillales; family Lactobacillaceae; genus Periweissella; species Periweissella fabaria. The sequence continues at coordinate 194,684 of NZ_CAKKNS010000001.1, read as the reverse complement.
AAGGCTGTCCAAACGGCTTTAATACAACGAATTCAACACCCTATTTATGGATATACTCGTTGGAATCATCCAGCTTTTAAAGATAGTATTGTTAAGTGGTTCGAAGCGGATTCTCGTGTCAAGATTGATTCTGATTGGATTGTTTATAGTCCTAGTGTTATTTATACGTTAGCGACATTAATCCGTATGCATTCTCAACCTGGCGATACAGTAGCAACCTTCACACCAATGTATGACGCATTTTTTGGGGCAATTGAAAGTAATCATCGCGTACTTGCACCTATTCGCTTAAGTCCTGCTGACCAAGACTATCGCATCGATTGGGATAGTTTAGCCCTGATATTAGCACAAACAAGAACAAAAATATTCATCCTAACTAATCCACACAATCCGACCGGAAAAGTATTTACGCCGGCTGAACTAACTCGCTTATATGAACTTTGCCAAGCGCATAATGTGTATCTCATCTCAGATGATATTCATCGCGACATCATCTATCCAGGAATGCAATACACCCCTATTACTATGATTGGCCTTAAAAACGTAGCCCTTCTATGTTCTGGTTCAAAAACATTTAATACACCTGGATTAATTGGTTCATATGCATTATTGCCAGATGAACCAACCCGAAGTGAATTTTTAATTGAACTAAAACAACGTAATGCCTTATCATCAGTTAGTATTATGGGGATGACGGCACAAATGGCTGCATATAATGAAAGTCGTGATTATGTTGAGCAATTAGTTGCCTACTTAGATAACAACATGCGTATTCTTGATAATTTTATAAAAAAAGAATTACCTTTAATTAAATTTACCAAGCCACAAGCAACCTATCTAGCATGGCTTAATGTTAGTGCTTTAAATCTTAGTAGTACCGAATTACAGCAACGTCTCACTGAAATTGGTAAAATTGGTATTATGCCCGGTGAAACATATGGCGACAGTACCTATCTGCGGATGAACATCGCATGTCCTGTCGATAAGTTAATGCGGGGACTTGAGGGTTTAAAAAAAGCTATCGGAGGATCATAGTATGTTAGCAGTCCGCGAAATAAAGTTACTAAATCTTTTGCGAGATAGTGACTATTCTGGTGAATCACTTGCCAAAGAATTAAATGTATCACGCCGAACCATTATTCGAACAATTGCCCGCTTAAATGAACAATTAACTAGCTTAGCAATTGGCAAAATTATAACTACTCCAAACTATAATCTTGTCGTTGATGATAATAATCAATTAATGGCCCTCCTAGAGCAAGGTCGTGATGAACAAAACTTAATCATTCTTTTATTAGCCATGCATGGTTCATTACCACTTGCCGAAATAATGGATACGCTGTTCTTATCACGTAATACTGTTCTAGAATATGTTGAGCAGATTAATCAAGAATATCAAACATTATTTGTCATTACTGCCCAACCTAGGATTGGTCTAGAACTTCAACCTCAACGGTTAACATTAACTGATTTAGTGGCTAATTTCATTTATGAATACCCACATCTCTTGGCGAAATTACCGCCCGTCAGTTCCCAAGCTGAAATTGAACTTCTAGGAACTACCATTATTAATCCCTATACTAAATGGATTACCCCTGAGCAATGGCAAAAACAACTTTTAGCAGTTTTACTTACAAAACAGCCTTATCAAACGGGACCAACTTATCCAATGCCCCATGAATTGCCCTTAACAAGTCATCAAGCTCAACAATTGGCGTACTTTATTGGTCAACGAATAACGAATTTACAATTAATTTTGCAAGCAAAAGCAGATATTATCAACAGTACAATGCAACTCGCAGTAGCGTTTCAATTAGTTGATTTACCCTCGACAACTTATGAGGCAATTTTTGATCATTTATGTCGAGAGGTTGCTTTTCCACGACCAACAATTACTTTAAGTCCTTTGGAAATTCGGGAAATTAAAGGTCAAAATCCGATTGCTTTTGAGTTTGCAAATACCCTAATTGCAGACTTGATGGTTCAATTCCCAATGCAATGGTGGGATGCCCAGTTTTTAGCATTATACATTGTACAAGCTATTGCTCAGCATGCTAATGTGCCAATCAAAATTTTATTCTTATCACAACGACCATCATTAACACGAATTAACACGAGTATTCTGGAACAACAACTCCCCCAAATAGAGTTAAAGATTGCGTATAGCCTAGCAGATTTTAAAAATTTACTAGTCAAAGAAACGTTTGATCTTAAAGTTCTCAATGCTCAACGAACATTAAGTGTTGAAACGCGCACCATATTTGACTATACCTTTCAAACAATTATTACGGAACATGACCTACAGATGCTCAGTAAGCTAATTAGTGGCAAGCATTACTATAAACATCTCCCTGACTTCATGCCTCAGGATAACTTTATAACTATCGATAATGACCCCAATGATGATTACTTTATGGTCTTAGCTGACGGATTGGAACATTTTGTTACGGCTAATCAACTTAGCCCTTATGATTGTCATGAATTAATTAATCGTGAACTTGCTGGTAATCAATTGTTGCTTCAACACGTTGCCATCCCCCATATCATGGCTAAACATGTTCAGGAATATCAAATATTCGGGATTAAATTAACACATCCTGTCCAACTTGCAGATCAGACCGTCACGCTGATTCTAGCTGTCTTAGTGGGCTCATCTCAAACTACTAAAACTAATCTATTTAGTTATTTATACCAAACATTACAGCAAGTATCATTACCAACAATCGATACCGCCATGGACTACCAAAAACTCATCAAACTACTAACAGCTACAAATCCATCAAGCACACAAGTGGCAACTTCTACAACGATCAATGCTTAAAGTTTATGTAGGTCCTAAAAAATAATCCTCAACGCTAACATCCTAGCATTGAGGATTATTTTTATTCATTGCGCCGCTTTTACCACCTCTTGCTGGGCAACTGCATTATAATGTTCACCCCAATTTGCCATTGCACCAATCACAGGGATTAAAGTTTCACCAAATTCAGTTAAACGATAATCTGTTTTAGGTGGCATCACTGGATAAATTGTTTTCTGAACGATGCCGTCAATTTCTAATTCTTTAAGCTGTAATGCTAGCATGCGCCGTGAACAGGCCGGAATTTGCCGATGTAGCTCACCAAAATACCCCACTTTATCTTTGATTAAATGGTACAAAATAACGGCTTTCCATTTTCCTGAAATAATTTGTAAAGTGCTTTCAATCGGACAACCGGGCTGACAATTATATATTTGACGTTTCATCTTAATCCTCCGATGCATATCGACTTTTCTCTTATGGTACCGCAATTCTTGAACTTTGCACTAGTGAACAATTTGTAACTAGTCACGAAAATTTCAATATTGTAACGTCCGCAAAGATTATTAAGATAGTTATTAAATAAGGAGGCTTTATTTATTATGAATAAAACAATGCACGCAATCGGGTTTACTCAGCACTTACCAATCACTAATCCTGCTAGCTTAATATCTGTTGAACTGCCCATCCCCACGGCAACCGGCCATGATATTCTCGTCCATGTCACTGCCACTTCTGTCAATCCTGTTGATGTTGGTGTCCGGGGGCATGGCACTAAGTCGCTTACGCAACCCAAAATTATTGGTTGGGATGCCGTCGGGACTGTCACGGCTGTCGGCGAGCACGTAACCCTTTTTAAACCTGGCGAAATCGTCTTCTATGCGGGGGCTTTTGACCGTCCTGGCAGTAACAGCCAATATCAGCTAGTCGATGAACGGATTGTCGCTCATGCACCAACTACACTTACGGCACCGCAAGCAGCCGCAATGCCCCTCACCGCAATAACTGCGTGGGAAGCACTATTTGAACAATTAGGCATTGACTTGCATGACCATCAAACCAATCAAGCGCATACCATTCTGATAATTAATGGTGCTGGGGGTGTTGGCTCGATTGCCACGCAACTAGCGCACTTGGCCGGTTTAACCGTGATTGCAAGTGCTTCACGGCCAGAAACAATTACTTGGGTCCAAGCACACGGCGCTGACATGACCGTTAATCACCACCAAAACTTAGTCACACAAGTTCATGCACTAGGCTATCCCACCGTCGATTATATTTTAGAATTAAGTAATCTAAATCGTCACTGGGACGCAATTGTTGAGCTAATTAAACCGCATGGTAAAATTGTTTCGATTACTGGCAATCATAAGCCACTAAATCTCACGGCCCTTAAACAAAAGAGTGCCACTTTTGCCTGGGAGTGGATGTATACCAAATCTTTTTATCACACTCCCGACATGCTTAGCCAACATCACATTCTCGAAGCAATTGCATCTTTATTGGATACCGGTGCGTTGCAAAGCACCTTAACCAAAACGCTGTCACCAATCAACGTGACTAATCTCAAGACCGCACATCAGTTAGTCGAATCAAACCAGATGATTGGTAAGGTTGTGGTCAGTGATATATAAGCCACTACACATTATGGTCACGAACTTTAACAAAGCACTCATAAATATCACTTATTCATTGTGCGGATTTTTTGGTCGATTTTGGCAATCGTGGTCACATTACGAGAAGTTAAAATGCCCCGGTACTTAGCACTTCCCAGCACTTTACCACCAAAGCCTTGTGTCGTGTGGCCTTTCTTCACCAGCCAATAGATGGCATGGGGACCGGCAGGACGGAGCACTTCTTCGCTGGTATGATCATAACTGGTAAATAGTGGCGCTAATTCGGCATAGAGCTTAACTTCGGTTAATAACAACATCGCATTATATTCAGCTGGAACGGGTGGACAGGCCGCTAATAACACCGCTATTTCATTAGCCGTTCGTAGTGTGGCGGCAATTGGCTGACCAAAATAATTGCTGAGTTGCGTAACCACATACTGTTGGGTCGTATGGGCGCTTAACGTGGTTTGAATAATGACATTCCCAGTTGCCAAGACTGTCTCAATCGCCGTAAATTCGGGACACGCCAGCTGCTTAACTAGTTCCGCCATCGTAATCTTTAGCCCACCGGCATTAATTCCTCGTAAAAAAACCACATACGTCTTCATGCCACTACCCCCGTTTGTTCGTCTGTTATTTTGCTGGTGTTGCCACCTTTTGGTCTTGCGTGATGCCTTATTATAACAAGTTATCATTAAGCATGCCTAACAGTTGGTGGCTAATCACAGTTGAATTTTATGATAAAAGCACTAGCGCATAAGACATTAATTTAAACTATTAAATAATACACCACCTACAAAACCTATTAACAGCTAATATCTCTTTTTTACCGTGAAAATGTACAGTTATCAATTCACACCTCACGTGAGACAATGCGGGTTGATTTACGGTAATCGGTCGGTGATTGGCCTTCTACTTGCATGAACTTCCGCATGAAATACGTATCGTAGTTAAACCCAACAGTAGCGGCGATTTCCGTGATACTCATCCCCGTGTGGACCAACATCACTTTGGCGATTTTGATGCGATAATTACTAACAAATACCATCACTGACACACCATAGTTGTGCTTAAATAATGCATTGAGCGTGTTGCGATTCGCATGGGCTGCTTGGATGATTTGGTCTAACGTCAGTGGTTCAGCGTAATGCAAGTAGATATAGTCCAAGGCCAAATCTAGTGGATTATTGCTTTTATCACGAAACAGATTCTCCAGAATCGTAAAAATCTGAATTAACTGTTGCTTAATACGACATACCCACAAACTGTCACTTTGCGCTAAAACCTCAATCCCCAGAATACTAAACCAGTTAAAAATCAAATAATAACTATGCGTTGTCAATGCAAATACCCGTTCATTGACCTTTGATGCTTGACACAATCGGTTACCAGTTTGCAACGTCAACGTTAACGCATAGTCTGCCCCACTACTAACCAATGGTGCAACTTTTAAGAAATCTGGATGAAACGCAAATGCTTGGGCTGCCAATGCTTGCTGGTCATGGACCGTAATTCGGTCAGTCGCATTCAGACAAAGAATTGCAGGCGCAACAATCGTCAGCAACTGTTCATTTAACGTCAGTGTGATTTGGCCATTTGTCACTAAGACAATGACATTACGCTCTAGACGCGGTAAGTCGTGGAAATCTTCATATGGCATAAATTCAATTGCAACGGTACGTGGTTTGTAGCGATCAACTTGTGGCATTTTGCCCCTCCTGTGCAAATAGTATAGTTAAGCTATGACGCCTGTTTATTACATCATACGCCCTTGATTAATATAATTGTATCGTAACTTATATTAACTTTTGGAGGTTTTATTATGACTATCAAAGTTGCAATTAATGGCTTTGGCCGTATTGGCCGCTTAGCATTCCGCCAATTATACCAACGTCCCGAATTCGAGATTGTTGCTATCAATGACTTAACTAATCCGACCATGTTGGCACACTTACTGAAATTTGATTCAACACAAGGCCGCTTTAGCGCTAGTGACCAAGTACACGCAGATGACGAGAGTATCTCAATTGCTGGCGTGCGGATTCCTGTCTTTGCGGAAACGGATGCTGCGGTCTTACCATGGCAAGCGTTAGCCGTTGATATCGTGCTCGAATGCACGGGATTCTATACGTCAACCACCAAAGCTCAAGCACACATTAACGCTGGGGCCAAAAAAGTAATTATCTCAGCCCCAGCTGGTAATGATCTACCTACAATTGTGTATGGTGTCAATGAAAGTACCCTCACTGTGCACGATACGATTATCTCAGCAGCTTCGTGTACGACCAATTGTCTAGCCCCGGTTGCCAATACACTCAATTGCCTTGTACCAATTGTCAAAGGTTCGATGACGACCATTCATGCATATACTGGTGACCAAAATACGCTGGATGCCCCGCATCGTAAAGGTGATTTACGGCGGGCTCGGGCAGCTGGCTTAAATATTGTCCCAACAAGTTCGGGGGCCGCTAAAGCAGTTGGGCTAGTTGTTCCCGCTTTAGCCGGTAAACTTGATGGTGTCTCACAACGAGTCCCAGTCCCAGTAGGTTCCTTAGCCGAATTAGTCGCAGTCGTCGATGGCGTAGTCGATACTGACCAAGTCAACGCCGCCATGCATTCGGCCCAATCTGATGCATTCGGTTATAACGAAGACTTGATTGTATCATCTGATATTATCGGTATGACATATGGTTCATTATTTGATGCTACCCAAACAAAAACGACCACCTTACCGAACAACCAAACTTTAGTCAAAGTTGTCGCTTGGTATGATAACGAGAATTCGTTTGTCAGCCAGATGGTCCGGACATTAGGTTATTTTGGTGCGTTGCGTTAGGAAAAAGATATGGTTGTACGATAGTCTTAGCCCTTCCTATTCCATCAGCTAAGTAACGCGCTTAAACCTGGTTAATCGGTGGGTCATAATCTTTGTAATCGCAGTATTTTTAAGCTAATATTTACGGTAGTATAATAAATACTTCAAAAAGAGAGTATCTGCTTATGATTAATACCGTCCTTGTAATTGTACTTGCCGTTTTGACTGTTATTGGCGCAATCGCTGCGTTTAGTAGATTGCTGCTCACCAATACCAATCTATCACTAACGTTGGAGTTATTGCTCCTATTCCTAGGGTTATCGTTGACGTTATCGAGCTTGCGCTACGTGGGCTTAATAATCGCAACCCTCGCTGGCCTAGGGATCTTATTAGAAACCAAAATCAAATAGCTATTAAAAAAGTAGCGTCCCGAGTGGGCGCTACTTTTTTGGTAATTATTTAGGAGATAAATCGGTAAAATACGGTGTTTGCCGATGATGTGGATGTTGAAAAGGCACTTTCTTGTAGTGACTGTCTTTTCAGAGAGTGTAATTATGCAACTTATTGAAATACACTAAATCGATCTGCTAAATACTTGAACCGTTCCTTGTTATCATGATTGTGGTCACCCCAAGAACTCTGAACACACCTTTTTTGTAATTCCGATAATGTAATTGGCTGATCTAATTCAACCTGTTCACGCGGAATATCGACTCGTGTAACAACATATTTAAAGCGTACGAATTTATTAACTGCAGACTCGTAAATATAAATAATATCGCCCACATGAACATTGATTTTCTATGACCATTGAATATAGCCATTATCATGGAGTTTTCGTGAACTATCATAAAACTTTGGATTGGATGGTATTAACCACTGCATAAGTGCGCCTCAAAGGTTTGCTACTTTAAACCTTTTCTTCTAATAATCCTAATTCTATATCATTTTGGTAACTTAATTCACACATAATTGTTTGTGGACAAAACGAATAACAATAGTCTTCTGTTTCTATCGATATTTTCGAAATTGATTTCAAAATTTTTTCTATTTTGTTTATCTCACTATAATCAACATCCTTTAATTCAGGTACGTTTATTTTAATAGGTGTATCAACTAAGGAAATTATTTTACAAAACTTTGTAGAGAATAAGTATTTTGTTGAAAAATCTAACAAATACCATTCACCTTCAGAAAAATATAAATTAGCTACATGAAAGGAATTATTCTCATCGTTATAAAATCCGTATTCTTCAGTATTGTTATCTTTAAAATATAAAGATCCCAACAATGGATATGCAATTTTTTTAAGTTTTTCATTATATAATAAATAACAGCTAAGGTTAGCCCATAAAACACAAGTATCTATTTTAGGTATTCCTGTTTCTTCAAATGCACATTCCAACTTTTTATTAATATCATAAAATTGTATTTTGCACATTAATATACGAATTCTCCTAATCTATCATTTTTTGTTATTTCATCTAACATAATTTCGTTGTTTTTCATAATTGATTGAATCACTTCAATTCCTATTTTCTTTGAGAAGTTAGGTTTTTCTTCATTTATAAATTTTACTGAACAATCTAAATAAATATTTTTTACTTTTAATATTAAATACCCATACAAATATAAAAGAAGGAAAGTTTGATCATCCAGGTTATCAAGTAATCTTTTCTTACTTGAATCTCTTAAATCTAATATTATAGTTGAATCCTCATTCACAAAGTAACTTACATTAACATCATCATCTTCAATTCGCATACTTATTTTTCTCAATTGTCCCCCATTACTTATAAATGCTTTGGTTACAATTAATTCCGTAGTTTGATACGAAGTTCCAGTAAATATATTAGCTTCGTCAGTAACATTACCTACAAACCCATTAATATTTTTCAAAGTAATGTTAGTATTCAATATACCTTTATGTTCTTCATATGTATAAATTAACCAGTTAAATAATTCAGGTGATAAATTATAATTTAAATTACCTGTTTCATCTAGACTCTCTCCAATTAATTTTTTTACTCTACGTAGATGATTCACGTCAGAAGTTAAAATTAGCACAAAAACCTGATTATCTTTTTCAAAGAAAATGGTTTCAATATTAGCTATATTTAGACGATCTTGCTTCAATAAAATTTTTTTATCATCACCTGTTATCTTCTTTTTAGAATATTCAATTTGAGCAACAACTTTTTTAAATTTTATAGTATTTTCACTTAATGGAACTTCTTTTTCCTTTAATCTTGGAATCTTTAACTCATCTACTGGGTCTGGAGTCAACCACCTAAAATAAAAAAAACGTTCTGATTCATCTAATTTATCCATTTGCAGATTATGCTTTTTAGCATGTTGGAATTCATCCTTATAAACTTTTTCAAAAAATTCCTCATCTTCAATCAACGTTGTCTTTTCGTGTATTAAATAAATACTGGAATATATCTTTGTCATCTTTCTTCCCTTTCACAAACTATATCAACAGCACTCAATACATTTAAATTACTAAATATTTTACATATATATCCACCAAATCTATCTGTTAGTTGGACCTGGATATTTGCTGTTGCGTGTTTTATACGCTTTGGTTTTATTTTAAAAGATTCACTTTGCATAAAACTTTTTTTACTCGATTCATTTATTCTATAATCACGCAATACTTCGAATATTAGATCCTTATTTTTATTAAACTTAACCACTTGAGTATTTCTATCCATCCAATCATCATCGTTTTCCAATATTATATCTACAATATTCGGATTAAAAAAAACAGTCATTCCTATTTTCATTTTTTTAGAAAGCCACATTATAAAAGTTCCTGAAGGTTTTATTGAAATATCGACATTTATTTGTCTTTCAACATATGTACCCTTTACTGGCGTGAAATAAATACATTCCGAATCATTCTCATTTTCTAAATAGAACGTACATTCAATTGAAATTCTTCCAAAGAATTTATCAATAAATTTAATAACATATTTTTTCAAAAATCTAAGAATGCCTTGTAATATTGTTGTAAATAAAGTTATACACAGGCTTAATCCTGCAGCATGAAATGAATTTAAACTTAGTTTGTCGAGAAAAGCGTATATTAAATTATTAGTATTCGAAGCTATTATTAGAGCAAATAATGAAATTAGGAAAGAAAGAATTGCATTATACACTGTATTCATTCTTTGATTACCTTAAGTCCTAAATTTAATGTGTCAATCAATCTAATTATGCCATTATATTTTTTATTCTTTGATAAATCATCGTCAAAGCCTAATACGCCATTTTTTTGTAAAATTAAATGCTTATAATCAGTTGTTATACATGAAATTTCCTTAATCGTTAGTTTATTTTCTAAAATAATACTTCGTAATTCGTTAACATCAATCTCATCATCATCCAAATAATCATCAATATCTCCACAATCAAATTTACAATTTCTCAATTCAATATTAAATATCTTTTGATAATAAATTATTTCTAAAAATTTTTGGTTAGTCATTATCAATTGTTGAACATTACACTCGTTAAACTCTTTAAATATATTATTATCAAGGAGTAAATCATTATATTTTTCAGGATTATATTGTATGGCAAAAGAAAATTTCTTATTTCCCACTATATAACTATCTTTATCTAAAAAATTATAGAAAGGAGAATGCTTTTTATTTCTTTGTACTAAAATTTTATAGAAATACATACATAATTTTTCCTTTATTATTTTTAATTAATTATTATATAAATATTTATAAATGTAAACTTTTATTTTTCATATTCTCTACAAAAAAAGGCCCACCCGCAGGCAGACCTCGTCTTACATACTCTATTCTTCCATCAACGGACCAATGACGTTTTCAGCTAAATCCTTAACCCCATTGCGGATGGCTCGCTTGTACTTTAACTTGTTAATTGGTTCGCCACTGGCTGCTTTATACGCATCCAAGTCACCGTTATCAACAAGCTCATTGACACCCATGTGACGTTCGGCATCGGATTGATAGTTATTAACGGCATAGGCTACTTGGCTTTCATCCACCTTCATCGTATCAGCAAAGCTATGCACGGCTTCGTCATAGCGCGCTTCAACAATGTCGTTAAGCAGCGTTATGATGCTCTTACCACGGAATTTTTCCCGGTCCTCAAGCAATTCTTGCAGCAAGCCTTGCATAATTTCAGCCCGGACCTTGTTGCCATTGGCATAGTCATGGATGTTCTTAGTAATCATCTCAACCAGCTTTTGATCAGCAACATTCCCATCTTCTCCGATACTAATTAATTCCGTTTCGGCATCTTCGCTTGGCACAAGTTGTTGCATCAAGCTAACGATATAACTGTAATCAATCTTATCGGTCTTAAACGATGATAATTCATACTCAATATCAAAGACCGGTACGCCCTCGTCTTCTTCGGCCTTGCTCTTTAATTCCACCAGCACATTTTCATACTTACCCTTAAAGTCTTCCACCTCATGCATATCGACTTTGTAATCGACCAATAAATCCTTATCAGCAAATTCGGTATAGACTTGAATGTCGGTAATCGCCTTATCGAGTGCTTGGAAAGCCTTCGCAAATTGCTTCTTTTGCGTATCATCCAACGCATTAACGTGTTCAGGACTTGCAGCAATCGCATGTAAGTCCGCTAAGGCGGCTTTCAAGGCCACTTCACTCTCATCAAACGTTGGTGCCAATACTTCAGCTTCACCACCATTGGAATATAAAATCAATGCTTCTTGCACGGCCGCTTCAAATTGTCCAGGCGTCTGGAACGTCACAATCTGACCAAACGCCTTGTCCTTATCAAACAACTGGTTCGTCCGTGAAAAGGCCTGAATCAACGCATGGGGCTTCATTGGGGCTCGATCGATAAACAACGTTGAAATCGCCGGAGCATCAAATCCCGTCAACAAACGGTCCACAACAATCACAATGTCTAACTGTTTATCACGATTAACGTACTGGCTCTTCTTACGAGCCAAACGAGAATTAACATCATTGTTGTAACCGCGTATTTCGTCCATACTAAAGCGCGTATTGAACATTTCATTGTAATCTTGCATTGACGCTTTCATCTTCGCTTGATTATCAATTGATGTATCTTCATTCTCAGAAACCGAATACGTTACCGCGACTTTCGGAAAATCAGGGGCCACTTCGCGGATTGATTGACTAATCGTAAATGGCGCTTTACCATTCCGAACCGCTTGGAACATATCGTAATACTTTTGTGCTTGAGCAATTGAGCTGGTTGTCAAGATAGCCTCATATGCATTCCCTGACCCACGTCCTAACCGCAATTTACGCTTAGACTTATTAACGATTGATTCAACGACTTTCCACATGTGGTCTTCATGCAAGAACACATCCTTAGGCAGTTGGGCTTCTTTATCAGCTAATGATTGATCATCAACGCTAATCGACGAATCATAGCGCACTAAAGCTTCATCGAGCTCTTCTTCTGTAAAGGTACTCTTATATTCGACTTGGAACCCAAGCACCGCATTATCATGAATCGCTTCCTTGATCGTGTATTCATGTAGCCGCGTGCCATATTGTTGTTCAGTTGTCCGGGCTAAATCCCCGACAGCGGCTTTGGCATTTTCGGCAAAAATTGGCGTCCCCGTAAAGCCATACCAGAGGGATTGTCCAAATAACTTGGTAACTTCCTGTTGCTTAGCAGCTGAAACAGCCCGGTGACATTCATCGACAACAAAGGCAACCTTTAGCGCCCGAATCTTGGCTAACTTCTTGTCTTCCGGATGTTCATCACACCGCTTCATCAAATGAATTAACTTTTGAATCGTGCTCACAATAACTGTCCGATCATCACTAGTTAACTTCTTAACCAAGTCACTAACGTTATCGGTCTGGTCAATATCAATGACATCATTTTCAGCATAGGCGGTAAATGAACTCGTCGTTTGTTGGTCCAAGTCTACCCGGTCAACGATGAAAATCGTCTTGTCTAATGAGGGAATCTGGAGTAAGTTGCGCGCCACCTTATAGGCCGTCAATGTCTTACCAGAACCCGTGGTATGCCAGACATATCCTGATTCTTGGCGTCGGGAAGCAGCTTTAACCGCTTCAATCGCGTGAATCTGATATGGTCGTAACATGATTAGGCTCTTACTGTTACTATCCAAGACCGTGTATTGGGTAACCATCTTGTGAGCTTGCGGAATTGATAAAACTTGATGAGCGAAATCCAAATAATCCGTTACCGGCGTGTTATTAACGTCACTCCAACCTGATAAGAACTTCTCATTTAACTTATCCCCTTGAGCACTGGCAATATACTTCGTGTCGGCTCCATTCGTCACAACAAACATTTGTAAAGCGGAGAAAATACCCGTGAACTTATCTTCAATCAGGTACTTCTTAATCTGATTAAAGGCCTTGTTAAATGGTTCTGCCTTACTCTTTAATTCAATTTGAATTAATGGTAGCCCATTGATTAATAAGATCACGTCAAAGCGGCGATCTTGTTCAATTCCCACTTGCCGAGGAACTTTGACTTGGTGGACAACTTCATAAGAAGACATCCCCCCGGCCACATCTTGGCGATTTAAAACATGTAAACGGGCGGTGCCAAGATCAGCATTATCACGTTGAACATCAATTTTAGCAATCCCATTTTCACCAGCTAACCATTTAGCGGCTTCAAAGAAATTGGTGAAGTTGATCTTATTTTGAATCTGCTTTTTTTCTTGGTCCGTTAATGGTTCATCATTTAACTTGTCAGTATTATTTTGACTAAGTTTAGCGAAGAAATTCGCCCATAGTGCCGCTTCATCTTTAATGTCCTCACGTAACGTCCATTGTGAGTCCCCATGAATGAGTTGCTCAATTAACTTATCTTCTAGTACTGCTTCTTTGGTTACGTTCATGCGGACTCCTAATTAAATAAACATTTTTTGTAGTAGTGCTTGCTTGAATTGCTTGGTTTGTGACAGCTTGGCTTCAAGTTCACTGATTTGATCATCAAGGGATTTGAAGAATGATCCAATGCGTTGTTGTTCGGGGAGTGAGGGATATAGTGCAACAAAATCTTCAACACTCTTCTTTGATAAATTTAATTGTGACATACCAGCGCCTTGTAATCTGAAATAACTTTGATTTTTATTCAAAATTATATTCAAAAATACTGGGCTCACACTTATATTTGCACGTAATAAAGCTACCCTTTGATTTAATACGTAGTAATTGTTTTTTCGTATTAACGCTGTTTTCCCAAGTAAGTACCCGTGTCCTACATCACTTAAAATCATTACTATATCATTTATTTTCAATGTTTTCTCAGCAATGTCTACAAATTTATTAGACGTCTTCAATCTACCATCTATAGAAATAGAATTTAAATTCACTAATTCATATTTTCCAGATGGAGTCTGTTTTTTTTCATTTCCAACGCCATTGCTATATTCTGCCAATGATGCTAACTTCTTTTCTTCCCACTCGTCTTCAAATCCCGCAAACCGAATCTCTGGCACCTTTGCATCCTTCTTTGGGAACATCTTTTGCAACATGGCTTTTTTGAATTGTTGTTGCACATCTAATTGCTTTTATTGCAATTCAATTGCGGTGTCAAGTTTTTGGAAAAGTGAACCAATTTGTTGTTGTTCATGTACAACCGGAAAATTTAAATTAACTGCTTTCAAATCTTGGTTATTTAAGTGAACAACTGATTTACCTTGTGCTCTTTTTGATAATTCTAATTTCTGCTTACCATTAGAGATATTTATGCTCAAAAATATTGAATCTAATATATCAAATTTTGGATGTATTATATTTAAATCACCACCTAAAATAAGTGCATTAGATAATACTGCACTTGCTCGTGCAATATCTTCAGCTGATTCACCAGAGGATGGAACAATAACATCACCAAACAAACTAAATATCGCATCTTGTGCGTTATTTACAAATGTATCCTTTACTCCACTAATTACAGTCTGATAATCTGTATAAAGTCTTCCATAAAGTATAATTGGATATCCTCTTTTTACAATATCATTTTTTGTATATCCCTTACCCTTTGAAAAAGTTGCTAATTCACCTAACTTCTTGCTTTCCCACGCCGCATCATAGCCCTTAAACCGGACTTGTGGTACTAATTTAGTCATGTTTTACGCCACCTTCAAGCATTTCAATAAACTTCGCGATTTCACTGACAACCTCAGCATCATCACTTGTGAGTTCCTTTAGCATCCCCGCTAATTCAGCTTGGTTAGCTGCGAGTGCGGCTGAGTTGGCTGCCATATCAGCGTTTAATTCCTTCAAGTCGATTTCAGGTTCTTCTTCAAACGTGTCAACGTAACGTGGAATATTCAAGTTAAAGTCATTTTCCTTGATTTCATCGTATGAAGCAACGTGCGCATACTTTTCAACATCTTCACGTTGGTTGTATGCTGTCAAAATCTTTTGAATGTTATCTTCATTCAAGATATTTTGTGTCTTTTGCTTTTCAAAGTCATTAGAAGCATCAATGAATAAGACATCCTTATTCGTCCGGTTCTTCTTCAAGATAATAACCGTTGTTGGAATTGATGTACTAAAGAACAAGTTACTTGGTAACCCGATTACCGTATCAATTGCCCCCATTTCAAGGAGCTTTTCACGGATTTTACCTTCAGCGTTACCACGGAATAAGACCCCGTGTGGTAAGACAATCGCCATCACCCCAGTATCCTTCAAGTGGTAGTAACCGTGTAATAAGAAGGCAAAGTCAGCTTTTGACTTTGGTGCTAATACTCCAAAGCTTGAGAAACGTGGATCTTCAAGGAACCCTTTTTCGGCACCCCACTTAGCTGAATAAGGTGGGTTCATCATAACCCCATCAAAGTTAGTTGGTTCTTCACTTGGCCAGTCCACATCAAGAGTGTCCCCATTGCTCAAGTGTTGGTTAGCAGCATCAACCCCATGAAGCATCATGTTCATCCGGGCTAAGTTATAAGTTGAAGTGTTCAATTCTTGTCCGAAGTAGTTAATTGAATTCGGTTCGTGTGAGTACTTCTTTGCGTTCAAGAGTAATGAACCAGAACCACAAGTTGGGTCGTATAAACTCAAACCTTTTTGGTCTTCTTTACCTTGAATCATAATCCGGGTCATCAATTCTGAGACGGCTTGTGGCGTATAGAATTCACCGGCTTTCTTACCTGATTCAGACGCAAATTGACTGATCAAGTATTCGTAGGCATCACCTAAGACATCCCCCGCATGTTCACCGAAATCTAACGTTGAGAGTTCCTTCATCACGGCCGCAATCGTTGCGTTTTGCTTTTGTGGTGTTGCACCAAGCTTGTTAGAGTACAAGTCCACGTCTGCAAACAAACCATTGAAAATTTCAGCTGATTTTTCGACATTGGTGAAACCTTGCTTCAAGTCTTCCAATTGGAACGTACCGTCATTGATGTTATCAACTAAGCTACTAAAAGTTAATTGTGGTTCAATTACGAACGCCAAATCATTCTTAAGTTCGTCAACTAAGTCAGCTTGAGTTTCGGCATCTTCCCAGGCAGTGTTATATGTAGCTTGGGCTTCCTTCAAATCATCGCTAGCTTCTTCCAATAAGTCAGCTGATTTGTACAATACTTGATCTGAAAGGTACTTGTAAAAGATTAACCCAAGTAAGTAGTTCTTGTATTCGTTGGCATCCATCTTAGAACGAAGGATGTCGGCGGAGTTCCAGAGAGTTTGGTACAAGGTGCTTGATGTGTTTTGTGTGTCGGCCATTAGTGGGCCCTCCTATTGATTGTAATTAGTTTTAAATGGTATTAATGATGCGCATCATAGCTTGGTGTTGCTGTTGTGCATTTTGCTGCATCAGTTGGTATTGCTGATTCGCTAAGTAATAAATCCGGCCAATCTTTTGTTGCTGCTCGATGGGCGGTAAACTTACTTGGAGTTCTTTGATAATTTGTGGCGTTATCTTCGGTAAAGTCGACCCTTGCTTCAAGGCTTCCTTTTGCCGCATGATGTCATGGGACTCATTTAGTAAGTAACAGAGGTAATATGGATCAATGATAGTGGCATCCATATTAATTCGGGCAAAATTTTGATTCAGGACTTTGGCTTGATTAACTTCACTAATAATCGCAGATATTTGGGAGCCGACGAGACTCGTTACAATCTCAAGGCTTTCTTGATTACTAAGGCCACTACCTAGATCAACTTGTAAATCGTCATACGTGTATCCGGCTTGTTGGCGAACATCATCAGTAGTTAACCGTGATGAGTTTAAACCAACTTTGATGTCGATAATATCACCTAACTTCATCGGAAATCCCCTTTCTTTTTATGGTAATTCAATTGAATTACTCTTCATTATTACAAATATTAGTATGCCATAACGTTTTATTAATCGCAAGTAATTTTCGCGAATTACTTGAAAATAAATTAAAAAAGCTTATCCAATATCGAATAAGCTTTAAATAATCGCACTAATATTAAACAAACATCTTCTACAATTAATAGTTGCACTTTTCTCCTCGATTAAATTTACTCCAATTCTAGGGGATTAGTGTATTTCTAATTTTTTGTGTTAATTTATAGGCTTAATTATCAATCTCAGTGGTAATTTGACTATCCATTTGACCCTTCACGTCCCAATCTTAGAACTTGAAACGCTTACCATTTTGCCCACCTCACTCTACTAAATAGACTATTACCTATACAGTCAAATAAGGCCGGTAAAAGTGGGCACAAATTTTGTAAATAAATAAAAACGGCTAACATGTTGCTGGTTAAATTCCAGGTCCATGTCATCCGTTTAATTACTTTTTAACTCACATATCTAATAGAATCCAGCCTCCTAGGAGCATGAAAATAACTGGTACTAATTTATCCGTATAGCGTGCCAAAGCCCATTTTATTGGTGGAATACGAGCAATCAATACCGATAGTAAAATCCAGCCCACCGTTAACGGGATAAACATTAACACAATGGCCGCTACTGCTTGACTCGTTTCCCGTTGAAAAACTGGAATGTACACAGCAAGATTATCCGCACTTCCTGCTAATGTTAGGGCCGTAATTGCTAAGATATTGCGCCATCCACTTGTTTGCCCCCGTAGCGTTTGTTCATTAGTGGTTGAACGGATATTGTTAATCAACATGCGAAGACCAATTAACAACGGAAAGATACCTAGCCACCGCGTTAATCCTGGCACAAAATGACTCACGCCAAGGCTAATCAACCAACTGATTAGCCCGATAATTAAGATGCCCAAAATTTGGCCATACATCAATTCTCGTAGCTTCAAGCGCCGGTTAATTACTTCTTCATTCAATAGAAGTAACATAACTAAATCATCTAAATTAGTTGTTATAAAAATGCCTATCGTTAAACCAATTAACTGCACCATCAATAGCCCCTCACTTACTTAATAATATGTAGCCACCGGTGATTGAGATACCACAAGAGGTTGGTCCATAAGTATGCTAAGGCTGCTCCCCCCATGACATCAGTTGGATAGTGATTTCGCAAATATACCCGTGAAGCAGCAACCATCACAACCCACACAAACGCTAAAACTTGAAATAAATGATACTTAGCATTGTGTGTTTTAAATAGTGATAAGAACATCAATACGCAAATTGCCGCCGTCATTGTATGAATACTTGGAAATGAATAACCACTATCCAAAATTAACTGATGCAAAGGTCGATGACGGCCAACGAGGATTTTAATCACGGTTGCCAGGATAATCGCACCATCAAGCCAAAATGCCATGTAGATGGCTGCTGCGTATCTTTTCCCGATAAAAAATAAGTACAATATTACTAGATTTAACACTGTCACCCAAATCGCTGGGGAAGAAAAATACGTAATTTCCAGCATCCACGGCGTGTTAGGGTCTAAAATGGTCCCATGATCAATACCGAACCCCCAGTTATCAATACCAGTTGCATGATGGGTAATTACTAGGGTCATTAATGCGAGAAAAATAATGGCACTAATCCCAATTTTTAATGTTACTTTTTTCATAAAAACCTCTTATCGTCCAAAAAATTTCAATATTAAGACTTTACCAAAGATTTACTTGCGATACCATTAAATGAAATTTAAATTAGCCATTTTTCAACGATTTAAGATTTTCATAACCACCACCAGCTTTGCATAGCCCATTTCTGCAGATAAACAGATTATTAGGTATATATTTAAGAAGTGTTATTATAGGTCTTAGGGAAGCGATTAGTCATCCCAAGCTATAACTTCCTAACTAGTTTTTACCCCAATTTACACTAGTTCATCATACGTCTGTCGAGCATGTAGGCTTCCTACGTGCTCTTTTTTACGATGTTTTAACATCATAGGCTTCTAATTTAACTTCGACAAATACTTTCAATTAATAAAATTAATTGAAAATTAAGAATGATTATTTTTTTGATAATTATTCAAGTATCATCTAGTAATTATTCAACTATGTAATAAAGCTGTAACTTTAATACCACTTAACAGTAACAATAACGATGTAAAATAAGCCTATATTCAAAAGACATTAAACGAAGTCGTCGTTTTTCAGCGGTGCACAAATAACATAAAAAAAAATTAACATGTCTAACTTAGGAGATCAAATATGAATAATTCCATCAAGAAAACTGTTTTAACTTCTATCGCTACTGTTGCTACTGTTGGTGTAACTGCTATTGTTGCAAACGCTGACACCATTACTGTTCAATCTGGTGATTCACTTTCAGCAATTGCTGCTCGTAACCACACAACTGTTGCTGACTTAGTTAAGTTAAACCACATTTCTAACCCTAACTTGATCTTCGTTGGTCAAAGCTTACAAACATCTGGTTCAGGTGCTACTTCAGCCCCTGCTACGCCAAGTGCACCAGCACAATCAAACAACAACAACAATGGTGCATCAACTGTGACTGTTCAAGCCGGTGATTACCTTGCTAAGATTGCAGCCGACAACAACACAACTGTGTCTGCTTTAATGCAATTAAACAGCATCTCTAACCCTAACTACATCTATGTTGGTCAACGAATTGTTGTCCGTGGCGGTGCAAATGCCGTTCCTGGTTATGCCGGTGCTACTTCAACGCCCGCACAACCAGCGCCAGCTGCTGCCCCAGCCCCACAACAACAATCAAACAACGGCTCAGTTAACCAACGTGCCGCTGCTGCTGCACAATACGCACTTAACTTTATCGGTACACCATATGTTTGGGGTGCTGCTTCACCTTCTGCCTTTGACTGTTCAGGTTTAGTTACTTACGTAATGGCCCACTACGGTATCAGCTTACCTCACCAATCAGGTGCTCAAGCTGCTTCTACTGACCGTATCCCAACTTCACAAGCCCAAGCCGGTGACTTGTTATTCTGGACTTTACCAAGCGGTTCAGTTTACCACGTTGCTATCTCACTTGGTAACGGTCGCTACATCAGCGCCCTTGAACCAGGTGTTGGTACTCAAATCGGTGGTATGGCTCGTCAAGCTAACTTTGCTGGTCGTGTACGTTAATATCACAATTAAAAAACCAAGTAATGAAATTTCATTACTTGGTTTTTTTGTGCACTAATTACTGGCCTTCAACTGACATGACGGACATGTCCCAACAAGCTCAAAATGCTCTTGTTCGATTACATACCCTGGTAACTGCGCTAAAATAGCACTAATATCTGGTTGTGCAATTTCCATGATGCGCCCACACTGCTCACAAATAAAATGAGCATGGGTTGTATTATTGAAGTCACATTGAAATTTAGCCCGAATCCCATTATCAAATAATCGAGTTTCAACAATTTGCAGTTGCTCTAATTCTTTCACGTTCCGATACACGGTTTCGTTACTCATTTTAGTGAATTGTTCGCGCATTTGTTTGGTTAATTCGGCTAACGTTTGATAAAAATCTTTTTTAGCAAATAATAGTTGTAACAAAGCCAATCGTTGCTTGGTGGCTTTTAAACCGCCTTTTTTCATAATTTGAATGGCTTGTTCAACATCAATTTCAGTAGTTAAATTCATTAAAAATCTCCTAAACGGTAATTTTTACTATTTACAAAATATAATTATATGGTAAAGTTAAATAGTACTAATTACCATTTACTATAACATATCTTTGGTAATTTTGAAATCGCATATTATGTTACACGAGGAGAAATCAATGTTTCGTTCAAAAAAAGCACCATGGCATTTATTAGCAGTTGGGGTTCTTGCCCTTACCACTGCTTTCACTTTAGCAGCTTGTGGCTCAAATAAGAGTGCCACTTCTGAAACTAACAATCATGATATTAAAGTTGTCGCTACAGTTGACTTTTACGGTGAAGTTGCCAAAGCGGTGCTTGGTAACCAAGGTTCTGTAACTTCAATTATTAACAACCCCGACGTTGATCCACACGATTACGAACCAACGACCAAAGTCGCCCAACAAGTTGCCGGTGCGAATGTCTTGTTATCTAATGGGATTGGTTATGACACGTGGATGAACAAATTAGCGCAAAATAACAGTAAAGCTACAAACATCCGAGTTGGTGAAGATGTTGTCGGTAAGAAAAACGGTGATAACCCCCACCTATGGTACCAACTCCAAACTATGCCTGCCTTGGCTAATTATTTAGCAGATAAATTTGCTAAGATGGATCCTAAAAAAGCCGACTATTTCAAAGCTAATGCTAAAAAATATGTTGCTTCATTAGCACCACTTAACCAATTAGTCGACAAATTAAAAGCCGGTAGTGATGGCAAAGGCGTTGATGTCAGTGAACCAGTCTTTACTTATGCCTTAGACGAAATGAATTACAAAGTTAATAACCAAAGCTTTGCTGATTCCGTTGAAAATGGTACTGACCCCGCACCAAAAGATGTCGCAGCAATGCAAAAAGACATTACCGACCACAAGATTGACTTCTTTGTCCAAAATACCCAAGCATCCGATAAAACGGTCGGTCAATTAGTTAAACTTGCTAACAAAAATAACGTACCCGTTGTGAATGTCACTGAAACGATGCCCGCTGGTAAGGATTATCTCCAATGGATGACTAGCCAATTTAAACAAGTTGAAAAGATTCAAGCAAAACTTGGAAAATAATTTGACTATTGCACAATTCTGTGTAAATTTATAAAGATAGATATTTTTGTGGCGGTGGCCCCATTAATTCGGATGATGATTCTCATCGTCCGAATTTTTGTTACCACAACAGCCGTCGCTATATAATAGGAGGAATTATTTTGTTCGCACTTGAATTTATGAAAAACGCCTACTTTGCCGGGACAACCGTGGCAATTTTATGTGGGGTATTAGGTGTTTTTGTAATCGCCCGGCGCTTAGCATTTCTCGGGCACGCCTTATCTGAAATTGGTTTTTCAGGCGCTACCTTTGGTCTGTTGATGAATTTTTCACCCCTTAATGGAATGTTACTGGCCACTGTTTTAAGTGCCTTTGCTGCGCATGGCTTAGGTGTCCAACGTGAACGCAGCGAAGTAGCTACTAGTGCTGTCTCAGCGGCTTTCATGGGGGCGGGAGTATTATTCTTATCTCTTTCCAATAAAAATGCTTCGTTTGCAACTAGTATTTTATTTGGTAGTATTGTTGGAATTAGTGTTCAAAACGTGATTCAAATTTGTTCAATTTCATTAATTGTCTTGTTGATTATGTTATTCATCTATCGCCGTTTGAAATTTGATTCATTTGATGCGGTTGGGGCTTCTATTCAATACACCAACACTAACTTAATTTCCTTATTATTCTTAGTGATTATGGCTGTTAGTGTCAGTGTCGCCGCCCAAATAGTTGGCTCACTGCTAATCTTTGTCCTCCTTACATTACCCGCTGCAACGGCCCAAATTTTCTGTAAGTCAGTTAATAAGATGATTTTATTTGCGGTTGTCCAAGCAATCTTAGGTGTTTGGCTTGGCTTGGCCCTTGGTTACTACACAAGCTGGCCGGTTAGCTTCTTTATTGCCATCTTCGAATCAGGGGTCTACTTGATCTCTCGCATCATCGTTCGTAACAAATAGGTAACAGTGTTTATATATTACATGTCAGTCCAACATCGGCTGGCCTTTTAATTTGTTCTGGATTACGCTAAT
The DNA here is from genome assembly GCF_918814575.1 of Periweissella fabaria. Taxonomy (GTDB): domain Bacteria; phylum Bacillota; class Bacilli; order Lactobacillales; family Lactobacillaceae; genus Periweissella; species Periweissella fabaria. The sequence continues at coordinate 171,420 of NZ_CAKKNS010000001.1, read as the reverse complement.
TTATTTTAATTTTTTATGCAAGTTTTAGTTTCTTCTAAAAACAAGTGATATTTAATGATTTTCGTTGTATCATATATTTAAGTCAGTTGATTAATACGATACATACGTGAACGTCTATTTTGGGGGGCAAATGAACATAATCGAAAAATTTACCGCTGGCAAGCGCGCTAATCAAGCACTAAATGAGGATGCTATTTTCCATAATGATAACTATGTTGCCGCAATTGATGGGGTCACTAACAAATCAACAACCGGTATTTGGTCACCTTCGCCAGGCGTTCAAGCGCAAGAGACCATCTTATTTGCGCTTCGGCATGCTAATAAAAATTTTAATGCCTATGAGATGTATGGTTTTTTAAATGAATGTCTCAAGACACGCTACCAAGATATTAACTATTTCCGCCAACATCCAAATGATCGTCTACAAGTTAATTGCATCATTTATAGTGTTGCTAAACAAGAAATTTGGTTTTTTGGTGACTGTCATTGTCTGGTAGATGGCGTCTATCATAGTAATGTTAAAAAAATCGATACTTTGTTGGCTGACTTACGGAGCTTTGTTTATCAAGTCAATCATTTCCAAAAAGTCACTCCATTAATCGAAGATGCGGCCCGCCAAGCTGTGCTACCGTTTTTAGAAGTTCAAGCAACATTAGCCAATACCCCCACCGAATTTGGCTATCTCGTGCTTGACGGGATTGGTGCTTTACCGGAACAAATTAAAATCATCCCCGCTAGCGATGCTCAAATGATTACCTTAGCGACCGACGGCTTTCCAATTCTAAAAAATACCTTAGCGGAAACCGAACATGCCTTAGCGGAATTAAAACACACTGATCCACTCTTGGTTTCTAGTTATAAAGCTACAAAAGGTTTTTCATCAAAATACGCGTCGTTTGATGACCGTTCATATATCCAATTTACCATCTAGTAATTGACCACTCATTAATTTGGGTGGTTTTTGTGTTTATTATGAAAATGCTTGCTATAATTAATTAATATATTATTTTGATTGGAGGAACCAACTCATCAAATATCTCACATTACCCCACTTCACCCTCAATAAGTACCTCAATGATAGTTTCTGGGAAACGCTCAAAAAATATTACAAAGAGTTTATTGGGGTCTGGGCATTATTTGCTTTCTTTATCATTTTAAATAGTGTTATTTCCTTTAATGATACGAATAAAGAACACGTGAACATTTACCAAACTACCGAAGTCAAAATCCTCGGGACTTACCGTGATGGTCAATTAATGAAAAATGATAAAGCACCCGTCTTTTATCATGTTTCGTTACCAACTGGTAAAAAAGAACGCATTCATATTGAAAGTGCACCAACCAAAACGGAAATTAGAACCGGAAAAGGTTCAAAATTTGCCGTCACTGAACGTAACCCGGCTTTAAACGTCGGTCAAACGATCACTTTATATGAAGTATCCGTCGTCCAAGCTGGTAATCGCACAACTTCGGTCTATGCCACCGACCTTGCTACTGCTAAGGCCCAACAAACACGGTTAGCCAATACCCGGAAACACGCCTTATGGACGATTGTGCTTAACACCATTCAATACCTCTTATTGACGGCCTTTATTGTGGCTGGCGGTGGTTTGTTAGCTAATCAAATTCGGAAGAATAGTAAAAACGATTCAGCTACAAGTACCCCAATAGTCGCCAATACGACATCTTCTTACGTCCAATTACCTAAAAATTAATTAATTATCAGCTCACCTTTCTCATTTAAGGTGGGCTGCTTTTATTTTTGGCGCAAATTTCACGTTTCTATTCGAAATTACGATGAATATTAAATTAAAATTCAACTTTTTCAAAAATTATTCCCAACCAATTTCATAAGAATTTTCATCATCCTAAAAACGTTGATATACCAACATTTAAAAGGCTTTCAAAACTTAATTTTAATAATTAGATTCTTTTCGTATCTTGCCAAATTAGCCAATTATTAAAATAAAAATATTTATATTAAAATTGACTTAATACGGTGGATTATTATAGAATAGTGATATTCATTTTAATATTTATTTGCTCTATTAAAACGAAACACATCTGCATCAATTTCGATTTTTGCAACAAAAGGAGATTTATCTATGCAATATTCTCGCGAAGAAATGCTTGAAAGCGTTCCTCAGAAGGGGTTCTTCGGACATCCCCGTGGACTTGGAGTTCAATTCTTTATGGAATTCTGGGAACGTTTTAGTTACTACGGAATGCGGGCAATCCTACTTTACTTCCTATATGACAGTGTTAGTCATGGTGGTTTAGGATTTAGCCAAACTGTTGCCCAATCACTTATGTCACTTTACGGTGCTTTGATCTTTATGACTTGTATCGTTGGTGGTTGGGTTGCTGACCGGTTAGTTGGTTCTCGGGCGGCAATGCTCATTGGGGCCGTGCTTATTATGTTCGGTCACATCGCCTTGTCAAGTCCTGTTGGTGGTCGTACTAGCTTCTTACTTTCAATGTTATTAATCATTGTTGGTACTGGGATGTTGAAGCCCAACATTTCAGCTGTGGTTGGTGGTTTATACGATAAAAAAGACCCTCGGATGGATAGCGGTTTCGTTATCTTCTACATGTCTGTTAACATGGGAGCTTTCGTAGCACCATTTATCGTCGGAACTTTACAATCATCATTTAACTACCACGCCGGTTTTGGTGCCGCAGCCGTTGGGATGTTCATCGCCTTGATGGTTTACGTTATTTTCAATAAAAAGAGCCTCGGTTTAGTTGGTAAAGATGTTCCAAACCCATTTTCACCTGAAGAATTCAAACGCTTCAAGGTTAGCTTGGTTCTTGGAGTTGCTGCTATAATTGCCATTCTTGTCATTACACACTTAACTGGTACTTTAACTTTCAACAACTTCTCAATCTTTGTGACAGTTCTTGGGGTTGTCTTACCAATCGCTTACTTCTCAACAATGTACAAGAGTAAGAAAACTGACAAAGTTGAAAAATCACGTTTACTTGCATACATCCCAATGTTCTTAGGTGCGGTTATGTTCTGGTCAATCCAAGAACAAGGTTCATCAATCTTGGGAGCCTTCGTTGATACAAATACTCAACGTAACTTAAGTGGCATCATCGGTTTTCACTACACTATCCCTGCTGCTTTCTTCCAATCAGTTAACCCATTGTTGATTGTTATCTTTGCCCCAATTATTTCAGGTATCTGGACTAAGTTAGGTAAAAAAGGACCTTCAACACCAATCAAGTTCGCTATTGGTCTTTTCCTTGCCGGTGTTTCATTCTTAATTATGGTTATCCCAACAATGGGTATGACTAGTAAGACTTTGATTAACCCATTTTGGATTATCATTAGCTTTGCTATTTGTGTTATCGGTGAACTTTGCTTATCACCTACTGGTTCATCAGTTTCTGTTAAGCTTGCACCAAAGGCCTTTGAAGCACAAATGCTTTCACTTTGGTTGTTAACTAGTGCTACTGCGCAAGCGGTTAACGCCCAATTAGTTCGTTTATACGACATTTGGTCAAAATCAACTTACTTTGGTTTCCTTGGAGCCTTAGCAATTGTACTTGCCATCATCGTTGCTTTCTTAAGCCCATGGGCTGTTCGTAAGATGGAAGGTATTAAATAATTAATACCGAAAACTCGTAAGCATCTGCTTACGAGTTTTTTATTTACCATTAACTTGGATACCCCCTTAAAATCACCGTACAGCCATTTTAATCCTCACTTTAGTATATTTTATGCCAAAGTTGTAAAAATTAACTAGCGCGACATTTAACCAATGATTAATAAAATTTAAATATGCTACCAAAAAAGGGTCCGGAAAATTCATTTTCCGAACCCTTTTAGTTATTTCACATCACGCAACTAGCTTAACGTTGGATTGCAGCTAGTAACTTATTAGTATCATTAAAGCGATTATCCGAGTGCATTACAACCGTAATCATCCGATGTTTCCCTGGAAGACTACTTGTACCAACAAAAACTTGGCCGGCGGCGGGTGTTGTTCCGGTCTTTAAACCATCAATGCCATGTTTCGGATCAAAAAACTCCAAGCCCTTTAGATAGCGGTCCGTTGATTGGTGAACCACATCATCGACAGTCACATCAGGGAGTTCCGTTAATTGTAAGATTTGTGGGAATTGGGTGAGTAATGCTTGGCTCAACATCGTCAAGTCATATGCAGATGACGTATTGCGGCCGTTTTTAGGTGCATTTTTTAAATGAAAACCATATGGTGTCACATCGTCAACATCCAGCCCTGAAACGGAATAAAAATGCGTCTGATGCAGTTGTAGATCGTTAGCAGCCGCATTCATGGCATTGACCATGGCGTCATTTGATCCAAAGGCCCAGATACCAAGGGCGGTAATACTTTCATTGGATGACACAACCATCGCATTAGCTGCTAATGCTTGTGCTGTATACCCTTTATCTAAGCTGAGCGGAATTTCACCTAATCCTGGTGTCTGACTCATTTTAACAATCGCCGGATTAGTAATCTTAACTATATCTGACCAGTGCAAACTTGGGTCAGCCTGCATGCGTTTGTAAATGACATACATCGCCATTAATTTTGATGTTGAGGCACTGAATTGTTGCGTATGCACGTTTTTAGTGTAGATAAACTGATGTGCATTAAGATCATAAATTGCCGCACTAGTGGCCGTTAAATCAGGAATATCTGTTATTACTGGATATTCGGCTTTCGGATTGGCCACTGGTGATGCTAATTGTGGCTTAGCGGTCCGTATAACCGGACTAGCGAGACTTGCTTCTTTGTCCTCACTGATATTTACTATAAAAGCTCCCGCACCAACAATCACGGCACAAGCTGTAATCCAATATTTTAAACGCATTATACTTTTCCCAATATTTATTTTGTTAAAAAAGATTTCACAATCTAAGCATTTTAACATAATCATATTACACATATGTAACATTCATTGATTAATTTAAATACATTAAGAATCATAGCCACCAGATTCGTTACTGGTTATTCTTCTTGGGATAACGCCCTACGCTATCACGTTTAATGATTTGTGATGGTACTTTCACCCGTAGCGGCATCTCTGCTAGGCCTTGTAAGTGTAAATCAGCTAAATTAACAGCTACTTGACCCATCATTTCGGTATTTAAATGCACCGTTGTTAACGTCGGTACTAAAAACCGGGTTACGTCAATATCATCAAAACTAACTACTGCCGTTTGCGCTGGAATCGCAATATTATGTGCCTGACAAACATGATAAATCCCAAGGGCAATTGGATCAGATGCGGCAATTAGCGCCCTCGGTAATTGCTCACCATACGCTAGCATCTTATCTAAAGCTTCAATGGTCGCTTGCGTATCCCAATCATTTAAAATAATCGGCGCATGTGGCAACATTAAGTTGTGCTGTGCCATCCATGCAAGATACCCCGTATACCTGACATCATCAATATATTGACTAATAGCCCCGGTCCGATTATATAGGGGCATCTGGGCCCCAACAAAGCCAATTTCTTGATAGCCTTGCTGGTACAAATAATCTAATATATGGCCAATTTGGTCATTAAAATCATTATAGACCGTATCATACCCTTGGCCTGGACTGTGCTCATCGACGACAATTAAGTGTGGGTTAACTTGTAATAAGTAGTCCCGTAACTGGTCATCGATACAACCAATCACAATAATGGCCCCACATTGCTTCACAAGTGCCCAATTAGGTTTGACATCATGCAGTGAAAAGAGAAATTCAAGTTTACGTTGCTTTAAGGCGGCCCCTTGGTTTAACCCGTTACGGATTCCCAAAAAATATGGGTCATCAATTTCTCGTAATTCGTTATACGTTGTGATTACCCCAATCGTGCTACTGTTCACCCGTTGCCGCTTATTGACTGATGTATTTTTGGGCCGTCGGGAATAATTTAACTTACTAGCGGCGGCGAGTACCCGTTGCCGGGTCAAATCAGCGACTTTAAAGGTCGTATCTTCATTTAACACCCGTGAAACAGTAGCTGGTGATAATCCAGCTTCACGGGCAACATCGCGAATTGTAGCCATTTAAAAAACTCTTTTCATTACAATTAGTTAAGCTTCTGGACGCTTTGACGCTCAATTAGCTGTGAAGTTACTTCGACAGTAATTCCAGGGGTCCGTTTATCATTAATTTGTTCTAGTAGTAACCGTAATGCCATTTTCCCCATGGTCGTTGTTGCTGGATGAATCGTCGTTAAGCTTGGAATTAAGAACCGACTATATTCAATATCATCAAAACTCACGACACTAACTTGCTCAGGAATTTGCCAACCATTTTCATGCAACATATTATATAAGATAATCGCAATCGGATCAGAACTTGTAATAATGGCTGTCGGTGGGGTTGGTAATGTCATTAAGCGTTGGCCCCCCGTAATGACAGCCTGAATTTCCCACGTTGCCAAAATCTCAGAATACGCCGGTTGGTGAAGGCCCTTTTGCTGCATCCAGTCTTCGTATGCTTGCTGGCGCACATCAGTAATCCATTCACTGACAGCACCATTTGCGTCATACAACGGATTTTGAACACCTATAAAAGCAATTTTACGATGCCCTAATTGATAGAGGTGATCTAATAAATGGCGGGTCTGAAACGCAAAATCATTGCACACGACATCATAATCAGGTAATTCCCGATTATCATCAATTACAACTAAATGTTTATTATATGTACTTATTGTATTTAGCAACTTATCAGCAAACGTTCCAATCAAGATCACCGCATCATAGCGCACTAAGGCATCCCATTGCTTGTTAGGTGAATGTAAGGTAAACAAATAATCCAAATGGATGCGTAATGCTTGCGCCCCTTCATCTAAGCCATTCCGCAACGCTAGAAAATACGGATCGGACACTTCATGGCGCCGTTCATAACTGGTAATTACTGCAATATACATTGGTTTGGCTTTACCGCTGCTAGCGGCCTTTTGCTGTCCGCGTGGACGATGCCGATAACCTAGGCTTTGGGCGGCCCCTAACACCCGTTGCCGCGTGGCCATCGTGATTTTTAAGGTTGGATCTTGATTAAAAACACGCGACACAATACCGACTGACACACCGGCCTGTCGCGCAACTTCTCGCATACTAGCCATACCGTCCCTCACTTTCTTAGCTAATCGAAATTTAAAAAAATGAAACCGACTAAACAGGTCGCTTTCACTTTAATAAGATATTGTTATGTTAATTAATTTTAATGTATTCATAAATAATATCATAGCGTTTTGTTGCATTAACTGCAATTGAAATAGATCCAAACTCAGGAATGTTAACGCTATTTGGTAAACTTTGGGCCATGATAGTTAGCCCATTGATGCCTTGTTGTTCAGTACCTGTTTGACGGGAACTTGCTACATACAAACCCGGCCGGTTAGAAAAGATTTGGATTTGATGTTGGCTTACTGGGTCCGTAATTTGCGCGGCCAATTGAGTTAAGTCTGCTGGCACAATGTAGGTCGCACTGTGGCCGACCACGGGTATATTAATTTGATGCCCCAGTTGTGGCCCCTTCGTCACTTCATCCACAACGAGCCCCTTAGCAATACCCACCTCATCAATTACAAGCCGTTGGTGTCCATTAACTAGTACTTGCGGTCTTAACAAATCAGCAGTAGCCGCCGACGCAACTGCAAAAACCGTTTTTAACGTTGGATCAAAAATCCCGTCCCGTTCAAGTTGTTGCGCTTTAAAAGTTACATGGACACAATCATCGGCGGTTAGTTGATAACTGATACTAACTACCACATTGCCAGGAAACCCATCGGTCCGCTCGGTGGCCCAATAATGTAACGTCAGCATTCCCAATTCAGGCTGTGGTTCAACATCAAAGAATTGATGGTCAAAACCATTGGGGCCACCATTTAATGTATGTTGATAATAGTTAGTCGGTAAATTCCACCACCTGTCAGCCGTCATGAAGCAACTATTTTCAATAACCCCAGCAACGCGGCCAATCAAGTGATTAGCATAGCCCTTTTGTTTAATTAATTGTGGCAATTCCGGTGGTGTCAGCAGTAAATTACCCTTATGTTCTAGGACGGACATTTCTTCCATTAGACCACCATAATTTAAGACTGCCAAACGCATCTGATGTTGATTTTCAAGTTCAAACCGCAACACCCGGTGCGTCGCAAGCATCCCGATACATGTGACTGTTAAATTCATTACACTTCCTTTTCGGTGGTTGTTTGTTGCTGGTGTAACTGTAATTCCAATTGCTGCACAATTTGGGCATGTTGCGCTTCAAAAAGGCGCACTTTCCAAGCAAAAATAACGCCCGCAAAAACCATTAAGATAGCTGGTAAGGCGAAGGCAAAGACCGTAAATGTCCCGACGTTAGCAGCCGTAATATCATGATACGTAGCGGTCCCACTCATTCCAGCCGCTACGGCAATAAAGCCTACAATGCCATTAGATAAGGCTCCCGCAATTTTATCTAACAACGGCCGGATTGAGAGGGTTACGGCCTCATTACGGACGCCGTTTTTAAGTTGACCATATTCAACCGAATCGGTAATTGTCAGTAGTGCTGATAAGAAAATTAATTGTTGCGGAAAATAAAAACACACCGTCGCAATTTGTACTAACATTAAGTTGCTATGCGCAAACATAAACAAGCCATAGGCGACTAAGTTTAAGACCAAGCCGCCTAAATAAATTAACCGGCGTGACATTATTTTGGTGAGCACTGGAAATAATGGTACGGCAATGAGACCGGTCACAGTTGCAATGACACCAACAACGACGAATAAATCCGCCCGTCCTAAGACAAATTTGTAAAATAATAACAATACCCCTGTCGTTGCCACATTAGCAATCGCATAGGCAATATACGATAAGCCAAGCCACAGTAATTGATCATTTTTTGCTAACGCTTTAAAAATATCGCGCAGTTGTGCTTTTTGCGTTTGTTGCCGAATAATTGACATATTTTCATGGGTGGTCAGCGCCGTAATAATCGCTGTGCCTGCCGAAATAACCGCGACAATCACGGCAAACCAAAACCAACCAACGGCCCCTTGCTCATTTTTACCGGTCAGCCACAACGTGATGGTTGTCGTTATTGGTACTACCAACATCGTTGTCCCATTCGCCCCAAGCGATGAACCAAAGCGGGCAAAGGTCCCCAACTTCTCACGCTCTTTTGTATCTGTACTCAAAGCCGGAATCATCGACCAAAAGGCAATATCTTTAAATGAATAAAATGAATCCAAAATAATAAAGCCAATCGTAAACAAGGTGATAAAGAGCGTTTCATTTTTTAAGGCCAAGCCAAACATATTCGTAAAAATAACGATTAATAAGGCGCCCGAAACGAGCCCGCCCCCAACGAGCCATGGTTTAAACTTACCATACCGACTCTCAGTGTTATCAATAACACTTCCAATTAAAGGATCAAAAATAATTTCCACCAACCGCACCGTCACGACTAGTGTAGTTACTAAGCCAATTAACGTGGCCATATTTTTACCACTCCCAGCAAACATGACACTCGTCACAAAAATCATAAAATACGTATTCAAAGCCACATAGTAAGTATCATGGCCAAACGCACCTAAGGCATACCCCATTCGTTGCATCATTTGTTTATTCACCATGCATCCTCCTTGTTGAATTTAAATTGTATTAGCCAACAACTCGTCTTTACAACGTTTTAACCGCCCCAATCCATTGAGCCCCCGGGCCAATTTGGACCGCAAAAAAGCTCGCATCATATCCCAAAACTTCGTGAAACCGGGCGCCTACTTGTTCTTGAAACCGAGAACGACTTTGTTGTGGTACCAAAGCAATCGCACAGCCCCCAAAGCCCGCCCCAGTCATTCGGGCGCCTAAAACACCCGGAAAAGCTTGCGCGGCAGTCACTAACGTATCTAATTCAATCCCAGTAACATCATAGTCATCGCGTAATGATGCATGCGATGCATTCAACAACGCCCCAAATGCCACTAAGTCACCATGTGTTAGTTCTTTGACGGCTTCAATTGTCCGTTGATTTTCACTAACCGCATGGCGCGCCCGTTTTAAAAGCGTCGAATCTTTAATTAACTGTTGATGCGCTTCAAACGTTACTGCATCAATATCGCCTAAACTCTTAATCGGCAACTCAGTTTGGAGGGCCGTTAAGGCTTGTTGCGTTTCATTAACCCGTTCATTATATTTTGATGTCACCAAGCTCCGGGGTTTATTGGTATTCATAATAATAATTTCAAAATTACGTAAAATAACCGGGACTAAGCGATAGCCCAAAGTATTTGTATCAAGAAAGATGGCGGTATTTGGCGCACCAAACCCTACCGAAAATTGATCCATCAAACCTGTTTTGACCCCGATAAAATCATTTTCCGCTTGATGTCCTGCCATAACTAACTGTAACCGCGGGATTTTTAAGCCAAATAATTTTTGAATCACGACCCCGATTAATAGCTCTAAGGAAGCTGATGATGATAGGCCAGATGCAATTGGAATGTCCCCTTCAATCACTAATTCAAAGCCCTGATCAATGACATAGCCTAAGTCAGCTAACGCTTTTAAGACTCCCTTGATGAAATTCACCCAGTTATGTGCCGGCATTTTACTGAAATCATCAACAGCAAAACTAATCACCCCTAATTCCGGAAAATTTACCGAATATAACCGGACTAGCTGATCATCACGGCGTTTGGCCACGCCATACGTCCCCAACGTTAGCGTAATTGGAAAAACATGCCCGCCGTTATAATCTGTATGTTCACCAATTAAATTAACCCGCCCCGGCGAAAAGAACATATCCGTCGGTTCGCTCGCAAATTGGGTTTTAAATGTTGTCACAATATTATGCAAAGTTTGTTTTTTCATATCGGCCCCCATTTTTATAACATCGCATTGAACTCCTGTTCAATTTCGCCTTCAGTGTAGGCGGTTGTTAGTAAAAGGTCAATGGAATTTTGTAATTGGTATACCAACATACCCAATTGACAAAACCTTAATATTACTTAATATTGGTACTAGCAAATAAATTTTAAAACACATTTATTACGTAAATAACCAACGAAATGGAGGAAGAAATTTAACTTAGTTCGATAAAAAAAGTTCGCTGATTCCAGACCAATTTAGTAGTCAACGCAGCTTAAATTGTATTAGCCAACTATTTTATTCAGCGTTAAACGTTTTTAAAAACAACACAAAAAAGCGCCAGAAATAATGTTCCTAGCGTTTTAATGTATATCATCAGCTCTTGGTGCAGTAATTATATTACTGCTTAATTATAGAATCTTAGCTAAGAAGTCTTGCGCCCGTTCTGTCTTAGGAGCCGCAAAGAAGTCTTCTGGGGTCGTTTTTTCTTGAATAAAGCCATCGGCCATAAACCATACCTTAGTGGCTACTTCACGGGCAAAGCCCATTTCATGGGTTACGACAACCATTGTCATCCCTTCGTCAGCCAAATCTTGCATTACTTTCAATACTTCACCAACCATTTCTGGATCCAAGGCTGATGTTGGTTCATCAAAAAGCATCACTTCTGGTTTCATCGCTAATGCCCGGGCAATCGCAACCCGTTGTTGTTGTCCACCAGACAAACTACTTGGGAAGACGTCGGCTTTATCAGCTAACCCAACTTTGGCTAATAATTCCTGACCAACCTTCGTGGCTTCTTCGTTACTAACCTTTTTGATTTTCATTGGGGCTAATTTAATATTTTCAAGGACACTCATGTTCGGGAAGAGGTTAAATGATTGGAATACCATCCCCATATTCATTCGTAAATTATCAAGTTGCTTATCATTTAATTTCGTCAAATCTTGACCGTCAAAAATCACTTCCCCGGCAGTTGGCACTTCTAACATATTTAGAGCACGCAAGAAAGTTGATTTACCAGCTCCAGAAGGTCCTAAGACTGCAATCACTTCCCCTTTATTAACCGTTTCGGTAATATCTTTAATTACCGCTGTGTCACCAAAATGCTTTTCTAAATTTTTAATCTCTAATACTGCACTCATCGCGATTCACCTCTTCGTTTATTGTTATTTGTTAGTCTACCAATTAAATTGTATAAAAACAAACATATTTCTATCTATATGCATATTTATACAAAATAACCATGAATATGTAAAAATAAATGTATAAAAACTTAATGAAACTGGTAATTAAATTTTACTTACTTATAGTATATAAGTATAGCGATTTTGCCACCGTTACTCAAGACTAGGCGTTGAATTCATGGCGTTAATGGCAAAGAAAAAGCATGCCAGAACTTGCTTTACAGCGTTCTAGCACACTTTTATGATTTTAATTATTTTTTTACCCGTAAGCGTTGGTTAATGACCAAGAAAATCAACGTACCTAACCAAATAACAATCGTTGATATTAAGAATAATTTATCATAAGTTGCATAATCAATGATAACGGCCCCAAAGAATGGTCCAATCGCACGACCTAAGGCACCGGCACCGGCAACCATCCCTTGAAATTTACCTTTTTGCGAATCAGGCGCTAACATATTCACAAATGTTGCTACGGCTGGTAAACAAGCAATTTCCCCAATTGTTAGTAAAGCCATTGAAGCAACAAAGAAGGCATACGTATGTTGCGCAAACGGTAAGATTAAAAATGAAGCCCCAATGAGGAAGAAACCAACGTATAAGCGCATGTTGATGTGCCGTAATAAGAAGGCATCAAAGTAAGTCATAATTGGTTGAATTAAGACAATCAAGATGGCATTAACCGTCCACATGTAACTGTAATCTTTAACCGTAAAGTGATTAGCAACCATGTAAGTCGCAATATTACTTTGCCATTGTTCATAAAAGATCCAAATAATTGCTAATAAGGCCAATAACGTCATAATCCGGACTAAACTTGCCCGTTCGAGGTATTCACCACCACCGGTATAATTCCGCGCAATGTTACTTTCTTGCTCGTGACCACGATAAGCGACTAACACAATCAACAACAAGATAACATAGAGGACCGTGGCTGCTCCAAAGACGATGCTAATCCCTAAGTGTAATAAGAAGCCCACCATCAAGGTACCAACAACTAAACCTAAGTTACTCATAAAGTATAAAACGTTGTACACATAACTCGGACTTTTACCTTCTACCATTGTTGCAAATGAATTAACCGCGGTCACAATCAGTCCATTCCCAAAACCAAGGAGGATGAGCCAGAACGCATAGTTTGGCCATTGGTGATTAAAAATCAGCATGGCACTCGATAAAGTTACTAAAATCGTCCCAATTAAAACGGTATAATAATGGCTCCAATTATCGTAGAGATAACCTCCGATATTTGTTCCTAACATGGTGAATAATGAATTAATGAATAACACTAACCCCGCCACGGTTAAACTTTTACCTAAGTAGTCATGCATGTAAATCGTGGTTAGCGGCCAAATAAAACTAATTCCGGTGTTACTCAGAAATGATCCAATAAATAATGAATATGCAGAAATTCCTTTTTGTGCTCGTGCCATTTTAAGCTCCTCTCCTATTATTTCGGTATCGCTTATGCATTAAGAGAAACCATATTGTTTAAATTATAACTAAAACACTACCGTATATCAAAGCTATCCTTTAGATTTTCTTAAATTATCATCTTCTTATCAGTGCTTGCTTACACAATTTTAATTATTAGCTACTGAATGCTCTTGGGCATCAAAAAATCGGCTAATCATCTGATCAACCGATTTTAATATTTGCTAATACCGCACTTGGTCGTATTGCCCACCTTGGCCGCGTTTACGTAACATCGTCACAATTGTCAAGACTAAGCCACATAATGAAATGGCCCACATCCAAACGTATAACAATGGTACTTGGAAACCAACGTTAATCTGACCTTTATAATTTGCAGGTAAGCGTACAGCTACCAAGCCATCAATATTATGCGTTGCTGGCAAGTTAACCCGCTGACCACTTGCTAACCGGACATAATACCCTGGATAGAAGATCTTTTTAAAGACCAGATAGTTATCAGCCGCCTTGACATTCACATCGGCACTAATAAACTGATTAGCGTCTAATGTGTGCATTTTGATGTTAGTCGCTGTGACGTTATGTTTTTCTAAAATCACTGCTGGGTTACTAATAATACCTTGGTGTAAATACACCCCCGTACTAGCATATTCAAAATACCACGCATCACTCTTAGTATGTGGGTTAAAGGCCTTATAACCATTAGCAATCGCCGCTGGTTGATTAGCTAATTTCACCGCATGCCGGACTGAGTGAGCATATTGGAATGTTTGGCCTAATGCTAATACTAAACTAATTCCTAAAGTTACTACGACTGTTTTTGAGATTCGCTTGTGACTACTAAAGTTACTAAAACTACTGTATTCTTGGACAAAAACTTCAATGGCAATCGCAATTAAAAAGGCCATAAAGAAATAACCGATATACATAAAGCGCCAGAGGAATTGTAAGTTATAGAAGACACTTGGTAAGTAACGCCAATTAAGGGGCGCATAACTTAAAAAGGCAAACACAGCGGTAATTACTAAACTAACTTTAAACAAACTAAACTGCATCTGATCAGTACGTTGCTTAACGGTCGGCCACTTAACAATCAAGCCCACCGCCCCGATTAAAGCTAAGCCATTGACCACCTTAATTAAAATACTATATGGTTGCCAACTATTGGACTTAGTTAAAAAGGCCGCCGTTCGATCCATTACATAGATATCTTTGAAAAAGGCATTATAGAGGTCAAGTGATTTAAGCTCTAGCAACGGTAACCAGAAGAAAGCACTAATTACTAATGCTAACAAGCCGGCACTGACAAAGCGCATAATAGTTTGTAAATTAATATCACGCCACGCCCAGATTAAAATAATAATAACTGCTAAAATCGCTAAAAAGGTACTTAATAAGTGGCTTGATAACAGTAAGGCACTCCCAATGGCTAAGTACCCAATCCCATTGTCTTGGTCTTTTAAAATTCGAAAGACCCCAATAAAAATCATTGGTAATAATGCGATCCCTAGAATTGCGCCTTGGTCTTGTGTTACAAACAAATTATGTAACATAAAGGGCGATGCCATGTAAAAGCTACTAGCAACCATAATGGCATTCCCGTGGAAAAACTGCCGGAGTAATTTATCCATCAATATTCCGGCTACGAAGGTGGCCACAATATTAAAGATTGTAAATGTCACGGCCACCGAATGGGTTAAGCCATATAACGGTGCTAATAAAAAGGCTTGCCACGTACCATAAAAATAATTGGATCCTAATCCCATGCCATGAATGGCCCATGGATTAACATATGGAATCAGTTGACCACTTTTCCAACCGCCCCAAGCCCCAACAACGCGGCTAATATGAAACGGAACATCGAAACTATTTAATATCCGCGGTAAGATAATAATACTCACCGCATTCACAATCAATGCGAGGATTAAATAATAGCTATATCGTACTTTAACTTGCTTTAAAATGTGCTGGTCCTCCATTACCAAATTTTTAAAATTTAAATAAATAATATCCTATATTAGTCACATTTTAAACTACTTTACCCATTAAATCGATTATAAAATTTATGTTAAGAGCGGTTACTATTTATTTACTTTAAGTGTAAATACTGCTGTATCAGGCCTCCTACCAGGATATTTTTTCATGACACCATTCTTTGTAAAGTAATTGTAAAGTCAACCACCAGCAATTATTGTCCGCTAAAAAAGACAGCGAAGCGTTATTAACACTCCCTGCCTTTTTACTATCTATATTCAATCGGTATTAATTACCGGAGTTATTTTGATCTTTGAAGTAATCTTTAACGGTCCCACTAGCATCATGCCACGATGTGGTTTGCGTTAACTCACCGCGTAAAACAACCCGGCCATCATTATGCGTATAGTTACAAGTAAACAACGTAATCACTTGCTTACCTGGGACCGGGTCAGTAATTTGGACCGCCGTTGATGGTACGACTTTATACTCCGTTGTGGTATATTCATAAACGTGTTTTAAATCCGTTAAATAAATTTTTTGCCCTTTAACCCCATCATTTTTATGATAATACAATGGTGAGAAGAGTAAATTCTTACCAATATATACCATGTGACTCGCTAGCACATAGTTGCCTTGTCCCATTTTTTGATCTGGCAAAATTGTAGCGGCTCCTAAGGCGAGGTTATCACCACCGGTCCCAGCTGAGATTGGTAACGAAATCCCCATGGCCGGCACAGCAACATAGCCAATAAAATTAGCCGCATCAGTTTTGAACCGGGCTTGGATAATTTGCGCTGATGAAACGCTATTAACTTTGCGCCAATCATAACTTGCAGACTTCTTTTGGGCCGCTGCAATGGATGTGGTTGTCACATTTGGATGAAACGTTTCCAGTGCCAACTTGGCAATTTGTTGGTTAAAAATCAACCCTAACGAAATAATCAATAACACCGTTATGCCAAGATATGCCAGAATTCTTGGTACTTTCTTCATACGTACGCCCCCTATTTTTTACTAACTTCATTATAAACTATCGGGGCATTTTAATTTAGTCCGACCACCTAAACTTAATTAAACATTGCGCTTTTTAAAAATAACGTACGCTAAGGCTAGAAAAATCAACGTATAAACAACACTACCAGTCACAATCATTGGCGTACTAAAATGGGTCATCTCATGAAGATCTGGAGTGCTAATTTGCGCCCCGGCATTCAACATGTTAAGGGGATTCCATTTTAACCAAGTCCATTTCTCAATGGCAATCGCTTGGGCCAATTGCAATAACGAAGCCGCAAAATAGCCCAAAATCCCAATTGTAATGGCCGCGGCACTCGTTTTAAATAAATTAGTAATTAATAGCACTAATGCTAAAATCATCCAGATACCAACAAAGGCACCAACCAGCGATAATCCTAAGTGACCAAGGACGGTTGTTGTCCCAGCCTTACCACTTAAGTTGACGTTGTTGAACAAAACCACCTTCAAAAGTAATGTATAGCCGAAAATAAGAATATAATTAAGAATTGAATATAGCAATAACGTTAAGACCTTACTAGCAAACACTTGCCCCCGATAGTACTTACGATATAACAACGCTTTAATTGTGCCATATTGAAACTCCGAAGCAAAGATTGTTGCCGTGACACTAATTAAAAAGAAAGCTAAAAACATCGTACTGTTAAAACCATTCATAATTTGGCCCTTTGCACTAATCCACTCCGGCTTCAGCTTGGCAAAAACAGCAAAAATTGTCATCACTAAAATATTAAACAGCATTGTAATCCAGGCAATATTTTGATGACGTAATTTAAAAATTTCTTGGCGTAATAATGTCGACATGCTTAGGCCTCCTTAGTTTCATTGTGTAAAATTGATAATAATGCCGCTTCGAGATCTTCACCTTGATGCACAACATCATAAATATCAATGCCCGCTTGGACGAGGGTTTTAATAACTACCGCCAGCGTTCTAGTTGCAGTTTGATTAAACACAATTCCCGGCGTGTCTACAACGAGAATGCCCGCTTCATGTAAGACTACTTTTGCCTGGGTATCATCACTAGTTTTAAGGACAATAAAATCATTTTCTTGGTGATTGAGATTGGCCACTGTGGCTTGTTTAATTACTTGACCATGATCAATAATGACCACTTCACTAACTAATTTTTCTAATTCACTCAGAATATGACTTGAGATTAAAAATGATGTTCCAGTAGCCGCTTTGTTGATAATTACATCCCGTAAATCTTTGGTTGCTTGTGGATCTAATCCATTCATGGGTTCATCTAAAATCACCAATTCAGGGTCATTAATTAGTGCTAAGGCAATCCCTAGCTTTTGTTTCATTCCTAATGAATAATTCTTGGCTTTACGATTAATGTAACTATCCATCTTCATTTGTTTAACAAGACGGGCAATCCGCTTATTAACATCGGCACCAGTCGCATTTAATTGTAAGTGTTGCAAACCCGTCAAATACGGATAAATCGCTGGATATTCAATTAAGGCCCCCACTTTACCTAACGCTTGGTGACTTGTCTCTGACACAACCCGATTATCAATCTTAATTTGGCCTTCTTCGTATGAAAATAAACCTAAGATGGCCTTCATAATTGTCGTCTTTCCGGCTCCATTAGGGCCAATTAAGCCCACAATCCGGCCCTTGCCAACCGTGAATTCAACGTTTGACAAGGCTTGCTTTTTGCCAAATCGTTTACTCAACTGGCTAACGTGTAAAATATTTTCCATTATAGTCCCTCCACTTTTTCAAATTGTTACACAGTCACCTTAACAAAAACTTAAGTAAAAGACAATCTTTTGTAAAAAATAAAATAATAACTAATTAAGCGTGCCATTATTTTAGTACCCCTACCACCGCTCCTAAATCCCAAAAAATACGCCAATAGTCCACCCAAAACGGACTGTTGGCGTATTTTTTTAAATATGATAGATATTAACTGATGACAGATTCACATTACCAGTAATAATTAACTCAGCAGTCGTAATTGTATCGGCGGCCGTTTTTTCTTCAACATCACTCAACAAAGCATTAGCATGATTAACGACATGCCAATCACGGGGCACGTAAATCAAGACATCTGATAAATTAACATCGAGATTCAACGTTGCCGTAGTATTAATGTGGGCTTTGTCAAAATACAACTTAACACTCGCCATCTTGGCCGTCACATCCCCACGTTGGAAATCTTGGGCCTTCACATACCGAAATGTGGAAGTCATATTAGCATTTAAGTTAAGTTCACTGTCCATACTTTCTTGAACATCATCGGGGCCATAGACATATTTTTTCTTGAATTGGTGTTGCCCATGACCATGGTGGAAGGTGTAGTATCGATGATTTTTCGTTTTAAAAAGTAATTCTAACCCGATAATTACTAAAATTGCGACCACAATAATAGTCCATGGTACCAACTTTTCAATCCCTAATGGGCGGGCATAGAGCATGGCTAAAATCGCCAAGCTCGCTACCGGAACTACAATCCCACCATAAATAGCATCTTTGATCATAAAGAAGGCTAAAATCACGGTAAAAATCAACGTCCAAATTCCAACGTGAAAATTCAACCAGCCTAATTCGTAAACTACTAGGAAAGCGCCGGCTGCTAAAAAGCCTAAACCGGGAATAATTGTATGTTTGTTCATAAGTTACGCTCCTCTTCTAAACGTTCTTTTAAGTCTTTAAAGTATCGCCGGGAAACAAAAACCAATTTCGGACTATTTTGAAACCCCACCGTAGCCCCAGTAACGGTCCGCGTTAAGCCATAAACAGCATGGATATTCAATAACGCCGACTTGGAAATGCGCATAAACCGAGGTGCCAAACGTTGCTCTAGCTCATAAAGACGTTGTTTAACTAAGTACGTCTCATCATTAGTATGCGCATAAACCTCGCGCCCATCAGTTTCAAAAAACAACACTTCAGTATCATTAAAGTAATACTCCGTATCATCTTTGATATATGTAAGGGGGCTGATTACCGCTGATGTCCCCGCCGTGGCAAATTCCTGCAAAACCGTTTGTAACTTAGCCACGTGCTCATCAAATTGGGGCGTGTGAATAACCACTTCCAAGTCGGGGGTGGTTGTATCAATTTCAATTGTTATTTTCATATTGCCCCCTTCCATGTTTATAAGTATTCCACATTCTTGTTTATAGGTAAATATCCTTGGGCTAAGCGGTCAAATTTGCGGTCTAAGTGGTCAGGTTTATCGGTACAAAAAACTCCTATACACTTTAACCAAGCATATAGGAGTTTCACTATAACTGGATTACCGGCGCCGATATAATCTGTGCACAATTGTATTGATAATCCGAAAAAAAATGTAAAAGGCAAATGTAAACATTATTACAAACCATCCACCCACGATGATTGGTAAATACCAGTAACCACTTGCGCCGATTACATTGATGGTTTGAATAAATTTACTCGCCATCGAACCTTGATCGAGGCTATCAAAAATAACCTTAACGAAAAGGCAAACCATCGCTAAGAAAAAACTAACTTTGAATTGATTTTTATTAATCATACGCCCACAGTCTTCCTAACCCATTAGTACATCTGTCTACTAATAATATCTGTACTTCTTATTTTAGCATAAATTGTTTAAATACGCCGTCTCATGGCGTTTTTGTTGTATTTATGTAAACTGTACGCGGCGCCCAAGCGGTTATTATGCACAAAAATACCGGTAAGCCATCTGCTTACCGGTATTTTTTATGTGTTAATCATAACTGATTTTAAAGGTATCTATGTGTCGTTAGCTGCTTTCGACTGCTAAATAGCAGTATCTACTAACCTAACTTAAACCGTTTTTCGATTAAGTTTAAAATGCGAGTTAATCCAAATGTTAACACAAAGTAAATCAACGCTGTGATGACAAGTGGTAAGAATGGGTTAAATGATGCCCCTTGGACGGTAGCAGTTTTAAACATTAACTCACCAACCCCAATAACTGAGACCACTGAAGATTCCTTAATGACTGTCACAAATTCATTTCCAAGCGCTGGTAAAATATTTTTCACCGCTTGCGGTAAGATAACATACCGCATTGATTGGCCTGAAGATAATCCTAATGAACGCGCCGCTTCATTTTGACCGCTGGCAACAGAGTTAATACCGGAACGGATAATTTCAGCCACATAAGCTGCTGAGTTCAAGCTCACTGCAATCGCCCCAGAAGCAAATGCGCTGATGTTCAAGTGGAATAACCATGTGGCCCCAAAGAAGATAATATATACTTGGACCATTAAAGGAGTCCCACGCACAAATTCAATGTAAACATTTGAAATAATTTTACCAATTAGTTTCCCTAATTGCGTGAACCATGAATTTGACGCATCAAGTTTAGCCCGTTTAAGTAAGGCTAAAATAACCCCTAAAATAGCGCCGAAGAAAACCCCGATAATGGCTAAAACAACCGTCAAACCAGTTCCTGAAATAAAGTAATTACCATATTGATCAAAGAAACTTTTTGAAACAAATATTTGTGAATTAGCAAGCTTTTGCCATTTTTCAAATGAACCATCATGGTTGACACGGCTAATCACACTGTTAACTTGCGCCGTTAAAGCATCCGCCCCTTTCGGCATTGCAATAACTGTTTCCCCCGTATCTTCAGGGAAGTTCATTGGGATTAAGGCTAAGTTTTTATCGTGTTGCGCATATGCTTCACCAACTGGACCTTCAACGACAATGGCGCCGACCTTACCAGATTGCAGTTGTAAAATGGCATCAGTAAATTTAGTAAGCAAGACTGGTTTATCACCTGGTAATGCTTGGCTTGCTAAATCAGATTGGGTGGTTCCTTTTTGCGCAGCAACACTCACATTTGAAAAATCCGTAACACTCTTGTACTTGTCTTTGTCCGCTGCTTGAATCAATACTTGTTGTTTAACTTTTAGATATGGTTCTGAAAAATTAACTTCTTTAGCCCGTTCTGGAGTTGAAGCCATCCCCGAAATAATCATGTCAATTTTCCCGGTCTTTAACGCCCCTAATAACGCATCATAGGCCATTTCTTTAATTTGGAGCTTAACACCTAATTCTTTAGCCACTGCTTCGGCCATTGAAACATCAAAGCCGACAATTTTATCTTGCCCTTTAATTGTTTGGTGAAATTCATACGGCGCATAATCGGCCGATAACCCAACAACTAGTAAGCCACTTTTTTTAATGTGGGCCAATGTTGGATCGGTCTTAGCAGTATCCGTAGCTGCCATAGCCGCACCAACATTACTAAACATAAACATAAATGCAAAAACTGATAAAAATAATTTATAAATTCCTTTTCTCATCGCATATCCTCACTTCGATTTGTTAATACATATTAATATACTGACATCGATATTAATATGCAATGTTTTTTGCGTTATTTCGCATAAATATACATCAATACGATGAATATGCAATTTAATAAACAATTATCGCGTAAAAATCTATACCCGTTAAAAAATTTTTTAGGCCATAAAAAAAACGGTGAGAAAATTTTCTCACCGTCAATTCGTGCCTTAAATATTGATTTTGTCCGAGCAACACGCCGGTTTTAACTTCCCTATCCTAAAAGCGAATCACTTCTACTAAGTCAAAAACCCAAAAAAGTAAACATAGCGTTACCATCAAATTTAAAATACGTCCGTGTTTCATTATTTTAATTACCCCTTTATATTAACTAATCGTCAATATCAACCGTCATTGCAGCTGGTTCAGGATCAATAACCTCTTCGCCAGTTATTTCATTAATCTTTTCAAATAAGATACCTTCACGAATCCCGGCTTGCGAGAACGTAATCTTATTGGCATCCACATAGCGTAATATTGCCATCAAGGGCATTAATCCCCCAACGATAATATCACCACGTTCTTTGGCTAAACCTGGCACTTTACGACGTTCTTCCAAATCTTTACTTAAAATATCCGTATAAATTGCAAAGGCTTCATCACTTGAAATACGGTATCCATGTAAAGGCGTATCTTGAATATGCTTAGCTCGCCGGGAGATTTTCCCTAATGTCCGGTTAGAACCACCTAACACAACAAGCGGAAATTCATGGGCTTGTCGTAACCAAGATACACTATTCAACCGTTCGTCAACCGCTGTGAACGCTTTAAATAACGCTGCTGCACTAATCTCGTCGGCTTCCAAGTATTCCTCTGAAATGTTAACAGCTCCTACCGGAATGCTAACCTCATGGCGTGATTCCTTATCAGCCACTAAAATCAATTCAGAAGAGGCCCCACCAGTATCTAAAATTAACGTATTACTAATATTTAGGGTATTAATAACCCCTAAATAGTCATAGTGAGCTTCTTGTTCCCCGGTTAAAACTTCTAATTTCAAGCCGACTTTTGTCTGGACTAATTCCAAGAATTTAGCTTGATTAGTTGCTTGGCGGACTGCCGCTGTTGCCACTGCCCGCACGCTAATATCGTCATATTTTTTAATGGCGTCATCAAAGTCAGTTAAAGCTTTCAAAGTCCGTTCAATTTCTGGTTTTTGTAAAACCTTTTCTGGCCCCATATTATTTGATAAGCGCACCATTTCTTGCATGCGTTCAAGGACCGCGTATGATCCATCTGGATGAATTTCACTGATGGTCATCCGTGCCGAGTTTGACCCTAAGTCAATGATTGCAAATTTCTTCATAAATCCCCTTCCAATTAATCCTTTCAGCTATCACTATTCTTCAAAAGGATTGTTTAATGGTGTGAACCGCTCTGTTAGCTCGGCTTCTTTAGCAGCATGCTGTTGGGCCTTGCTTTTTTGATTGGCTTCTTCCATAAAGGCTACTTGCGCATCAAGAGATTCTTGAACACCGCGACGGTCAACCTTTTGGTAGCTACCATCCGATTGTAACACACGGGTTTTAATGTTATCCATCCACATGGTTTGGTAAATTGCCAAGATTCGTTGCTTTAAGTTTTCCGCATGCACCGGGAATAATAACTCAACCCGACGATTTAAGTTACGGGTCATTAAATCCGCACTTGAAAGATAAATTTCCTTGGCCCCATTATTTTCAAACATATAAATCCGACTATGTTCCAAAAAGCGGCCCACAATTGAATGTAATTCAATATTTTCACTAACTTCAGGAATGCCCACACGTAAAATCGCAATCCCACGGACAATCAATTCCACTTTAACCCCAGCGTTACTTGCTTCGTATAATTTCTTAACCAAGCCCGCATCGGCGACTGAGTTAACCTTAATCTGAATTTTAGCCGGCTTACCAGCTTGCGCATTGGCAATTTCTTGATTAATTTTAGCTTCGATGAATTCCCGAATACCATCTGGTGACATGTGTAATTCATGGAAGTATTGTTGTTCTGAATATCCTGATAAAATATTAAACACATTAGCCGCATCAATCCCAATGTTGGTATCAGCGGTTAACAACCCCATATCAGTATAGAAGTGTGCCGTCACATCGTTATAGTTCCCCGTTCCTAAATGGAGGTAACGGCGAATTTCATCACCTTCACGGCGAATGACCATCGCAATTTTTGAGTGAGTTTTAAGGCCTTTTAATCCATAAATTACATGGACACCCATTTGTTCAAGTTCACGGGCCCAATGGACATTATTTTCTTCATCAAACCGGGCTTTAACTTCGACTAACACGGTTACTTGCTTCCCATTTTTAGCGGCTTGGCCAAGAGCTTTAATAATTGGCGAATCCCCTGAAACCCGGTATAGCGTCATTTTGATTGCTAAGACATCCACATCAATGGCGGCTTGTTGAATCAACCGCACAACTGGTTTAAACGTATCATACGGGTGGTGGAGTAATTGATCATTTTTACGAATAACATCAAAAATATTGCCAGTCATTAATTCCGTTGGTTCAAAATCTTCAAATGCCGGGTAACGCAGACTTGGCATATCCGTGACTTGCTTGGCAACATCTGACAAGAAGGTTAAATCAATTGGCCCATTGACATCATACGTCCGCACATCAGCGACTTGTAGTGCTGCTTGGAGGCGTCTTTTAATATGTTGACTCATTGTTCCTTCACACTCTAAACGAATCACATCACCACGTTCACGTTCTGCTAACCGGGCTTGGACTTCTTTTAGTAAGTTAGGGGTTTCGTCTTCATTTTCCGCCACATCTAGTTCCATATCCCGGAGGACCCGGTAAGTTGCCGTTTCTTTAACTGTATACCCTAAGAATAAGCGGTCAACAAATTGTTTAATGATGTCTTCGAGTAAAATAAAGTGATTATCTTGATTAGGCACGGGAATGACCCGTTTAAAGACATTATCAGGGACTTGTAATGTGGCAAATAATTTCGTCTTACCGTCTTCATCTTCTTTGGATAAACGAACGGCAATATTTAAACTATCATTGGCCAAGAATGGAAATGGTCGCGTTTGGTCATCGGCCATTGGCGTTAACACTGGGAAAATTTCACGATCAAAATAGTCTTCAAAATAATTCAAGGCATCAGCATCTAATTCATCTGCTTTAACAATCTGAATCCCTTGTTCTTTTAACGCTGGTATTAACACGCGTGTATAAGTTTGGTATTGTAACTTAACATGTTCACTGGCAGCGACACTAATTAGTTCAAGCTGTTGCTTAGGTGTATAGCCGGCCGGATCTTTTTTACGCACATCAACATGCGCCATTTGAGCTAAGGAAGCCACCCGCACCATGAACCATTCATCTAAGTTATTTTGGCTAATACCTAAAAAGCGAATCCGTTCAAGTAATGGGTTTTGGCGGTCACGGGCTTCTTCAATAACACGCTCATTAAATTGCAACCAACTTAATTCCCGATTCACAAAATAGTCGGGGTGTTCAAAATTTTTCTTATCACTCATTATTTTCGACTCACTCTCTTCTTTAATGTGGCTTGAATACCAAAGACGTCCATGAAAAAGGCCGACTTTTGTTCAAAGGTCCAGGCTTCTAATAAGATATTAGCCGGCGTTGTAGCAGTAATCACGACTTCCGTTTCACGTAATGACACTGAAATGGTCTTAATTTTTTGTAGGCGTGAATCATCAAGCGCATCGGCAATTCGTAAAATGGCCGTTAACTTGGCAATTAACAAGCGTTCTTTCTTATTAAAGCGTTCAGCTTCTGATTGATATTCACCGGCCACTGGGGTTTTAGAACTATGAAATTGTGAGACCATGGCAATGATTGCTTGTTCTTTATCTGACAAGCCGTGAAAATCCAAACTTTGAATCAATTTGGCTGAATGAATATAGTGGGCATAACTATTCACAAAATTACCAATATCATGCACAATGCAGACTACATCTAAGAGTAGCCGTTCCCGGTGTCCTAAGTGGTGAACGGGCTTTAATTGGTCAAAAATATGCAAGGCAAACGTTTCGACTTGTTTCCGGTGATTGTATTCAACCCGATATTGGTCAGCAATATTTTCAGCAGATGCAATAATTTCACTTTCACCTGGCAACTTCGCATCTGGTTGGGCAAAAATTAAGCCATCAATTGCCGCCAAGCGAGTTAACGTGATTGTTTGGGCATGAATAATGCTAAAGGCCCGTTCCAAAATAAAAATTTCGGGCATTATGTAACGAACAATTTCTGGTTGAACGCCAAATTGTTCAATTAATTCTTGGCGTGATAAATGTTGGATTTTACGTTTTAAAGTATTAAATTCCGTAATATTAATCGTGGCACTCGCGGCATCAACTGGAATAAAGAACTTATTTAAAATGTCTGAACCCGTAACCAATAAGTTTTGGCATGGTTCAAGTTGGGGTAATACTTGGGCAAAATCCGCAATCTTACTCCCAATAAAATCTGTCAAAAATTGCGGATAATCAACAATTTGGCTTTCAATTTCTTCGAGTGATTCAGCAATCCGAATCGGTCCTAAGAGTAAACTACGTGAGAACTGAAATTCACTCTTATTATAGTAACCAATGTCTAAGCGGCCTGAATTAATCCCAATAATGTAGAGATTATCAGCGGCCATTTTTGCAAATTTCGGGAAATACGTCCGAATAGCCTGATTGCGATAAAACTCCTCTTGACTACTATTTAAGCTCTTAACAAGATAACCTGTTGCTTGCTTAATTTGGTCGGCAATAAATTCTGAATTAGCGGCTTGCATAAACAATTCACTAGCCCATACTTGGACATTTTGAACATCGTAATCGGCCATCAATTGACGATAACCTTGCATAATTACAAGTAATCGGCGTGCAACTGAAAATGGCACGGAGCCGGAACTATAAATATCAGATCCGCCTTGCATATTTTTGTGGACACTTTCAACTACCGTATTAGAATTGGTATTATAAATAATCAATTCAACCGTAGTCGTATTTATCAGGATTTCTCCAATTAAATTTTTCGCCATAAAGCACCCCTTTTGTCATTATCTATGTAATATTATACGGCAACTTTTACATTTCAAATAGTAAATTAATGTTTATATAACTTTAACACAATATCTATATTTCCTATACCTGTTCTTTACATTATCTTGATTTAGCCACAAAAAAAGCGTTATTTCAAGGCTTTGAAATAACACTTTTATTTATATTACAATTTAACCTTTACAAAACACCTCATTATCTTTCAAAATGAGGTCCCCTTTTACCATGTCCAGGTACTTAAAATTAGCGCTAATTCCCTAGATTACAATTCATCAGCTAAGGCACTGACTTGGTCAAGCATATCATAATCTTCAGGTTGTAGTTGAACATATTGACGACCAAGCTCTAAGGCCCACTGACGATCAGCATCTTCTTTAGCAAAGCTGAAGGCTTCATGTAAGTAATCCGCATTATCCATAAAGCTATCCGCTGCCGCATGCCAATATTTACGGGCTAATTCCCACTGGTCAACACGCGTTAATGACTTAGCCACGTTCCAATAAATTTGCGGGTCAACTTCATCATTTTGGACATAATCACTCAACAACTCAATGTTGTCATCATCATTTTCGGCTTGTAAATACAAGTTAGATAATCCCAATACTAATGAAACATCGTCTGGTTCAATGACTAACCCTTCTTCATAATACTTAGTTGCTAAGGCAAAATCACCCAACTTAATGGCGGTTTCAGCGGCAATCTTAAAGAGTGTTTCGTTAAATTCATCAACCGCTAATCCTTGTTGGAAAATCCGTAACGCATCTTCTAACTGATTAGTTTCAACTAACGCTTGCCCTAAGTATGGGTAGACACTCGCAAATTGAGTATCCATTTCGATGACTTTTTCCAATGCTGGAATCGCCTTTTCATATTCCTTTAATTGGAAATACGTAAAGCCAAGTTGGAATTGAATTGCTGGTGTCATATCAGCTTCATGAATTTGTTCTAAGTAGCCAATCGCATTATCAAAGTTCCCAGCTTGGGCGTAAGCGACCCCAATTCGCGAAACTAAATCAACCCGAGAAAAGTTCTTAACCCCTTGTAACAAGAGTTCTTTGTAGAATTTAATCGCTTCTTTAAATTGCCGCATATTGAAATAAAATTCCCCGAGTGCAAATAAAATCACTGGTTCATCTGGGGCAAGATTATATGCTTCCACGAGCTTTTGTTCACTCGCTTCAAATAATTCTTCCGTTTGGTATAAATCAGCCATCACTAATAAGCTTTCAAGGTAAGCTGATGAGGCCGGTGTGATTTGGCTTAAGTAATTAATAGCTTCATCAATCTCACCTTCATCAATTAAGACATCGGCTAAGCCTGTCCGCAATTCATCAGCATCAGGATACGCTTCGAGCAGCTTCAAATAAACACGTTTGGCTTGCTTTAAGAAGCCTAAACCATATAATTCTTCTGCTAAGCTAAAAAGCATATCATCATCATCATGGCGTAAAGCAGAAGCAAACAACTTCTTCGCTGCTTCTAATTGGCCACTACTTAAGGCAACTAACATTTGTTCTGAATATGATTCTTGCATGATATTCTCCTTTTAACTACAAAACTACGAGATAACAAAACCCACACAGCTGCCTAAGCATTTGTGCGGGTCGTCGTACTTAATTAATGAAGCTTACTTACGTTCACGAATAATTAAGTGAACTGGAGTCCCTGTGAAATCAAAGGCTTTACGAATTTGATTTTCAAGGAAGCGTTGGTATGAGAAGTGCATCAATTCAGGATCGTTAACAAACACCACAAATGTTGGTGGTTGAACTGCTACTTGCGTTCCATAGTAGATTCGCAAGCGTTTCCCGTGGACAGTTGGGGTTGGCGTAGTAGCAACCGCATCCAAGATAACTTCGTTCAAGACCGAACTAGTAATCCGCTTTTTGTGGTTTTCATTTACTTGCTTAATTAAAGCTGGTAATTTTTCTAACCGTTGTTTAGTTTTTGCTGACACAAAGACAATTGGCGCATAATCCAAGTACTTAAATTCATTACGAATATGGTCTTCGAATTCTTGCATTGTTTTGTTATCTTTTTCAATGGCATCCCATTTGTTAACAACCAAAATGATTGCTCGACCAGCTTCGTGGGCATAACCCGCCACGTGCTTGTCTTGTTCACGAATACCTTCTTCAGCATTGATAACCATTAAAATAACATTTGAGTCATCAATGGCCCGCATCGCCCGCATAACAGAGTACTTTTCTGTACTTTCATATACTTTACCACGCTTACGAATACCGGCTGTATCGACCATCACAAATTCATCACCTTCATCAGTGGTAAATTTAGTATCGACCGCATCTCGCGTTGTTCCTTCAATTGGTGACACAATAACCCGGTCTTCACCAAGTAAAGCATTCACTAATGATGACTTACCAACGTTTGGACGACCAATAAATGAGAAGCGAATTGAATCATCTTCAACTTCTTCTTCGGCTTCTGGGAAGTTTTTAACTACTTCATCCAACAAGTCCCCTAAACCAATCCCGTGTGAACCTGAGATTGGGTAAACTTCTCCAAATCCGAGTGCATAGAAATCATAAATTTCTGAACGCATTTCAAAGTTATCAACTTTGTTAACGGCCACAATAACTGGCTTGTCAGCGCGATATAAAATCTTTGCGACGTGTTCATCAGCATCCGTCAAACCTTCTTGTGCACTAACCATAAAGACGATAACATCAGCTTCGTCAATGGCAACTTCGGCTTGTTCCGTAATTTGCCGCATGAATGGTTGGTCATCGATATCAATTCCCCCAGTATCAATCAAGCGGAATTCATGACCGAGCCATTCACCACGTGCATAAATCCGGTCACGTGTAACCCCTGGCGTATCTTCAACAATTGAGATACGGTCACCAACAACCCGGTTAAAAATTGTTGATTTACCGACATTTGGTCGGCCAACAATTGCAACTAATGGATATCCCATAGTGATTCTCCTTTTTTATATGTTTATAAAATAAAAGAGAAGATCGGCTCTTCACCAATCTTCTCTTTAAATGACAATTACTTGTTCAAGTCACCAAGAATATCGCCAATAGTGAAGCCTTCGTCATCGTCAGAGCTGTAGTTCTTGATGTCTGATGATGATGCAGAAGATTTATCTTCTGACTTTTCAGCTTTTTGAGCAGCTGGGCGTTCTTCTAAAGCCTTGATTGAAAGGCTCAAACGTTGAGCAGCTGGGTCAACTGACAATACCTTAACCTTAACTGATTCACCTGACTTCAATACGTCAGAAGGTGCATCAATGTGGTTGTGTGAGATTTGTGAAATGTGAACCAAACCTTCAACACCGGCAGCAACTTCAACGAAAGCACCGAAGTCAGTCAAACGCTTAACAGTTCCTTCAAGGACAGAACCTTCAGGAGCGTCTTGCGCAATCTTTTCCCATGGGCCAGGTTGAGTTTGCTTGATTGACAATGAAATACGTTGCTTTTCAGCGTCCATTGCAAGTACTTTAACCTTAACAGTTTCACCAACTGAAAGAACATCAGATGGTTTTGAAACGCGGTCGTATGAAATTTCTGATACGTGGACAAGTCCATCTACACCACCGAGGTCGATGAAAGCACCAAAGTCAGTCATACGAGCAACTTTACCTTCAACAACATCGTTCACGCTGATTTGGCCAAATACTTTTTCAATAGCAGCTGAGTGTTCAGCTGAAAGAACGGCACGACGTGAAAGGATCAAGCGGTTGTCAGCTGGATCGATTTCTACGATTTCAGCACGGACAGTTTGACCTTTGTATTGGTTTAAATCTGAAACGAAACGGTTTTCGATCATTGAAGCAGGAATGAAACCACGAACACCAGCATCAACTACCAAGCCACCACGGACAACTTGGATAACAGGTACTTCAAGGATATCACCAGGCTTGTGGTCTTTTTCAAGATTTTCCCAAGCCTTACGTACTTCAAGGCGCTTCTTAGAAAGGAGGTATGAACCACCTTCCTTATCGCTACCGATTTTACGAGTAACAACAAGGTCTAAAACGTCACCGATTTTTAATTCTGCAGTCATATCTGCATCTGGGTTGTTTGAGTATTCACGACCTGGAATCACACCTTCAACACCAGTACCTTGAATTCCCACAATAGCTTGACGTTGATCGTCAAATGCTAAAACTTCACCCTTAACAATGTCACCAACATTAATTTCTGCTGCTGCATCAAGGGCTGCTAATAATTCGTTGTTTTCTTCATTCATGAAAAACAATCCTCCAATAAAACGACTCTATAGGATATTGTACCCTACTTATCAGTTTTTGACTATATATTTATCTCAATTATCACAAAAAAATTATTTAGCCGATTTTTTTGCTAATTAAATTAGTGATTTCTGTAACTACTTGTTCGATGCTTAACCCTGTTGTATCAACCAATACAGCATCATCGGCCTGCTTTAATGGTGATACTTCACGGTGGGAATCAAGATAGTCACGACGCGCAATTGATGCTTCAATTTCTTCCAATGTTAACTCAGTATCAAGCCCCTTCGCTTGATTTTCAGCAAATCGCCGTTGGGCACGTTCCGCGACACTGGCCACTAAAAAGATTTTAACTTGCGCATTTGGTAATACCATTGTCCCAATATCACGTCCATCCATAACGACACTACTTGTCGCTGCCAATTGCCGTTGTCGTTCAACTAAGTCCGTCCGCACAGCTGGAATGGCCGCAACCAATGAAACCAAACTATTAACATCGGCTTGACGAATATCTTCAGTTACATCGGTATCATTTAAAAAGACCAGTTGACCATTTTCACTAGGAGCAAAACCAATTTCAACATTAGTTAATAACTCACTAATTACTTGCTCATCAGCACTAGTTTGACCAACCGTAATTTTATTAGCACGGATGGCCGCCAAAGTAATGGTCCGATACATGGCACCCGTATCGACATAGATGTAGCCGAGTTGGGTTGCAATAATTTTAGCAATCGTTGACTTACCTGCCGAAGCGGGACCATCAATTGCGACTTGTATTTTTGTTGTCATAAATTACTTAATGTTCCAATCTATTTGTTTTATTTAACGCGAAGTGATTCGCCGACGTGCACGTTATTTAAATCAACACCAGGATTCAATGCTTGCAATTCACTCAATGACATTCCGTGTGCCAATGCTAAACGGTAGCCATTAACCTTAACAGTGTCATATTGACCATCGGCTGATGAACTTGAGCTGCTATCAGCACTACTTGATGAGCTTGATGAGTCTGCTTGTTTAGCTGATTCTGCAGCTTTGGCCGCATCAATTGAAGATTGTTTAGCTGCTTGACTGCTTGCGACAGCCGCACTACTTGCAGCGGCACGACTATTAGCCACAGCTTGGCTACTAGCAGCGGCAACACTACTTGCATCAGCTTTACTTTGGGCATCTGCTGCATCTTCCTTAGACTTAGCAGATGCTGCTTTATGACTACTATTACTTGGCGTAGTTGTTGAAATTTGCGTTTGGGTAGGTTCATCAGCTGATGAGCTTGAAGCGTTAATTGATTCAACATAACGCACCACTGGATAGGCTGCTAAAACAACCACCGCCAAAATCAATAGACTAACAATCCATGCCGTACGTGAACTCCGCTTACGAAACTGAGTCCGTGATGGGGCCGCTGATTCTTCCGGACTATTTTCTTCTGAAAAAGAAGCCTCCCACGGTTGCTTTTTTTGATCGTCGTTTTTTTGAGTCATGAAACTCCTCCTAAAAATTATCAGTGAATATTGTACCATATATCATAATAATCAGCTTACTGATTAAATAATTTTTCTAACCGCTTTTGCCAATCAATATTTGCACTAGCATTGTTACTTTCTGTTACCGGCAAATGCAAACTTGGAATTTCTAAAGGTGTTGCTTGGGTTGACCAATTTCCAGCAGCCGCCCCTGTTAACTCAGCCTCACCAAAGACCCGTAATAAATAGTTGCGTTTTTCTGTCGTAATTTCAATATACTGCACCATTTGCTGAAGCGCCAATCTTTTGACTAGCAATCGCCGTTGAAATAATTGCATAACTGCTTGGGCATCTAAGCCTTGGGCCGCATAATACTGTAACAAGCGCAATTGTTGCGGTTCAAATACATAATGCGGTGTTTGTAAATAAAAATGTTTAATTGTCACTTCATCCGGAATACCACTAATTAATAAATTATTAACTAAGTAATCATCGGTTTCAGTATATAGCAAAATCGCTACGGCTGGTTGTTGGTCCCGGCCAGCCCGGCCAATTTCTTGTAAATAACTTTCTAAGTCACTAGCCATATGGTAATGAATCACCCACCGCACATCAGCTTTATCAATGCCCATTCCAAAAGCAGACGTTGCCACAATTACATCCAACTGATTTTGCATAAATTGTTGTTGAATCGCAAACCGTTGTTCATTTTCAATGTCACCATGATATGTCGCTACTTTACGCTCCGTTTTTTGCTGGATATCAATGCGCAGTTGATTTGCTTGCTTCTTACTTGAAAGATAAATAATCCCGGGACCCGGTAATTCCCGCACTAATGCCAATAACCGGGCATGTTTTTCTTGTTCATTGGCGAGTTTTTCTGTTCGTAAATGAATATTAGGACGATTGACTGAATACACAAATTCCGTTAATGGCGTTGTTAATTCAAATTGACTTTGAATTTGTGCGCGGACTTTTTCACCGGCCGTTGCGGTTAATAATAGTAAACGAGGGTGTTTAAATGCGGCATATGCCCGCCCAATTTCTAAATAATCGGGTCGAAAATCAGGCCCCCATTGGGCAATACTATGAGCTTCATCAACCACTAACAAATTAATTGTTTGTTGAGCTAAAGCCTCAAGTACGCCCGGTTGCGTTAATGTTTCGGGGGCAATAAATAAATAATCAAATTTGGCTAAATTTTGTAAAATAAAATACTTAGTCCGCGGATGTTGCATCGAATTTAACGCGACCGTCCGGCGAATTCCATGGGCATTTAACCGGGCAACTTGATCTTGCATTAGCGATAACAATGGTGAAACAATGACCGTTAAGCCCCCTAAATAGCGTCCTGCTAATTCATAAATCAAGCTCTTACCGGTTCCGGTTGGCAAGACCGCTAAAACATCTTCGTGGCGTTCCAACAGTGCTGTGAGCACTTCAGCTTGACCTGGGCGAAAATCATCAAAATGGTAATGCTGCTGTAAATACGCCCGCAGCTGGTCATTAAAGTTTGACATTCATGGCCTCCCGTTGTTTCGCTAATTGCAATAACTGATATAACCTAAAATACGTAAAGTAGCGCGGATCTTTACCACCCGCATAGGCTTTAAAATCCCACGTACTAATATCAGACACCTCATAACACTGCGCTAATGTCGTCTGCTCAGCATTTGGAATTAGTTCTTGAATCTCACTGGCCGACCATTGTTGCAACATCGCTGCTTGTAAAATATGCTCACGAACCGTATTGGCTTTAATCTGGCGACGTTGGGCCACTTGACTTAACGAATGCGTTTGTTGCCACAATTCAACACTCTGCTGGGCACTATTGGATAATAATGGCCGGGCCGTAACTGTCATTAAGCTTTTAATTAACGAATCTGTTTGCAAGCTAGTTGTCATCAAGGCCGCTAGCTGGTCAAGTTGCCATAATTGCCAGTCAAACTCCGTCCAAGTTACTGGTACGGCAAGTTCACTAAACAAAGCATTGGCAACCTCATGGCCAAAAAGCATCTGGGTAAATAACTCAGCATCCGTATCAGGTATTGACTTTAACCATGTTGTTAATTCTTGATACCACTGGTTAATCAGAATTTCGCGTGGATGCATCTTTAACCAGTGTTTCAGTTGCCATTGCGCCCGTAAGTCAATTTGATAAGGATAAAATTGAGCGTTACTGTACGCTAACTCCGAGATTGTTTGATTAGCTAATAAGAAAACATCACGAAATAACTTCAAGTCATACGTCTGATTGATTGCTAAATTACGAGGGACATAATGTTCGACTTGATATTGACCTTGAGCCGCCACCCCTTTAGCCGTTAATTGAACTAAGCCTTGCTCATTGCGTGCGAGTAAACCGGCATGGTGTAGTTGTTTAACATACTTTGCCATGTCAACATTTTCAAATAACCCCGTCTCTGGTAAGACATCATACACTAAGCCCCAAAAACTAGTTGAAACCGTTTGCGCACCACCTTGCCAAATATTACTAAAGACTTTGGCGCGACGCCATTCAGTTGTATTCAATTTCGTTAAAACATACCCTGCTAGCATCCCCTCGCCCCTTTGTAATTATTTAACGCGCTTTAAGTTAGCAATAAAGAAGCCATCTGATTGGTAATCATCAGGATAGATAGTCAATGTTTGATTGGCATTCGTTGGTAAGTTATTCGTTGTAACAACTGGTGCTAACTCAAACTCAGCATGGTTAGCTAAAAATTGTTGAATAACTTGTTGGTTTTCAATATCCAAAATAGTACAAGTTGAGTACGTTAATAGACCATCGACTTTAACTAAGCTGGCCACACTATCTAAAATTGCCAATTGAATCTTTTGTAAGTTTTGACTATCAGTTAATTGTTTTTCGTAACGAATTTCTGGTTTCCGACGTAACAAACCGAACCCTGAACATGGTGCGTCAACTAAAACGCGGTCAAAACTCGCTACGTCAAATTCTTCACTTAATTGACGCGCATCAATCGCTTTAGCCACAATACGGTCATCAACGTGTAACCGTTGGGCGTTGGCGTTAATTAATTTAACTTTATGGTCATGAATATCTAAGGCATTCACTTGCCCACCATCATCGGCTTCTAAGTAACTAGCAATTTGCGTAGTCTTACCACCAGGAGCTGCACATGCATCAAGGACTTTGTAACTTGGTTGGTCAAGTTGCATTACTTCGGCAACTAACATCGCTGATTCATCTTGAAGGGTAATGTAACCGTCTAAGAATGGTTGGCTACCCGCCACAAAGCCACCGTGAACGAGTAAGCCATCTTCGGCAACTTGGGATTTTTCAACTTCAAAGCCTTCTGCTTCTAAAGCAGCCAACATTTCATCGACATTGGTTACAGCCCGGTTAACCCGGACTGATTGGGCTGGTGCTTCATTAATTGAAGCAGCAATTGATTCTGTCTTAGCTAACCCAACTTGTTCATTAAGTTTTTCAAGTAACCAAACCGGTAAACTGGCGGTAACTGATAACCGTTCCACTGGGTCGGTAATGCTATCAAATGATGGTAAGCCTTCACGATCAATTTGGTGTAAAACTCCCGTAATGAAACGCCGTTGACCATCATGACCACGTTGCTTAGCAATTTCAATCGTTTCATCAAAAATTGAGTGCTTAGGAATTTTATCTAAGAATTGCATTTGGAAAATAGCCGTATAAAGTAATTCCCGTAACCAAGGTTGCATTTTCTGTGGTTGCTTTACGAATGGTTTTAACCAGAATTCAAGCGTCAAACGGTGTTGAATAACCCCATAAACGATGGTTGTATATAAATTTTTATCTTTTGGCGCCATTTCAAACTTTTTAATAGTGGCATTTAATTGTAAGTTTGAGTATGCCCCGTTTTTGATGCTTTCAAGCGTGTAAACTGCTAATGCACGTGCGGTTTTCAATTGTGGTTTTGCTGGTTTAGCCATTAAAAATTACCTGTTGTCCTTCTTCAAAACTTGCTAAGTTACCGTTTAAATAATCAGTGATACTCATTTTTGGTTTACCGGCTGGTTGTAAGTTAACCAAGCTAATAATTGTGCCTGCACCGGCCGCAAGCCAAACTTCTTTTTTAGATTTCTTCACAACCACACCGGCTGGTTGGTCAGTAGTTTCATCAATTACTTTAACGCCTTGGATTTTAGTCCGGACACCATTAATCACGGTATAAGCCGTTGGAAATGGGAATAAGCCACGGACATGGTTATCAATCACTTGCGCGGGTTGATTAAAATCAAGTTGTTCTTGTTCTGGTGTGATATTAGGTGAGAAGCTTACTAAGCTTTCATCTTGTGCAACCGGAGTTACGTTACCGGCAATTAAATCTGGTAAGGTTTTGATTAATAGGTCACGACCAAGAACACTTAACTTGTCAAACATTGTACCAACGTTATCAGTCCCAGTGATTGGTTCTTCAGCAACAGCGATTACATCCCCTGCATCCATCTTTTTAACCATGTACATAATTGAAACACCGGTTTTAGCATCTCCATTAATAATTGAATAATGTACTGGTGCCCCACCACGGTATTTTGGTAGTAACGATGCATGGACATTAATTGCGCCAATTTTAGCGGCGTTTAATAATTTTGTTGGTAAAAATTGGCCGAAAGCAGCCGTGATAATCAAATCAGGGTTGATATCAATCACCCGTTGCATTTCATCAGAACCACTGATTTTTTCGGGTTGTAAAACTTCAATGGCGTGAGCCAAAGCAACTTCTTTAACCGGCGTTGGCGTTAAGATACGCTTACGACCAACTGGCCGGTCTGGTTGTGTAACGACGGCTTTAACGTCGTAGCCATTAGCAATAACGGCTTCTAATATTGGAGCTGAAAACGCTGGGGTTCCCATAAATACTACGGATGTCATAAAAATCTCCTTTTACATAAAGCTGACGGGTTCACGGTCAATTGACAGTTGGAAGGCATTGCGGCCAACACTTTGGGCCCGTTCTAGCAGTTCATTTAATACTTGATCTAATTCATTTTGATGCCGATATTTGATTACAATTTGGTAATAATAACGTTGGTTAATTCGGGCAATTGAGCGTGGCGTTGGTCCTAAAAATATCGTATCAGCTGGTAATCGTTTCTTTAACCAGCGCCCAATTTGACTCATATTTTGAGCCGCCGTCCGTTCATCCAAGTCACTTCCTTGTAACTTAATCGTGAAAAAATATGGTGGGTACTTCGCAAGATGGCGTAATTGCATCTCTTGTTGATAAAATTGCTCATAATCGTGGGCTTTAGCAAGCTGAATGGCATAGTGATCAGGGTTATAGGTTTGCACATATACTTCTCCTGGTAACTCAGCGCGACCAGCCCGACCAGCAACTTGTGTTAACAACTGAAAAGTTCGTTCAGCAGCATGAAAATCTGGTAGCCCTAAGGCCGTATCCGCATTTAACACACCGACTAATGTCACCAACGGAAAATCTAGTCCTTTAGCAATCATTTGGGTACCAAGTAAAATATCAGCTTCATGGGCGCCAAACGCCGTCAACATATTCTCATGGGCGCCCTTTTTACGGGTGGTATCTAAATCCATCCGTAAAATCCGTGCTTCCGGCAGTAATTCATGTAATTCTTGTTCCACTTTTTGTGTCCCAGTACCATAATAGCGAATCGCTGTTGATTGACAGTTAGGACACATCTTAGGAATACCTTCTTCGTGACCACAATAATGGCATTTCATCGAATGAGTATCCATATGAAGTGTTAACCCAATATCACAATTAGGGCATTGCAAAACATACCCACAATCCCGACACATCATAAAGCTCGAAAAACCACGGCGATTAAGCATTAAGACACTTTGCTCACCTCGAGCTAACCGTGCTTTTAAAGCGGTCAATAACGCTTCGGAAAAGGTCGATTCTGGTCCCTTTTTGATTTCTTCACGCATATCAACAATTTCAACCGCTGGCATCACCTGTTGATTAATCCGCTTAGGCATCCTTAATAACTGATAGACGCCTTTTTGGGCGCGGGCGCGAGATTCAAGCGACGGCGTAGCTGACCCTAACACAATTGGCGCTTGGTAGTATTGACTGCGCCACATCGCCACATCACGCGCATGATAACGCGGATTTTCTTCTTGTTTGTAGGTTGTTTCGTGTTCCTCGTCCATAATGATTAAACCGATATTATCTAATGGTGCAAATACCGCCGATCGAGCACCAACAACAACTTTGGCTTCCCCACGTTCAATGCGCCGCCATTCATCATAGCGTTCACCAACCGATAACCCCGAATGCAAGACCGCCACTTGTTGTCCAAAGCGTGACCGAACACGGACCATCATTTGCGGTGTTAGCGCAATCTCTGGTACTAACATTAAGGCAGTGCGACCTTGAGCTAACGTATGTTGCATTGCTTGTAAATAAACTTCGGTCTTCCCCGAACCAGTTACCCCTTCTAATAAGAACGTTTCAGCTTGGCCGGCAGCATCATTAATCGCTGTCAGGGCGGCTTGTTGGTCAGGTTGCAAGGTTAACGCTTGGCTAGGCTTAATGTCATAATTAGCCATCGGGTCACGGTAGATCTCCATTGGTACTTTAGCTAACCAACCTTTTTTAGCGCCCGTTGTAATAACTGCTTCACTGATATCGTAGGTGGCTAAAATTTGTTCTTTAGCAACTACTTGCTCAGGGGCTAAAGTTTGTAGCAGCGAAAGTAATCCACTTTGTTTATGAGCAGCTTTAGTTAAGCCGCTTCGTGCTTCTTCAAGCTGTTCAAAATCAAGTAAGCTTTTGATTCCCAATCTGGTCTTAGCTTTGGCTTGATTATTAACTTCATAGTAAAATTCTAAGCAACCTTCACGTTGTAGCTTAGTTAATTTACTAACTTGTTCTGGGGTAAACTGCGTTTCATCATATTCAATTAATTCACGTCCCGCAAATAATTGTTGAATTTCCGGATCATTGATTTCATCAATTGGTCGTAAATATTTCTTATACTTAGCCCGAAACATACTTGGAAGCATCGCCTGTAAGACCGTAATTTGAAAGGCATAGGCTTGATGTGCCAACCAAGCAGATAAGCTAATTAACTCTTGGTTTAATACGGGCTTTAAGTCTAAGACCGCCTTAATCATTTTAAGTTGCACATTTTCTTGAGCAGTTGGATCAACTTCACTAAATCCGACGACAAACCCTTGAATCATCCGGTTACCACGCCCAAATGGTACCGCCACTCGCATCCCCAATTCAACTGTATGTTTGAGTGGAGCCGGAATTAGATAACTATATGGTTGGTTCGTTTGCATTGCCGGCACATCAACAATGACATTAGCAACCTGTTCCATTTCCGTTTCTCCCCCTTTTTTAATTGATGTTTAGCATCATTTTGTAAATAAAGCGCTAGTAATAATGATACTAGTTAGCTATAAAAATTGATAGTAGTTAATGTTTATTATACCTTGATTTTAGTTAAAAAGGCATTGCTCAACACGATATTAATGATATTTTTCGCAATTATACGGCGTACCTCAACGTTATTTTTTCAAAATTAATGGTATACTTTGATAAGTTATCATAACCAATTATTTATGTCATAATATGTAATTTTTGAGGAGCTGGTACATGGAAATAAAACAAGCAACGATTGCCGATCTCAAAGCGTTGACCAAGCTTAATTTGAATGGTTTCATCGGCTATGAACTCTTTAACGTTGATGCCCCTAATCATCAAGTCACTAAAGCATTGTGTGCGTTATTAAAACTAAATACGTTAGCTAGTATCCACGCCGGTTATAGCTATGCTTGCTACGACAATGCCCAACTGGTCGGTTATTTTAGCTTGATTCCAGCTGGTCAAGAACTCGATGGCCCCGCCTTTTTAAAGGCTGGCGCTTGGAAATTGCCATTTCAAACGACTTTTAAAGTAACCCGCCGCTTGTTAGGCAATGTTTTACAAGCTGAAGCCATTTTGAAGCCATTTCCAAAAGATTACTGGTATTTAGATACCCTCGTCGTGGCTCCTGGCCAACAAGGTAGTGGCTATGGGTCAAAAATTTTAACCGCCGTTAAGGATCACGTTATCGAACACGGCGGGCATAAATTACGTTTAATCACAAACGCTAAACGCAATCGCGATTTTTATACGAAAAACGCTTTTATCAATGACGTAATGCTTACACCAAATGATAATAAGCGGAACTTCACAACTTGGTCGTTTTATTTTGATATTAAATAACCTAATTCACAGAGGAGATTAACATGAGTAATGTAACTTGGTTTGCTGGCGGAAAAGACCGCAATGAAAAAGCCTTAGAAATAATTAACACCTTACTAGCAACAATTAAGCCCGAAACACAATTGCATCAAGTATTAACGGATTATCACAAGCAACTAACTAAACCGACAACAGCAGTTCCATTAATTTTAAGTCAACTCAACTTAGCCATTGCTAATGCCACTAAAGAAGATGGTACGCAATTAACCGCTGAAGAAGCAACATTAATCAAACAAATTAATGAATTAAGCAACATTCGCTATGGATATTAAAAAAGCCGCCCATTAAGGCGGCTTTTTATGTTCATCTATTAATTGTATATATCAATAACTTTAATTTAAGTGATTTTAAATAACTCTTCATCGCACGAATTAGGGTCTAATTTAGATGCCATTTATCAATGTAACACGCTAATTGCGTTACATTAACCAAAAAAATCCGTATGCTAAATTTAAAGGAGCTATTAAAAATGGAATTTGCTAATAACTTAAGAACCACCCGTAAGGCATTAAACATAACTCAACAAGAACTCGCCGACCAATTACACGTCACCCGCCAAACTTTGTCTCGTTGGGAAAATAATCAAAGTTATCCTAATCTCGATACATTAGTTCAACTTAGTGATTTGTTAGCAATCCCTTTAGATAGTTTACTTAAAGGAGGAGATAACCCGATGGTTACCAAAATTAGTCATGATGTTCGTACCAAAAAGCGATACCAACGCTACTTACTTATTATTGCAAGTTCACTCTTGCTAATTGTAATCTGGCTTGGGACGCTCGGATATGGGCGTGCCAATCAAATTCAACAGATTGACCGCATTAACCCTTTTTTAACACCCCAAGTTGGTTATGCTATTTTACCGCCAACCCCTGCTAGAGATAAAAATGGGTTAAAAGTAGATGCCTTTGTTGCCGATGATCCTTTTGGGAATGGTGCATGGCTTAACTTTTACACAGGTCAATACACTCCAAGTAATCAATGGACCTTAGTCGAACACAAAGGTTCGTATATTAAGCATGTGCGCTTAATTAAACAACAAACAATCCCCAAAATAATGCAGCTTCAAGTGGGCACACATTTCATCAAATATAATGCCCAAGTCGAACCACGAATTAATAAATCAAAACCTTGGTTACCATTTAACTAATAAAAAGCCTAGTTAGTAACGTTATCCGTTACTGCTATGGTAGCCTCCTGGTTGACAGGTCCCAGTGCAGAATTAATGGAAAAAAAGCAACATAAAAATAAATAATAAAAAAGTGCAAAAACTAATAAATAATGTTTTTGCACTTTTTGTATTACTTTTCTACTACCTGCCATGTGTTTGGCACTTGCAGAATGTGTTTAATTGAAATAATGTTATCTTCATTCTTATGATGGAAGAGATTTTTCCAAATGTCAGAATTGTATATCCATTTTGTCGTCACTGTCTTTACTTGAGCATTTTCAACACTAGTTTTTTCGTAGGTTGACTTTGTCTTAGTGGCTTTCACAATGGCATTTGTATCCGGTACAAAGTGCGTACTT
Organism: Periweissella fabaria; assembly: GCF_918814575.1. Lineage (GTDB taxonomy): Bacteria > Bacillota > Bacilli > Lactobacillales > Lactobacillaceae > Periweissella > Periweissella fabaria. Next base: position 129,141 of record NZ_CAKKNS010000001.1, on the reverse strand, counting down.
GCCTGTTTATCGTTTTCAGAATTTTTATAAACTAAGACGTAGTTATCCGTTCCGATCTTCTTAACTGCTACGGCCTTCACGGGTGACTGATCAGGTGTAATAGCGTACACCTTCTTTGTTGTTGTCACCGTGGTTTCTTTCATACCAAAGTGATTATCCATATTTGCAGAAAGCAAACCGATTGCAAGCACAGTTGCCAGAGCAAATATGCTACCAAATATGTAACGCATTGCTTTGTTACCAATTAAAAACATAGAAAGAAAAGTCAAAACCGTTAATCCGGCAATAATCCAAATCATCATCTTACTTTTCTCCCTTCTTATCGTCTTTCATAAAGAAGACAAAGACAAAACCAATTACGGCAAAAATTAATGAACTTAAGAAAGCAGTTTGAAATCCATCCATTGAGGCGTTTAAGACTTTTCCAGCATATTGAAGTGGGTCAGAAGTCTTCAGTGAAGAACTTGGTGTATTGTTATTAATCACGTTTTGTACGATTGATGTCAATAAAGCCACTACAACAGATGAAGAAACTTGACGTAACGTGTTATTGGCAGCAGTTCCATCGGCACCTTTTTCATCAGGTAAAGCGCCCATGGCAGCAGTTGTCAATGGCATCATAACCAAGGCGATCCCCGCCATACGTAATGCGTAAAGGACAGAAATAACGACTGTTGGTGTTGTCGTATTCAAAAAGATGTAAGGGACTGTTCCTAAAGTTAAAACACCAAATCCGAAGAAACATAATAACTTCACACCGACTTTGTTATACAAAATTCCTGCAACAGGTGACATGAATCCCATGAAGAGTGCTCCCCACATCAATGTGATTCCAGAGTCCAAAGCAGACAATCCACGGACGTTCTGTAGATAAGTAGGCAGCATCATTTCGACACCGTACATGGCCATAGTTGCCAACAAAAGAGCAACAGTTGGAATAGTGAATTCTTTCTTAGCGAAGACTCGAATGTCCAAAAATGGGACTGGCAACTTCAACTGACGCCAAGCAAAAACAGCTAAGAGCATAACGCCGGCTGTAATTGGTACAATGACTTGTCCAAAGTCACCCCAACCTTGGGAAGCAACGTTTGTAAATCCCCAAAGAAAGAGACCAAAACCTGCGACAGACAAAATCAACGATGAATAGTCCAGCTTCAATTTTTGTGTTTCCATCACATTCTTCAACAAGAATGGTGCTAGAACCGTAGCAATAACAATAATGATAAATGGAATTACAAAGATTGAGCGCCAGTCGTTTGACAAAGTTAGACCCAATATTGTGTGATCTTTATCTAATATCCATCCGGACAAAGTTGGTCCAATGGCTGGAGACATTCCCACAACCAATCCCATCATTCCCATCGCAGCACCACGTTCTGCAGGTTTGAACATGTTAATGATCAAAACCTGTAACATAGGCATCATGATTCCAACAGCCATAGCTGCCACTATTCGTCCAGCGACAAAGAGCCACCACATATCTTTTTGGGCAGGTGTAAACATCGAAAGAGCCACACCAACTAGCAAGAGAACATAAGCAACAATATGCAATATTTTTGTTGGAATTCGGTTTGCCAAGTAGGCTGACAAAGGAATCATCATTCCGTTTACAAGCAAGAACCAAGTAGTTGCTTGCTGAGCAGTTGACAAGTCAATACTGAAAGCCTTCATCAAGGTTGGTAAAGCCGTTCCTAATGAAGTCTGCATTAAAGCACCTGACATGGCGGCAGTCATCAAAACTAAAAGAATTAGCCAACGGTTATAAGATGGCTTTATATTCATAATTTTTCTCCATTTCTTTATGGTATAATTTGTACCAGTGAATAACAATAATCACTATACCAGAAATTTAAACTGTGTCAATATGTTCCACTTGGTTTTTATCTGGTAAAATATTCTTAGTATTAACGAGGAGAAAAACATGAATTACGGTCAGCAAGAAAACACACGAGTCAAAGAACAGCTTGTAAACGGACTCTTTGAAGAACTGCAACACAAACCTTTTTCAGAAATTCGCATTGCTTCACTAATTAAGACAGCAGGCGTTGGGCGTACTTCTTACTACCGTAATTTTGATAGTAAGGAGGACGTTTTAAATTACTATTTGTCGCAGTTGATTATGCAACGAAGAAAACAAAAACCCATTATTCGATGGACAAGAACTTCTTTTACTGACGACTTAACAGAAACTTTCAAATTCTTTTTAAAGCAAAAAAAACGTTTTCTTTTACTATTTAATGCTGGTTTGTCAGCTTATATCTTTGAATACTTCCATTCAACTGCGAATAATGCCAAAACAGAAGAAAGAGGAAATGAATTTTTAAAAAAACCTTATTTACTTGCATTTGTTGCTGGCGCTCTCCCTTCCGTACTCTTTGAATGGCTAAAACGTGATAGCCCTGAAAGTCCAGAAGAAATGGCGAAGATGGTTGTTGCTCTCCTCCCAGCCGAGTTATTTACCGATGAAACACATCAATAAAAAACAGCCCTTAATGCTAAGGTAGCCTCCTGGTTGACAAATGAAATACTAAATTTCATTTGTCAACCAGGAGGCTTTTTATATGCCAATTATTAAGAAGCCAGTTATATGATCAAAAAATGCAATTACTTTTTAGCTTTTTGTTTTAACTTAACATACTCAATTAAAGAAATAATGCCAAAAACCACGATGGCCCCAAAGGTTGCCGTAAGCGCTGATGTGAATACCAATCCAACAATTTTAATATATTTTTGCCAAATCTTTTTCAAAGCATCGTTTTGCACCCTTAGATCAAGGCAATATAAAAAACTAGTTGGAAATGCAATGCCTTTCCAACTAGTTTTAATTTTGTTTTCATTAATGCACCGATCATAACGCCTACATATATAATGATAACCAGCAAATTTTGTTTACCAGTTACGGTTATACTCTGCACGGTTTGACGCACTTCTTTAATTACCAGATTCAAAACCACTATCAACAATATTTTTATAGTGTTCTTCACCTTCATCCTCAACGTTAACTGCCCAAGAATTAAAATGTGCCACAATTGAAAGGGCTAAATAAGTCAATGCCAAGAAATACGCATATTGGTGTTCATTAGTTTTCAATAAAAAAGTATCTAACGCAAAGATGCCTGGAAAAACAAGTAATGTCCACCATGGGGTATATGTTCGTTTGATATACCAACCAAGTGCGAAAGCGCCAATAAAGTTAATGGTGATTAACAACCAAATAATCTTACTGTTAGCACTAATTCCTGACACATTAAATACATTTGGCAGCACTGCTCCCAATAACAATCCCACTATTGCAATTACTACATAACTCCATCGTTTTGATGCAAACATACTCTTCCCTGCCTAAATCTAGATTTTATTTCTATTGTTGTGGTTGCGCTAATTCCAACGCAAAGCTAATTGCGCTCAACCAATATAGCGGTGCCGTTTCGGCCCGTAAGATACGTGGACCAAGCGCCGTTACCACATACCCATTGGCTGTTAATTTTTCAATTTCTTGTGGTGCAATGCCCCCCTCGGGACCAAAGACAGCACAAATTGATTGTTGGGGTTCAATCCTAGCTAGCGTTTGTGCCAGTTGAGCTTGCTCGCCAGTCTTAGCCGCTTCCTCATACGCAATCATTTTGTGATCAAATGCCAATGCCGTAACATCCGTTAAACTTGCCAGATAGTTAATAACTGGGACACGGGTCCGGTGAGATTGTTCAGCCGCCCCCGCCGCAATTTTTTGTAATCGGGCAATTTTTTTAGCAGCTTTATCATTCCATTTAGCTACACTCCATGCTGTTTGGACAAAGATTACCTGATTAACACCTAATTCAGTGGCTTTTTGAACAATTAATTCGGCTTTATCCCCTTTAGGCAAGCCACACACAATCGTTGTATCAACTGGCAATTCAACATTACTAGTTAATGTATCAACAACATTCATAGTTGCCATACCATCTACAACCGTTGCTAAACTTGCGATAACGACTGTTTGATTAGGTTGTACAAACTCTGCTTTGGTGCCTTCTTTAGCCCGTAAAACAGTCACAAAATGATGATAAGTTTCATCATCAAGTGTAAAAGTTGTATTGACATTATCGTTTAAAAAATACCGTTGCATACTTCACCTTAACCTTGTGCTGTAAATTCATTAACATCATCAGGATTAGGCTTGTATGCAATAATTCCATACCAATCACCAATTTGCAAAATTTGTTCAATTTTGAAGCCGGCGGCAATTTGCGCATCCCGAATTTCAGTAAATTTATCTTTAATAATTCCGCTCGTTAAGAAGTAGCCACCAAGCCGGAGTTTATCCCAGGCTTGCGGAATTAGCGGATGAATGACTTCTGCTAAAATATTAGCTACAATCAAATCAACATTTTCTTCAGCCACGTCTTTGAGTAAATCTGAAACATGGACATCAATGTCTTTAGCGACTGGATTAAGTGCTAAATTCTCTTGTGCTTTAGCCACGGCAATGTCATCGATATCAGTTGCCGTAATTGGGCCAACACCAAGATGCTTCGCCGCAATACTCAAAACACCAGAACCCGTCCCAACATCAAGGACCCGTTCACCACCACGAACAACAATCGTCAAGGCTTCTAACATCAAGCGGGTTGTTGGGTGCGTTCCTGTCCCAAAAGCCATCCCCGGATCAAGAACAATGAGCTTCTCATCACTTTGAGCTGGTTGGTAATCTAACCATGAAGGTACAACTGTTAAATTACGGGTCACTCGTACTGGATGGTAATATTTTTTCCAAGCAGTCGCCCATTTTTGATTATCAATATCTTTGACAATCACATCCCCAGGCAAGTAGTCCAAACCAAATTCACCTAATTGCACTACCTTAGCTTTAATTTGCGGTAAAATTGCCGGATCAAAATCATCCTCATCAAAGTAGCCACTTACAACAGCTCCAACCTTAGGTAAGTTTAACTCATCCCAATCAATATAGACGGTTTCATCAGCTCGTTCATAGTTTAAGTTTTCGTTGGCATCCTCGATTTGAATACCCGCCGCACCAAGTTCCATTAAAATACTTGATACTGCTTCAACGGCCTCACTGGCAGTCTTAACGCTGACTTCAGTCCAATTCATCGTTTGTTCTCCATTATCTTTGAATAATATTATGTCATTAATAGCCCACACAAATTTGGTGATTATTACATTTAATACTTTAATTCTAAAGCATTAATAGGGTCGATGGCAAATTTATCAATACTAATGGCCATAATAGCTTTGTTTACTATACTTGACCCTGTGATTAAGGTCAATTCAATTAACAAGCTTTTAATTTTAATTAACTTAATTTTTCGATATACTTAGACTGTAGCAGCATATCTTTAAGGAGGCTTAGGTTATGAATAAACGACTTTTCCGTAGTAATGACAATCGCATATGGCTTGGTGTCTTAGGTGGCTTAGGTGAATACTTAAACGTTGACCCTACTCTTTTACGCGTGATTTTTGTGGTTTTTGGCGTCTTTGCGAATGTTTTGACACCTATCATCTACCTGCTCTGTGCGTGGTTGATGCCCAAGCGTTTTGAATAGTTAATGTAATTTTTAATAAATAAAAAACCGAAGGCAGTCGTCCTGATTGCCTTCGGTTTTTATGTGCAATTTAGTAGGTAATGCTACCGCTTTTTTCGGTTACTTAGCCAGCCAATAAAGCCAATAATTGCACCTGTAATTAAAGCACCAATAATAAATGGCACAATCATAATATTGTCGGTTAAAATTCCCATAATTCCTCCTGCTAAGGCTTATTCAAAACCGTCTGTCGTCATTGACTTTCGGTATAAGTCTACCACATCAGCAGGTGTTAATGGTACATAACCGGTTACTGTTAGGTCCTTTAAGTTAACCGCATGCTCAGCCATTGCCACAAAATTAGTTTCTTCATTAATGTCAACACCACCTAGTGTCGTTGGCAAGCCTAATGCTTTAATCCAATCATACGTTGCTTGAATCGCATCATGCGCAACTTGGCTATCTTCACCATCCAAGTGCCAGACATTCCGACCAAAGGCCACAAATTTAGCCTCTGTATCAGCATTCAAACAAAATTCCATCCAACGAGGCGTTAAAATAGCTAACCCAGCACCGTGAGTAATGTCATAGTAAGCTGACAATTCATGTTCCATTGGGTGAACACTCCAACCATTACTATTACCAAGACCAACTAAGCCATTTAGGGCCATCGTTGAAGCCCACATTAAGTTAGCTCGCGCATCATAGTTATCAGGTTGCGCAAGTGCTACTGGCGCCCACTTGATAACTGTCCGCATAATACCTTCAATCATCCCTGCTGTCACATCATTGTTGGCTTCCCGATCAAAGTATTGCTCTACTAAGTGGCTGAAAATATCAAATGATCCCGCAGCAGTTTGCCAAGTTGAAACACTGTACGTTAATGTTGGGTCCAAAAATGATACTGCTGGGGTATTAGGACCATAAGTTCCAATCTTTTGCTTAGTGGCTAAGTTTGAAATAACAGAACCTTTGTTCATTTCAGTTCCAGTTGCGGCAAGTGTCAAAATATCAACGACTGGTAATTGTGCAATTTCTAACCGTAAACTTGGTTTAATTACTAAGTCCCAAGCATTACCATCATAGTATTTAGCGGATGCAATCACTTTAGCAGCATCAATCACTGAACCACCACCGATTGCTAACACAACATCAACATTGTGGTCTTTAGTTAATTGTTGACCAGCCGTAACTGATTCAATCCGTGGATTAGGATCAATCCCTGCTAATTCAACAACATTTAAATCTGCTAACAAAGCTTTGACTTGATCATACAACCCACTTCGTTTGATTGAGCCACCACCGTATACTAATAAAACATTTTCCCCAAATTGACTTACCGCCGCATGTAATTTACTAGCAATTTGATCTTTACCAAACACAATTTCTGTTGCATTTTTGAAATTAAAGTTTTGCATATATCCACCTATTTTCTTTTAAAAAGTTAGTTTAGTGTTTTAATTATATATTTTCCCTATTTATGAATGCAAGTATCGACCCAACATACGTTATCTCTTATAAATTCCTTAAATTACCACAATTTTTTTTATAAAAAAAATAGGCAATGATTGCACTCATCGCCCATTTTGCTAAAATAATAATAGATGTATTACTTTTCGTTTTTATAAATGTATGAACGGCTCATAGGTAAGTTGGTACCTGAAGGCCCTTTTGTCATTAAGAATTGAATTATATCGATGTTACCACTTTCAAATGAAGCAGCACACCCTTGTAAATATAGATCCCACATCCGGGCAAATGGTTCACCATACGCTGCAACCGTTTCATCAAAAACCGGCATGTAGTTCTTGTACCATGCTTCAAGGGTTCGTTGATAGTGGCGACGCAATGGTTCTAAATCGTCCAATTGTAATTGGGCATCCATGATATGTTGCATATTTTCGACTACGTTTGGAATGTAGCCACCTGGGAAGATATATTTCGCGATAAATGGATCAACACCGGCGCCTTCATGTTGGCCGGTAATACCATGAATTAATGCACGACCACGTGGTTTTAAGTATTCATTGACCTTCTTAAAGTAAAGGCCAAGATTTTCTTTACCAACGTGTTCAAACATCCCGACAGACGTTACAAAATCAAAGGTCATATTACCAAGTTCACGATAGTCAACTAACTTAACGGTAACTAATTCTTCCAGATGAAGCTCTTTAATGCGATTAATCACAAATGCGTATTGTTCTTCTGATAAAGTTACCCCAGTTGCTTTTAAGCCATATTTTTGGGCCGCTGTAATAATTAATGTCCCCCATCCACAGCCAATATCTAATAATGATTGGCCAGGCTTTGAATCGAGCTTATCTAAAATATGGTGAACTTTGGCAATTTGAGCTTCTTCAAGTGTCATATCATCGCGCAGCCAGTAAGCACATGAGTAAGTCATGGTGCTATCAAGCCACTTTTCATAGAAGTCATTACCAATATCATAGTGTGAATGGATATCCGCTTTTGATTCTTTTTCTCCATGTGAGTGGACAAATTTGGCCAGAACGCCTTTGAAACCATCTTGATTAGTCAAGAAACTATCGTGTTTCCGGTAGGCTGATGTGATTAACTCTTGAATACTACCTTCGATTTCAATGTCTTTATGCATATAAGCTTCTGCAAGCACCAATGTCGGAGTTTTGGTTAGATCCTTCATATTAAGTTTTGTATTCAATTTAATATGAATAGTAGGTAACCCTTCACCATAATTTTCTGATGTTCCATCCCAATACGTTACCATTACGGGAACATCAAAAGCACCTGCTAAGAGTTTCTTTAAAACTTGTTTTTCGAGCATCTATCTTCTCCTTACTTCATCCAAACTAACTATAATTTTTAAGTGATTAAAAATGTAGTGAACGTTTATATCAGTTAATATACTCCTTTAAAAGCTATGTTTGCAAATTTTTCAGCAATCTTTAACCTTCTTTATAACATCTAATGATTTATTCTGATATCGTTGAAAATCGTAGTCTAATAAGGTTTTAGCTAAAAATTATTGTTAAAATAATCACATAAAATAGCTTTCGAGTACTTTGATTGATAAAAACTTCACAAAATTAAGAAAAAATAGTGGAAAACAGCTAATTATCATGTATAATAACTTGTGTAATAACAAACAAACATCTGAGGAGATATATATATCATGACTAAAATTTTTGCTTACGGAATCCGTGATGACGAAAAACCAGCTTTACACGCATGGGAAGCTGCCCACCCTGAAATCGAAGTTGATTTTACTGGTGAGTTATTAACACCCGAAACAGCTGCCTTAGCAACTGGAGCAAACGGCGCCGTTGTATACCAACAATTAGATTACACGCGTGAAACAATTACCGCATTGGCTGCCGCTGGTGTTAAGAGCCTTTCACTTCGTAATGTTGGTACTGATAACATCGACTTTGACGCCGCCCGTGAATTTAGTTTTAATATTTCAAATGTACCTGTATACTCACCAAATGCCATTGCCGAACACTCAATCATTCAAATGAGTCGTTTGCTTCGTCGTACTAAACCTTTGGATGCTAAAATCGCTAATCACGATTTACGTTGGGCACCAACTATCGGCCGTGAAATGCGGATGCAAACTGTTGGGGTTATCGGAACTGGTCACATTGGTCGCGTTGCAATCAACATTCTTAAAGGTTTCGGTGCAAAGGTGATTGCCTTTGATCCATTCCAAAATGAACAAGTTAAGGCTGAAGGTTTATACGTTGATTCACTTGATGAATTATACGCCCAAGCTGATGTAATTACCTTATATGTTCCTGGTGTTGCTGCTAACCACCACATGATTAACAGCGAATCAATCGCTAAAATGAAAGATGGTGTGGTTATTGTCAACTGCTCACGTGGTAACTTAGTTGATATTGATGCCATTATCGCTGGATTAGACAGTGGTAAGATCAGTGACTTTGCAATGGACGTTTATGAAAATGAAGTTGGCTTGTTTAACGAAGACTGGTCAGGTAAGGAATTCCCTGATGCTAAGATTGCTGACTTAATTGCCCGTCCTAACGTCTTAGTAACGCCACACACTGCCTTTTACACTACTAAAGCAGTTGAAGAAATGGTTCACCAATCATTTGACGCTGCCGTTGCTTTTGCAGCTGGCCAAACACCAGAAACAGTCGTTGAATACTAATTTCAGCCACCTTTTTATTAGGATTAACGATTTTAAATTAACACATTAATTTCATATAAGAGGAAAGAGAATATGATTAAAGCACAAGGCAAAAAATGGTTCAGCAAGGAATCACAAGATGTCCGTAACCAAGAATACGCCCGTAAAGCCAAAGAAATTGCCCCACAAGTATTTGACGGAACGACTGAATTACACATTAAGGACTTCTTCTTTAAAGTCCTTTCAGGTTCAGCCCAAGGGATTTTAATCGGGGTCCTTCCAAGTGCCGTTATGAAATACATTTTAAAATACTCTGGTTTGATGACAACTGGTTTTGGTCAAGACCTTAGTGCCATTTTAAACTTATTTACTATCTTGATTCCATTCTTAATTGGGATGGCCGTGGCTATGCAGTTTAAGATGAAATCGCTTGATGCTGGAGTGGTTGCGATTGCTACCGCAGCTGCATCAGGCTCAATTAAATGGACAACGGCTGGTGCGCATGCCATCAACCCTATCAGCAATACGCCATGGTTGCCAAAATCAGTCGTTTACGTTGCTGGTGGTGCTGGTGATGTGATTAACGCCATGATTGTGGCCGGATTAGCCGTTTTTGTTACTTGGCTAGTTGCTAAATACCTCAAAGGATTTGGTTCTGTTGCGATTATTTTAAGCCCTATCCTTGTTGGTAGTTTAGTTGGTTTGGTTGGTCTCGAAATTGCCCCTTATGTCGCTCAAGTTACTGCTGCAATTGGGAATGCTGTTGAAACATTTACTAAACTTGCCCCTGTACCAATGGCAATGTTAATTGCGATGGCTTACTCAGTTATCATCATTACACCAGTTTCTACCGTCGGGGTTTCACTTGCTATTGGTCTTGCTGGTCTTGGTTCTGGAGCTGCTGCCATGGGAGTGGTTGCCACAACAATCGTCCTTATTATCAATTCATTGAAAGTTAACAAACCTGGTGTTACGGTCGCAATTTTCTTAGGTGCGATGAAAGGTATGATGCCTTCAATCTTCAAGAAACCTGTAACCATGTTAGCCTTTATGCTTAGTGCGGCTATCGCTAGTTTACCAGTCGCTATCTTTGGAATTGAAGGTACACCAACCACAGCCGGTTTTGGTTGGATTGGAATGGTTTCACCTATTCAATCAATGGTGATGGATCCAGCTGACAAGGTCTTCATGGCCCACACAGTTAGCCCTATCATCGGTTTACTTGCATGGTTTGTGATTCCTGCGATTGCTGCATTTGTCGCTAATTTCCTCTTTACGAAAGTATTTAAATTATATACCGCTAAAGATTTCCAACAAGATTTATAATCATCATAAAAAAGCCCCCTCGCTTGGATATACTCCAATTTGAGGGGGCTTTCTTGTGCACTTTTCAAAAATCCAGCCGTAATTGTTGGATAAAAATACCCCAAAATTTTGACCACAAAAAACGCATTGTCCAATCATGTTTGGACAATGCGTTAATTAATTTATGGATTACAGAAAAATTAGATGCTATGCGTCCAATTGAATTTCACGGTTTGAAAGTTAAGAAATAAAGTTTCCGCTCGGTAAAAAGAACTCATACATATTGGGTACAATTGTCATTTCAAGCGGTAATTGTGGGCCTAGATTACCATCTAACATGACACTAATGATTTTGCTATCTGTATTTGATACCACCACTAATTGTTTTTGCGCTTGGTCGTGGCAGACATTAGTTACTAATGACCGGGTCAACATCATGCGTGATACCGCCCACAGTTGCGTTAATGGATGGCTATTCAAGTAACGTACGGTATAATTACTTTGGTTAATATCTCGATGTTTAGGTCCTTTAGTGATGACATATGGATTAACTTTGAAAATGCGGGTCAAAATAGCGTGCCCCTCATCATTACCAAAACGATAATTCAAACTAAGCTTGGGTGATTTTTTTAAATAATTTAACCACCACCGGAACTGCTTCCACCCTCGAAACGGGGTTTCTTGTTCTAATTCATATATGGCGGCAGTTGGATCTGTCCCAATTGTCAACGTTGTATGACAAACATAATCATGATTAATAACCGCTGCGCTAACCTTCTTGATCCGGCCACTAATTATTATTTGACATGCTTTTTCAACATCTTTAGAAATTTGCCAACGTTTTGCAAATAAATTCTCGCGACCACTTGGAATTAAGCCTAATGGTACAAAACACCCACTTTCAAGCATTGCGGCCATCGCGTTATTAAGCGTGCCATCACCACCAACAACCACTAAGCCATCCAATTGATCTAAATACTGTTGTAATAATTGACGTGCTGCAGTGATACTTGGTGCCGTTAGCAATTGGCATTGGTATCCTACAGCAGTTAAGCGTGCTTTTACGGTAGCAGCTTGCGTTGCTGCTACCTGACTGCCTGCGGTATCATTGTAAAAAATACCAAAATTTGGTGCAGCCTTTGTCCCCCTCATAGCTTCCCCCTCTATAAATTTTCAAAACCAATAACGTGTTTAATCTGCATAATGCATAAAATTTGCATTCACCTTCTTAAAGATACCGAGCACCCGAGTCTTTTGCAAGCAATGTGACCGCATTTAACCCAATGGTAATGTTTGTTATTTATTCGACAACAATCCGCACTCTAATGATACATAAAAACGACTTTGGTAAAATTTACCAAAGCCGTTTTTTTAATATATCTTTAATTACGAGCGTTACGTTTTAATAAAGTTAGTGCTGCTAAGGCGCCTAATAATACAATAATCGTTCCTGTCATTAGGGTAGTCGCTAACCCCCGATTGTATGCTTCAACGATGGCTGTTTGAAATTGCTTTGCACCGGGAATTTGGGCAACTCGTTGGTTAAACGCAATTGCGTGACCACCAAACGGGCCGGCCTCAACCAACGCTGTGTGTAAATGATCCAGAATTTCTTTTGGCACTGGCGTATTAGCTAGTTTCACATCTAATTGATTTTCATACGTGTTAGCTTGTACTAAACCAAGAATAACAATCCCAAACGAAACACCAAATTGACGAAAGACGTTTAATAATCCTGAAGCCATCCCCATTTCAGGCAATGGAACCCCATCAAGCCCCACCGTGTTTAAGAGCGGATTAACAATTGCATTCCCAATTCCCATCAAAATCATCATTGGTAAAATTTGGGGATAACCCGTTGTTAATGATAAGCCATTAATCAACAAAACAAACCCAATCCCAACTAGCACTAAACCACCCGAAACAAGACCTTTACGTGAATATTTTTGACCTAACATCCCCGTAATTGGTCCTAATACTAGTGACCACACTGAAATTGCTAATTGTCGAATTCCTGTATCAAATGCTGACCAACCAATGTAGTTTTGCATCAAAATGGTGATAAAGGTATTCATTGAATATACCCCGGCCCCTAATGCAAAGGCTACAATTACGGCTCCTACGAAATTTCGTTGCTTAAACATACGTAAGTTCATCATGGGATGCGTAAGCTTCATTTCAACAAAAATAAAAATTACTAATAAAATAATTGCTGCTAACAACCAACCACCAATATGCGGATTAGTCCAGGCCATATGCACATTGTCTTCTTTTTGAATCAAACCAAAAATAGCACAGAACAACGTTGCCGCTGATAAAATCATCCCTAAAACATCAATCCGTTGATCTTTACCATAACTTGGGGTTTCTTTAACAAATAAGAACGTCATAATAACGGCAATAATTCCAACCGGAACATTAATATAAAAAATTGATTGCCAACCAAATCTTTCAACTAACAAACCACCCACTAAAGGACCAGATGCTGATGACAAGCCAATCACAGACCCAACAATCCCTAAGGCAATTCCCCGTTTAGCACCATCAAAATTTGATGCAACTAACGCCATTGATAATGACATCATCCCAGCGCCACCAATTGCTTGAACTGCTCGGCTAATATCAAGGGCTAATAATGTTGGCGCTAAGCCATTGGCTGCCGAGGCAATGATAAATAAAATAATACTTGCTAAGAAAATTTTCTTGCGGCCAAACATATCGCCTAATTTTGACAAAATCAAAATCATGACGGCAAAAACAATCGTATAAGAACTCAAAACCCATTGTAAGTTATTGAATGGTTCATTAAATGATTTTTGCATTGTTGGTAAGGCCACATTGACAACGGTGACATCAAGTAATCCCATAAAGACCCCAATTGATAACGCCGCCAAGGCTAACCATTTCTGGTATGGTTTTTCTTCCATGTTACGCTCCTTCAAGACTATGTAGTTGCTGTTTTACCCAAGTTAGCTTAGCTTGGGCTAGTGTTTGATCTAATGCTGTACTTTCTAGGACATAATGGTACTTTTCACGCTGTTTGTCACCTCGTTGAATATGTTCTTGCATATGTACTGATAATGTCTCATATGCCTTAATATCGGCCTCTAAATAGGCTTGATATTCCGTAAGGATTTGATAACGAATCGTTGGTCCTACTGAACCTAAAAAGCGGCATTTAAAATGTAACAATTCTTCACGTTTAGAATCATATGCTACTGGTTGCTCCATTAATTTAAGAAAATGTTGTTCACCAGCCGTTGTTAAATGGGCAAACCGAGCTGAACGTGGATCTTTAGGATCTTCATACAAAGTAATCCAGCCACTTTTCGCAAATTCATCTAAGCGTGGATATAACACGCCACTAGAAACTTTCCGACGAGTTGTAAAAATATTTTCTAAAATATTACGTAGTGCATAACCGGATTTATCGCCACTTGTCAAAATGCCTAAAATAATTAATTCGTACATACCCCCTCCTAGTATCTATATATCTAAACGACACATTGAATTATACCCCCCTTAACAGTGATGTCAAGTTAACCCAAATTAAAAGGCTAGGAAAATAAATTTTCCTAGCCTTTTATTTGAATTTAGTTAGATTTAGTTATCACCTAATACACCGTGTTTAAAGTTCTTCAACCATTGGTGCGGCAACTTTTGATTGCAACCACTTCACAAAGCGGGTAACAAGTGGTCGGACAACAAAGAAAAATACTGGAATTGCTACTACAAAAGCACGAATCCAATTTCGCAAGTAATCAAATAGATAGTGTGACGGCACATAATTTTTAAATACCAGTGTCATTACTGCAATCACGATTAACGTGTTACATGAAATAATTAAAAGTGGAAAAGTGATGTGCTTTGGTTGCTTACTCAACCAACTTGACCGCTTGTGTAATAATTTTGCAAGTGGTGCTGAAATAAATTTTTTAGTTAAAAATACCATTGTTAGAGCAATTGGATAAATCACTGCTTCATGTTGAAAATGGTGATTACCAAAACCATAACGCCATACTAAATTGTAATTTGACATGCAAAATACCATCGTTGCCATGACTGCTAAGCCACTAGCGTCTGGATGGTGAATAATCTTTCTTAACATACTTTCCTCTTTTGTTTAATTTTTTTGCTATTAACAAATATATCATAAAACTAATTCTAATCACAATAATAATTTTTACAAACTAGCCTTTAATGTTGTCTTTGCCGGTTCATGATTAATAATCCTAATAACGTAAGCCACGCAATTAGTGAAAGCACCAAACCAACTTTTAATCCCGGTGTTTGATACGTCAACTCTAATTTTTGTGCTTTTCCAGCCGGAACATGAACACCGACAAAACCTCCGTTGACACGACTAACCTCGACTGGTTGACCATTTACCTGGGCATGCCAGCCCGTTGAATACGGAATATTTGAACCTAACCACGTTGTTTTAGCCGCCGTATATTGTCCACTAAGGCCTTGATAATTTAGTTTACTTGCTCGTAATCCGTGCTTTTTAACCGTTTGCAAACCTTTAATAACTGTAGGATTTACCGCTTGTGAATATACATGGACATTAAATGTGTATTGCCCTGGTTGATCAAAGTTAAACGTAAAGCTACGCGGACTTTTTTGCATAATCCCAAAATTCAAGACACCGTCCCGCCGTAATTGATAAAATGCCCCCGCCGCCGATGATTCCTGACTAAAATTAACTTCCCGATTACCACCCAGAACATTCAATTCAAAACCATCTAATCGATTTAAAGTTAAGCGCTGGCGCATACTCTCAGTTAATTGCACCCCGTGTTGTTTAAGTTGGCGTGCTGTACTAGCCTGAAATTTAATATCTGAAAGATAGACCTGCACTTCACCACCAGGTAAAGTTGGTGATATATTCAAAACCAGACTCTCACCAGGGTTATTATTAAAGTAAGTTACCTTATGATCACGCAAGGTAATTTGATTATGAGGTGCCCCTACCAGTGTTTGTTTTTTATCGATATGCTTTGATAGCCGGACACTTACTGGTGTTGCTGCATGTAAATTCGTTAGCTTAGGCTGCTTAACCTTAGTATCTGGAATAGCAACTGCCCCTGAACCAAGTAAACTCGTTTTTTCAACTGGATTAGCCGCCAAGTACTGTGCTTGCGAATATGTTCCTACAGCCGTCCAAATAATTGGAAATGCTAATGGATTATGATAAAAATTAACCTGTTGTTTATCACTAGCTTGTGGTTGTAACGCTGGTAAATTAGCTAACTTAGTAAACCGTGAGCCAATTAATTGATTAGCACCAAAATATTCAGTTAGTAAAAAGCGATTATCTAAGTTTCTTAATGGATTAACCGTGCGGCCACTAGCAATTGCCAATTGTTGACTAACATCAATCATCGCTGGTGATACCGTTGATAGATACAGACCCGTTGCATGGGCTGGTGTCAAGAAACTATTAATAAACATTGCTTGTTCCGGCGTTTTTAATCCATTTGCATACTCCGTCCGTGCTGTTAATGCATGATCATACTTAGCATTAAAGGCCGTTGGCGTATACATCAACTTACTAACTTGCTCAGCAGTCAATAGATTAAAGTCATCCCGTTGGCCCAAGCGAGTACTAAATTGGCCTAGGACTGTTAGCGTCGTCCCCAAGATAATTAACCAGCGCATTTGTCCGGCATTAATCCACCGATTTTGCGGGCTAAACCAAAGGTATAGTAACATCATCGCTAACGTTAAACTATATGAATTAAATTGCCAACTGTTAACTTGATTTATCCCTGTAAGGATAAAGTAGCCCACCCATGTTACCATTATCACCAAACACATGATCCGTTTTTTACTTAATGAAATGTGATTCCGTTGCATTAATAAATGCACCCCGACAAGCGCCGTCAACAAGTAGTAACAAAACATCCAGCGATTAGTTGGCGTGTTACCAACCGTTAGTAGTACGGCTGCCGCTGGAACAAGTAATAAACCAATGATGATTAACAAAAATGTAAATGCTAATTTATTTTCACGCCGGTTAAAAATAATCCAAAAAAAGCCAATTGTATTAACAGCTGCCGCCGTTCCTTGCAACCAAAATGAACTTGGTTCAATCACCCCTTGGACACCAAATGGTAATGTCAATAACTTTAGATAATACTCAATAGGATATAAACTCAATAGTTGCGCCATTCCGGAACCACTTCGCGGTGAGGATGTGAGATAAAGCACCGTTGGTATTAGAACAATGCTTGCTAATGCAATCCCCAAAATAACATACAAAACTAATGGTAACCAATCACGCCACCACTTAACTTGGCGATAATTATAAAGATAGCTTACTAAGGCATAACAAGCTAACATTTCCGCTAAAATTAAGCCCCAATAAAAATTACTAGCAACTGCCAAGCCCACTAATAAGACTAACCCTAAATATTTGCGGCGAGCAAAAAAACGTTCCACCGCAACAATTAATAATGGTAAATAAATAAACGCATTTAAAAATAACGATTGATTAGTAACACCATAAATACCAAACAGACTTGCTAAATACGTAATAATAACAATACCCGACCATTGCCGTGAAATTCCAAATTTAATAGCACAATATCCGACCGCTAAGCCCGCTAGGATATACCGTAATAAGATAATCATTTCATATCCTAAAATCGTATTTTGCTGATTAAAAAACAACATCAAATAAGCTAATGGATCACCTAAAATATAATAGCTAAACGCATTAAACCAATCGGTCCCATTGCTCAACGCCCAATCCCAAGTTCCAAACGAATGGGGATGTTGCATAAAAGTTATTAAATAGTCATGAAATTGTCCAAAAACTTGCACATGCTGATTCATCGCATCACTATTTGCAATTAATGTTTTACCTCTAAAAAAAACTGCACCAAATGTGCAGCACGTAAAACCTAAAATAATTAATAAATTAAAGCCAAACGTCCGCCAACGATACCGATTGGCGTCATTAAATCTCAACATACAATGCCAATTCCCCTTTTACACTTTTTGTCCCAATGGTATGTTCTCAAGTATAGCATTTAAGTAAGGGCGTTCGAAATATTATTTAATTTCTTACAACAAAAAAACAAAGAACGACATTGCATTCTTTGTTTAAATAGACTTTTTCGAATATTATTTAACGTCTGCAAATTCATCTTTGTAATCTTCGATAATTTGTTTAGCTGTTTCTAACGTTAGTCGATTATCTTCGACCATGTGCATTACTTTAGCTTCAAACGATGGTGTATTTTGTTCATCTAACATCTGAATACGATAAATCACCTGATTCAATCGTAATCGTACCGTTGGGTAACTAACACCGTAAATTTCGGCTAAACGTTTTAGTGACCCTGATGACACCATAAAGTTTTTGATAAACAATTGTGTTTCAGCATCCAAATTTAAGAACCAGTCCATTATAATTCCCCCACAAATCCTTTGTTTCAATTTCAGTATCGCTCAATTAATTCAGACATTACTTTGTCTGCTTTAACTTTGATAAATTAATACCGGAATCTTTTTATCTTTGTCTACGTATTATTTATATCAAATCAATTAAACAGTAATATTTCAGATATTTTACACGAATAATACAAAGTATCATATTATCTTGAAAATTATCATTTAATTAAATTTATTACAGTTACGCAAGCAATTACATATTACCTTGATCATCGCGCATTCCTGCTTGAACAACCCCCTAAGTACTATGCTATACATATAATAACTCAATTTATGAAAAAAAACTTCAATTTCGTACTACAATTCATTAATTTAAGCTCGAAATTAGCAAGTGGAGTGCTTTTACCCATTTTTATAATTATTTTATATTACAAGGATTATCTTAAACTTATCAAAATGCACACAAAAAGGTATTATAATTTGATGTTGACGGTAAATTCAAAACTACCATCAGGTAAGTCACGCTTGCGAATTGGCTTTGAACCGTAAAATGAAGCATGATTATTAATCATCCATTCATCAATTTCTTTAACTATCTCTTCTATATCGTTACCACTAAAAATCTTAATCATTTTCTCTCTTCTCATTATTTATTTTGTATCTGCAAACTTAATTATTATACTTGATAAACTAATTATATATCAATGATTATTAATAATTTTTTACAAATTTAAATATAATTTTTCTATATCTATCAATTATCTTCAACTCAAATAACTTTTTTGAAATATGCAAACACGAAAAATCCCACTTGATTTTACATCAAGTGGAATCATTTCCTTACTATTAATAATCTTCTTCAGAGTAACCGTATGATTGAAGTGCTTGTGGTTTATCCAACCAGCGATCTTCAACCTTAACCCACAATTGTAAGTTAACACGATCACCAAGTAAGCGTTCAATATCTTTACGAGCACGAATTCCGATTTGTTTAATAACCGCACCTTGTTTTCCGATAATAATACTCTTTTGACCAGGTCGTTCCACCACGATTGTTGCTTGAATTTGAACCTTTTGTTCAGTTTCACGTTCGATTTTTTCAATCACAACGGCAACTGAGTGTGGTACTTCTTGGCTAGTTAATTGTAAAATCTTTTCACGAATTAACTCCCCAATAACAAATCGTTCTGGGTGGTCTGTAATTTGATCAGCTGGGAAATATTGCGGACCGGCTGTCAATTCATTAGCAACTGTCTCAAGTAATTCTGGTACGTTCGCTCCTGAACGGGCTGAGATTGGGAAAATTTCATTCCAATCAAGCGCTTCACGGTAACTTTCCATAATTGGTAACAAGTCATTTGGGTGTACCAAGTCAATCTTGTTAATTACTAAGTAAATTGGTGTCCCTGAAACTTCTTTCAAGCGTTCAATAATAAAGTCATCCCCACGACCACGTTCTTCATCGGCATTAACCACAAACCAAATTGCATCGGCTTCATGTAAAGCTGATAAAGCTGATTTCACCATAAAATCACCTAAGCTATTGTGAGGCTTGTGAATTCCAGGCGTATCAATAAACACGATTTGTTCCTCATCGGTCGTGTAAATTCCTTGGATTTTATTCCGTGTTGTTTGGGCTTTGTTTGACATGATGGCAACTTTTTCACCAACAATGTGGTTAAGCAAGGTTGATTTACCAACATTTGGCCGACCAACAATTGCAACAAATCCTGATTTAAATTCTTTTCCGCTCATTTTATCCTCTTCTTATCCCCGGATTTTCCGGACATCTTCTATTTTGGCGACAATAAGAACCAGATATATGGTTCAAAAATAATTAGGCCAATTACGACCGCAAAGAATGCAGCAACTAAAGTACTAGCAGCCGCAACATCTTTGGCCGTCTTAGCTAATATATGATAACTTTTTCCGACAACTAAATCAACAATTGATTCAACAATTGTGTTTAAGAATTCAGCGGTAATAACTGAAAAAATAGCCACCGAAATCCAGAGCCAGTCGGAACGCCCGATTTTAAACCATAATCCCAGCGCAACAACGATGATACTCATTAATAAATGAAAGCGCATATTGCGTTCTTTTTTAATCACCAACCACACACCACCAATTGCGTGCCCAAAAGACTGGCGAAAATTTTGATTCTTGTCAATTTGCGGTTGTCCTGGGGTGATGTGTTTATCGTGCGAGTCCAAATGCATCTAAAATCTCCTTTTGCAAGGTAAACATTTCATGTTCCTCATCAGCTTCCATGTGGTCATAGCCATTTAAGTGTAAAAAGCCATGAACCGCTAAAAAACCAAGTTCTCGTTCAAAACTATGACCTAGAAATTCCGCTTGTTCAGCAACTTTATCCATCGAAATTAAAATATCACCGATATTATGCCCTAAATCAGCTGACATCTCTTCATCCATGATTAGTGCAAATTCATCTTCATCATCTTCTTCAATCGCAAAACTAATTACATCCGTTGGTTTATCAACACCGCGATATTCAAAGTTATACTTTTGAATTTCAGCATTATTCATAAAAGTGACTGACATTTCAGTATCAGCTGGTAACTTTAAGTAATCACCAGCAAACATCAAAACATCGTTTACAAGCTTTTGATGAGCTTCACTAACATGTTCTTGAGTATTATCGATTAACGCTAAATCCATTAATTATTTCCTGTACTTTCTGTTTCATACTTATCATAGGCGTTGATAATTAAACCAACAACGGGGTGACGAACAACATCGGCAGCGGCAAATTCCACAAATTCAATTCGGCGGACATTTTGTAAGACCGCTTGGGCTTGTTTTAAACCTGATTTTGCGCCGCGTGGTAAATCGATTTGTGAAATATCACCATTGATTAACATTTTCGCCCCAAAACCTAACCGGGTTAAAAACATTTTCATTTGCATTGTCGTCGTATTTTGAGCTTCATCTAAAATGACAAACGCATTATCTAATGTCCGACCACGCATATATGCTAATGGTGCAATTTCAATAGTGCCTCGATCCATTAACCGTTCTGTATGTTCTTTACCTAAAATGGCATGTAAGGCATCATAAATGGGGCGTAGATAAGGATCAACTTTTTCTTTTAAATCCCCCGGTAAAAACCCTAATGATTCACCGGCCTCAACTGCTGGTCGAGTGATAATAATGCGTTCGACATCGCCTCGTTTGAGTGCTCCCACTGCCATCACAACCGCTAGGTAGGTCTTACCAGTTCCGGCTGGGCCAATTCCAAAGGTAATGTCATTATTCCGAATTGCTTGCACATATTGTCGTTGACCAAAGTTTTTAACCCGTACTGGACGCCCTTTAGCATCCCGGATTAAAGTCTCTGAGTATAAATCTTGAAAATACTCTAACGTTCCACGTTCGGCCATTTTTATGGCACTAACAACATCGGTTGCATTGATCTTAACGCCGGATTTAATCAAGTGGGCTAATTGCCGTAAAATATCATACGTGGTATCAACCGGTTCATCATCACCGTTAATTTTAATTTCATCACCAAACGCACGAAGTTTAACTCCAATACCTTCCTCTAGTAACAATAAAAAACTATCTTGGGCGCCTAATAAACCAACTTGTTGTTCAGCATTCTCAATCTTGAATATCTTCTCTTTCAAAATAGCTGGGTCTCCTTATGTAAGCACATTTTCTAATATTATAGCATAGTCATGGCGGACTTTAAGTAGTTAAAATCACCTTTCATGTGAATACGTATGCAGATAATTAGAATTTTATGCACATAGTTGCTACAAAATACAAAAAAAGCCCTGAAAAATAAATTTCCCAAGACTTTTTGTGCTTTATTTTCAACTAGCTAAATTAGACCGCTAGCTTATTCACCTTTCTTTAACACATGGGTTGTTAATAACAAAAACAACACGGTTGGTGCTACACAAATGGTAAATGCTGACTGATCAATTGGCCACGTATAAGCCCCAAATATAATTAAGGCGACTGAAATAATAGTCAATAATACCCCAATAAAAACATCAACATCAAGACACGCTAATACAAATTGTAAGGCAAGGCAAATAATTAAAGCAGCCCCGACATAAACAAATATTTGTTCATCAAAACTGG
The DNA here is from genome assembly GCF_918814575.1 of Periweissella fabaria. Lineage (GTDB taxonomy): Bacteria > Bacillota > Bacilli > Lactobacillales > Lactobacillaceae > Periweissella > Periweissella fabaria. Next base: position 106,669 of record NZ_CAKKNS010000001.1, on the reverse strand, counting down.
CAGCAAATAATGAGACTCCCCCGGTTGCCGTTAGCACATTTAAGCCTAACCATAAGAAACATAAAATATCTAAAGCCAATAACGTTAAAATAATACAATAGTAAATTCCGCGCATTATTCCCTTTGTTTGCATGTTATTCCTCCAACGTACTTAAAATAATTAAATACATATTAATTAGTTCATACACTTTTATCTTTAATATCTTAATTATACCCTTTATTTAAGGTAAAAGCTGTATTGTTATCCGAGCACTTATTATAACAAAAAAATAGAACGGCTCCAAATTAAGAACCATCCTATGATAAAAATTAATTATTTATTATCGTTTTTAAAGACCTGTTGTCCATTAAAAATGGTTGCCATAACTTTAACATCTAATAACGCAGTTGGTGAAATTGTCAAAATATCTGTGTCTAAAACAACTAGGTCGGCAAACTTACCAATTGCAATTGTCCCAATATCCGTCCGACCAATTGCTTGGGCGGCATATTTAGTGTGAGCTAAAATAGCCGTCGTCATTGGTAAGGCTTGCGTTGGTTTAAAGACAGCCTGCGCGTTGTTAGCTAATGTCCGCCGAGTAGTAGCGTAAAACAACGTCTCTAACGGTGTATTATCAATCACAATTGGTGAATCTGTCCCAAAGGCTAATTGGGCCCCAGCCGTTATAAAATCCTTAAATAAGAACATATTATTAACCCGCTGCGGTCCCACTTCTAAATCAAGCGTCTCATAACCAATTAAAGCATGACTTGGTTGAACAGATAATATCGCTTGGGATGCACCGATTAACTGTAAATCAGCTTGATCAATTAACTCTAAATGCTCCAAGGTATTTACCTTTCCTGCTGGTAGCGGATAACGCTGATTAGCAGCAGCAAAAGCGGTTAATGTTTGCCAAACTGCGGCATCCCCGACTGTGTGAACACGAATTGGCCAACCATGTTGATTAGCAGTCATAATAAGATCAAACAAGGTTTGCTGTGGTAAAAGCGGACTACCACTTACATCACTCTTTGGATACGGTTGCTTCAAATACGCCGTCTGGGTACTGGTCACGCCATCATAAAATTGTTTGACACCCCCAAATTGAATCCGCTTTTCGTCTGAAAATTCCGTACTAATTTGCTTAATTTTAGTAATATCGGGGCGCATCGCTGGATAAATTGATGTTCGCAGCGTACTCGTTGCTTTGATTTGTTGATACACATTTGGATAAATTAAATCATCAGGAGCCGATCCTGATAATGCTAAATCTGCAACTCCTGTGATCCCCATAGTATTCAAATGCATTGCATACTCTAAATACAATTGCGGCGTTGGCGGATAAAGTCCCTTAAGCACTTGGGCCAAAATGGCTATTGCAATGCCCTCTTCAAAGAAACCGGTATATTGGCCATCACGTTGAACCGCTTGACCACCATAGTTTGCAGCCACCAACATTGGTATATCAATTGTTGCCATTGCGGCACTATTTAACCATACTGAATGCGCATCGCCGGCAATAACCATGATTGGTGTATGTGCGTCTAATCTATCCAAATCAGCGGCCGTCGGTGTTTGTTGCTGGGGAAATTCACTTGCATAAAACCCGATACCTAATTTCCAGCCCTTTTTGCTTGTTAATTGTGTGACTTGTTGTGCGACATCAGCTGGGGTTACTCCACTGACGTAATGCAAAACTTGTGCGTGCACTAAAGCAGATAAATAAATATGCTGGTGTGCATCAATAAAGCCTGGTAAGACTAATTGATCTCCATAATCAACCACGGGGGTATCAGTTGCTAGGATTGGTGTGCTAGTACGTTCAATCGCCGTGATTCGCTCGCCAGTTATCGTCAAGACACCTGCATACGTCGTGGCCGTTACACTATCAAATATTTTATTACTTTTTAAATACCAAGTTGTCATTCCGTCATCCCCTTTAAATAAAATATACCGCATCTAATAAAAAAAGTGGCTTACAAGCATTCGATTACTTTTAAGCCACTAGTTGACACTAGATTAATTTTCAAATACTAATTCACCGTTAAAGAAGGTTGCGCTTACTTTAACCTGTAATAAATCAGTTACTGGAATATCTAAAATATTGGTATCTAAAACTGCTAAATCGGCATAATTACCAACTTTTATCGCGCCGATATCTTGCCGTTGAATTGCTTTAGCAGCATTCAATGTATGCGCAACTAACGCGCTTGCCGTATCAATCGCTTGCTCTGGTCGGAAGCAATCATCTACTTGATTGGCCAACGTACGACGAGTAGTTGCAAAAAAGATTGATTGTAATGGTGTTGTATCGAGCACAACTGGTGCATCGGTTCCAAACGCTAATGTGGCACCAGCATCTAGGAAATCTTTAGTTGGAAACATCTCCTTACTACGTTCAGGTCCCACTTCCGCATCTAGAGTGTCATATTCAATTAACGCATGACTTGGTTGCACTGATACGATCGCCTTTGTATCACGGATTAAGTCTATGTCAGTAGGATCAAACACTTCCAAATGCTCAATTGTATTTACTTTACCGGCTGGTAACGGATACTTTACATTAGCCGCTGCAAAATAAATTAATGTGTTGTGGACAGCTTGATCACCAATCGCATGTACCCGAATTGGTTGCCCAATTTGATTGGCTTTGAAGATTAAATCATGTAAAACTTCATTCGGTAAGAGTGGTTCGCCGCAATGGGTGCTAGATCCTGGATAAGGTGCTTTTAAGTAAGCGGTCTGCGTACTAGTCACACCATCATAAAACTGCTTACCACCACCTAAAATAACTCGTTGATTGTCAGCAAACATCGCTTTAATTTTATTAATACGGGTGTGTTGCATTTGCATCGCTGGGAAAATACTTACCCGTGCGGTTACTTCATCAGCAATCGCTGCATGCACATCTTCATAGACAAAATCATCGTCAGAAGCACCGGTACTTGCCATATCCGCCAGCCCTGTAATTCCCATTGAATTCATGTATTTAACATAATCCAAATATAATTGTGGTCGTTCGATATTCATCGCTGCAAATACTTGGGCAACCACGTGGACCGCGATACCTTCTTCAAAGAAACCGGTAAAATCACTACCATCTTTATAGGCCGTACCGCCAAATGTTTGGACATCTGCATCGTCAACGTGGACTTGAGCCAACGCAGCTGAATTCAACCACGCGGTGTGACCATCACCCGATAGCAAGACCGCTGGATTAGTTGGTTCAACTTGATCAATATCCGCTTTAGTTGGGGTTGGCACCGGGCCAAACTCACTCGGATAAAAGCCTGAAGCGATTTTCCAACCATGATATGCATTAACTTTAGCTAACTTAGCGGTAACTTCACTGACTGATGCACCACTTACAAAATTCATAATCCCCGCATTAAATAACGAAGCCTTATTCAAATGTTGGTGTGGATCAATGAAGCCAGGAATTAGCATTTGATTAGTGTAATCAAGAATATCACTAGCGGTAACATCCCCTGGTACTGCGTCCAAAATAGCTGCAATTTTAGTATCTTTAATTACTACTACTCCAGCAAATGTTTTTTTCGTTTCAACATCAAAAATATAATTTGACTTTACATATTTAGTTGTCATTTGAGACCCCCATTTAATGATACTTGCGTTTTTGCGTCTAAGTATACTTCATTGTACTCATTGAAGTAACGTAGTGGTTGATTATTATAATGTTGCGCATCTTTTAATTGACTTGCTGGTGGGTATAACACTGGATTGTGTGTAATACTTTTGGGCAAGTATTTTAAGGCGGCTTGATTAGGTGAACTATATGCCACATATTCCGCATTTTGTGCCGCATTTTTAGAATTCAACATGAAGTTAATAAATGCATAGGCGGCTTTTTTATTGTTGGCATTCTTAGGAATGGCCATATTATCAGTCCAAATTGGCCCGCCTTCTTTTGGAATCAAAAATTTAACATGCGGGTTAGCATCAATAACCACTTGGGCGTCACCATTATAAGTCACGGAAACATTGGCATCACCGTTAATCATTAATTGCTTCTTTTCATCAGTCACGATTCCCCGAATATTAGGTGCCAAGGCCACAAACTTATTATAAATTTGCTTAATTTGCGCTTGATTTTCTGTATTCAATGAATAGCCTAATGCCTGCATAGCCGGTTGTAGCATTTCACGGGGGCCATCAATTAATAATAATTGATCTTTAAATGCCGGATTCCATAATTTGCCCCATGAATCTAACTGATTAGCATGAAAAACTTGGTCATTATACATAATCCCGGTTGTTCCCCAAAAATATGGTAATGAATGTTCATTATGTGGATCGTACTGTTGATTTAAAAGGTGTTTTGATAAGTTATTAAAACCGTGAATTTTTGTATAATCTAGTTTTGCAAGTAACCCTTCTTGCGTCATTTTACTGACCAAATATTCACTGGGAAAAATAACATCATAGTGCGTCCCACCTTGTTTAACTTTTGTTTCTAACGCTTGATTGGAATCAAAAGTATCATAGTTCACTTGGTAGCCGGTTTCTTTTGTAAACTTAGCCAATAATGCCGGATCAATATAATCGCCCCAGTTATAAATATTTAAAACTTGGTTTGTATTTGCCGCTTTAATCGGTGGTTTATTAATTTGTGCTAACCAATTTTGGCCCAAAACGAGCACGACTAATACGGCAATCATCATTGCCATAAATGGGATAATTTTTTTCATATTGCTAGTCCCCTTCCTTATTTCGTTAAACGTGCTTTTTTATCAGCATACGTAGTATATAAATAGTACGTAAATACTAATAATAACGAAACAGCAAACATTAAGGCTGATAACGCATTAATTTCCAGACTAACCCCTTGACGGGCCCGTGAATAGATTTCCACTGATAATGTGCTAAACCCATTTCCAGTAACAAAGAAAGTCACGGCAAAGTCGTCTAGTGAATATGTTAAGGCCAGTAAGAAGCCCGCCATAATACTTGGCCAGATTTCGGGAATGACTATTTGTGACAAAATTGTCCCCCGTTTAGCCCCTAAATCACGAGCGGCCATCACTAATGTGTTATCCATTTCTCGTAAACGTGGTAACACCATCAATAAAACAATTGGAATTGAAAACGCAATATGGGAAACTAACACACTTACAAAGCCTAATGAAAAGCCTAAAATTGTGAATAGAATTAAAAAGCTAACCCCAATTGTGACGTCTGGTGATACTAATAAAACGTTATTAAATGACAAAAACGTGTTCAGTGTTTTTTTGTTTTGAATTCCGTCTAAAAATAACGCTCCTACCGTTCCAATAAACGCCGCAATCGTTGCCGAAGAGATAGCTAAGATAAACGTATCCAACAAAATTTTCAACAAGCGGGTATCAGCAAAAAGTTCTTGATAGTGGACAAATGAAAAGCCCCCCCAGCCACTCATGATGGTCCCACCGTTAAATGAGTACACCACTAAAAAAATAATTGGAATATAAAGCAGAATCATTACTAGCAATAAGTAACTATTCCCTAATAATTTTTTTTGCATTATTTTCGCTTACCTCGTTCCCGTGTAAAGTACATTGTCACTGCCATTGCTAAAATTAAAATAATGGCAATTGTTGACCCCATGTGCCAGTTTTGCGTGACGATAAAGTGTAATTCAATCGCCGAACCAAGTGTCATGACTTTATTTCCACCGATTAAGGTTGTTAACATAAATAAGCTCAAACTTGGAATAAATACGGCTTGAATTCCCGATTTAATCCCATTAATAGACAATGGAAATACTAATTGGCTTAACGTATTAATTGGTTTGGCACCTAGATCCCGACTGGCCTTCAAAATATCTGGATCAATTTCATTGATTGAATTATAAATTGGCAAAAGCATAAAGGGTAATTCTAAGTAGACCGCTACAAAAATAAAACTTACATGGTTAAACAATAAGTTGTGGGTCCCCAAGCCAAATGTTGAAAATAATTGATTAATAATCCCGCTTTTACTCAAAAGGCCTAAAAAAGCATATGTTTTTAATAACACATTGATCCACGTTGGTAAGATAATCAACATTAGCCATAATTGACGGTGTTTTAAATGACTTAAAACATACGCCGCCGGAAAGCTAATCATAAATGTAATTAGCGTAATGATTAAGGCATAAAAAACGGAATTAAACGCCATTGGTAAATAAACGTTAGACGTAATAAATTCATGAAAGTTAGCTAGCGTAAAACTACCTTGGACATTTGTTAGACTTTGGTAAATTAATAAGCCAATTGGTACAATAACAAAGACCGCTAACCAACTAATATATGGAATCGCAAAAAAGATTTTTGCACGTGAATTATCTTTCATTATTCACCCTCATAGCTTTCAATACGAGCATCAAAGTCATCTTCCGATTCATTAAAGCGCATAACGTGAATATCTTCAGGACCAAAGTCTAATCCTACGCGGGCACCAACTGAACTTGGATTAGTAGCTTGGACTTTCCATTCATTACCATCATCATCAATGGCTGTAATTTCATAAAAATCACCACGGAATGATTGATCAGCAATTGTCACCACTAATTTACCTTGTTCAATTGGTACTAAATCTAAATCTTCTGGACGTAAGACTACTTCAACAGCTTCATTTGGCCGCATACCAGCATCAAGATTTTCAAAATCTTTACCCACAAAATTAACGAGGTAATCTTGTTTCATCACCCCATTAACAATGTTACTTTCACCGATAAAATCAGCTACAAAGTGATTAATTGGTTCATCATAAATATCAACTGGGGTCCCATTTTGTTGAATTTTGCCATCATTCATGATGAAAATCCAATCTGACATTGCTAGGGCTTCTTCTTGATCATGGGTTACAAAAATAAAAGTAATCCCTAAGCGTTTTTGAATCGCCCGGAGTTCTGATTGCATTTGTTTACGGAGCTTGTAATCAAGTGCCGATAATGGTTCATCAAGTAAGAGGACGTCAGGTTCATTAGCAAGAGCGCGGGCGATTGCAACGCGCTGTTTTTGACCTCCTGACAATTCCTGAATGGCACGATTTTCAAATGCTTCTAGTTTTACTAACGCGAGCATTTCACGTACCTTCGCTTTGATAGTGTCTTTTGGTAATTTTTTTAATTTAGGTCCAAAAGCAACATTATCAAAAACGGTCATATTTGGAAAAAGAGCGTAGTTTTGAAAAACTGTATTCACTCTCCGACTCTCAGCTGGAATATTATTAATAACTTTTCCATCAAACAATATTTCACCTGCATCAGCAGATAATTGACCGGAAATTAAATTTAAAATAGTTGATTTACCGGATCCTGAAGGACCCAACAAGGTATAAAATTGACCTGCTTCAATTTCAAAGCTAACATTTTTTAAAATTGTATTATTATCAAATGATAATCCAACATTCTTAAACTCAATCACGGGCAAAACCTTTTTATCCAATATAACGTACCTGTTCTTTCTTAAATTTTTGTCACGAACTTTATCTTACACAATAACTTTGTTTTTTACTATAAATATTTACATACCATCAAAAAAATTACGGGTATTTTACAAAAAAAGCAAACATAATTAGGACAAAAAATTTTTTCATTCGTTAAAAGCTTCTTTTTAAACGTAAAAAAAGACAGATATTATCTATCGATAATATCTGTCTTTTTGCATACTTATTTAAATGTTGTTACATCATTGTTAATCGGATCAAAATTATTCCAGTCTTGTGAAATAAAATGATTGTTTAAATGATATGTTGGTGCTGGTTGTTCATGTTCAAGGAACGGTGCAACACCGTGATCAAAGGCCAACCAACCACGCCACCCAAGGTGAATGGTATCTTCCATAAAGAATGGTTCATTCCCGCGGCGTGATAAATCTAAGACATTATTAAACCCTTGAGAGGTTAATTGATACTTAATTTTACGTACGGCAGCTTGATACATACCTTGATTTAATCCCGTATACTTAGCCCACTTAGAGTTAACTGGTGGAATTACGAAGATCGCATTGGTATGAGTTTTAGCAAGTTGATCTAAATCAAGTTGGAAATCACTATACTCAGCTGATTGCGTATAATCAAAGTGTGCTTGCGCATTCCGCAATGCTGGGAAAGTTCGGCCAATCCGATTTGTAAAGAAATTATCAAGAATACCAAACTTATTATTCCGAGTTTGTGATTCACCTAATGCCACCGCTTTAGCATCTAATTGCTCAGCATTATATGGTTGTGGTAATTCTTTGACCTTAGGAATTACACGATTCTTGAGGTTATCACCAATATCATAACGTGAGAAATAGGCATCTTCATTATCATGCACGGTTTGTGTTAATTTAACATACTGTAAATCAAGCGTTGATAACTTTTGCCCATCCGCTACCTTTTGAATCAAATCACGATATGGTACGTTGGGATAAGTTTTCAATAATCGCTTTGCCGCATACCGATCAGCATATGTTCCGGTTTGATTTTTTAAAAAGGCCAGTGCTTGTGACTTACTAAAATAAAATTGGAAGGCCGCACCTTGTTGATCAGCTTTGGTAAACCATTGTGGTGACACAAAGAATACCGCTTTCTTGTGGTGCATCTCTTTACTAATCTGTTGCATTCCAAAGTATTGAGTCAAAGCTTCGGCCCCTTTTTGCCCAAGTAAGAATGGTTGATAATCACGATGGTACGCCCGGGCTAAAATTGCCGGGTGGAATGCATCCATCCGATTCCATTCACTTGAACCAAAAAATGGGACAAAACGATGATCTTCATCTGACAACGCCATTTGTTTTAAATGCGCTTGCCGAAAGACGGTTGGTGATAATGATACCGCGGCTTGTTCTTCAGTAGCTAAATTATGCTTGTGCTTATCAAATGGACCAACAAACAGCACTGCAAGCACCAAAACCACGGCTGCAATGACTGGCCCAAAAATTAAAGCTAATCGCTTAAGCATTCTTTAACCCCTTGATTCCGGCAACAATTTTGTTACCAGTATTCCAGTCATCACGACCCAATTCTGATACTGGTACTTTGATACCAAATTTTTCTTCCATAGCTACAATTAATTCAACTGTACCCATTGAGTCCAAAATACCTGCATTGTATAAATCTTCATCCATGATATCTGTAATATCTTCCATGAATAAGTCATCAATCATTTCAATTAATTCTGCTTGAATGTCCATTATTTTAAACCTCTTTCGTTTTTAACTATTTAATATTGTGGAACCATAACTGATTTAAGAAACCAGAGAATAACAAGAAACTAAACATCACAAATTGGAAAGTAACAATAATCCCTAAAGCAGTTGTCCACTTATTACTTGGAAGTGGCCCTTTACCTGCCAAGCGGCGTTCCTTATTAACTTTCTTCTTCTTGCGTAACCATGCATCATTAAGCACCATTGCAATACCATGCAATAGACCATACGAAATATAGTACCACGTTACCCCATGCCAGAATCCCATGATTAACATATTAAGAATGTACGCAACCCCTGAGGTAACATTCCGATTTTTGAAAATTTTGTTCTTTACTAAAACAAATACAAGGCGCATAAAGACAAAATCACGGAACCAAAAACTCAAGCTAATATGCCAACGATTCCAGAAATCTTTAATGCTAGCAGCCTTAAATGGTTGATTAAAGTTCATCGGAATTTTAATTCCCATTAAGTATGAAATTGCGACGGCAAATAATGAATAGCCCGCAAAGTCAAAGAATAAATCAAATCCATAAGCGTACATAACCCCAACGGTTGGCCAGTTCATGAACCCACCTTGCGCTAAAGCATCAACTTTTAACGGTGCTAATAGAATTGTTCCAAAGAAGTATGCTAACACATACTTGTAAAAGAACCCTAACATTAAATACCAAACGGCTTTTTCAAGTAAGTCTAAATATTCTTCGCGCGTTGGTACATTATCGTAATCTTCTTCAAAGCGCCGATAGCGATCAATTGGCCCGGATGAAATAGTTGGCATAAATAACATAAAGCGTAAGAACGTACTTAACTTAATTTCGGTTAACACGCCATCACGCATTTCCATAATCATTGCTACGGAACGGAATGTTAAGTACGAAATTCCTAAGAATCCGAGTAACGACATATTACCGTCATTAATAGCCGGCGTTACTTTAACAAATATCAACGGTAAAATCGCTAAAAATACTGCACCAGCAAAAATAGGAAACGTATCGTATTTTTTGCGATAAGCATGATATGCAAAAACGATAATAGTTTGCCAAATTACATATGCTACTAAGGCAAAGAGCTGATGATAGCTAGCCCCAGTATACATCACCACAATAAATCCTAATGAAACTAGTGATTGATAAATCTTTAAGCGGCGGCCAAAAAACATTGCAACCACAATTGGAATTAAGAATGCGAGTAAAAATGCAAAGTATTTCGGTTCGCCATATGGTTGCCAGTTAGGAAGCGACTGCAGCCATTGAATTAAACCTTGCATCATCGATTATTCACCTCAGCAATCAAGCTCTTAATGTTGATTTTACCATTTGGTGTAATTGGTAAGTCTTCACGATAAATAAAGCGTGAAGGCATCATGTATGGCATCATCAAGTCCTTGAGACTTTCTTTAATTGCTTTTGTTAAAGCTAAGTTATCACTGGCATCAACGTCTTCTTTAACAACCACATACGCTAACAACTGTTGAACTTTGTGTTCTTTATTGTAACGTGGTACCGCCACTGCAGACTTGATGTATGGTGATAAGTTTAAGACGTGTGAAACCTCTTCTAATTCAATGCGGAAACCATTAAATTTGATTTGGAAGTCCATCCGGCCACCATATTGAAGCACACCGTTAGCATCAAAGCTACCTAAATCACCAGTGTGGTATGCTGGTTGTCCTTCATATTCAAAGAAAACTGCTTCTGTCTTTTCTGGATTATTAAGGTATCCTTTTGAGACGTTCGGACCGGCAATAATAATTTCACCTTGTTCACCAGCTGGTAACACATTACCATCTTCATCAAGAATGACGGTTGTTGAACCAGGTTTTGGTAACCCGATTGGTAAACGCTCACCACTAGTTAACATTGGTTCCGTAATTGCAATAGCTGATAAGGCTACCGTTGCCTCCGTTGGACCATATGAATTGATAATCCGGGCTTCTGGGAAACGAGTGTGCAACTTTTGGGCAGTCTTAACCGTTAATTCTTCACCACAGAAGTAAAAATGGGTTAAACTAGGCATTTTTTCAGCACAGAAATCTTCAGACAACATTGCCATTTCAGCAAATGATGGTGTTGAAGTCCACACTTGCATTGGTAGTTGTGGCAAGTAAGCAAATAACTTTTGGAAATCACTAATTATATCCTTTGGTAACGCAAACAATGTTCCCCCCTTAGCTAAGGTTGGGGCCCAGTACATAACTGATAAATCAAATGAGTATGGTGGTTGGGCTAACATCTGTGGTTGGTCAGGAACCATAAATTCATCATCCGTAATCATCCAGTTAGTGAATGAAAGCAAGTTCGTGTGCGAAATTTGGACCCCTTTTGGTTTACCTGTCGTACCTGAAGTGAAGATAATATAGTAAGTATCATCACCTTGGACAGGGTGTGTCATATCATACGTGTCATTAGCATTCATGTGACTTTTTAATTCGTCAAAGTTAATGACTGGTACACTTGGAATTTCAATTTGTGCAGGTAATGTATCAACTGCTAAAATTGCCGCCGGTTCACCAATTTCTAAAATTGCTGTAATACGATCTGCTGCAGATTCAACGTCAACAGGTACATATGCATGTCCTGATTTTGAAAGGGCCAAGAAACTTACTAGCATTTCAAATTGTTGGCCACCGTAAACAAGAACCGGGCTCTTTGCTGGTAATTCAAGTGTTTCGATGTATGCTGCTAAACTATCAGATTGTGCTTTTAAATCGGCATACGTATGCGTTGCTCCTAAGAAATCATATACAACCGTATCTGGTTGCGTACTGGCATACATATCGATTGTCTTAATAATATTTTCGACCATTGGACATTCCTTTACATATATAATTTATTAATAGTTAGAATTCGTTATAGATAAAGCCACCTTGACCATGTTCTGCATACCCGTACATATAGAGTAAGAACATCAAAACAATGAAGTAAAAGATGGTTTGTGCTATGAAACGGATGGTTTTATTTGAGAGTAGCTGCTCAATATAATTAAACATCGCTGACCTCCTTAACTCAGTTTAAAACGAAAATGTTATCATTTGCAATCAAACGGTAACATTTTTGAAATATTTTCCTTGTTTATCATACGGCATCGCCTAGTATGTGACAAGTGTTGTCTTATAATTTAACACAGCTTTAAATTTTATTAACGTTGGCTAAATTATTAACAACCATTCCATAATTTTACCACATTAAGATAACAATATACAGGTGTACTATACCACATAGAACACAGTCAACCAAATATTTATGCTACCAACGTTGATCCTCTAATTTAATTTTAATCTTGCTGGTATTTTTTGACGGGGGCAAAAGTTTGCCGATGAATTGGTGTAACACCATAGGCGGCTAAACCGGCTAAATGTGTCGCAGTGCCATATCCCGCATTACTTGCAAACCCATATCCTGGATACTCAACATCATATGCTGCCATGATTTCATCCCGTTTAACTTTAGCAACAATACTAGCAGCGCCAATTGAAGCGGATTTAGCATCCCCTTTGATAAGCTTTTCTTGTGGCGTATCCATATCAATAACCATTGCATCCACTAACAAATAATCCGGACTTGGTTGTAATTGTTCAACGGCTTGTTTCATAGCAACTCGACTTGCTTCATAAATATTAATTTTATCAATTTCATTAGCATCAACAATGCCAAAGCCAACTGCCAAAGCGTGTTCCATGATTTGCGGTGCTAATTCACGCCGCTTTTTGTCAGAAAGCTGTTTGGAATCATTAACCCCTAATACGGCAAAATCTGGGGGTAAGATGACCGCTGCAGCGACCACTGGCCCAGCTAACGGTCCACGGCCAACTTCATCAACCCCGGCAATTAATCGATATCCGTTAGCATGGGCTTTCCGTTCAATTTGTAAATGTTCTTGGAACGCAGCTTTAGCAGCGACTAACTTATTATAATTTCGGTGCCATTGAGCTATCGCTGCTTGAACGCCTTGCCGTTCATCAGCTGCTAAGGTCATCAATAATTGATCGTCTGGTGATGTCACCATCGCTAATTGCGCTTTTATGACTTTAATCGTTTGTTTCGGCATCTTCGTCCTCAACGCCATCATTATCAGCGTCGTTAGTAATTGGGGCTTTTTCCAACGTGTATTGACATATGCGACCACGTCTTAAATCAAGTAACAACCGCTCAGCTGCTCGATCATAATCATCTTTAAAGCCGAGTTTTTTGGTAATTAGTAATAAAATATCAACATCACTTAACTGATCAAAAATATCTTCATCTAAATGATACCGAGCAATCAAGGCTGGTTGATTATCTTCACGGAAAAAACCAATTAAACTTAACGCAACATCATCTTTAGCAATTAATGTATCTTTAATCGCTCCCGTGATTGCTAGGCGTTTACCAACTTCTGGATCCTCAAACTTAGGCCATAGCACCCCTGGTGTATCCAATAACTGGAGATTAGTTGGCGTCCGAAGCCATTGTTGCTTTTTAGTAACCCCCGGCCGATCACCGGTAATAGCGACATTTTTAGTTACCAAATGGTTTAGTAGCGTTGATTTACCGACGTTAGGAATTCCGGCCACAATGGCTCGGAGTGGTTGATCTTTAATCCCTTTGTCAGCATCACGTGCTAACTTGTCAGCTAAGACGCGTTTGGCCGCCTTGGTAATTACTTGAGGTGTCATATGATCGCGTGAATCAAGCCCGACTGCGGCAATTCCTTGTTGGCGATAGTAGGCTAACCACTTTTTAGTTTCACCTGGATCAGCTAAATCCGTCTTAGTCATGATTAATAATCGTGGCTTATTTCCTATTAATTCATCCAATTGGGGATTACGTGATGCATTTGGAATCCGTGCATCAACGAGTTCAAAAACAATATCGACAAGGTGTAAGTTTTCGCGCATTTGCCGAAAGGCTTTCGCCATGTGTCCGGGATACCATTGTATTGTACTCATATTTATAACTCCTTGTGTATCAAGGCTTTCCGAGCTTTGATAATCTTATTTTTTATTTTTGGGCAGTTTTTGGGCAAAAATATGATTTTACGCCTTACTTTCACTCACGCCCATTTTTTCAACGAAGCGACTAATTGCTTCCACTGATTTTTCTTGAGAATCACTCATCAAATGAGTGTATCCATTTGTTGTTTCTACTTGAACATGCCCAACGCGTGCTTGAACTTCTTTAAGTGGCACAGTCGGATCGTTACGTAGAACCGTAATATGGATATGACGAAAACTATGGGGAACAGCATTTTTTATCCATTCAAAACCATACTTTTCTCGACACTCTATTTGTAGCACCTTATTTATACGCCCTAAGATTTCCCTGAAACTGTGAGATGTAATTGGTACTCCATATTCTGTTTTGAAAAGAAAGTCCGATTTTCTAAAAACTTCTGAGGGGAAATTCTCCATATGCTTATCAAATTGCTTATTACGTTTAATCACTCTTTTTAGGGCTTGTATAACAAATTCAGGAAGTTGTTCCACTCGTTCGCTTGCTTCGGTTTTCGTAGTATCTAGATAAAAATCATCCACTTTTAAATCATGAGCCTGTAAAGATTTATCAATCGTAACCAAATGATTTTCAAAATCAATATCAGTTTCAGTCAACGCCGAAGCTTCTCCAATTCGACAACCAGTTCCAATTAAAAACAGTGCTAAGTCGTAATAATTTTGATTTCTACTCCCTTTAAGTTCAGAAAGTAAAGCTTTAACTTCTCGTTCATCTAAAAACTTCTTTTCGAGCCTAATTTTCTTTGCTCGCTTTTCTTCAACAGTAGCACTAAGCTTTACTACTCTTGATGGCGAAAATGCAATTACATTATGAAGAACACCGTAATCGAATATTTTATTCAACGTACATTTAATATGTTGCATAGTAGAATGCGTTGAATGATATTTTTCTCGATATTCATTTAAGCAATTTTGAATTAATAGTGGCGTTATTTTCTCAAGTAGAATATCATCAGCTATCAACTCCGAAAGCCTATCAGTCACAAGTTCTTCACGTTTTACAGTCTGAGGTTTTACAGTTGTTCTCCAAGTATCAAACCAGCTATTCTTTAAGTCGTAAAAAGTTAACATTGATTTCCCTTGAAAATAGCCTTGTTTCTTTGAAATCAAGTCATCAATCTTATCAACTAGCTCTCGTTCTGCTTGCCTTCTCGCTCGAACAGTATTAGTCCGATAGACGACTGAGGCACGTTTTTTCTTCCCTGTTAGAGGGTCAATATAGCGCTCTACAGCTACATAAAAACTCTCTCCATTTTTATTTTTTCTTTCTTCAAAATACATATTTTATCCTTTCCAAGCTACAATAAGAAAAAAGATAAAATAGAATTATGATTAGCCAATCCTATTTTATCATTTTCTCAGTTATTTTGCCTTAACTTTTGAATAGCCATATTGTTTCCAGTATAAAAATTCCTCAAAAATTTCAAAACTAATAAATACTATTTTATGTGTTGGATTGATAACACCAGATCTAAACTTTTTATTATTACGCATTTCTGAAATCCAACGATTAAGCGTATAGATATTTAATCCTTCATAGCGTTGCAAAATTGCACTTTTATTTCCCCATTCTGCACGGCTATTAGCAACTGGTACAAACTTTACTTTCATATTACACCTCGATCTGTCACTTATACCGCAATATGATATAATGACGTTGCAAAATTATTTTTTGAAGTCCTGATTGCCGTCAGGGCTTTTTGTTTGTTTTAACTTCCAGACTGTTTCTGTAAGACTATTTTGAAGCAGTTCCCCATCTTCTGAAATATCCATTCGATAGATAGAAATATCGGCTTCAAATTTATTTTCAAGTGAATTCTTTTCACCAACAACAAACGATGGCTTAAAATCTTTAAAATAGCTATCTGTAAGCTCGACATAAGAAATTTCAGGTTGTTTTAATCCTCGACTTACAAAGTATCTAGGTTGATGAAATGCACTGGGCATTTCTAGCAACTCTTTTGTAATATATTTTGTGATATAATTAGCAGATTTTTCTTTATGCTGAATTTTAGAAACTGTACTAAATCCATTCTGCCAATTTTCAGCATTGTAAATCTGAATACCTTTCTTTTTGATGAGCCTATTATTTTTGGGATAACGAGCCTCTACAAGTGGTGGCGATAAACCACCCGTTACGCCATGAAAATGTATTCTCCCCGACTTATGCAATTCTGGTATAAAAAGATAAGCAAATTTCCCATACCTTTCACGCTGATACTTTAACCATGCTTGTAACCTTTGTCTTGAATAAACATATTTTTTTGCATTTATCTTACTATCATTAAGTGTAAGCGTCCAAAACAAATCAAAATCATTGGCTTGACAATAATATTTGATTTTTCTTTTGATTCGATATGCTTGCTCTAAAACTCGTTGTTGTTTTGCTTCTTCACTGTCAACGCATTTTAACCTTCGATTAGATTTAACTTTTCCACCCAATGTTCTTATTCGATTTTCACCATATTTTATTATTTCTATATGATGATCGAACCTAATAACTTTTGAATTATATTCAACCATCTTTAATCTCTTTTCTTGTTCTATTCAGCTTATCTTGCGTGTATGTCAAGTAGTACACGCAAGTCCTAGCTGAGGCACTTGGCTTGTGGCAAGCCACCGCCCTCAGCCTCAGCTAATTTTGATAACGTTTCTTTAAACGGTATTTTTTCATCATCATAGTAAGGACTTAAAAAGGGTTTCGGTGCTTCCCAATCAAGTCCATCTAGCCAAATCAATCCCCCATAATTAGAAGTATCCGCTCGTGGTAAATCTTTTAATCCCACTCCAAATATCTCTTGAGCTTGTTGTTGCGACATACGTCCTAACGCTACTCTTAATCCTAAAGAATCCCTTGCCTCTGTTGGTAATATAGAAGCTGGCATCATCTGTCCACTAACAACTACTGATATTGACACTTGTCTTCCTTTTACAATTAAGCTCATTAAATTAGAGTAAAATTGTGGATAAATACGTTCAGCAGGTTTTAAAATTTTATCTTTAGCTTGCATTTCTACAACAAGTGACAATAATTCATCTGCAATGAGTAAAATTGAGCCCTGTTTAAATAATTCTGCATGAGTTAAATCCCTCTCAGAATCAACATCAGCATTCATTTCTTCATATCTTTGTTGCATAATTTGATAAAGTTCAGTAGTTAGTTCTAAAGAGGATTGCGCATCAGTAGATACTCTCCCAATGCGGTTCATAGCAACACTTAAAAATGCTCCTTTTCCGTCTATTGTAAATATCTTATTCTTATAATTACTGGCAAGAAAACTAATGATTAAGCCTTTTAATAGACTTGTTTTTCCTGAACCAGTAGGACCGACTATCAGTCCCATAGGCTGACGTGTAGTCCATGATAAGCGTTTTGTGAGCTTAATATTTAACTCGTTAGTTTTCTGTATTTTAGATATATCATCTATTATCAATCTTTCATCTTTTTCGTGAGAAAACACCATTGTAATCAATCCATCTTTAATTCTTCGATTTTCAAGTATCCAAGACCTTTTAGTTTCCTTTACAAAATATCCATGTAGCCTACGAGTAATATCCTTCTCCATCTCTGCATTAACGTGTCCACCAGCCATGAGCTTAATAGTAACCAAACCATCAGTAGCTGAATACATCCATTTAACAGATTTTGTCTGATTAAACGAATTATCATGTTGGCGTAGTAAGTCGCTTTCCTCTGTAAATCCTCTTAGCAATTTTTCAAGTTTCCATTTTTCAATAGGTGAGTATTTGGAATGGAGATATTCCCAGAGTGAAATTGCAATGATGATCACGAGTGCGAAGAGTAACATAAGGTATAATGATTGATTGTCAAAAATTATTCTTCCTTTTGAAAAGCTGGGAATCACATTTTTAAAGTTATACACAATCAACAATAAGAAAGTAATCATTGCCCATATCTTTGTAAGCAAAATATAAAGTTTACGTTTTTTATAAGCAACCTGTACCTGATTTTCATCAACGGTCAATTTACTCAGAAATCCTCCAAGTGGGGGGAGGCGAGAAAACCATTCGATAAATTTTTCTATCATTTTCCGCAGTCCTCAAAATCGCCTTTTACTTTACCTTTCAAAATATCACGAGCAATATCTATAAGTTCCGAAGCACGCTTTCTATTTAATGTTTCATCTTGGAGGCAGTATTCGATTTCGTTAAGATATGCCCAAATGCTAAGTTCTTTTTTATCCATTATTTTTTCTCGCTTTCATTTGTTGCTTCTGAAACATTTAAGACTAGCTTTAAACCTCGCCACCCTCCACCATTTCTGCCTTGTTCCCATTTCAACATAGTTTTTGCATCATCCAACTTGATTTCTGAACCAATCAAATCGTTTGCTTCAATACCAATTAAATCTTGTTCATTTCCGACTAATTCAAGTGGATAAGTCTTTAGTTCAGAAGTATCTGCTCCAGATTTTTGGATAAGTTTTGCTAACTCAGTATCAACGAACTGACAAGATATTTTGGCAACAGATCCCTGAATTGCTTCGCCTGATTCTGCATAGCGTGGGGACTTGCTTACAGTTTGAATAGTACCACTCTTTGGCTTAATTACATTTTCTACAATCACTTTAGAAAGTTCTGGTTTTCCTAATAACATACTTGATAATCCTCCTCATAGTCATTTACGACTAGCTTTAATAAAATTTATAATTAGGTTTGTAACTTCATTCTTTATCTCTGACTAGTATTAGAGATTTTTCTTATCAATGAGTTCATGACCTCTTTGATAAACTGATTATGCCATTTCAAAGTCTTTCTCGTGCCAGGGTCATTTTTATAGCCAAAAATAAAAACCCTTGCAACTTGCAAAGGTTTTTGTGATATAATTATAGGTTTCTCTATTAATCTCGCATATTATTTTGATCTAGTAAGCGTTCTAGACTTATACTATCTATTAATGGAATAACAATTTTTTCAGCTAAAATCTTAATTTTCTGAGGAAGGTAGGTAAAGCTAAGAAATTCTGTTTTATTTTTTAAACTTATACACTGATCTAGTTCAGTAATCTTACAAACTCCATCTATTTCAACAATTCGAAAATCATTATAAGTGTTATAGGTAAAATCAACAAAATCATCTAAAAACTTTTCGAAGTTATCTGTTTTGGCAACAATGTATTCTTGATAAAAATCTCTAATCTTCACATCATTATCTAATTGAAAATCACTCCAATGTTTTGAATACTCACTATAATTTTTCATATCTAGTACCAAACAAGTAAATAAATCTTCTAAATAAATTTTAACATCCTCGCCCCAAAATATTTCGTTTTCATCATTAAAATCAAGCTCATTCAATAATACAGGTAAAATTTTGGGTGTAATTAGATAAGGGTTATCACCTAAATTATCGCCTTTCAAAATATTCCCAAACAAATTGCGATTATCTGGATAAAAATCTCCATGAGTAGTTTTTATATTATTTTTCTTTTCTGCCCATTTTTCGTATTTATAGGAAATTCTCTTTGCTGCCAAAGAATATATTAAATCACAAGTTCTATCGAATTTAGGTGTAAATTTTACTTTTACCATATCATATCTCTGACGTTCTATTTTTATCTTCTATAAATCCAAAAAGTTTAATAATAGGCTGCCATTTATCAGCTACCATCTCATCTACCCACTCGCCACCATTAAGATAAAAAAGCTCCTCATTCATATCACGTACAAACGCCCACTTGATATTGTATTCCTTAGCGTATTTCTTCAATGCTTCATATTTAGCTGGTGCATAAGAATCGATGTTTTTATCACGACCTTTAACATCTTCACCACCCTTAGTTTCAATAACATAAATGTCACCATTCTTCATCTGGATAATAAAATCAGGGTAAAAATGTGAAACTCCTCCGTTAGTTCTATAAACAAGTGAAAAATATTGAGGACCCTTATCTCCGTTTTTATAAACAAAATCAACAATATCCGAATGTTCTTCAAGCCAGCGTTCCATCAAACGTTCAACAATACTTGGTCGAACTGCAATAGATGCTGTCGTGTACCCTTGATAAACATTAGTTTGAACCATTTTTGTATCTGGCAATTTTGGATTATACGTATATCGTTCTGTCAAAGGAATCGTAAAATCATTCTTTTGGATATTATCTAAATCAAGACTTCCTTGAATCGCTTGTGCCACATCTATTTTTCTGAATTCTTCACGTAAAGCACGCCAGTTATTCAAAATGAATGCCGTCCATTCATTCGCATCTAATTTTAAAATGGAAGTTACAAGAGAATAACCTCGCCATAAGAAGAAACGCTTAAGCATTGCTTCAACTTTAGATACTGGTAAATGAATTACACGATCAAGTTCGTGGAAAGCATGGAGTAAGTCTATTCGATTATCTTGATAATCAGCTTCTACCCAGCGTTCTCGATCAATAAGATTTTCTACATTTTTCAGCGTGTCAAAGCGTCCCTGCTTGAACGTTGTTAATATTTTGTTCCCTAAGATATAACCATTAGTTTCTAGAATATGTTTGTTAGCCTCTAAATCATCTGTAAAATTAAAACGTTTTTTCAATCCTACATATATATTATTAAGAATCATTTTTTCATTCAGAACTTCATCATAATTAATCACTCGTTCAGAAATCAGCTTTAAATTTTTACCTTTATCTTTCAGATTTAATAATGGAGTTGGTGCAACTGCTGCGCCTTGTGCAAATACCCCGTTTAAGAAATCTGTATCAAAAGTATAAAGATAGGCATTATCAAGCACATCAACATTATAGTGACCTATCCATGGTTGTGGCATACGGCGGATTCGTCCAAGTGTTTGAACTGTAAACTGTTCTCCCATATTTTCACGAATTTTAATTAAAATTTTAGCGCGTGGTGCATCCCAACCTGTCGCAATAGCTTGTTTAATAATAAGGTATTCTACTTTATTATCAAGTTTGTTCACATCAATGACGTTACGTTTTTGTTCAGAAAGCCAGATACCAAGTTTGCCATCTTCATACGTTTTATGCATCGTTTCTTGAAGATGCTTTTCAATACGTAAAGATAAATCGGGTGTAGATTCATCAGGAAGTTGGACCAGTACGAGTGGGTTAATATCTGTTACTCCATTTTCAATGTAGCTAGCCACAATTTGTTGACGTTTCTTTTCGGCTGCATCAAATAAAATTACGAACTCATCTGTTCCATCAAGACTTGTATCGATTTCTTCGTTGACCACTACCGCTTTTGTAATCAAACCAGATGCGATTACCGCTTCTTCTAATACTTCATAAAACTCAATTATATCTGGTGTATTTGGATCATCAATTGTTGCTGATACACGAACCGTTTTTTTTGCTTTGAATCGTGAGATTATCTCACGCGCTTTATTCGTATCATTGCGATGTGCTTCATCTATAATTACGATAAAATGACGGTCATTTTGAAAAGCTTTTTCGATTTTATCAACCAGATTATCTCGTTCACTATTAGTAAGCATTGCTTTTGATTTTTTACCGACTACACGTTCATAATTGACAAAAGTCGCTGAACCTCGTTCAAAACCATTCAGTAGCGCATCATCTACAGATTGAGCCTTAATACTTGAAAAGCTATTTGCTTTATCTTGTGATTGTTCTTCAAGCTCTCCTGCACCTGGTGTGAACCAAACAAAAGCGACATTATCACCAGTTGAACGGATATATTCGTCAATCCATGATAAAAGCATGATGGTTTTACCTGCTCCAGTTGGCGCTTTAATCGTCAAGTTATTAACACCATATTCAGGTGCTATAAAAGCCAAAAGTTTATCGACTACATCTTGTTGAAAATTTTTTAATTCTATCATTTTGCCCACAACTCCGTTCCAAAGAAATAATTTGGGATTTCTTGTACTTTAATTTGTAGATCTTGTAAGATTTGATTTTGTTTATCATCTCTAAAAACATCAGGATGCATGAACATTGTTGAATTACTAATAAGTTGTTTATTATCAATCAATGATTCAAGCTGTTCTTCGTTTAAAACAATTTGAACTTTAGGATTCGTAATATCAATGCCAAACTCAAGCTCTACAAGTGGTGTTACATATTTCAACAATTCATATTCAAGAGAAACATCAGGAAATTCTTTTTTAACAACAAAATCCGTTTTAAAATATTTTAAATTCGCAGGAATTCCATGAACATCTGAACCTTTATTGTACTCTCCGAATACTTGAAGAACATTATCTTTCATTGACTTACTAATAGAATCATATTTTTCTTTATTTTCAGCAATAACATTTTCCATGTACTCCAACACATTGCCTGCATTTTTTAACTTTGAAATCGTAAATTTATATTCATATAAAAGATTTTTTGTCTTAGAAGAAGCTTTATATCCGTTTATTATTTTGCTTAGTCTCGTATAAGTAATTTCTTCAGCAATATTGTTTTCATTATTGGTAGCTAAAATGAAAGTTCTTTTCCCATCATCTTCTTGATTTAATTTTAATACCGCTTGACCTGTCGTTCCACTTCCAGCAAAAAAATCAAACACTTTTGCATCTTTTTTATTCGAAAGCGAAATTAGATACTTAATTAATTCTGACGGTTTAGGATTAGAGAACGGAGATTTATTGTTGAACATTGATTTTAGTTCATTTGTTCCTGCTTGATTTATCACGAACTGTATTAAATTCTTATAAGGTGCTGACCGTTCAATCGGTGTTCCTTCATTATCAACATAAAGGTAGTTTTTGTACTTTAAAGCCCAACCACTAGCTTTATTTTCAGACTCTTGAAATTCTAAAAAACCATTCTTAAAGCCCCATTCAATTTTGTTTTTTCCCCATTTCCAAATCCAACCATCATTTTCGAATTTTTGACGTCCATTTGGATAAATCATCTTCCCATCAGGGGCTTCAACTCCGAAATTCATTGAATCACTGTATGTTAATCCACCACGATCAAGATTATCAAAGTAAAAAGGACCACGCACATTATAATATTCATCAGTGTGGCGATAGCGATTTTTATCGAATGAGCCAAAATTTTGTGAAAAGATATTATTCCATTTAGATCTATCTTGATTATTGCAATAACAAAGAATATATTCTGTAATTGTCGCAATACCTTTGGCGTCAGACGCACCTGTTTTCTTTTGCCAAATAAAACTTGTAACAAAACAATTTCCACCAAAAATTTCGTCTGTTAATGATTTGATATTTTGATATTCATTATCATCAATGCTTATAAATAAAATTCCATTTTTAGATAATAAAGAACTTGCAATTGTTAATCTCTTTTCCATAAAAGAAAGCCACTTTGAATGACGATATGCATCATTTAAATCCACTTTTTTATCATTATAAGTAAAGCCTTCATTTGTCGTATTATAAGGTGGATCAATATAAATGACATCAATCTTACCGAGATGCGTTTTCTCCAATAGATGCAGACTGTGAAGATTGTCTCCCTCCAAAAGGAAATTATAATCTTCTGAATCAGGATTACCAATGATTTTCTTGCTTGCAGCTTCTATAAATACAGGAATTTTGGTTTTCATTTCTTCCTCAACTTCTTCAGCGTGTTCTTCCCAGACCAGACCATACTTCTTGGTGTTGAGCATTTGAATCAGCTTTTCGAGCTTTGAAATATCAGCTTCACGAGCTTCATCTTGTGCTTTCTCAATTAGAGTTTTAACGTAAGCAATCGAATCAGCTTTCTCATTTTTATGAGGACGGTCATTAAAATTATTTTCAGACATTTAAAAAACCTCCAACTCTATTGGAGTTGCCTTTTAAGAATGCTGAAAAAAAGTAAGTTTCAGCTATTATTTTACATTGTATCATTTTATGCTTAACCCCTTATTAATCATTTTTTAGATAGTACGATTATACCAAATATGTTGGTATATAAATATTTAAGTTTTTTTGTACCAGGGTACTATTCAATAATTCATTAAATTTTGATTGGGCAAATTTTTGGGCAAATTTCGAAGCTTATGGCTTATTATTGATCAACACATTATAAAAATATAAATTCCATTAAATTTTTTTGATATATTTACTCCACTTCTAAAAAAGAAAAAGCCCTTAATCTATAAGGGCTTTTCGCTAATCATAATTCAGTTTCTATCGATTTTCAGCTTCATGTTTTCTTAAGGAGTTATTAATCAGGTCATTCTACCATTGAATAATTTGTGCCATATTTAACCTTCGCTTTCAGTATAACGCTGCCACACTGTATCGAAAATATCCATACTTGGGAGGTAACCAGCGTTTAGTTCTAAATATTCAGAAATTTGATGATAATCAGTTGCTTGCTTAGGAAATGCTTGATCTAAAAACGCATTTTGGGCAAAGTTACTAATCTCATCGTATGCAAGATGATTTCGTTGCGTCATCAAAAATTGATAAAATGTTTGATACATTATTTAATCCGTCCTTCAAATTGGAACTTATCAGCTGGAATATCGATTGTTTTAGCTGAAAAATTAAACCCATTGACTGTTTTCAATTGATCTAATTGTAAATCAATTTCATTTTGCCGTGGCTTAATTGATACCCAAGCTGGAACTTTATAAGTTCGAGCAAAAATTCCTAATACCAAACGTGTTGGCAATTGTAATTGCCCAACATTAATCGCATGTGCTTTTAAGATAATATTACCCTCAGCTGTTACGTGGGGAACCATCGCAATACCAACATCTAATGACTGTCCTAGCACATTTACTTTACCGTAAATATTTACATAATTGTTAATTGCAAAAGCAATTGCTTGCCCTTGGCCAACATGTTGTGTCTTTAAATAATGGTTGGCCAATTTATTAAGTTGATCTTTGTTTAACACAATATCAAATGAACTATCAGCATTGGTGGTGTTTACTTGGCTTGCCGTATCATTAGTAGCGGGCGTATTCGCTAAAACAATCCCTGTACCAAGTCCTAAAATAATGACGACAACCAACGTCCAAAAACCTAAAAACCATCTATTTATACGTTTACTTGCTTGTTTATTTCGCATTACCTTACCTCTTTTTACTTGGTATACTTCCAACTATCATGGAGTAACATTTTTTGTAACAACGCCTTAGTCATAACATCATAGCCTTTGGCGTTAGGGTGAAAATGATCGATTGGCGACAGAAAATTATTTTTCTCATCCGTCTGTAAACGGGCACTTGAAAGCGCTGCTAAGAAATTAGTCCCGACTTCATTTGCTTGCACAATTAAATTTTGACGAGCTTGACCATCTTGATATTGACCATATGTTAATTGATTAAATGTTGGCACATAATAACCATCATATTTTTTAATCATTGTAGCATTTACTTCATTATAGTTTGCGACACTTGTATTAATCGCATTAAATTTAGGAAAATAAACATATAGCGGATTATAATTACCAAATAAAAATAAGGCAGCATGCGGATTATATGTCCGAATGGCGCTTAGCAATTGGCCTAAGCTGTGTTCATATTCAGGTACTGTTTTGGCGACAGTTTTACTAACCTGTGCTTCCGAATGCCCGACAATGGCGCCTTGAAGGACTTTTAATAAATCATTACCCCCGACTGTTAAAACAATCACATTAGCATTTTTAACCGCTGTTTGTTGCTCAACACTTGTTTTTAAGCGTTGTAGTATTTGATCTGAGCGATCACCTTCTTTACCAAGATTTAGTGCTGTTGTTGGAATCTTGGTTTGGTGGTTAACGGCTTTAGCAATCCGACCAGGATAACCATGCTCAGGGGTTGTATCTCCGACTCCTTGAGTTAATGAATCCCCAAGGGCGACAATTTTAAGTTGCTTAACTTCGGTACGTTGAGGCTGTTTTTTCTGGGGCTGTGCTATCTGCGGTTGCCTAGCATCTTGATGCAACAACCAATAACCACCGCCACCTAATGCGCCAATCAAACCAAGTAATACCGCAATTTTGATAATTTTGCGCATATTGCGACACTCCTTTTCTCCAAAAATAACTTATAACGAAAAGTTCGCATGATTCATTTACTGAACCATGCGAACTTTTGAATATTAGCATTGTAATTTTACATTACAACTAGCTGACATCAATAAGCTGACGATAAGGTCAGTCTATTATTCACCAAATTCATAAATTACTGCTAACGCACCAACACCTGTGTGGGTAGCAATAATTGGTGATGTTTGATCAACAAAAATTTCAGCATCTGGGAAACGTTGCTTGATTTCTTCTTTAACCATTAAGGCATCTTCTAAGTTACCTGCATGCGATAATCCAACACGTTTAATTGAACCATGTGTCGCCATTTCAGCATAGAAATCTTGGTAAGCCTTGTTAATGACTTTCATACCACGCCCTTTAGCAGCAATCGTAATTTTCCCATCAATCACTTCAAGAACCACTTTAATATTTAAGAAACCACCGATAAAGCCAACTGCTTTGTTGAGGCGGCCACCAGCGACCAAGTTATCCAAAGCTGGTACGGTTAAGTACAACTTAGTATGGTCACGGACATCATTAATTGCGGCGATGATTTCATCACGTGAGGCACCTTCTTTGGCCATTTTAGCCGCCGTTATTACTTGGAATCCTAAAGCACGGTCCGTCATTTGTGAATCAATAGCAACGACATCCCCCTTAGAAATTTGACCAGCTTGTTCGGCTGAATGCACTGTTCCTGAAAGGGCATCAGTCATGTGGATACTTAAGATTTGAACATCTTCACCGGTAGCAGTTAACTCATCATATTTATCAACAAAGACACCTAATGCTGGTTGACTAGTCTTTGGTAATGCCTCTGCAGCTGCCATTTTGTCCATAAATTCGGTCCCGGTAATAGTTTCACCATCGGCGTAAACCGTACCATCAATCATCACAGTTAATGGAACAACTGTAATATCAAGATCATTAATTTCTGTTGCTGACAATCGGGCTGATGAATCAGTCACAATTTTTACTTGGGTCATGCGTTTTTCTCCCGTATCTTGTTTAGCTCACGCTATTTTGTATTAATTATAGCAAAATCATGCGCGTGTGTTAAGTTTTTCAATATCATGTGTATACTCTAAGGTCACTTGGTTAACAATATAAGTAATATCAATATGCCATTTATGATCATCCAATGCTTGCCAAAAATCAGTTACTTTGAATGGCTTGACTAACCCCTGGTATCCTATCAAATTATTTTGCGTGGCAAATTGATTAAGCGTGACCTCTAATTCGGTCATCGCAGTAACTTGATTGGCCATCCGTAAATCGTCAAATACAAACTCAAAGGCCATCACCCCATGCCCCCAAACATTAGCAACCAAGGTTGAACTAATCGGTTGTGATTGGTCAAATAACTCTGGTAATGTGACCTGCGCATACCGCATTGCTTGGTTAGTTGGTAATTGGCTACTCATAATTAATTGATTAGTGGTCGTCTGGGCAGCATGGCGACGAATGACTGAAATAATTATGCTTACTAAAACTAAACCAAGCATTGTAATAATAAATATCATAAACCTCTCCCCCATGCGGATATTTAAAACATTATTTGAAAATTATTGTACAATGACAATATACATGATTTTTGATATAATATAAACAAGTCTATGTCGTGAAAATTTTTTTAAACTAAGGAGTACGAATTTAATGGTATTCAAGATTTACTACCAAGAAACAAAAGCACAAAACCCTAAACGGGAAAACACACGGGTAATGTACGTACAAGGCGCTAGCTTAGCTGAGGTTCGCCATGACGTTGAAAGTAAAACAACCCACAATATCGAATTCATTGAAGAATTGTCGACGGCGGCACTCGAATATGAACAAGAAAGCGTTAACTTCTCCTTAACGGAGATTTAATTTAATGGACAAACAACTGGATATTCGTCCAGATGAGACTGCGATTTATGCTGTTGGTGGTCTCGGCGAAATTGGTAAAAATACCTATGGAATTCAATTTGGCGATGAAATTATCGTCATTGATGCCGGTATTAAATTCCCGGAAGATGAATTACTCGGAATTGACTATGTTATTCCGGATTACTCATATTTAAAAGAAAACGTCGAAAAAATCAAAGCACTCGTAATTACTCATGGACACGAAGACCATATCGGAGCAATTCACTACTTTTTAAACGCCGTCAATGTTCCGGTTTATGCTGGTCCCCTAGCTTTAGCTTTAATTAAAGGTAAGCTTGAGGAACACGGTTTATTGAATTCAACAGAACTTCATGAAATCAACGAAGATTCTATCTTACAGTTTGACAACATGAAGGTTGAATTCTTCCGTACAACTCACTCAATTCCTGATACGTTTGGAGTAGCAATTACTACCCCAAGTGGTGTAATTGTTGAAACGGGGGATTTCAAATTTGACCTCACGCCAACAACAAAACAGCCACCTAACTTACAAAAAATGGCCCGCATCGGTTCTGAAGGTGTCTTAGCTTTGATGTCAGACTCAACCAATGCTGAGCGACCAGAGTTTACGAAATCTGAACAATTTGTGGCCCGTTCTATTAAGAAGATTTTCAAAAATGTCAACGGCCGGATTATTTTTGCCACTTTCGCTTCCAACCTTTCACGGGTTAAAGTTGCTGCTGAAGTAGCAATCGCTGAAGGACGTAAAATTGCCGTCTTTGGACGTTCAATGGAAACTGCTATTAATAATGGGCGTGAATTAGGTTATCTTGATATTCCAGATTCTGCCTTAGTTGATGCTTACGAAATCAATCACCTACCAGCTGAAGAGGTCATGATTTTATGTACTGGATCACAAGGTGAACCCATGGCAGCCCTTGCACGGATTGCTAATGGGACCCACCGCCAAGTATCAATCCAACCGAATGATACCGTTATTTTCAGTTCTTCACCTATTCCAGGAAATACCCAATCAGTTAACCGGGTAATTAATGAATTAGAAGAAGCTGGTGCCACTGTTATCCATGGTAAGATTAACAACATTCACACTTCTGGGCACGGTGGTCAAGAAGAACAAAAGTTAATGCTATCATTGATGAAACCAAAATACTTTATGCCTATTCACGGTGAATACCGGATGCTTAAAGTCCATGCTGGTTTAGCAGAAGAGATTGGTGTTCCAGCTGAAAATAGCTTCGTTCTTGAAAATGGGGATGTCTTAGCCTTAACAAGTGATTCAGCACGCGTTGCCGGTCACTTCAGTGCCGAAGACGTCTACGTTGATGGAAACGGAATTGGTGATATTGGTAATGTCGTGTTACGCGATCGCCAAATGCTATCCCAAGATGGATTAGTTGTTGTGGTGGCAACAATTAATCTCGCTAACAAAGAGATTACTGCTGGACCAGATTTACTCTCACGCGGCTTTGTCTACATGCGTGAATCGGGTGAAATGATTAATGAAGGTCGCCGCCGTGTCTTTGCGACAATCCGGCGAGCCATGGAAAATCCTAATGCTAATGAAAATAGTATTCGTAATGCGGTGATTGAAGACTTACAATCATTCCTTTATGAAAAAACTGAACGTAAGCCAATGATTTTACCAATGTTTATTATGATTTAAGCGCTATTAACTATAATTAGCATAAAAAGGAGTTAGATTCTAAGAATCTAACTCCTTTTTTAATTTACATTCATTAACTAAACTCGTTATAATTACTTTATGCTAAATCAATTGAGGTAAGTAATTATGAAAAAATTTATTATTTTTGATGTCGATGGCACCCTCCTTGATACCGAAAAAATGTACATGAAATCGCTCCAATTAACACTCGCCAATCACGGAATTGAGAAAACATACGAAGAAGTTTATAAGATTTTCGGCCTACCTTCTAAAGAAGCACTGGAATATTTTGGCATTGATGATGTTGAAGCAATGCAAGCAGAATGGCAAAGTCATTATCATGATTTTTGGTCAGAAGTTGACCTATTCAAAGGGATCAAAGCAACTCTTACCGCGTTAAAACAACATGATGTTCATCTAGCAATTGTGACATCAAACACCCCCGATGAGTTTGCTGACCACATTGATGGTTTTGATATCATTGATTACTTTGATGCGTTTGTTTTTGCTGGTCAAACTCGGCGCATGAAACCATTCCCTGATCCTATTTTAGCTGCACTTGAAAAACTCGATGCCGATGCTGATAGTTCTGTTTACATCGGGGATTCAATTCACGACATGAAAGCCGCACATGCAGCCGGGATTGATTTTGCATTAGCTAGTTGGAGTATTCCTAGTCTCGATCCTTTTAATGACTTACAAGAGTATACGCTTGCTACACCAAATGACGTTTTAGCTTTACTAACGGATGAACTTGATAATAACTAATTATTCGTGATCAATGCCAATAAACATAGATTTATGACAGAAGTTAGATGAATCAAAAAATACTAACAAAAAGCTAGGAAAATTAATTTTCCTAGCTTTTTACTACATGATATTTAATTTTTAAAAGCCTGGGCTGCCTTAACTGCCATTTGCCAACCAGCATACTTCCGCTCCCGAACCTTATCTGGCATTTGGCTTGAAAATGTGTCGCGTAGTTGCCACATTTTAGTCAACTCAGCTTGATCCTGCCAGAAACCAACCGCCAAACCAGCTAAAAATGCCACCCCTAACGCAGTTGTTTCACTAACAATCGGCCGCTTAATATCACGGTCTAAGATATCGGCTTGAAATTGCATCAAATAATCATTGTTTGAAGCCCCACCATCAACGGCTAATGTCGTAATTGGTAACTTCGTATCTGCCGCCATGGTTGCGACCACATCGCGTGTCTGATAAGCCAACGATTCAACGGTTGCCCGTACGAATTGCTCCCTAGTTGTCGCTCGCGTTAAACCAAAGACAGCACCCCGCATATCTTGATCCCAATACGGTGCACCAAGACCAGTAAAAGCTGGAATCACATACACGTCATCGTTTTGGTCAGCATTAGTTGCTAATTGATCAGTATCACTAGCGCGCTCAACTAATTGCATCCCATCACGTAGCCATTGAATTGCTGATCCAGCCGCAAAAATACTGCCTTCTAGGGCATACGTAACTTTACCGTCAAGCCCGTAAGCAATCGTCGTTAATAACCCATTATCCGAAAATTTAGGTGTATCACCCGTATTGAGCATAATAAATGCCCCTGTACCATACGTATTTTTGACCATACCTGGTTCAAATGCTGCTTGACCAAATAAAGCGGCATGCTGATCCCCAGCAATCCCAGCAATTGGGACTTTGATACCGTAAAATCCAAAGTCTTGTGTGTATCCAAAATTACCAGATGAGGGCTTTACTTCGGGTAATAAACTTCGTGGAATATTGAACAGTTCTAATAACTCATCATCCCATTCTAAAGTATTAATATTAAACAACATGGTCCGACTAGCATTTGAATAATCGGTAGCATGTTTATGCCCATTAGTTAACTTGTAAAGAATCCATGTATCGATCGTTCCAAACATCAACTCGCCTTTTTCAGCTCGTTGACGTACTCCTGAAACGTTGTCTAAAATCCACATAATCTTAGTTGCACTAAAGTATGAATCAACAACTAGACCCGTTTTTTGATGGATTTTTTTAGTTAAGCCCGCTGCCTTTAGTTCATCGGCAATTTCAGCTGTTTGCTTAGATTGCCAAACAATCGCATTATAAACTGGTTCACCGGTAAGGCGATCCCAAATTACCGTTGTTTCCCGTTGATTAGTAATACCGATACTCGCAATTTTGAAAGGCTTAATATTAGCTTGAATTAACACATCCGCAACTACTTGTTGCACCGTTTCCCAAATCACATTGGCATCATGCTCAACCCATCCCGAATGGGGGAAAATTTGTGGGAATTCATGTTGGGCAATTTTAACAATCTCACCTTGTTTATCAAAGATAATTGCCCGCGTACTAGTTGTTCCTTGGTCGATTGCCATGATAAATTGATCATCTGTCATCTACTTTATCCTCTACTTTTATCTTGATTTATTAACTAAAAAAAGCGTGGCATCGTGCCACGCCTTTTTTAGTTTTCGTCACTCTTCAATACACCACCAACTGCGTAGCGTTCTTTAGCCATTTCATTGACAACCACGTGCACATGTTCCGCTGGGGCACCAGTATTAGTGGCTACAGCAGTAGTTACATCTTGCACCATTTTCTTGATCGCAGCTTGTGAGCGACCTTCAATTAATTCAATATGCACAATTGGCATTTTCATTACCTCACATTAAAGCTAATATTTTTATTTAAGGATAATTATACTCGCTTTATTTAGGACTTCCAACAACTGATTGGTTATGTATTAACTTTTGCGCATCTTCATCCCAGAAATTACCAGATAAATTAACCGTGCTAACTAAGTTTATAAATGCATCGTTATCTGCACTCTTAACAATATGTTCCATCTCGTATAATTCGTACCGCGAAATAACAATCATCAATGTTTTGGATGCTTGCTTAGTGTAAGCACCGTGTGAGTCTAATACCGTAATTCCCCGAATTAAATCCGCATGTAAGGCTGCTACCACATCATCAGCATGTGATGTCACAATAAATGCCGTTAAACGTTGATGACGAGTATGTAATGTATCAATAATTCGTGATGAAGCATAAATACCAATAATGGTGTACATCGCATTAGTCCAACCAATATTAAGACCTGCAATTGCCACAATTACTGAATTAATCGTCATACTAATTGTCCCAATTGACTTACCGGTCGTTTTTTGAACAACCATGGCCACAATATCCATCCCAGCCGTTGAAAATCCATACCGGAATGTTAACCCTGTCCCAGCCCCAACTAGCAAACCACCAAATAGAGAAGCTAACAAGGGATTAGTCGTTAACCGCGTAACTGGTAGGACGACAATTAAAAATGACGTTAAAAATGAGTTTATAAAACTTAATACGGTAAATTGGGGGCCAATTTTTAACCACCCAATAATTGCTATCGGAATATTAAAAAGTAACACAAAAATCCCGGCTGAGACATTAACTCCAAAAGACGTATGTAAGACCCATGAGAGTAATTGTGAGACCCCAGTAAAACCACCAGCAAAAATATTATTGGGGGTTAAAAATTGGTTTAGGGCAACCGCTTCAATAACCCCAGTAAATACTAAAACAAGGGCTTTCATGCCATACTCATAAAATCGATGTTTGTTCATAATACCACCAAAAATCCTTTATTCTTAATTTAATAATTATCCCATATCTGACAAATTAATCCTATTAAAAAAATTAAGTTTAGCTGCTA
Source organism: Periweissella fabaria (assembly GCF_918814575.1). Lineage (GTDB taxonomy): Bacteria > Bacillota > Bacilli > Lactobacillales > Lactobacillaceae > Periweissella > Periweissella fabaria. Next base: position 73,366 of record NZ_CAKKNS010000001.1, on the reverse strand, counting down.
AAATCCTGTAACGGCTCAAAAGTTATGCCATATTTTTAGCAAAAATTCACTATCAAAACATATTCCCGTAATCTGATATATTCAAAAGATACATAAAAAGCCCAGAAAAATAAATTTTCCGGGCCTTTTTACTAGTATTTCCTGATATTGCTTGACTACTGACACGCACTCGTTTAACTTCGCTTATTTGCGACTGTTAGAATCCAATAATCTTAGCAAAGATTGGCACCACAATATCAACAACTAAGCCAACAACAACTACTGAAATCGCGGCCATTGCTCCTTGCACTGAGCCATATTCCATTGCTTTAGCCGAACCAATCGTGTGACCAGCGGTCCCAAAACCAAGCCCAATTCCGATTGGGTTATTTTCAAGTTTAAACCATTTAACTAGCTTATCACCTAATGCCATAATCAAGACGGCATTCAAGATAGCTGTCATCGCAGTAATTGCTGCTGCGGTAACACCCGCTTGACCACCTACGACATTGGCTGAAATTTGAATAGCAATAGCTGTCGTTGCCGCTTGAGGTAACATTGCACCTAGTGAAGTATGGCTAAGACCAAGCACTTTACTGATACCAAAAATCAAAATTAATGAAATAATCATTCCAACAATTAATGATAAGAAAATTTGGATCCAATATTTATGCAAGATATCACGCCGTTTGTATAATGGAACGGCAAAAGCCACGGTTGCTGGATTTAAGAACCAGAATAAAATATCACCACCTAATTTGTAATTAGCATATGATTGGGCCGGTGTGATGTTCGTTAATTGACTAACAATTAACAAAATGATAACGCCTAAAACCATCGCAACAAATAATGGTTGGAATAAAAAGAAACCTTTTGATTTCTTAAAGAGAAACTGGCCAAAGACAAATGTCGTAATTGATAAAAAAATGCCCCAAAATGGCGTTTGTAAAAATAATGCCATGTGCTTACTCCCCCTCTTTCACATCTTCTAAATGTAAATCACCGTGTTCTTTGGTTAAGTACTTGAAGACCAATTGCGTTGTCCAAGCTACACTCAATAACATAATTACCGTCGATAAGACAATAATGGTAATTAACTGTAATCCTTCCGCTTTTAAGATATCTAAGGAAACCATAATTGATACCCCTGATGGTACAAATAAGAATCCAATTAAACCAATTAAAACTGATGAAAAGCCATCAATATCGTCAACTTTTACAATTTTAAATTCCAATGCAGCATACAATAGCACTAAGCCAACTAATGGTGTTGGTACCGGAAATTTTGGAAATGACAATTTCAAAAAATATGAAATTGCGTATGAAACAAATAAAACAACTGCATAAATACAAAATGCTTTTAAGATTTTTGGAATATTAATATCTTTCATCGCATAACCCCTCCTCTATCGATGGATAATAAATACACTATATAAGACACCTAAATTATAACAAAATTTAAGAAATAGCGGTAGCAATAACATGTAAGCGCTTTTAATTTATTTTAAAAACCTTTTTATTTAAGAATTCATTAATAATAGTTGCGCTCAAGGCTGCATATTATATATAATAAAAGGAATATATAAATATCGTACAGATAACACTTTACGTGTCGAACAACAGAGGCGATCCCAATTTATTTTAGGGATTATCTCTGTTTTTTTGTGTTTAGGAGGAAATATGACTCGCAAGCTACACCTTTTTGCTGCCATTATCGCAACTGGATTACTATCATTTAGTGGTGTTTTAATTGAAACTGCTATGAACGTGACTTTTCCCATTTTGATTGAGCAATTCCATATCAATCCTAGTGCGGTTCAATGGGTCACGACCATGTATTTATTAGTAATCGCCATTATGGTCCCATTAACCAATTATTTACTAAAAAGATTTGCTATTAAGCCCCTTTTCATTATTGCTAATTTACTGTTTATTCTCGGTTTAAGTCTTGATTTATTAGCTCCCAATTTTGCAATTTTGCTTCTTGGACGCTTCTTTCAAGGGTTTGGAACGGGGATTGGCTTACCATTAATGTTTCACATTATTTTAACGTTTGCACCACTAGCTAAACGGGGGTTAATGATGGGCATTGGAACGTTAACAACTTCCATTGCGCCTGCTATTGGACCAACATATGGTGGCTTATTAACGACTAATTATTCATGGCACTATATCTTCTTGTTTTTAATTCCCATTTTGGTCGTTTCTTTATTGATTGGTTTATATGCGATTCCTTATCAAAAAACCAATAGTACTAGTTCGCTTGATACACTTCACTTGATTAGTCTAGCCATCTTTTTTACTGGTATGTTGATGTTTTTAAACGAACCAACTAAACCTTTAAATATCAGCCTTTTCTTTGTCGGTCTTTTAGCTGGTGGTTACAGTATTCGCCGTGCTAAAACAAGTCCTCAACCCCTCCTACATCTTGACGTCCTTAAAAAACGCCCTTATACGATTGCCTTATTGAGCTTCTTAGCAATTCAAGCCTTGTTCTTAGGTGGTTCATTTATTATCCCCACTTTTATTCAAATTAGTCTTGGTTATAATGCCTTTATTGCGGGGGTTGTCATGGTACCCGGTGCATTAATCAGTGCCTTATTAGCACCAGTTGCTGGACGCCTACTTGATCGGGTCGGCCCTCAAAAACCCATCATTGGTGGTTTAACGGTTGCCTGCTGTGGTCTTTTATTATTAATTTTGGCTTGTTGGCAAAAATCAATTTGGCTGTTAGTCTTGGCACATGCTACATATTCAATCGGCACCGGTTTTGCATATAGTAACTTGATGACTGCCGGGATGAATTCCTTAGCAGCCGCCGAATACGGTGATGGTTCAACCATTTTTAATACGTTACAACAATTTATTGGGGCCGTTGCCACAACCATCGTTGCAACTATTATGACTGTTACCCAAGCGCACCAATCTTCAATAACCGCCGGAACTAATTTAGGTTCACTAATCGGCTTAGCATGTCTATTCGTACTAATTTTTAGTGCTTTAATAAGTTGTCTTGGCTTCTTTAAGAAAATGCAATCGAAATAATCGCCAAAAGCCGCTTGGAAAAATAAATTTTCCAAGCGGCTTTTTAGTTAGCTATTTTAGCTATAATCCTACGTCTAGCTTAATGTGTAGCCGCCTTAACATCGGCAGCATCTTCAAATAACGAATGGGTTGCTTCCCAAATTCGTTTTGCATTATCAGCATTATTCATCGTATATAAGTGAATGCCATCAACACCAGATGATACTAAGTCCACAATTTGATCAACCGCAAAGGCAATCCCTGCATCTCGCATCGCTTCAGGTTTATTTTCATACCGTGATAGAATAGAAACAAATTTTTTCGGTAGTTCAATCCCGGTAATTTGTGCAATCCGTTCAATTTGTTTCTTATTTGTACATGGCATAATTCCCGCTTCAACTGGGGCAGCAATATCCGCTAATTCAAGGCGTTCCTTAAAATTATAAAAATGCGTATTATCAAAAAATACCTGGGTGATTAAGTGGGTAATACCTGCATCAACTTTTTTCTTCAAATACCGAATATCATCCACCGTTGATGTTGATTCCAAATGCACTTGAGGATAACAAGCACCCGCAATATCAAACGTCCCATATTCTTTAATAAACGCTGCTAAATCATTAGCGTGGTTAAATTCACCAACGGGGATTTCCCCTTCAATGGCATCCCCTCGAAGGACCAACACATTCTTGACATCGTGGGCTGCTAAATCATCTAATAACTTCGTAATCTTATCTTTTGATTGATATAAACCAGGGACATGGGCCACGGCTGGAATTTTTAAATCATTTTGGATAAAATCTGCAACTTTGATTGTGTCCTCACTCTTAGCTAAACCACCTGCTCCAAGGGTCACTGAGATAAAATCTGGCTTAATTTGTTTTAAATCAACCAATGTTTTACTCAAATTCTCAATACCTACCTCGGTATGGGGCGGAAAGACTTCCAATGAGAAAACGGTCTTTTTCTCAAACAAATCAGTTAGCGCCATTTAATCTCTCCCGTACTTCAAATGTAGCAGCAACTAAGTTTTCTAAGCTTTCAGTTGCCTCTTTATCACCACGTGTTTTCAAACCACAATCTGGGTTAATCCACACTTTTTCAGTTGGTAATTTAGCCAAAATCTTATCAATAATCCCAACAAGTTCATCTTTGCTAGGAATTCGTGGTGAGTGAATATCATAAATTCCAGGGCCCACTTCAGTTTCAAAGTTATTGGCTTTTAAATCTTCAATCAATGATAAATCAGAACGTGATGCTTCAAATGAAATCACATCAGCATCTAAATCATCGATTGCTTTAACGATGTCATTAAATTCACTGTAGCACATGTGCGTGTGAATTTGAGTCGTTGGTTCAACCTTACTGTGTACTAACCGGAAGGCTGGTACTGCCCAGTCAAGATATTCTTTGAACCAATCACTCTTACGAAGTGGTAATTTTTCACGTAAAGCGGCTTCATCGATTTGAATAATCTTAATCCCATGCGCTTCAAGATCAAGGACTTCATCTTGGATAGCCAAAGCAATTTGAGTTACGGATTCTTCTGGGGTGATATCTTCACGTGGGAATGACCAGTTAAAGATGGTTACAGGTCCTGTAAGCATGCCTTTCATCCACTTGTCAGTTAAACTTTGGGCATAGGCAGAAGTTGCAACCGTGATTGCTTCTTTACGACTTACATCCCCCCAAATAATTGGTGGCTTAACAGCCCGTGAACCATATGATTGAACCCATGCATTTTTAGTGAATTCAAATCCAGCTAAGTGTTCCCCAAAGTATTCGACCATGTCATTACGTTCAAATTCTCCATGAACTAAGACATCTAAGCCAATTTCTTCTTGGAATTTAATAATATCAGCGATTTTTTCGTGGTTAAATTGGTCGTACTCTTCACGGGTAATTTCACCCTTGCGGAACTTGGCCCGGTTACTACGAACATCTGCTGTTTGTGGGAATGAACCAATCGTAGTCGTTGGTAATTCTGGTAAGTTAAATTCAGCTTTTTGAATTTTAGCTCGTTCTTCACGTGATGGTTGACGGTGGTAATCAGCCTCTGTTAGTTGATCAATGCGGGCATGCACATTGGCATCAAATGGGTGATTAACACTAGCAAATAATTCTTCGTTATTTGCCAACGCCGTCTTATCTTCACCGGCTAAGATTTCATCCAGGTCTTTTAATTCCGTTAACTTCTCGACCGCAAAGGCTAAATGTTGTAATAAATCAGGATTCAAGTTAGGTTCATTGGCAGTGGTAAATGGTACGTGGAGTAATGAACATGACGTTGACAAAATGTAGTTTTCAACGGGGAGACTCTTGATTAATTCAATTGTCTTACGATATTCATTCCGCCAAATATTTTTACCATTGACCACGCCTGCAAACAAGATTTTGTCACTTGGAAAACCAAGCTCTTTAATTAATTCGCGGTTATACTTACCTTCAAGCAAGTCCAACCCAAGCCCTTCAACTGGGAGAGCAACCAAGGTACTGTAAATATCACGCACATCTCCAAAGTAAGTTTGAATATTAACTTTGAAGTCGTGTTCTTGGGCTAATAATTGCGTGTAAATGTCTTGGAAGAAGGCTTTATCTTCATCCGTTAAATCAAATACTAAGGCAGGTTCGTCAATTTGTAACCAAGCAATACTGGTTTCATTTAACTTAGCAAAGATTTCTTGATAGGCCGCAATTGTCGCAGCAGCAAAGTCAGCCGCTTGTTTAGTACCGATATAGCGGGCTAACTTAAGTAATGTAAATGGCCCAACAATTGACGCTTTTACATTGGTATATTTACTTGTTGCTAAGGCCACATCATCAAACAAACGCGTCCCAGTAACTTTAATTTCAGTTGTATCATTAATTTCAGGTACGATGTAGTGGTAGTTGGTATTAAACCACTTCTTCATTGGCAAGGCCTTAACTGATTTATCACCATCTTGATAACCCCGAGCTAAAGCAAAATATTGATCTAAATCATTTAAGCCTAGTTCACGGTAGCGATTAGGAATAATGTTAAGTAAGTATGCTGTATCCAAAACATTATCAAAGAATGAAAAATCACCTGCACTAACAAAATCGATGCCAGCTTGAGCTTGAATATTCCAATGCTTTTCTTTGATGGCAGTGGCTGCTTCAATTAACTCAGCTTGTGATGCATTATTTTTCCAATACTTTTCAGTAATGCGCTTTAATTCACGGTGTTCACCAATACGTGGAAATCCTACTACTGTTGTTGTCATACTTAAATCCTCCAAAATACCATTTATTATTTTTATTTTCAATTCACGTTGCTTTTTAGTCAAAAAAAGTCCCGTAGTCTATTACTAGACTACGGGACGAAAAAATTCGTGTTACCACCCATATTCCAAAGAATATCACTATTCTTTGCTCACGAGGTACATCTGACGAGATACCTGCACGCGATAACGGGCGTTTTACCGAATAAAGCTTGTCCACCAAATGAGCTCACTTTATTACGACTCAGAGACCATCTTCAAAATCAATGTGATACTAACTTTCACCACCACGTTAGCTCTCTATGCAATCACCTTGATATTTACTCATCTCTTCAACATCATTGAATGGCTAAATTATAAAACGATTAATTTATCATGTCAACATTAAAATATAATTTAATTTTCTAATTTAAATATTTGCAAGCTCTAATCAGTCGTTGCATTTTTTAATTTTCTTGATTTAAATTTCCAAAAAGTGGCTAATTTAGGCGTTTAAGTAACTTCAAAATTAAATTTATCCTGCCTTTTACGAAATTTTACGTATCTTTATTTACAATAAAAAATTTCCAAAAGGCGGCTAAATAATGACCTTATCATTCATCAAAAAAGCGCAAACTTTATTACAAAGTGATATTCCGCTCACTAACTTCACTGAAAAAATCACGGTTAATGCACACCTAATTTCGCAAATACGTAACGGACAACAATCGTTTGAGCAACTTACCCTTGCTGACCTCAACCAATTAGCTAAATATTATGACATTTATGGTCCAACTACCGAAAGTTTCATTGATCAAAGATTATTTTTAATCACATTTGTTATGTCACGCCCTTATTTTTATAATGGTGAATTGGCAATTATGGTCCGAAATTCTAAATTTCAGCCCCAAATTTGGCAAGTTATCATTACTGACCCTACCACATTTATTGATAGTATCATCGACCACCAACCGTTTTATCAGCTTTTATCGGAATTTGCAGAATTCACACCTGCTGAATTTCAACAACAACTAAAACGTTTTTTTATCTGCAATATCCATACCATCTTACCGCTCCATTGTCGGGGCTATCGTCTCCGGCAGACCAATATAAGCTAACAAAAAATCCGCACGACAACATTAACAGTGCGTACGGATTCGATAACTATTTATAATAATTTTTCTCGGTATTTCTTAACTTGTGGTACAACAACTAACGCAACAATTGCTCCCACAATTCCTTGAATCAAATTAGTTGGGATCCCTAAGGCACCAACTACGGGAGTGTATAAGAATGAATCAGCAGCAAAATAGCAAATAACCATAACTAGGATTGCCAATCCTAATGCGACTGGTTGACGATGGTACTTTTTAAATAACCAACCAGCAATAAAACCTTCCAAACCATGGGCAATCAACGAGAAGACCATGTATTGACTATATCCAGAAATTAAATCTAATAACAAGCCACCTAAGCCACCCACAATGGCCCCTGGTACGGGTCCTAAAACGAGGGCACAAATTAAAATACAAGCATCACATAAATTAATATTACCATGTGTCCATGGAATCGGAATAATAAATATTCGTCCTAGGACAACTGTTAAAGCCATCATTAACGCACCAAAAATCAATCGTCGTAATCGTATTTTTGAATCCATAATCTATTCCTCCAAGTTTGCTGTTGTAAATTCGTATTTTGCACGAGCTCCCCCAATTTTTTTGGGGCGACTTGTGAGCGCCACGACCCGGGCTGCCCCAACATCGCGATGTTTTAAAGGAACGGGAATTTGGACAAATTTAACATGCATCCCAATTTCAGTCCCCCCAATATCAAGTCCTCCTTGGGCCACAATGTGTTCAACTTCGACCGGATCATGCATTTGTTGATAAGCGGCCACTTGGGTCCCACCACCAGCATGGATGGCTGGTACAACATCAACAATCTCAAAATTATGGGCTTCTGCAACGGTCCGTTCAACTAATAACGCCCGGTTCAAATGTTCACAACCTTGAATCGCAATGGCCATCCCCCGGGGTTCTAAATACTGTTGAATAGTTTCATAAACCGCTTGGCCCACATCTAATCGCGAATTAGTTCCCTTCCAACTACCACTAATTTCACTCGTACTACAACCAACCACAAATATTTTCCCCGGGTTTGTAACTTGAGCAAAATAATCGTCCAAAACGTTCCGTAAGTCAGTTTTAATTTGTTCAATTGTAATCATTATTTTCACCTCTTGTATTTACTTTTGCAACGCAATTTTAGCTAAAACGGGTGCTAACTGTAAGCCAAATTTACGATTATCAACCGGTAAAGTTGCGGTTGTTGCAATTACTAAATGAACGCCACTTGCTGCGGCTTGGACCGCTTTAGCAAAGCTCGTCTCACGTTGTAAATAACCGCATAGCAAGGCGCTAAAGACGTCACCAGCTCCATAAAAATGACCTGGAAACTTGGTCTGCTTAATATATTGAATTTGACCGCTATCATCTTGATAAGCAATTGCAACAGCATCATCAAAATTAATTCCAGTTACGACAACGTAGGCGCCCTTATGTTGGTGCTTAAGTTGGTTTATTAATAAGGCGACATTACTAATAGTTGGCTTTTGCCCTAGTGGTTGATTAGTCAATAACTGTAATTCCGTCCAATTAGGGGTTATTACCGTTGCAACTTGCACTAACTCTTGAATCGCCTCGACATACGTTGTATCAAAATCTGGATACAATTGATCTTGATCGCCCATCACTGGATCTATCACAACTAACTTAGGCCGCAGCCGCATTAATTCGGTTTGTACTTGATGAACCGTTGCAACATTCCCTACATACCCCACTAACGCACTATCAATTGTAATATCTGGTACTGCTTGCCAATGCGCAGCAGCTGCTTGACTCCATTGTAATGTTGAACTGGCTACCGGCGTACCAAAGGCTTCCGTTTGCGTTGACAGAATTGTCGTTGGCATCGCCACTGTTGTAATCCCAAACGCACTAAAAATATTTAATGCTGCGACCATTGATATTTGGCCGACTGCCGAAAAATCTTCAGCAATTAACGTTGCTTTCATGCACTATCCCTTTTCTAATAATCTTCTAATGTATTTTTTATAATACGCTTTCATTTGATATGTGTAAATAGCCATTTAATACAAAAAAGCCGACATTAAACGTCGACTTTCAAAACATTATTCACCATAGTGGGCTTGCTTATTAATAAATTCTTTTAAAGCAGCTTCAATCTTAGCTTTTGTTTCGGCAAAATCAGGGTCTTCAATACTGTTTAAAATCATGGTTACATCGCTAACTTTAGCGGAAACGCGCGCTTTATTCATCAATAATTCAAGTTGTGCTTCAATACTGTTATCCACGGTTATCTACCTCATTAATATTATTACTTTAAGTATACCATAATGGCAAACCCTACAAAATTGCTATTAAAAGTAATCAGATATTTATCCTAGATGACTAAAAAAGACTACGCCCTTAGCATCACAAAGGGCGTAGTCTTTTTTAGATTATTTTCGGCACTTACTCAATACCTTCATTTAAGGAGATAACAGGATTTGAACCTGCGCACCCGTTCAACACGGGTTCGGCGGATTTCGAGTCCGCTGCATTACCACTCTGCCATATCTCCATCAATAAAAAGTATTATACCAAAAATAGCGTGCTATTAAAAGTAATGTTTTAATTAGTTTATTTGATTAAATGCATTGCGACACCCATTTCAAACTGGGTCGAATCTAGCTCACCTGCTGGCTGCAAATGTTGGAAGAAATCTGTATTATTACTAACCATTTCCGCTACTTGATGTTTAAAATTAACATCTGGTAAACGCGCAAGTAATACTTTGTCAGCGTCGGTTTGACAGCCTAAAATATTACGAATCATTAACCGAATCCAATTAATACCCGTTACTTTGTTTAAAAAGGCAATCTGTCCAAATGGTACTGGTCGGAGTTGATACTCGCCTAAATCAGTACTTAAAGGTAACTGATTCGTTATTAATTGATATAGCCCCGGCGAGGTATCCCGCAATTGTAATTTAGGAATTTTTTGTTGATAAATTTGTGTATATACATTTTTATCAAACATCAGCTTACCAGTTACATGTTCAGTAATCGTAATTGGATGAACATCGGTGCCATCGAAATAGTAGTTAATAGCAAATTCTCGTTCATCATGTTGCGGACCAGGAGCTGTATACTTATCCTTTGGAATCACACATACATGCACATTACGTTCTCGCAAGGCTGCGATTAACTTAATCCGATTACCTGGTACTAATACAAACGCCGGCTGTTCTAATTCCACAACGTTCATAATATCTGAAATTTCCAGCGGTTCAATATATTGTTTATCGGCAAATTGAATCATCAAAGTTAAATCATTAGGATTATTGTTAATAATGATTGATTGAAAGCCATTAGCACGAATTTCGTCCAAAATAGTTGATGTTACATAGGAACCACTTGCACCATCGCCTAATCGGAAAGCGCCGGTTCCAACAACGAGCACCGACTTATCACCGAGGCGCTCTGATTCATTTTCTTGTTCAAAGGTACTGTAATATACCGTCACATCTTCGGGAAATTCGCCAGCTGATGGTTCAATGGCTTTGAATGTTGGCTGTAAATCATTATTTTTAGCCAATTGGCGCACATCATCAAAATCTTGATTCCATAACTTGGCAATTAAACCATCTGAGAGTCCATAATACTTAGCGTCTTGGAGTAATGCTAAATCACCTGGATTACGCTTAACCGCCCGCTCTAATTCCATGATATTTTGTAACTTGTAGAAATAGTATTCGTCAATTTTTGTTAATTCAGCTAATTCATCAATTGTATATCCACGCCGCAACGCTTCAATCAATAATAAAATTCGATTATCACGGGGGTGGATTAATTGCTGGATTAAATCATTTTCGGGTAAGGCACTCATTAGATCTGGTGAAAATACCCGGTTACTGAAATGAGCTGCTCGAATTGCTTTTTCAAGGGCTTCTTCAATTGAACGGCCAATCCCAATTGTCGAACCCGCTGATTTTTGCATCGTATTTAACCGCCGATTGACTTTAATACCAGCGTTTTCAATTTCACCAAAAGCAAATACCGGAAACTTAACGACAATTCGATCCATAACTGGTTCAATGATCGCCATTTTCTTTGCAAAATTATTTGGTAACACAATCCGCGTTAAATTAATATTCACACACACATGCGCCGCTACGATTGCTAACGGATAACCCGTTGAACGTGACACAAGCGTACTGGTTGAATCAAAATATGGACTAACTTTAATAATATAATATCTATCAGTTCGGGGATCTAATGCAAATTGAATATGGGCTGTCCCAACAATATCTAGCCCCCGCATAATCCGAAAAGCCGCCATTCGTAAGCGCTGAAATTCCCGATCACTTAGTGTTTGTACAGGGGTTACTAGAATGGAATCAGCGGCGTGAATGCCAACTGGATCCATATCTTCAACCGCCCCAATTAGCATATTAACATCGTGATGATCGCGCATCACTTGGACGCCAACTTCACGAAGACCATTAATCCCTTGTGAAATAACCACTTGCTTAATACGACTTTGCTTTAAAGCAATTTTTAGAACTAAATCTAATGTTTCTGAATCCTCTGCCGTATGCCGACTAGCCTCAAACTTTGGTGCCATTGGTTTGATATTAACCGGAAAACCAATTTCACGGGCAATATCAAATGCCGCTTCAACACTATTTACCACTTGTGAAGAAATAACTGGTTCACCTATTTGACGTAAGCGCTTCGCTAAGAGGGCCGGATTATTAACCATATTAACTGTATCTAAGCTCATCCCCAAAATTTCTAGATTAGGATAATCAAATTGAGCAAATAAATCACCGAGCACCTGAAAGGCAGTTGTCCCACCAACCGCTGGGTATACTGCATCGGGTTGTTCAAATTCAATAATATTGCGCACATTTTCAACAGTAATTGGTTGAATATAGGTTGTTGCATGTGAATCTTCTAAACTTAATGAATAAGGATTATCATCAATTAAAATGGTTGCAATCCCTAAGTCAGCAAAAGTATGCATAACTTGGTGCGTAGCGACGTCAAGTTCTGACTCACGGCCAAAATCATTGGCGCCACCACCAATTAAGAGGACTTTTTTAAGCGCTTTTTTTGCCATAGTTAAAACCTATCCTTTGTCTCCATCATATCAAAAAATTCATCAATTACAGTTGTACCTTCTAATGGTCCTGGTGCTGAATCAGGGAAAAAGGCAACTGAAAAGGCCGGATAATCACGATGGCGTAGTCCTTGAATTGAATCATCAATCAAATCTAAATGTGTCACAATTAACTGATCATGATTAATTGAAGCAGGATCAATTGCATACCCAGCCCCTTGTGGTACGTATAAAACGGCATTGGTAATAACTTCTTTCACCGGGTGATTCGTACCATGATGTTCAAATGGTAATTGAATTAACTGGGCATTATTAGCCAAGGCAAAAATTTCATGCCCTAAACCAATCCCCAGTAATGGCACACGGGTTTGTAATTCACGCATTAGTTCAATCACTGAAGCAGGTAAATCACGTGGATCACCTGGACCCGTTGAAAAAATTACCCCGTCGGGATCTAAACTCAAGACAGCTTCAGCATCCGTTTTGTAAGGCAAGACCGTTACATCAGCATCACGTTGACTTAATTGGCGTAAAATACCATGTTTTAAACCAAAGTCAATCACAACTACCGTGCTTCCTGTACCGGGATTAGGATATGCTCTAGGTGTTGCAACGGCAGCTACTTGTTGATTGGTTAACACCGTTGCATTTAATTGATCAAAAGCATGTTCATCTGGAAAATCAACAATACTAGCCTTTTGGGGACCAGTCTTACGAAGATGCCGAATTAATGCGCGCGTATCCAACCCAGCAATACCAGGAATATTATGATAGTCAAGATATTCATTAAGATTCATTCTTTTTTGCCGATTAGTTGAAACTTCGGCAACATCTCGGACAATCACACCTTTAGCGGTCGGCATAATTGATTCATATGCATCGTGATTAATACCACCCGCACCAATTGTTGGGGCACCAAAAACGATGATTTGATTATGATAAATTTGATTCGTGATAATTTCTTGGTAGCCAGTCATAGCAGTATTGAAGACAATATGGCCAAAAGTTGTTGCACGCGAGCCAAAGCCCTCACCTTCAAAAATACTGCCATCAGCTAAAATTAAATAGCGTTTGCTCACCTTACCATGCTCCTTTCAAGAATCGATGTCTTCCTTAACCAATACTTACTTCATCAATTCCATCAATTTCTTCCACATTAACGCGAATTCGTTCGTTTTGAGCCGTTGGAATATTTTTACCAACAAAATCAGCCCGAATTGGTAATTCACGGTGCCCCCGATCAACTAAAACGGCTAAGTTAATGCTTGCTGGTCGGCCATTATCCATGATTGCATCCATTGCTGCACGAATTGTCCGGCCAGTGTAAAGCACGTCATCCACTAAGACAACGCGTTTATTAGTAACATCCACACCAAGATTAATCTTTTCACGATCATTAATATCGGCGTCATCACGATACCAAGAAATATCTAATTCACCAACTGGAATGGTAGTATTTTCAAGCTGTTGTAATCGCTCAGCAATTCGCCGAGCTAAGTAAACCCCTCGCGTTTTGATTCCAACTAGGACTAATTCATTTATCCCTCGATTACGTTCAATAATTTCATACGTAATTCGTGTTAAAGCCCGTTGCATAGCCATTGCATCAATAATTTCTTTTGTCATTTTTATTTCCTCATTATTTATAACCTAGTCGTTTAATTACACCCAACCGACTAGCAATTATTTATATCAAAATCTAAATCATCTTCAAGTGGCGTCAACTTATTGAGCGCATCTTTGAAGTACCCTGGTAGTTGCGTCTCAAATACTAGTTCTTTCCCCGTTGTTGGTTGTGTCAATCCTAGTGTTTTAGCATGTAGGTACTGCCCATTACCTGCCAACGTCTTTCGTGGACCATAGAGCGGATCACCAGCAACCGGATGTCCAATATACGCCATGTGGACCCGAATTTGGTGTGTCCGACCAGTTTCTAAGACCGCTTTAACGAGTGTAAAGCCATCAAAGTGCTTCAAAACAGTAAAATGCGTCACTGCATCACGGCCATCTTTCACAGCCGCCTGCTTCTTCCGGTCACTCATTGAACGCCCTAAAGGAACATTAATAGTCCCTTGATGTTCGTTAATTGTACCGTGCACTAATGCATAGTATTCACGTAAATTCTTCTTAGCTTTTAATTGTGCTTGCAATGCTTGGTGTGCATGGTCATTTTTAGCAACCATCAATAAACCAGAAGTATCCTTATCAATACGGTGGACAATTCCAGGCCGAAAGGTCCCATTAATTGTTGAAAGTGGTGAATGATGTAATAACGCATTCACTAGTGTCCCATTGCTATGACCAGCGGCCGGGTGGACAACCATTCCTTGGGGCTTATTAACTACAATGACATCATCATCTTCATAGACAATATCCAACGGAATATCTTCGGCAACTAAATCTAATTCAACCGGTGCTGGTGGATTAATATCAACAACATCCCCAGTTTTTACACTATATTTAGCTTTAACCGTTTTTCCATTAACCGTCACCAAGTCTTTTTTAATCCAATCATTTAATTGTGAACGAGTATATTCACTAAAATGATCACCCAAAACCTTATCTAAACGGCCTGTTTCATCTGTAACTGTAAATGTTTCTGTCATTAATTTAAATCCTTATCTCGTAAAATTGCTACAAAGAGGAAAATCACCCCAAATGTAAGTGCCATGTCGGCGATGTTAAAAATCGGGAAGTTAATAAATTTAAGATCAAACATATCAACAACGTATCCTTGGCGGGCTCGATCAAAAAAATTACCAAGCGTTCCAGCAAAAATTAACGCCAATGATGATTGTAATAATCGTTGGCCCCGCATTTTAATATATGTGTACATAATCGCTAAAATCGCAATAATCGTCACAATCCAAAAGAACCATTGTTGCCCCGCAAAAAAACTCCAAGCGGCGCCATTATTAAAAAGTTTCGTAATATTTACAACCCCTGGAATTAAAGGACGTTCAACAAGGTTATTACCGTGAATTCCTAAATTAGTCCCTTGAATGTATGCTTTTAATACTTGATCAGCGATAATAACCACTAAAACGAGCACTGCATCGAGTGTCAATTGTTTTTTCATAATTAAGTTAGTTCCTTTCAAGGTCGTGACCAGCAACAATGGCCTTGACTTGGTCGAAAAATTTAGTTTGGAGTAAATAGCTATGTTCTTGGCCATTTTTAGTAAATGTAAAACGGTGTTTCTTACCAAATGAAACAGCTTCTAAGTTCGCTAAATCAATACTATCGTAATGATAGAAAATGCGACCGATATATAATCGATCATCAATTAAATAGACACGCCGGCGTAAAATACTTAAGATTAAAGCAACAATAAAAATAATTAATGTTACACCAGTCCAAAAATTAAAGTGGGTAATTTCAAGTTGAATAATTAATGAAATTAAGCCGACTGCTGCGACCCAACTCCAAGAAATTATCCACATTAAGCCACTAGGTTGGTAAAATGATTTTACAGGTTTCAATTAAATCACCTCGAGGTTAAATTTTTTATGATTAAAATATATACAGACGCCGCTACTAAAGGCAATCCCGGTCCCAGTGCTGCCGGGGTATTACTAGTAGTCGACGGTGAACAACGACAATTAAAGCATTTTTTAGGGACTCTTTCCAACCATGAGGCTGAATTTGCAGCGACTTTGTTTGCCTTTCAACAATTACCAAAGTATGCCCGCCCCAATGAAACAATTTTTTTCTTCACCGATAGTAAAATCGTTGATCAAAGCCTAGCAACTAATTATGCTAAGCATTTTCAAAATTATGTTGATCAAATCAATACCATCCAAGACCAATTTCCTTTAGTTGTTAGTCAATGGATCCCAGAACGGATGAATCAAGGAGCTCACAACTTAGCCCTCCAAGCGTTACATGCGCAAATTTAATTTATATACTCAGTAATGGGCTTAGTATATGCGCTAAGCTCAATCTTTGAATCGATAATTAATGCTGCTAAGAGTTTGGCAATCGCCGGCCCTGTTGTTAAACCAGAGGAGCCTAAGCCACTGGCAGCATAAATATGCTTAAAGTCCGGTAATTGGCCAAAAAACGGAGCAAAATCAGGGGTATAAGCACGGGTACCAACTCGAACACTAGTCGGGGCTACATTAGCTAGTTGAGGATTAATTTTGCCAGCACTGGCTCTTAGATTATTAATGATAGTGTTATCAACTGTTAAATCAAATCCTTGATCGTCTTCGTGGCTAGCACCGACAATAACGCCATTTACAATTGGCAGATAATCATATTCCCCTTCTGGCATTAAAACTGGGGTGTTGATTGATAAGGCCGGTGTTTGATAGCTTATTAATTGCCCTTTTTGGGGCCGTACGCTCGTTGTCAGTCCTAATGGTGCAATTGCTTCAGCTAACCAAGCCCCCGTTGCTAGGACAATTTTGTCAAATACTGGGTAACCATCAATTTGACCGGTAGCGGTTAAATTAACTTTTTCATGTATTATTTTTAAACCCAGAAATGCCGTCAGTTCTTGTAAAAAAATAGTCCCATCAATTTGAGCCCCACCAGTGACTAGTATCCCAGCAGCCGGTGTTTTAACCCCTGGAATGTAAGTTTCTATCTCTGAAGGCTTTAACTGCTCAACCGCTTGCATAGTTGGTGTATCAGCTAATCGCTGCAGCGCTAATTCATATAAAGCGGCTAATTTTTCAGAATCATGCCGGGTCACAATTGTGCCATTTTGGCGATATGCCCCACTACTTAAATGAGCGGTTGCGACAATCTCAGAATATAATTGGGCCCCTAACTTTGCCAATGTATACCATCGCTTATTACGCCGCTTAGATAGCCACGGTGAAATAATTCCAGCTGCTGCTTTCGTTGCTTGACCGGTTCCATCATCAAAAAGGGTGATATTATCAAAGCCACTTTGCTTTAAATAATAAGCGGTTGTCAACCCTACGATTCCCCCGCCAATAATAGCAATTCGTACTTGTGAAGTCATCCCATTTCTCCCTTTCAAATGATTTTAACCATTAACATTAATTATACCAAAGTCTGCGGTGCTTTTAAGCAATAAAAAAATCGTTACTAAGCAATAGTAACGATTTTTTAATTAACTTATTCAATTACTTACCAAGAACACGGAAACGTTCGTCTTCAGCAACAAATTCTTTTTCGCCAGCAGGAGCTTCAATTGATCCAAGAACCAATTGTGAGCGTAAACGCCATTCAGCTGGAATATCAAATTCAGCTGAAACTTCAGCATCAACGATTGGGTTGTAGTGTTGTAATGAAGCACCAAGACCAGCTTCAGTTAATGCTAACCAAGTAGCGTAGTTCGCAATTCCCATTCCTTGTTCTGACCAGTCGTAGAAGTTGTCAGCGTAAAGTGGTGCCAGTTCTTCAAATTGCTTAACAACAGCAGTTTCAGTGAAGAACAAGACAGTAGCGTAACCAGCTTTAAAGCTATCGATTTTAGCCTTAGTTGCTGCAAGGGCTTCTTCGCCTTCAACAATTGTGCTCAACTTGTCGAATACGATGTTCCAGAAAGCATCGTGCTTATCGTTAAACAAGATAACGGCACGTGTAGTTTGGTTATTAAAAGCAGTTGGAGCTTGCTTAACAGCTTCCTTAATAAGTGCTTCTAATTGGTCGTTTGAAAGGTTAACGTTTTTTCCAAGAGCGTAAATAGTACGACGTTGGGCAGCTAATTCTAAAAATGATTCTGTCATAGTTTTTTCTCCAATAATTTTTAATTTATTTCTCTTAACAAAAAGTAAGTATACACGCTATCAAAAAGTAAGTAAAGCATTTTATGTAAATTAATTGAATTTCTTTTTTTAATTGACATCATTTGCAAATTAAAAACTTACGTAATTCTAATTATATTCCTATCCTACTCACAGGCAAAAAATTATGCTTACCGTTATACTTATTATAGTTAATAAATTCAAATATCGGTCTTAAGAAAGGAATAAAAATAATCATGTTCAACAACAAATTACAAGTATACGGTCCAAAAATGTCAGTTGGTTCAATCGTCGATCCATCACAATTTGCCCGCGTTAGTGCCGAAAAAAACTTCCTTTACCACAACTCAATTGTTAAACCAGCTCGTCGTAGCAGTTTCTTCAAGTTTTTTTCAAAATAATTAAATAATCAAAAAGCCGCCTGCTTATGCGGGCGGCTTTTTGATTATTTATTTTCCAGCACCGCCTTCATTGTCAGCCGCTCCTGTCGCCCAAACACGACTCGCATATACTGCATTAAATAATAACGCAAACTGTAACGTTACTTGCGAAATATTCGCTCCTAATGAACCAATATCATTGTGTCCAGTGACTGTTTGGACCGTCAAAATAACCCAGTAGATGAAATTGGCTATATTAACGACAATCCATAATGACCAATTTTCTTGAAATTTTAAAATATACAGAATTTGCGCAATGAAACTAACCACGAAATTAATTGAATCCAAATATGGGAGTTGTCCATGAAGCATCGCCAAAATGAACCAGCCAACGCCCCAAGCAATAAAAGCACCCCCAAAAACGAACTGCCTTTTTGCCTTACTAAATGCATGGGTTGCCGCATCATTCCCCCATAGATACCAGCCAATCGGTTGTGAAATCACATAGAAAATATCAATCGCAAACGAACCATAAGCATGCGAAATCCACGCCACATATGTCATCGCTACACATTGAACAAAACCAAAGATAAACGATATTTTCCGCCCCTTCATCCCATAAACCAAGCAAATAACACCAGCTACTCCCGAAATCATCCCAATTAAGGAATCAGGAACAATTACATAAGCAATAATTTGTAGTAAAATCAATGCGCTAATATATATCACTTCAAATCTTTTCCAATTCGTAAATAGTTGATTATACCACCAACCATGCTTATTTATTGTTTGCATAAAAAATCCCCCCTTTTTACGATCAAACTATTACTTATTCCCATCAAAATCAGCTTTATTATAAGCCTTTTTAGTTTTTAAAGATATTTAAAATATACAAAAAAGCCCGTCGAAAATGAAATTCATTTTCGACGGGCTTTTTAATTGTAAATTTCAAGCTAAACTAACTAAGGTTAAAATTAACCTTGAGTCTTTTTACGCTTAGCAGCGCGTTCACGTTCGTTAGTGTTCAAGATTTGCTTACGCAAACGAACGTTTTCTGGTGTTACTTCTACGTATTCATCATCGTTCAAGAATTCAAGAGAATCTTCAAGAGTCATCACACGAGGAGTCTTGATTGATGCAGTTTGGTCCTTGTTTGATGAACGAACGTTTGATTGTGGCTTAGCCTTAGTAACGTTAACTGAGATATCGTTATCACGTGAGTTCATACCAACAATCATACCTTCGTACACTTCAACACCGGCACCAGTAAACATAGTACCACGGTCTTCAACACCCATGATAGCGTAGTTAGTAGTTGAACCTTGAGTGATTGAAACCAAAGCACCGTTGTGACGACCAGGTGCCCAGTTCTTGATAACTGGACCGTATGAATCGTAAGTGTGGTTAAAGATACCGTACCCACGAGTCAATGAAAGGAATTCAGTTGAGTAACCGATCAAACCACGTGAAGGTGCAAGGAAAGTCAAACGAGTTTGGCCGTTACCTACAGATTCCATGTTTTGCATTTCACCCTTACGTTGTGAAAGTGAATCGATAACTGAACCAGTGTATTCGTCAGGAGTGTCAATTTGAACTGCTTCAAATGGTTCTGACATTACACCGTCAACTTCACGGAAGATAACTTGTGGACGTGATGCTTGCAATTCGAAACCTTCACGACGAAGAGTTTCAATCAAGATTGACAAGTGCAATTCACCACGACCTGAAACAAGCCATGTACCAGCTTCATCAGTGTCTTCAACACGTAATGAAACGTCAGTGTGCAATTCGCGACGCAAACGGTCTTCCAATTGACGGGCAGTAACGAACTTACCTTCACGACCAGCAAATGGTGAGTTGTTAGTACGGAAAGTCATTTGAAGAGTTGGTTCGTCAATCCGCAAGATTGGCAATGCTTCTAAGTTAGTAGGAGCAACAACAGTTTCCCCAACGTTAATTTCATCCATACCAGCAACGGCAATCAAGTCACCAGCTTTAGCTGATTCGATTTCAACACGGTCCAAACCGATGAAACCAAATAACTTAGTAACACGGAAAGATGGTGTTGAACCATCAAGCTTCATAACAGAAACGTTATCACCGATGCTGATTGAACCACGAACAACACGACCAATACCAATACGACCAACGAAATCGTTGTAATCAAGCATTGAAACTTGGAATTGTAATGGTTCTGTTGCGTTGTCTTCAGGAGCTGGAATAGTTTCGAAAACTTTATCGAAAACAGGCTTCATAGTGTGTTCTTGAGTATCTAAGTCAGGATCCAATGATGAAGTTCCGTTCATTGCTGAAGCAAAGATAACTGGGAAATCAAGTTGATCTTCTTCGGCACCCAATTCAATGAATAAGTCAAGCACTTCGTCAACAACTTCTTCAGGACGTGAACCAGGACGGTCAATCTTGTTAACAACTACGATTGGTGTCAAGTTTTGTTCGAAGGCCTTCTTCAAAACAAAACGAGTTTGTGGCATTGTACCTTCAAAGGCATCAACAACCAAAAGCACACCATCAACCATTGACATGATACGTTCAACTTCACCACCGAAGTCCGCGTGTCCAGGTGTATCTAAGATGTTAATTTGACGATCCCCAACCTTAACGGCTGTGTTCTTTGAAAGGATAGTGATACCACGTTCCTTTTCAATGTCGTTTGTATCCATGGCACGGTCTGAGATTTCAGTCCGACCATCAAGTGTATCTGATTGCTTCAATAACTCGTTAACCAAAGTTGTTTTACCGTGGTCAACGTGGGCAATAATAGCAATGTTACGAATGTCTTCACGTTTTGCCAAAATTCTGTTCTCCTTAAAATAGATGTTCCATTTGATTTGTTGACGATATTTTTAATTTAAATCATTAAAAAATCGGGTTATTAGCCCGATCGTCAACTACGGCCGTTGCAGCTGCACAATTTGTGTGTGCGCACTCGCAGTCGCCGATAAAACTGTACTTGATAATAACATATCAATTTCGTTGCCGTCAATTGTTGTAAACAGTATTTTATTAGTTTCTAATAAAATTTTTGCTGCTGCAAAGTCCCAAGGCTTCATTTTTGACGCATATCCAACCGCTTTTCCTTCTAAAACTTTAATAAAGGAAATTCCAGCAGACCCAATTATACGCACTCCTGAGGACATTTTAGCAATCTCCTCAAAATGCATCTCACCTGCTAGCAAACGACTCGCACTGAGCTCAATAAGGCCGTCATTTAACGTAATATCGTCTGGAGCCGGCATTTCTTGGTCATTACACCAAACTCCGAGTTGTGGACCACCATGATAAATATTATTTTTAGTAACATCCATAATCCACCCTAAAATTGGTTGATTATCAATATAAAGAGCTACCATAATCGCAAAATCATCATGTTGCTTGACAAAGTTCATCGTGCCATCAATTGGATCAATAAACCAAACTGCCCCTTCCATCGATTTGACTTGTCCATGATCATTTTCTTCACCAATCACTTTAGCCGCCGGCATTAGATTGTTAATCTTGGCCCGTAACAATTGTTCAACCCCTTTGTCGACATTTGTTACTAAATCCAAGCGACTAGTTTTTTGTTCAACCTGCAAATCGGTTTGTAACCATTGATAAACTAACCCTCTTGCTTCGTGTAACCATGAATTAACCGTCGCATCAATTTCTTTTAACGTAGCCGTTTCCATCATTCTCCCTCAATTACTCTTACAAACTTAATTTTAACTTAGGACGGGTTGACTCACGGGCTGCTTTTATTGTCTGATAGATACTATAACCAGAAGCCGCTGCAAACTCGCGGTCTAATTGTTTTTCCTCAAATTTCATTGGTACAACGTTTTTAAAATCACGATACGCAGCCAATAATAATTCCCGATCGACACCAGTTTCATATGCATCAGCCACCAATGCATAAAAATTAGTGACTTTAATAATATCTTGCGTACTCCACGCTGCATCTAATGGCAAACTAAAATTTTCGTTACTCACCAGCATTCACATCCTTTATTTCTGATATTTTTAGTATACTTTGATTCACCTTATATTTACACAATTTAATCAAAATAAAAAGACGAACCAAAGTCCGTCTTTTTATTTTGATTAATCAGCTGAGTGGTAAACGGCTGAAACATCATCGTTGTCTTCAAGTTCTTCGATCATTGCTGCAAAAGTCGCAGTCTTATCATCTGGAACTTCAACAGTGTTTTGTGGGATCATTGTAACTTCATCTTGAGAAACTTCGTAACCTTGTTCAACAAGGGCATCACGAACTGCTTCAAAATCAGCAGGTTCAGTAATTACTTCGAAACCATCTTCAGTAGCCTTCATGTCTTCGGCACCAGCTTCAATAGCTGCTTCAAAGACAGTATCTTCATCCAAGTTTAAATCTTCATCATTAGCAATGAAGATGTAACCTTTACGGTCAAACATAAATGAAACTGAACCAGTCGTTCCAAGTGAACCACCGTGGTGTGTAAATGCTGAACGAACTGAAGCTGCCGTACGGTTACGGTTATCAGTCAAGGCTTCAACTAACACCGCAGTACCAGCAGGGCCATATCCTTCATAAGTAATTTCTTCATAGTTGGCACCACCAGCACCAGTGGCCTTATCCAATGCACGTTGCACATTATCTTTAGGCATGTTAGCTGCTTTGGCTTTTTCCATTACCAAACGAAGAGCTGGGTTACCATCTGGATCAGCACCACCGATTTTTGCTGCGGTATAAAGATCACGTGAGATCTTTTGGAAGACCTTACCACGTTTTGCATCTTGGGCGTTTTTACGACCTTGAATGTTGTGCCATTTTGAGTGTCCTGACATCTTCAGTACTCCTTTTTATTTTAATTTGTTTATTAGAAATCAACTTCCTTAACAGAGATAGTATACTCGTCTAATGTAGTGATATCAATATCTCAACCATATTTTTTTATTTTTATCGTGTTGTTTGGCGACTAATAATTCCATATGGTAAAGATAAATGTCCGTTTTCAATATTTTCTTTATCCATTAATTTTGTGAGCATCCGCATCGCAACCGCTCCCATATCATACATTGGAATGCTAATTGATGATAATTGTGGCCGCGTAATTTGGGTTAACTTCGTGTTAATGGCGGTAATAATTTCAAAATCCTCCGGTACATTGACACCACGGTCAGTTAATCCATTAAGGATCCCAGCTGCTAATTCATCTGCCCCAACAAAGGCGGCTGTAGCAGTCGTTGCGTATAACTCGTTGGCTAACTCAAAGCCGGCATTATAAGTATATTGGGCATCAAATACCATTGTTTCATCAAATGCAATTCCAGCTTCTTCCAAGGCTTCTTGGTAACCACGCAAGCGATATTTTTGATTAATCGCTTGTTGCATGTTACCTGGAATGAAAGCAATTTGGGTATGACCGTTTTTAATTAACTTAGTTACTGCATCCTTAGTTGCTGCTGTGTAGTCGATATTAACTGTTGGTATTTGATTAACTTCATCAACCCCACCTGCTAAAACAATTGGTACATTAGAATGGCTAAATTGGTTCCGTAATTGTTCCCGTAATCCATTACCCATATATACAATACCATCGACTTGTTTTGCTAATAAATTTTCTAAAACTTGTAATTCTTTTGTACCAGAGTCATCAGAATTGGCCAAAATAATGTTGTAATGATACATTGACGCTACATCATCAACCCCACGGGCTAGTTCAGAAAAGAACATATCGGTTACATCTGGAATGATGACGCCAACGGTTGTAGTTTTCTTTGACGCTAAGCCACGCGCAACAGCATTCGGACGGTAATCCAGACGATCAATCACTGCCAAAACTTTGTCTTTTGTCGCTTGTTTCACATTACTGTTGCCGTTCACAACCCGTGAAACTGTCGCCATTGAAACCCCTGCTTCGCGGGCAACATCATAAATTGTAACATTTTCTTTTTCCATACGTGTGCACCAAACCTCATATCACTTTTATTCCAAAAGCCTATTATAGCAAGTTTTCATTTGATTTTCATTTTAAATATAGTGTAACAAATAAAATAACCCTCTTGCAAGCGTTTACATTTTTATTTTTATTAATATTTTTTCATAGAAGTGCTATCATCATTGTAAGTAACTATTAACTCTAGAAATGAGGTCTCACATGGAATACACTCAATTAAATCAAATTCGTGACTGGTTAGGTCAAAATAAGGCTGAAGTTGCGTACTTTTCTAACTTTGAATCAATCCAATATTTAACTGGCTTTGGTTCTGATCCAATTGAACGGATTTTAGCGCTCTTCGTATTCCCTGAAGCCGAACCTTTTATTTTCTGCCCTGCTTTAGAAGTTGAAGTAGTCAAAGCAACTGGTTGGCCATACGGTGTTTACGGGTACCAAGACCACGAACAACCTTTTGCAATGATTGCCGAACACATCAAAGAACGGATTACAAATCCCATTAGCTGGGCCATTGAAAAACAAACATTAACCGTTGAACGGTTTGAAGCCAATCATGCTTTCTTCCCAAATGCGCAATTCAACTTAGACATGACCCCTTACATGCAAGCCATACGTTTAATCAAAACACCAGCTGAAATTGCACTGTTACACAAAGCCGGCCTTGATGCTGACTTTGCGATGGAAGTTGGTTTCAAAGCGGTTGCTGAAGGTAAAACAGAATTACAAGTTGCGGCCGAATTAGAATATCAATCTAAACTTCGCGGCGTTTCCGGTATGAGTTTTGATACATTAGTTCAAGCAGGAGCGCACGCAGCTGACCCTCATGGTGCCACTTCTGAAATTCAAATGCACCGTAATGAATTAGTTTTATTTGATCTCGGAACATTGTATCAAGGCTACATCTCAGACACTTCACGGACATTTGCATTTGGCAAACCTAACGCTAAAGCCCTTGAAGTCCACAATGTTGTCTTAGAAGCGCAATTAACGGCACAAGCGGCTGTTAAACCCGGAATTACTGCCGCGCAACTTGATAAAATTGCCCGTGATGTGATTACTAAAGCTGGTTATGGTGAATACTTCATCCACCGCCTCGGCCACGGAATGGGCACTAGTGAACACGAATATCCATCAATCATGGAAGGTAATGACCTCGAATTACAACCTGGGATGACTTTCTCAATTGAACCTGGGATTTACATTCCTGGTGAAGTTGGTGTCCGCATTGAAGATTGTGTCGTAGTGACTGAAAACGGTGCTGATGCCTTTACGCACTCACCTAAAGAACTTCGTTACATTGACTAATTAATTTTTAAATAATTATTAACCTACAAAACGCCCTGGAAAATAAATTTTCCAGGGCGTTTTGCTATTTTATTTACCAACTAGTAATCTTTACTTTCGCCGATAAATCTTAAAAGTATGCGGGATTGTGTTTCGTTCATCAAGGATACCAACACGTTCTTCAACTAATTGCCAAGTTGTTACATCAACTGGCGCCACTTGGGCATCACCACCTGGAACAGCTAAATCAACTTCTGTTACTGCTAACTCATCAGCATACGGCATAAATGAATCATAAATAGCAACACCACCAATAACTGATAAATCTAGTCCTTGCTCCACAGTTGCTGCTAATACTTCGGCGACGGAATGCATCACAACGAATCCAGCTGGTACAACAAAATTTTCATCATGTGTCAAAACAATATTTGTTCGTTGTGGTAAGGGCCGATTATTAAATGTTTTAAATGTATTGCGGCCCATTACAATTGGATGCCCGATGGTTTCTTGCTTAAAAAATGCTAAATCAGCGGGCAACCGCCATGGAATATTACCATCCTTAGCAATTACGTGGTCGTGTGCTTCTGCCCAAACCATATTTATCATTAATAATCTCCTTAATTAAATAGCCAATTCAAATTTCAATTGTGGTTTAACCGGTTGATAGTCTTCCAGTACAAAGTCTTCAGGTTTAATATCAAAGAAATTAGTCCCATCTGGAACATTTAACACTAATTTAGGAGCCACCTCACTAGGTGTCCGTTGCAAGAGCTCATTAGCCTGTTCAAATTGATTGTCATAAATGTGTAAGTTGTTAATGAAATAAAAGAACTTACCAACCTTCCACCCAAAGTGTTTGGCAATCATCATTTGCAATGCAACATATTGCATCGCATTAATATGATGCGCCACTAACATATCATTTGACCGTTGAATCAAAGTCGCATCAAGATAAATGTCATCCCCTACTCGCCGCACATCATACATACTTTGAAAAGCACATGGTTTCAAACCATCGGTAGCTGCTAAATCTTCGTACTGCCATAAATCAATAATATTACGGCGATTCCAAGGATTATCAGCCAAAGCATCTAATAAATTATTAATAATATTATGCTTGCGAACAGTGGCACCATAACGTTGCCCAATTGTTTGGCCATCATCAATTACCCAATCACGCCAGTATTTAACACCGTATTTATCTTCCAAGACATCTAAGCGATTTGTTTGATCTTGATAAATCCAAAAAATTTCTTTGATTGCTGCTTTAATTGGAATTGGCCGAAGGGTTGTAATTGGTAATTCACCATTACTAATATCGTATTCAGCAAAAGCCCCCGTAATATACTTACTATTAGCCGTTTTACCATCTTTATAATGTGGGCGAGCTTGCTCTGACATCACCCCATTATCTAAAATATTACGAATATTTTGTTTAAAAATCTTATCGGCTTTAGTCATGCCCAGTCTCTCCTCAATTATTCCATTTAATTTGCTAATTCTGATAAATATTCCCAACGTTCCATCATGGTTTCTAATGTGGCACTGGTTGTTTCAAGTTGACTTTGTAATTCTGATAACTTACCAAAGTCGGCCCCGTTGGCTTCCATTTGCGCTTCAATCTCAGCTTGTTGATTTTCCAACTTTTCAATATCAGCTTCAATCGTGCTCCATTCTTGTTTTTCTTTGTAGGTCATCTTTTTCTTAGCTGGTGCTGAAACATCCGCTTTAGCTGTTTGTTTTTCTGCTTTAGTAACATGCTTGGGGGCTGGATGTGCCTGTGCCAGTTGACTCGCTAAATAACTACTAAATAAACCAGTATATTGCTCAATGGCACCATTACCATCAAAAATAAGTAATTTATCGGCAACTTTATCCAAGAAGTAACGGTCGTGGGAAACGGTAATTACGGTTCCTTGGAAGTTGGCTAAGTAATCTTCTAACACCGTTAATGTCCCAATATCTAAATCATTAGTTGGTTCATCTAGGAATAATACATTTGGTCGAGACATTAATAACTTAAGCAAGAAGAGCCGCCGCTTTTCACCACCTGATAACTTACGAATTAAAGTTCCGTGCATGAAGCGTGGGAATAAAAATTGTTCTAACAATTCAGTCACACTGACATCATTACCATCGTTATCTTTAATTGTTTCAGCAACTTCACTCAAATACGCAATCATGCGCTTATCTTCAGGAATTGGTTCCATTTGTTGTGTATAAAAGGCTAATTTTACAGTTTCACCAATTTCAACAACCCCACTATCTAGCGGCACCCGTTGCGCCAATGCATTCAAGAACGTTGATTTACCAGCTCCATTGGCACCAGTTATTCCAATCCGTTGGTTAGCTTGAATTAAGTAGTTAAAATCACGCAAAATAACCTTATCACCGAATGCTAAGTTAGCATTTTCAACCGTAATAACTTTTTTACCTAACCGTTGTTGGCCTAAATTAACTTCAACATCTTGATCAAGTTGTAGGGTATTTCGTTTAGCCTCAATGTCCGCAAAGGCATTTTGACGAGCGGTTTGCTTAGTTGAACGGGCACGGGCTGATGTCTTCATCCATGCTAATTCTTTTTGATAGAGTTGCTCTTGTTTATGATCAGCGACAACTGCGGCAGCAACCCGTTCTGCTTTTTGCGCTACAAAATCAGCATAGTTACCTTGGTATTCGTAAATTTCACCAAATGACAATTCAAAAATTCGGGTTGCTACTTGATCAAGAAAATACCGATCGTGGGTAACTGTCAAGACAGCCCCTCTATAACTGGCTAAATATTTTTCCAGCCATGCGATTGAATCAAAATCCAAGTGGTTGGTCGGTTCATCAAGGATTAGTAAGTCGGGCTTTTGAATTAAAACTTGGGCTAAACCAACCCGTTTCTTTTGTCCCCCAGATAGCTTACCAACAACTTGATTTAAATCTGGTACGTGTAATTGCGTTAAAATCGTCTTAACTTCAGCTTCGGCTAACCAAGCATCTTCTTGATTCATGGCATCCTCAGCTTTAGTGTAACGTGCTAATAATTTTTCATCATTAGGATTAGCACTATAAGCACTCAAAGCCGCTTCGTAGTTCCGAATCGTTTGAAAGACAGGTTGACTCCCCGCAAAGGCTGCTTCCATGACGGTCAAACTTTCATCAAGTTCTGGTTGTTGCTTCAAGTAACTTACCCGATAATCGTTAGGTTTAATAATTTGACCTTGATCAGCAGAGTTCAAATCGGCAATTACATTCAGTAATGAGGTTTTTCCAGACCCATTAACCCCAATTAAGCCAATCCGATCGGTTTCATTAATTAAAAACGAAATATCTTTAAATAAAGTCTTTTCGCCATACACACTGGTAAGGCCTTCAACTCGTAATTGTTGCATCTTATTCTCCCTTACTTTGCAGCATTTCGGCGTATGCGAGTAAATCTGATAAATGATTTTTTAATTTACCAATCACAACCGCATGTTCGATATCAGCTAATATTTTCCCCATCTTCGGACCCGGTTTCACAACACCTGTTGCAATTAA
Source organism: Periweissella fabaria (assembly GCF_918814575.1). Classification (GTDB taxonomy): domain Bacteria; phylum Bacillota; class Bacilli; order Lactobacillales; family Lactobacillaceae; genus Periweissella; species Periweissella fabaria. Next base: position 44,103 of record NZ_CAKKNS010000001.1, on the reverse strand, counting down.
TTGTTGGCCATCAATGGCTAATTGCCGCTTATTAGTAATTGCTAGACTATGATAAGCCGTCAAATATTTATCTCCATCAAATGAACTGAAGTTTAATTTCAAAACAGCGATTGCAATCGGTAAAGCTGTACCGACTTGATACAATTCCCACGCTGTGATGGTTGTTTGTTGGCGGTATAACTGAATAAAGTGATAAGCCGTTTTAACCTGTTTACTAAAGTCATTGCTGTGTTTCCATGCTTTTAGAAAACCTGCGGCATCCCCTTCACTTAATCCAAGTTGATCAATTAAATACGTCCACGCCGTGGCATCATCACTTAGCGTTTGTCCTTGTAGTTTCAATCCCGCAGCGACAATATCTAACTCTCGGCCCATATCAATATTGGGCACATAATTAAACAAACCACTTTGCGCAAAACCTAGCAACCCTTCACCCGCTGCTTTACCAAGCATTAATTTACTTAATTCAACATTGATCCGTTCAACGGCAATATTAACTAATAAATGGGCTTCTGCTTGCATTGCTGTGTTTGTTGTATCTTCAATAACAAAGCCTAATTGGGCGCTAAAGCGTAACGCTCGCATCATTCGTAAGGCATCTTCATGGAAGCGCTCAACCGGATCGCCAACCGCGCGTATAATATGGTTATCCAAATCTTCTAACCCATTAAATAAATCAACAATCTCACCATCGGCACGCATCGCTAAGGCATTAATAGTAAAATCTCGGCGCTTTAAATCTTCGGCTAAATCTCGCACAAAATTAACGGAATCTGGTCGACGAAAATCGGTATACCCTGTTTCTGTTCGGAAAGTGGTTGTTTCATAGCCATTCCCATGGTCTAAAATCATAACCGTCCCATGTTCAATGCCGGTATCAACCGTCTTATTAAATAATGCTTTAATTTCTGATGGATACGCACTCGTAGCAATATCGACATCATGAATGGCCTTGCCCAATAACATATCACGGACACTGCCACCAACAAAATAAGCTTCAAAGCCAGCGGTAGTAATCGTTTCTAAAATCGGTAACGCCGCGGTAAATTCTTGTGGTAAATTAGCAATTTTCACTGCATTCTCCATTCTTTATGTACATTTTTATTACTTAATATCATACCAATTCTATTCATAAAAATAAACGTCCGAAATATCGTGATTTACTGAAACATTGAATATCAGAATATTGTTTGTGGATTTTAACGACTTTAATTAGTAAAAATGCTAGAATTGAAAGATAAACAATAATTTTAGGAGGCATTCAATGGTCCAAGAAAATGAAAAAATTCGGCCACTTGACTTAATCATGTTTACCATTGGGACTGCAATTTATGCCTGGGGATTGGTTAACATTAACATCCCAAATAGCTTAGCTGAAGGTGGTGTCACAGGGATCACTTTGATCTTGCGGGCCCTCACCGGATTTGATCCGGCAATTGCAACATTAGTTTTAAATATTCCTTTAGTTTTGATTGGGTGGCGAATTTTAGGTCGTAAATCATTGGTTTATACTTTATACGGCATTTTTGCGTTATCATTTTGGATTTATATCTGGCAAACATTTCCCTTCCAACTCAATTTACACCACGATATGTTCATCTCAGGGATTATCGCTGGGGTAATTGCCGGAGCAGGTCTTGGAATTGTATATCGCTTCGGTGGTACAACTGGCGGAACAGATGTGATTGCACGTATCTTTGAAAAAAAATACGGGATACCAATGGGAAAAAGCCTGCTTTTACTTGATATTACTGTCATGCTTGTTTCATTGGTTTACATCGACATCCTCCACATGATGTATACCATTCTGGCATCATATGTCTACTCACGAATTGTCACAATTACCCAAGAAGGAGCTTATGCCGCTCGTGGGGTCCTAATTATGACTGACAAACCTGAAGAAATCGTCAGTGCAGTGTACAGCGAAATGAATCGTGGTGCTAGTTATTTCAATACTGAAGGATCATATACTCGTGAACCACGCTTAACTGTCTATGTTGTTGTTTCACCAGGTGAATTACATCAACTACGGCAATTAATTGCCCGCATTGACCAACGCGCGTTTACAACGATTCTTAATGTCCAAGAAACCCTCGGTGAAGGTTTCACATATAATCGCCCACGTAAGCCCTTAATTCCAAAAGTTAAACCCAATAATTCAAACCGGTAAGGAGTACCATGTTAAATTTTGATTTAGCTGACTTATCACACTTGGTCCAAGATAGCCAATTATCATTAGAAACGCGTTTAGCTTTAATCTTACTCCATCACGGCCTAACCGTTGATGAATTAACACCGCTAACTGCATTACCTAAACTTGACTGGGTGCCATTTGAAAAACCATTTATTAAAATTTTCAAAAAAACACATCCGCAAGCGCCCTTTGCAGCCGTCACGTCATCAGAGTTACGTAATAACTTAGCGCCGTTTTTAAAATAATAATGGCTAATAAAAATAAAAGTCTGGAAGACAATTCTTCCAGACTTTTATTTTTATCAATTACACAATACCTTTAATGATCAATACACCCATTAACATAATAAGAATACCGATCACTTGTAGCCGTTTGACCGGGCTTTTAATTGACCGCCACAAACCTAGTTGCGTTACTAAGACTGATCCAAAAATCTGACCAATTAATGAGGTTGTAACCGTTAATCCTGCACCAATAATTGGCACTAAAATAACGGTCATCAGGACAAATGTTGCCCCTAAAACCCCACCAATCCAGCCCCACTTAGGCATTTGCTTAAAGGCGGTTATTGGAATATGTACCGTATGATGAACAACTAACGTAACAATTAAAATTACAAACCACGAAATTAGAAATGAAATAAACGTTGCTTGGACCGGACTATGCACGACCGTCCCTAAACGTCCGTTAATTGCTTGTTGGATAGCTGATAACATCCCCACTAAAACACCCCAAATTCGCCAGATAGTAAGGGCCGTTGTAGAATCTTGTTTTTCAAGTTCGTCTTTATATATTTGTTCTGCTTTCGTCCGATTAGCTAAGACCACGGCGACAAACATACCAAGTAATAAGATTACTACCCCAAATAAACGCATACCGGTAATGGGAATATGCTTGGCACCAAATAAACCAAAGGAATCAATCACTGTTCCCATTAAAACTTGGCCTAAAATTGGCAAAATAACGGTTTGCACCGCTCCAAGTTTGGGAAACAACAAAATATTTGATGTTAAATAAATTGCCGCAATGACTCCACCTAGCCATAACCACCATGGATTACTAGTAATTTCAGCTCCTGTTGGTAAAAGAGACCGGCCAGTTGCCACTGTTACAACCCCCATGTAAATCGTTCCAATTGAAAATGAAATCAACGATGCAACATATGGTGAAACTACAAAAACCCGTAAATAGGCATTAACAGGATTTTGATTGGCCAAAACAATTCCTGCTAATACCCCAAATAACATAAACAAAAAAATCATCAATCAAGCCTACTTTCCCAAGATAGAATTTTACTACTTCAACTATAATCTTTTTATATAAAAAAGCAAAAAGAACTTCCATTATTTTAATATCTTTGCGCAACAAAAAACGTCCAAGAAATATTTCTCGGACGCTTTAAGCGTATGTTTATAACTTACTTTAACTATTCTGCTTCCAAGCGTTCTGGGTGCTTGTAAGCATCTAATTTAATTTTGTCTAAATGTTGCTCAAGATATTCGATAAAATCCGCTTCGCTAGCAAAAACGCGCGGGTTGTGTTGACCGTGAATGTGCAAATCTAATTCAGTAATTTTTAACTTGCCAAAAAATGTGTATCGGTATTTTACAATTACCCGCGAGTTTTTCTTGCTGTCTCGGCCAAACTTCAACACAAATGTGCGTTCAGTTCCCATTAAGGGACGAATGAAGTCTTGATGATATTCGAAATCATGTTTCCGCAACCAGTTTTTTGTTTGTTTTAACATGGCATTTAACTCACTTTCATAAAAATCTATCATTATATCATAGCTTATTTAGTCCACTTTTACAAGCAATTGAATTATTAAGCATACAAAAAAGGAAGACCCTAATAAATTAGACTCTTCCTTCTCTGTTTTAGTGTTCTTTGTCTTTCGACGCAGCGTACACTTCCTATTAATAGATAGCTCTATTAGAAACGGCTCTTCTTGTTTTTACGCTTACGAGCTGCTTCTGACTTAAGCTTCTTCTTAACAGATGGCTTTTCGTAGAATTCACGCTTACGGTATTCTTGTAAAGTACCATCCTTAGAAACGCCACGCTTGAAACGACGAAGTGCATCATCAAGAGATTCGTTTTTACGAACGACTGTCTTTGCCATGAAATACACCCCCTCTCAGTTATATGTAACATCCATAACCTAAGTTCCAAATGCTCGATTACCATTATCGCAAATAACGAAGTTCAAGTCAATTCAAAAAAACAATTATTTTAAAGTTCCGTTACAAGTGGGCCTTCTTGCCAACCTGCCACTAACTTTTCCCGTAATTGACGGTCAAATTCACCCGCCCGTAACATTGCAATTTCTGCTTTGTATGGTGCTACGGCCGTTTTTTTATCTTCACCAACATATGGCGTTTCCATAATTTTACTTATGTGTTCTAATTGTGGATGGAAGACTACATCATGTAAGGCTTGATAACCAATGTACCCAAAGCCAATGTTTTCATGGCGATCCTTATGTGCACCTTGTGGGTTTTTAGAATCATTCACATGCATTACGCCTAATTTATCTAAACCAACAATTTTATCAAATTCATTTAACACGCCATCAAAGTCTTCACGGACATTGTACCCAGCATCATGAATGTGACAAGTATCCATTGTGACGCTAACTTTTTCATTGTAAGTAATCTTATCTAAAATCGCCGCAATTTCTTCAAACGTACGCCCAACTTCAGTCCCTTTACCGGCCATTGTTTCAATAGCAATACTAATTTTTTGGTCAGGTGTAATCACCTCATTTAACCCCTTGGCAATCGACGCAATTGCAGCTTCAGCACCAGCCCCAACGTGGGCTCCTGGATGTAAAGTCATTTGTAAGGCACCCAAGGCTTCCGCACGTTGTACTTCCGCTTTAAGAAACTCTACACCAAAAGCAAACTTTTCAGGTGCAATTGTATTCCCTAGATTGATAATATATGGTGCATGGACCACTATTTCCGCTAAATCATGTTCGGCCATAAAAGCGTGACCGGCCGGAATGTTCATCTCGCTGACATCTTTACGGCGCGTATTTTGTGGTGCCCCAGTGTAAATCATAAATGTATTGGCATTGTAGCTCGCTGCTTCTTTGGCAGACCCTAGTAGCATTTCCTTACCACTCATTCCAACGTGTGAACCTAAACGTACGACCATGTTTTCCACCTATACTTTCCTAAATATCTATGGTGTATTATACCAAAGATTAGTTAAATAATAAAAAAACATCCAAGTTATTAATAACTTGGATGTTTCCTGGATTAATTATAATTTAGGCTCATAGAAATTCCCTTGAATTTTATCAACCCGCCACATTGACATAAAAGCATTTGGATCTGATTCACCTAATGCCTCAGTCACTTCATATTGCTCATATTGAGAAATAACTGTGAATAAAACATTTTTGTCATCGTGCTTGTAGGCCCCTTCTGCGCCGTGAATAATTGTAATTCCACGCCGTAAATGATTTTGAATTGAATCAACGACTGTTTTTGGTCGATCAGTAATAATCATCACTTGCATCCGTTGCTGACGGGTATAAACTGTATCAATCACCTTGGCATTAACAAACACCCCGATAGCTGAATAAAATGCAAACTGCCAACCAAAGACTAACCCAGCTGCTAACATAATGAAGGCATTAAAGGTCATATTAACAATCCCCATCCGCATGCCTGTTCGCTTACGAATTAAAATACCAATAATATCCAAGCCACCTGTTGAGATTCCATTACGTAAGGCCAAACCTGTCGCAAATCCATTTACTAAGCCCCCAAAAATGGCATCAATTAACGGATCATGGGTAAGCGTTACAGGTTCATTAATTACACGAATCATAACTGAGGCCAAAACAACGGCAATTGTCGTAAAAATTGCAAAGCGATGCCCAATTGCGCGCCAAGATGCAATAATCAATGGTACGTTAAACAAGAATAAAAAAATGTAGACTGGAATATTAAAGCCAAATATTCCTTTTGATAATGAGTCAAACAATTGAGCTAACCCGGTAATCCCAGATGAATAGATATGCCCCGGTGTCCAAAAGTAATTCAAAGCAACCGAAACCATTACTGCATAAATAAATGCCGTCCCAATCCGTCCAATGTATAAGTGTCTATCAAAATAATTCTGTATATCGCGCATCCTGTATCCCTTTTAGAAATTTATAGTAGTATCAATTCACTAATTATACAATATCCCTTTCCATCACGGTACTCTCCATTCATAAATAAATAATTAATCTTGATATTTCACTTAAAATATCGCGAGTACGGCCGTTTTATGGTAACCTTATCATTTAAAGTATGTTAAATAATTGGAGAAAAACGGATGCAAACATATATCAAAAAAAACCTTATTCCCCTCACAATTGTGGCGCTATTTAGCATTACTACCTTTGTAATTGCCTTTATTTTATTAAATAAAAACCAACAAACTGTTGCGTTATCAGAAATTCCGATTCACGCCGGTCCATCAAGGACTTCAAAAACTGTCGGCAAAGTCACTAAAGGTACACGGCTAAAAATCATTAAAACCACACATAACTGGGCCCTTGTCCGCCAACCAAATGAAGACATTGCGTGGATTCCCCTTTGGTTACTTAATCGCAAGACGCCACTCAAAGCACTCACACCATTGGCAGAAACAACGGTCATGCTTGATGCAGGTCACGGAGGTAATGATACTGGGGCCCTCTCAAATACCGGGCAATATGAAAAAACGTATACGCTTGAAACTGCTAAATTAGTTCGAGCTGCCCTAGAACAATATGGAGTTAATGTCGTCATGACTCGCACAAGTGACCATATCGTTTACCTGGATAATATTCCTAAGATTGCCCAAGCCAATCATGCTGATGCTTCAATCTCATTTCACTTTGACTCAGCACCATCCGCCAATTCAGCAAATGGTTTAACCGCCTATTACTATCACGAAAACAATGGCTCACTTGATCTTGCTACCGCTGTTAACGACCAAATGAATTCGTTACCCGTTACTAATCGCGGCGTTGAATTTGGTGATTTCTTAGTAATTCGTAAAAATACTTTACCGGCTATCTTATTAGAAAATGGTTACATTAATAGTGATCATGATTTCAAATATATTCAAAAAGCCTCTTATCGTGAAGAGCTTGCCACAGATGTCCGTTTAGGTTTAGAACAATATTTCAAAACACACTAACTAGCCATAGCAAACTAACATAATTGTCTTACTAAGAGTAATTTACGGCTAAAAAGTGTGTGCTATATCCACAAAAAAGCTAGGGAAAATTAATTTCCCTAGCTTTTTTACTAGTATTTGTGATACCACTCGACTGCTATCACAAGTCAATTAGCATGTTTTATAATTCTTGTCCGTTAGTTTTAATAACGTTTTGATACCAAGCAAAACTATCCTTCTTATAACGTTTACCAGAACCTTTACCAAAATCATCTAAATCAACATAGACAAAACCATAACGTTTCTTCATTTCACCTGTTGAAGCGGAAATAATGTCAATTCCCGACCATGGCATATAACCAAAGACCGGTAGTCCATCAAGGACAATGGCTTCTTCAACGGATTTAATATGATTTTTAAAATAGTCAATTCGGTATGGATCATGGATGGCGCCATCTTCAAGCTTATCAAAAGCCCCAAAGCCATTTTCAACAACAATCATCTTTTTGTGCCAACGATCCCACATCCAGTTAATCGCATACCGAATTCCAACGGGGTCAATTTGCCAACCCCAATCTGACTGGGCGAGGAATGGGTTATCACCATGATTCTTTTCTTCATCATATTCATATAATGGGTTTTCAGGGTCTGAAACCGTCCATGACATGTAGTATGAGAATGAAACAAAATCAACCGTATTTTCTTTAAGAATCTTTTTATCTTCTTCAGTAATATCAATTTTGATATTTTTTTGTTCAAAGTACTTCAACAACCAAGTTGGATATTCACCAAGAGCATGAACATCCCCCCAGTAATAGCGCGTTTGCATCGCCCGTTGTGACATCATAATGTCTTTAGGATTTGAAGTGGCTGGATAAACTGGATTCATGGCAATCATGCAACCAACTTCAAGGTCTGGGTTGATTTCATGCGCGGCTTTAGTAACTAAAGCAGACGCCACTAATTCGTGGTGCGAAGCCAAGTACATTAATTCTTGTGCTTCATCTTCCGCATAGTCTTTTAAGCCAGAATCTTGCAACAAATGATGTGGATTCATCCATGAAGTTTGGTTATTAATTTCATTAAACGTCAACCAATACTTAACCCGGTCACCATAGCGACTAATCACGGTTTTAGCATATTTAACAAAGAAATCGATCACCTTACGATTACGCCAACCACCATATTCTTTAACTAAGTGTAATGGCATTTCAAAGTGACTCAACGTGATAACTGGTTCTAGCCCATGTTCAATCATAGAATCAATCATCTGATCGTAAAATGCCAAACCAGCTTCGTTTGGCTCATCTTCATCCCCATTTGGGAAAATCCGCGTCCAAGCAATTGATGTTCTAAAAGCATTCATGCCTAATTCTTTGAATAAATCAAAGTCTTGAGCATATGTATGATAGAAATCAATTCCCCGGTGATTAGGGTAATTACCATCAGGTAGGACCGTATCGGTTACTTTACGAGCAACGTGGTTTTCACCAGCTAACATCACATCAGCAATTGATACCCCCTTACCATCAACATCCCATGCTCCTTCAAGTTGATGAGCTGCCACAGCTGAGCCCCACAGGAATCCAGTGGGTAACTTGTAGCCTGAATCATTTTGCATTATCATAAACCTCCTCAAATCGCATTAATTTTACTAAGAACAAATTCATTATAATTTATCTCATTTACAAAAGAAAGCGTTTTCATAAACTTTACAATAATTATTTATTTTACTTTCAACCTTTTATTTACATCGCATTTCAATCTTGCTAGCAAGCACTCCCCTTTACATTACCAGGGATAAGTTCTATTATGGTTAGTAAACTAACATAAATTTCACTTTTGAAAGAAGGACCTATTCATGATATTAACTAACACTGCCGAAGAACCTGTCTCCCCGATTAGCGAAGCACCACAACTGTTAAATCCTTTAGCAATGACTGGCCCAACGATGCCAATTCAAGTTGTCCGTGCTTTACTTCACACTAAGCGAGCTGCCGCGCGTTGCAATATTGACGCACGCGTTCTTGATCCAAATATTGGCGCTTTAGTTATTCAATCCTGTGAACAGCTTCTAACACTAGATGATTTTGCAACAGCAAAGTTATTCCCAATCCACATTTATCGTGAAGATGCAGTTACCCAAGTAAATACCCGGGTTAATCAGCTAATCATCGCAAAATGTAGTCAAATTAATCCGCTCATTGCGATTAGTTCGACAGATATTGATTGTTCATTAGTACCAACGGCAATCTTTCCGACGGTTACTAATATCGTAGCTGCTGCTGCAATTAAAAGCTTAATTTATCAAATTCGACAGTTAAATACGAGCCTCCAAACGCTCAAAAAAACGGTAATAAATGCGCCATTTATGCAACATATTGCCCCAGAACACCGGATGCTTAAATTAACAACTTGGCTTAATACAATCGAGCACGATCTTCAAAGTATTAATACTGCCTATCCGCAATTACTGGAATTACCAATTAACCATGCACCACTTCCCACACAACGAGATACACCAGATGATTTTGAAGCAAATCTAGCGCAAAATATTAGTCTCGCTTATGAAATTACTTTCAGTGCTGGTAATAAGTTTTTTAGTAAACCAGCCCACCTTGGCATTGCCGATGTGCATAACACATTGCATTTAATGGTGACTGATTTACGGACAATTATTACCGAACTAACAACCACCGGTAGTAGCTCAACACCGGATGCGGTTGCCGTAACCGCTGTTAAAATAATGGGTAACGATGCCAGCATTGCCATGGCAGTTGCCCAATCACAACAAACTTCTGCTTCCCTTAAACCAATTATTGTAACGAATTTCTTAGAATCCTGTGCTTTAGTTAGCGCCTTAATTCAACAGTTGCAAGCAAATATTAACTATTAAGTTAATGCCTAACAGTGGTTAGACTTAGTAGTTTTTCAAAATAAAAATACAAAAACAGCTTGGAAAAATTTCCAAGCTGTTTTTTAATTATGCTGCTATTTAACAATTAAATCCGTTAAATTACCAAACTTATTCGCAATCGCGGCCACTTGGGCCACTTGATTTAAACGATTTTGACGCACAGTTGCATCATCGCTCATAATCATTGTTGCTTCAAAGTAAGTTGCAATCGCAGGTACTAATGTTTGCGCTTCGACAAAGCTGTCTGCTAATGAACTAGTTGCCAAGACTGGTTCGAGTGCACTAACAGCTGTATGCAAGACACCTTCAGAGTCATTATCAAACAAGCTGGTATCTACGTTGAATGGTGCTTCAACTGGATTTTGCTTGTTTAAACGGACTGCCCGTGTAAATGCTTCGACAAAGTCACGGAAATTAGCATCGTCTTTGTGTGCTTCCAAGACATGGGCTTGAGCAAACATCGTTAAGATATCGTTACTGTCACCGTTAATTACAGCTTCAATGATATCATGACGTGTATTTTGACCGTTAAGTAATTGTTTTACCCGGTCAACCATAAATGAAGCGACATCCGCATTCACATCACTTAAAGCTGTTTGGACAGCAGCTGGTAGGCCTGTGTTGTCACTTGCCAACGCAGCAATCAAGCCCGCATTAATGGCTGCTAAATCAAGATTCCATTGCTTATCACGTAAAATCCGCACAAATCCAAGTGCTTGACGACGAAGTGCATATGGATCATTTGCTCCTGATGGAATCATCCCCGCTGCAAAGAATGACAAGATGGCATCGTATTTATCCGCTAAAGCCAACACAGCCCCAACAGTTGAAACTGGTAAATCACCTTCAGCTGAAATTGGCATGTAGTGTTCACGAACAGCAGCTGCTACTGCGGCATCTTCACCAAAGATTGTCGCATATTTCTCACCCATAATCCCTTGAAGTTCTGAGAATTCACCAACCATACCGGTTACCAAGTCAAATTTATAAATTTCACTAGCACGGGCTAATTGAGCTAATTCAGCTGCACTCAAGTTCAATTGGTTACCGATAATTTGCGTAATTAACTTAACCCGTTGCATGTGTTGGGCAACCGAACCAATTTTATCGTGGAATGAAAGTTTTTCAACGCGACCCATGTAATCCGCAATGGTTTGCTTTTGGTCTTCGTTGTAGAAGAATTTGGCATCTTCAAGGCGCGCTGTCAACACCTTTTCATTACCAGCAATCACGTTATCGATGTGTTCACTGTTACCATTGCGCACACCGATAAAGAATGGCAATAACTTACCAGCTGCATCAGTTACGTAGAAGAAACGTTGGTGTTCTTTCATTGAAGTGATTAAAACTTCATCTGGCACGGCTAAATATTCTTCTTTGAATGAACCAGCAAAGGCAGTTGGCCATTCAACCAAGTTGTTAACTTCTTCAAGCAAGTCCGCATCAATATCAATCGTCCAAGCTTTACGAGCGGCAATCGCTTCAATTTGGCCTTTAATAAGTTCCTTACGAACCTTTGCATCGGCAATTACAAATACATCCTTTAATGTCTTTTCGTAACTTAAAGCATCGCTAAATTCAACATCTTGACCTAAGAAACGGTGACCACGTGAAGTCCGGCCAACGCTTGTTTCAAGAATTGAGAACGGAATTAATTCGTTATCTAACAACGCTACTAACCACTTGATTGGACGCACGTATTCAAATGAATTATTTGCCCACTTCATTGTTGTTGGGAACGTCATGGCCATGATCACATCTTTTAAACCAGGTAGAACTTCTTCAACTGGCTTACCAGCAATATGCTTAGTAACGTAGACGTATTCAACCCCTTTTAATTCCTTAAAAGTGATATCATCAGTCGTTAAACCTTGACCTCGGACAAATCCTTGGGCGGCTTTTGACCAGTTACCTTCTGCATCCAAAGCAATTTTTTTAGCTGGCCCTTTTGCTTCTTCATCAATATCTGGTTGGTTTGCTGCAATATCTAATACTTGGACAGCTAAACGACGGGGAGTTGAGAATGGTTTAATTTCACCATAGGCAATCCGATTGTCATCAAGAAACTTGCCAACCCGTTTAACCAATTGTTCAATACTTGGCGTTACCACGTGAGCTGGAATTTCTTCTAAGCCAATTTCTAATAAAAAGTTTGCCATAATTACTTAGCCTCCTTGTCAGTTTCTTCATCATCGGCCAAGTATTTGGCACGTAATTCTTCATCTTTTAACAATGGGAAACCAAGCTTTTTACGTTCAGCAACAAATGCCTTCGCAACCGCTCGTGCCATGTTACGAATGCGACTTAAGTAGCCCGCCCGTTCCGTAACTGACACACTCCCACGTGCATCTAATAAGTTAAAGGTGTGTGATGATTTTAAAATGTAATCGTAAGCTGGGTGCACAAGTCCTAAGTCAAGTAAGCGCTTGGCTTCAGCTTCAAAGTTATCAAACATGCTCAAGAGCATTTCTTGGTTTGATTCTTCAAATGAGTATTTTGAGTGTTCAAATTCAGGTTCCTTAAAGATGTCACCATAAAGGACGCCATCAGCCCATTCAAGATCGTAAACAGTTGGCACGTCTTGGATGTATGATGCCAAGCGTTCAAGCCCATATGTTACTTCTGAAGTCACAGAATCAACTTGCAAACCACCAACTTGTTGGAAGTACGTAAATTGGGTAACTTCCATTCCGTCTAGCCAAACTTCCCAACCAACACCAGCGGCACCCATTGAAGGATTTTCCCAGTTATCTTCAACGAAGCGAATATCATGTTCCAATGGTTCGATGCCAAGTTCACGTAATGAACCCAAGTATAATTCTTGAATATTATCTGGTGATGGCTTCATAACAACTTGGAATTGGTGGTGTTGATATAACCGGTTTGGGTTATCACCATAACGGCCATCAGCTGGCCGACGTGAAGGTTCCACATAAGCGGCATTCCATGGTTCTGGACCAATTGCGCGTAAGAAAGTGTATGGACTCATCGTCCCAGCCCCTTTCTCAGTATCATAGGCTTGCATTAACATGGCACCTTGTTCCGCCCAGTATTGTTGCAACTTCAAAATAATTTGTTGCATTGACAATTTTTGTTCCATCAGTCGTTCCTCCTAAGTTTTTGACCATAAAAAAATCCCTACGCCAACAGAATTGACATAGGGACGTTAAATTAACGCGGTTCCACCCTACTTCCTAACACTAACCAATGCTAGACAGCTTTTTGTGAATAACTAAAAAAGTGCCCGAAGTAGTTAATCAACATCCGGCTCACACTCCCCCAGATTCGCTGCTTTGATCGAAGCTATTTCGCTCTTTTCTCATTGTTATTAAAATATTAAGTTCATTAAATAATTATCGTACGCCAATTGAAACTTGTCAACATTTTCGCAATTATAATACAAAAAAACCTGCAAATAAATTTGCAGGTTTTTCAAGATGGGGGAAGTAGGATTCGAACCTACGAACCCGAAGGAACGGAGTTACAGTCCGTCGCGTTTAGCCACTTCGCTATTCCCCCGATAGATTTAACAATCAATCGATAAATAATATATTACCAGGATATTTATTCTTCGTCAACATTTTTATTATAATATTTCAATTTTATTTTTAACATTACTTTAAAGTACAAAAAAACCTGCAAATAAATTTGTAGGTTTCTCAAGATGGGGGAAGTAGGATTCGAACCTACGAACCCGAAGGAACGGAGTTACAGTCCGTCGCGTTTAGCCACTTCGCTATTCCCCCCTATAGATTTAATAATCAATCGATAAATAATATACTACAGGAATCACCTCCTTTCGTCAACTCTTTTTTTAAAAAACATGTTATTTTTTTAATATTCTTCTTAATAGTACAAAAAAACCTGCAAATAAATTTGCAGGTTTTTTTCGGATGGGGGAGAGTGGATTCGAACCACCGAACCCGAAGGAGCGGAGTTACAGTCCGCCGCGTTTAGCCACTTCGCTACTCCCCCGAAGCAATCAACAAATAATATAATATCAAGAATTATATCCTTCGTCAATTGTTTTTTCACTTTAATTAACTATTTTTCGTTAGCAAAAAACGCCCGCACATCTGCTTCATCTTGATGCAATTGCGCTACTAATTCTTCAAGCCCGGCAAATTTTTCCATTCCACGAACATAATGGCACCATTGAACTTCAACGTTTTCACCATAAATTTCTTCATGAAAATCAAAGATAAAAATTTCTAACGTTTTCGGCCGACCTTCACCAATTGTTTGATTATAACCAACTGATGCATCACCTTCATACCATTGATCAGCAATTTTCACCCGGACACCATAGACCCCAACGCCTGGAATTTTTTCATCCGCTGGCGTCAATACATTCGCCGTTGGAAATCCGAGTGTTCGTCCTAAAGCCTCCCCATGGACAATTAATCCGGTCGTTTGATATGTGTAACCCAACATCTCATTTGCTAAGTCAACTTGGCCCGCATCAAGCACTTCATGAATCGTCCGTGAACCAATTTTTTCATGATTAAAGTCAGCTTTCGGAACACTAATAACATCAAAACGTCCTGCTACAAATGTTGGTAAATGTTCCATGTTAGCAACATTGATATCAGCACCGTACGTGTGATCAAAGCCCGCCACAACAGCTACTGGATCTAATGCCATTAGCACCTCATCAACAAAGGCTTGTGGCGTTAATTTTGCCAATTTCGAAGTAAAACTCAACCGATAAACAACATCAACGCCCGCCATTGCAAACAGCTCATTTTGCCGCTTATTTGGGCTTAAATATTGATACTGTGTTGGTAATTTTTGAAAGACAATATGGGGATGGTGATCATAAGTCATAACAGCTAATGGCACCCCTTTAGCCGTTGCTAGTGCTCGTGCTTTAGCCAATACTGCTTGATGGCCTAAATGAACACCATCAAAAAAGCCCATCGCCAAAACAACTTGTCGTGGCGCATTTGCGGGGTGTGTAAATGGATATCTTAAATCAAAAGTTTCCATATAGGTACCTAATCATCTTTCTTAATCTTGATTATTAAATATTTTAAGGGGCCGGTATAAATGTTTTTCTGTATCCCAGTGATACAATGCTTTCGTATCATCTTGATACCGCATCCGCACAACCGTAGCTTGCGTATCAAGTTCACCGCGACCAAACCACGCCCCATTTTTCATCTTACTCCAGTGTTCATCGGTCATATCAATCGCTGGAATATCACCTAGTGCACGATCAATTGGAAACATAATTGTTGCTACCGTCCCTGCTTCCATCTTGTCTGCAATTTCACTTAATTTAACCGCTTGGGCTAAATCAAAACCACCAGACTTAATCCGAGTCAAATCCGTCATCGTAGCTGGTAAGTCAAGTAATTTACCAAAATCGACCGCTAACGTCCGTACGTAGGTCCCTTTTGAAGCATGAACTTCAAAGTAAATCGTTTGTTGTTGCTTTTGAGCATCGTATTCACTCGCTTTAATTTGTGTAAACGCACCTATTGTCACTTGCCGTTCTGGTCGTTCTACAGTTTCACCAGCACGCGCGTATTCATATAGTTTACGACCATTAACTTTAACCGCTGAAAACATTGGTGGAATTTGGGTAATTTCACCAGTTAACTTAGCGAGCGTCGCATCAATTGTAGCGTCATCAAAAGGCGTCACTACCGGAGCACTGGCAATAATTTCCCCATCCAAATCTTCTGTTGTAGTAGCAAAACCTAATGTAATTGCCCCGCGATAGATTTTACCAGAATTAACGAGATACTCCACCGCTTTAGTTGCGTGACCAACGGCCACTGGTAAGACGCCATCAACATTTGGATCTAATGTCCCCGAGTGACCAATTTTTTTAGTATGTAAAATTTTACGTAATTTAAAGACGACATCGTGGCTCGTCATCCCACGTTCTTTGTAAACTGGAATTATTCCATCCATAATTTTTCCTCACTTTTTAAAACATTCGCTATTAAGTATAGCGTACTTTGTTAGAAAAATAAAAAAAGAAGTTAACTTCCTTTTTAGTACCCACCTACCAATTCGATTAGTAGCCTTCTACTTGGTAAATCACTATTTTAGCAGTAATCTATCACACACAAAGAGCCTTGAAAAAATTAATTTTCAAGGCTCTTTATTGGTTTTTACTAACATACCGGACGTTTAGAACATGTTTCTTAGTCCTTGTTTAATCCTCGTAATAACGCTTCAATATGATCACCATATTGAACTGACTTATCACGTTCAAAGAATAATTCTGGAATTTTGTAAGTACTCAAACGAGCACCTAACTCACGCCGAATTAAACCAGTTGATGCTTCAAGACCAGCTTGCGCTTTTTTACCATCAGATGCTAAATCTGAATAGATACTGTAATAAACCGTGGCTTGTTGTAAGTCACCAGTAACTTCAACACCAGTAACAGTCACGTCTTGAACTCGTGGGTCACGGACGCGTTTTAATAAAATATCGTTTACTTCACGTTGTACTTCTTGTGATAAACGACCTACTCGATAATGTCCTTGTGGCATATGCAATCTCCTTTACTATTAATAATCAAAAGCGATTACGCTCAACGTAATTAGGCACGTGGTACTTCAACCATTTCAAAGACTTCGATAATATCACCGATCTTTTCATCGTTGTAGTTTTCGATTGTTAAACCAAGGTCGTAACCCTTCTTAACTTCCTTAACATCGTCCTTAAAGCGCTTCAATGAGCCTAATGTACCTTCGTAAATTACGACACTGTCACGGATTAAACGAATACTTGAATCACGTTTAATCACACCACTCATAACCATACCACCGACAATTGTGCCGACCTTAGAAACCTTGAATAATTCACGGATTTCAACGTTACCAATGATTTTTTCTTCAAATTCAGGTTCAAGTTGACCCTTCATTGCTGCTTCAATTTCATCAATTGCGTTATAGATAATGTTGTGGAGACGGATATCAACTTCTTCTGAATCCGCTTGTTGACGAGCTTGTGGTGTTGGGCGAACGTTAAATCCAATAATAATCGCACCTGAAGCTTCAGCCAACGTAATATCTGATTCGTTAATCGCACCAACGGCAGTGTGCACAATATCAACCTTAACACCGTCAACATCAATCTTACGGAATGATCCGGCTAAGGCTTCAACAGAACCTTGTACATCGGCCTTAATGATAACAGGTACTGATTTGATTTCTTTATCTGCCATCTTGCTAAACAAGTCTGACACAGAAACCACATTATTACGGTGACGGTTAGCTAATAAAGCACGCTTAGCACGTTCTTCACCAGCGGCACGCGCTGTTTTTTCATCATCAAAGACAATGAATAAGTCACCTGAATCAGGCACATCATTCAAACCAGTAATTTCAACTGGTGTTGATGGACCAGCTTCCTTAATACGACGACCACGATCATTAGTCATCGTCCGTACACGTCCGTATGTGTTACCCACAACGATTGGGTCACCAACACGCAATGTACCTTGTTGTACAAGTAAAGTAGCAACTGGTCCACGACCCTTATCAAGACGTGCTTCAATAACTGAACCAGCCCCATTTTGTTTAGGGTTAGCTGTAAGTTCAAGCACATCTGATTGAAGCAAGATCATTTCAAGCAATTCGTCAACATTTTGACCAAACTTAGCTGAAATCTTAACAAAGATTGTGTCACCACCGAATTCTTCTGGAATCAATTCATATTGCATCAATTGATTCATTACGTTTTCAGGGTTAGCACCTGGCTTATCAATCTTGTTAACCGCCACGATAATTGGTGTCTTGGCTGCTTTGGCGTGGTTGATAGCTTCGATTGTTTGTGGCATAACACCATCATCAGCTGCCACAACTAAGATTGTAATATCAGTCACATCAGCTCCACGTGCACGCATGGCAGTAAAGGCCGCGTGTCCAGGAGTGTCAAGGAACGTAATGATCCGGTCATCAGCTTTAACTTGGTATGCACCGATGTGTTGTGTGATTCCACCAGCTTCACCGTCAGTAACGTGTGAGTTACGGAGGTAGTCAAGTAAAGTTGTTTTACCGTGGTCAACGTGTCCCATGATAGTAACTACTGGTGGCCGTGGAGTGGAGTTTTCAGTATTGTTTTGGGCTTCCTTGAAGAACTTATCAGTATCAGCCACGTCAACTTCAATTTTTTCTTCAGCAGTGATACCATAGTCCGCAGCCAAAATTTCAATAGTTTCAGCATCCAAGCTTTGGTTTTGGTTAACCATTACCCCAAGCATGAATAACTTCTTGATGATTTCAGCAGTATCACGGTGAATTAACTTCGCAATATCTTGTACGTTCATTCCAACTGAGTAAACTAATACATCTGGAAGTGGTTGATCTTTACGTTGTGGTAATACTTTGGCAGGGCCATTGTTACTGTTAAAGTTACGCTTGCCCTTCTTACCATGGCGGTTGTTACGGTTGTTACCACCATTTTTGTTCCAATCGCTACGACCACCACGGTTGTTACTACGATTGTTATTACTATTGTTATTATTGTTACCGCGACTTGGGCGGCTTTCATTCGTTGATTTTGTGTCCATATTATCCGTTACATTAACATTACGCTTTGGGGCGGCTTTTGCAGGTCGGTCGGCTGACTTTTGCGTAGGCTTTGAAGTTACTTGCTTAGTGGTATTTTGTTTAGCAGGCTGTGCTTGCTTAGTAGACGCATTTTGTTTAGCGCCTCCTTTGTTACTAAAATACTCACGTAAGTAACGTTCTTCATTGGCACCCATCGTTGACATATGGTTTTTAACGCTAAAACCTTTAGTTTCAGCAGCATTTACCATGTCCTTTGATGAGACATTAAGTTCCTTAGCTAATTCATAGATCCGTTTTGCCATATATTGCTCACTCTCCTTTTTCTGTATTGTTAACTTCCTTTATCTTCTTTGCGAATCCTGCATTATCGATGGCATAAATTGATCGAGCCATTCCAGTTGCATCACTTAAAGTCGCACGATCGTAATCGGCAATGACTGCAACATGATAATAACTTGCTTTATCAGTAATTTTCTTAAATGTACTTTTACCAGTATCACTTGCGATTAATACTAACCGAGCTTTCTGGTTACGAATAGCCTTTAAAACCATTTCTTCACCAGTAATCAATGCGCCAGCGCGGCGTGCAAGACCTAATAATTGTAAAACTTTTGTTGCATTACTTGGCATCGCCAAACAATTCCTTTCGTGCTTGTTGATGATCAACATACGCAATTAATTCTTCATAAAAAGCATCATTAATCTCAATCCCTAAAGCCTTATCAAGAATTCGTTTTTTGAATGCTTGTTGGGCAATTGCTACATCTAATCCGATGTAAGCACCGCGACCATTCGCTTTACCAGTCGCATCAATACTTATGTTACCTTCATTGTCTTTAACAACCCGCACTAAGTCCTTTTTAGGGAACATTTCGCCGGTGACAACATCTTTACGCATTGGAATTTTCCGAGGTTTCACTGTTCTTTTCCTCCTCTTTCACTTTAACTTAACGTTTATTCAGCATCAAATAAATCACTAGCAAAATCTGCATCAACACCTTCTGGTTCAGCGACAACTTCAGCAGTTTCTTGTGGTGCATTGGCCGCTTGGGCAACCTTTGCTTCGTGTTCTGCATAGAAGTTTTCGGCTTCAGATTCAGGCTTAATGTCAATCTTGAAGTTTGTCAAACGGGCTGCTAGACGGGCATTTTGACCACGCTTACCAATTGCTAATGACAATTGATTGTCAGGCACAATCACCGTTACGGCGCGTTCGTTTAATGGATCAACAATTACATTTAAGACTTCGGCTGGGTTCAAAGCGTTGATGATAAATGTTGCCGGATCTTCTGACCATTCAACAATATCCATATTTTCACCAGATAATTCATTAACAACTGCTTGGACCCGGGCACCACGTTGACCAACCATTGTACCAACTGGATCTAAATCTGGATTGTTTGATTTAACCGCAATCTTACTCCGATCACCAGCTTCACGTGCAATACTCTTGATTTCAACAGTACCATCATATACTTCGGGTACTTCTTGTTCAAATAAACGCTTAACTAAATCAGCATGCGTCCGTGAAACAAACACTTGTGGGCCCTTGGCGTTATTTTCAACTTTTGAAACTAACACTTTAATCCGATCGTGCATTTGGTAACTTTCATTTGGCATTTGGTCTTGTTTAGTCATTACTGCTTCTTGGTTACCTGGTAAGGTAACAAAGAGATAACGCATATCTTGACGTTCAACTTCACCACTAATAATTTCGTTTTCGTATTGTGCAAACTTATCGTACACAATTGCACGTTCAGCTTCACGAACACGTTGGATGATTACTTGTTTCGCTGTTTGCGCAGCAATACGACCAAAGTCTTTTGGAGTAACCTTGAAACGAATTTCGTCGCCAACTTCATACGCCCGATTCATTTCCAAAGCTTCCTTTAAAGAAACTTGCGTATTTTCATCCCAAAATTCTTCGTCTTCAACAACTTCTTTAACGGCGATAACACTGATATCACCTTTCTTTTGATCAAAGCTCACTTCAACATTTTGGGCTTGGTCATAGTTACGCTTGTAGGCTGCTTCGAGAGCAGCTTCCAATGATTCGATTACGATTGCTTTTTTTACGCCTTTTTCTTCTTCAAGGGCATCAAGAGCTGCAAGTAATTCTTTACTCATGATTTTTTACCTTCCGTATTTTCTACATTAAAATTTAATTGCTAAACGCGCTTTTGCAATCATGTCACGTGGAATCTCGACACTCTTCTTACGCGTTTTATCAAGATAGTTCAAAGTTAAAGCGTCATCAGTAACTGCTACTAAATCCCCTTCATAATCCTTAACACCATCTAGTTTTTGATAGAGTGAAACGTGCACATATTGACCTTGGGCCCATTCGAGATCTTCAGGGGTCTTTAATGGTCGTTCAGCTCCGGGTGATGAGATTTCTAACATATATGCTTGGGGAATTGGATCTGGATCAACCACATCCAACATTTCACTAATCTCATTAGTTGCTAGTACAATGTCATCCATCGTAATTCCGCCAGGCTTATCAATGAAGATCCGTAAAAACATATCACGGCCTTCCTTTACAAACTCAACGTCCCATAAAGAGAAGCCCTTTGCAGTAATAATTGGGGTTACCAATTCGGTGATTTTTTCGACAACGTCATTAGCCACGAACTATCCCTCCTTCAATGCTTTGAATTGCTATCAAATTTATTTAAAAAAATGAGCGGGCAAAATTTAATTTGCCCACTCAATTAAGAGTTATATTTGAACACCCTTTATATTAGCATTAAACTTGATAATATACAAGAATAATCCATTAAGTGCTTATTTTGCTTCGAGATTGTTGGTCGATTTCACAACGGCCTTTTTATTCATTAAACGATAAACAAATAATAGCACAGCAACAAAAATTACCGTTCCAATAACTGAAATGCGCGTATCAGGTTGGCATAATAAAATTCCCAATACACCGACAAAAAACGCAATTGTTAAATAATTCAGAATTGGAAATCCTGGCATTTGATAAGTTGCTAACTTCTTAGTCACGCGACGATACTTCAAATGCGTAATTAACAAAATCAACCAAACAAAAATAAAGCTAATCGTTGCTACCCCAGAAATAATAACAAAAATCTGACTAGGTACAAAATAATTCAATAATACAATTGATAATAAAAAGATTGCTGATGTAACTAATGCATTAACTGGTACTTGGCGCTTGCTTAACTTAGCAAACCATTTAGGGGCATGATTATTTTCAGCCATAACATACATTGTCCGACTAGTGCTAAAAATGGCACTATTCGCTGCTGACATTGCTGACGTTAAGACAACAAAGTTAACGATTCCAGCAGCCGCTTTAATCCCAATACCCGCAAACACTTGAACAAATGGACTTTGTGCCCCACTCAATGAGTTCCACGGATAAATTGACATGATAACTAATACCGCGCCAACATAGAATAAGCCAATCCGGATGGGAACAGCATTAATCGCTTTAGGTAAATCAACCTCTGGATTTTCTGTCTCACCCGCAGTTAATCCGACCATTTCAATCCCGGTAAAGGCAAAAATCACTAATGGAAATGCTAATAAGAAACCACTAAGACCGGTAGCAAAGAAGCCCCCATGTTGATATAAGTTGGCAAATGATGCCACATTATCACCTGATTGAAAACCAGTAAAAATCATAATTGCCCCAACAATAATTAAGGCTAAAATTGCAATTACCTTGATTCCAGCAAACGCTGATTCCATTTCACCAAACCAACCAACATTCATCAAATTAATCGCTAACAAAGCAATAATAACAATTAATGGGGTGATCCATTGTGGCAAGGTCGGAAACCAATACCGAAGATAGATACCACTCGCCGTTAAATCAGCCATTGCTAGACTGGTCCAACATAACCAATATGTCCATCCAGTTACAAATTCCCAACGAGGTCCTAAGTATATCCGAACAAAATCAATAAATGACCGAATTTTGACATTTGATAATAAAAGTTCACCAATGGCGCGCATCATCAAATAACAAAAAATCCCGGTAACAATGTAGGCCAACACAATTGATGGCCCAGCGGCTTTAATCGCCGTCCCCGATCCGAGGAATAACCCCGTTCCAATAGCACCACCAATCGCAATCATTTGGATATGTCGTGGTGTTAACGCCCGTGCTAGTTCGTTTGTTTCTTGTTGCATAATTCCACCTCACTTGCATGAGGACAAAAAAAGTCCCCATGCCAAATTAAATTTGACATAGGGACGTTAAATTAACGCGGTTCCACCCTAATTCTCAGCATGCTGAGCAACTTAATTACGTGTTAAGTCCTCATCTCCAAAAGCTCCCAATTATAATCCATTAACACTTACTTTCCACTACCATAAGCTCTCTGTCGTTAATATTAATTACAATCGCTCTTTCTTCCCCGATGTATAACTTGATGTTTATTATATTAGAGCCTCACTATTGAAATGTCAACCGGTAAATCAAAATATCTGAACTAAAATGTTTTTAATATATTAAATTGTTCGTTTTTAGATAAAAATACCAAATAAAAAAAGTCGCAAACAGTTGGGTTTGCGACTTTTTTATTAACATTAATTACATGTGGGTTGGGAACCCAATCGCCGCATCAGCAGCTTCACCAATAACTTCTGCTAATGTTGGGTGGGCATGAATCGTCAAAGCAACATCTTCAATATTCATTGCACTATTAACAGCAAGTGTTAACTCAGCAATTAAATCAGAAGCTCCTGGTCCAACAATTTGACCACCAAGTACCGTTCCTTGGTCATCAGTGACAATGCGCACAAATCCTTCCGGTTGTCCTAAAGTCATCGCCCGGCCATTGCCAGCAAATGGGAATTTGTACCCTTTCGCCTTGAGACCTTTATCCTTAGCTTCAGCAACGGTTAAACCAACCGTTGCTAATTCTGGATCAGTGAAACACACCGCCGGAATTCCGAGATAATCTACTGCTGCGGCTGTGTCGCCACTAATAGCAGATGCGGCTACTTTGGCTTCAAAGAATGCTTTATGAGCTAAAGCTGCTCCTGGTACAATATCACCAATTGCATAGATATTCGGCACAGTTGTGCGCCCTTGATTATCAACTTCTAACAAGCCCTTTTCACCAATTTTGACACCCGTGTATTCAAGACCCATGTTATCAGTATTTGGGCGGCGACCAACCGTTACTAAACAATAATCAGCATTGATAGTTTCTTCCTTACCATCAATTTCATAAGTAACAGCCACATGGTCATCAGTTTGAACAGCATTTTTAGCAAGGGCCTTAGTATGAATATCAATCCCTTTTGCTTTCAATTCTTTCTTGACGACATCAACCATGTCTTTTTCGAAATTAGGTAAAATGGCTGGTGAACCTTCTAGAATCGTAACATGAGCGCCAAGGTTAGCATAAGCACCCGCCAATTCAGCTCCAATGTAACCACCACCAATGACTACTAATTCCTTAGGGACTTCAGGTAATGCTAAAGCGCCGGTAGAGTCAAGTACGCGCCCTTTAAACTTGAAGTTTGGAATTTCAATTGGTCGTGAGCCAGTCGCTAAAATTAAGTTTTCAAACTTATATGTTTGGGCGGCTGTTTCGCTAGTTTCACTAAGCACCCGGAGTGTGTGATCATCGTGCATGTATACTTCACCACGTACAATTTCAACCTTATGCTTCTTTAAGAGCATTTCAACGCCACCAGTCAAACGATTGATAACTTCATTTTGCTTCCAATCTTGGGTCTTAGCAAAGTCAAGCGTTGCATCCCCCAATGCAACCCCAAACATTTCACTTTGAGCAAGTTGATAGCGGTGACCTGCACTAATCAGCGCTTTTGATGGAATACAACCAACATTTAAGCACACCCCACCAATATGTTCACGCTCAACAATCATTACCTTCTGACCGAGTTCAGCTGCCCGAATTGCAGCAACATACCCCCCAGGGCCAGCACCGACAATAATCGTTTGCCGTTCTTCTGCAAAATCTCCTACGACCATTCTACTATCCCTCCATCAACAACAATTCTGGATCATGCAATAAACGTTTAAGTAAGTTCATTGCACGTTGCGCTGTCCCACCATCGATTAAACGGTGGTCAAAACTAATTGAAAGTTTCAACATTTGGCCGACAGCAATTTCGCCATTTTCATCAACAATTGGTTCTTTAACAATCTTACCCACTCCAACGATTGCAACTTCAGGGTAGTTAATCACTGGTGTAAACCAACCACCACCAATTGAGCCAATATTACTAATCGTAATTGAACCATTCCGCATATCAGCGGCCCCTAATTTACCATCTTGAGCTTTGGCCGTATTTTCTGAAATTTCACTAGCAATTTCAAAAAGGTTCTTGCGTTCAGCATCTTTAATATTAGGTACATATAGCCCGTGATCAGTATCAGTCGCAATTCCAATATTGTAATAGTGTTTTGTAACAATTTCTTCAGCGACATCATCAATTGATGAATTAAAGACTGGATAAGCTTTCAATACCGCTGTCAATGCCTTAACAATATATGGCAAGAACGTTAACTTGATGTCCTTTTCAGCAGCCACAGCCTTATACTTCTTACGGTTTGTCATTAAAGCAGTTACTTCAACTTCGTCAAATAAGGTCACGTGTGGCGCAGTGTGTTTAGACGTTACCATCGCCTTAGCAATTGCTTTTCGCGTCATCGACATCTTTTCACGTGTTTCAAGCACTGTTTCACCAGTTACAGTTGGCTTAGGCGCGGCTGGTTTAGCTGCAGGTACTGGCGCTACTGGCGTTGGAGTTACTGTTGGTTGGCCACCAGCAGCAAACGCTTCAACATCAGCCTTCAAAATTTGACCATGCTTACCAGTAGCCGGTACCAATGAGATATCAACACCTTGTTGGCGAGCAAATTGACGTACTGATGGCATTGCTAAGATAATTTCACCAGGTTTAGCCACCCGGACATTTGCAGTTTGTGCTGGCGCCGTTGGGGTTACTGGTGTTGGAATTGAATCTACTGGTTTTACTGGTTCAACCGGTGCAACTGGAGTTGGAACTGGTTGGGCTTCAACAGGGGCTGCTTTAGGCGCTGCTGGAGCATCCCCTGAGCCATCGTCAATAATCACAATAACATCCCCAACCGTTGCCGTTTCACCTTCTTGAATCTTAATTTCTTTGATTGTACCACTAACTGGTGATGGTAATTCTTCCACTGATTTATCATTTTGAATTTCGACTAAACCATCGTCTTCTTCAATATGATCACCGACTTGGACAAGCCAAGATGCGACTTCACCTTCATGTAAACCTTCACCAAGTTCTGGCAATTTAAATTCAAACGCCATTCTGATAGCCTCCTAATTAAATTCTAAAATTTCACGTGCTTTTGCTTCGATATCATCAGCATTTGGAAGCCAGTCATCTTCAGCTAATCCAAATGGGTAAATTGTATCTGGGGCTGAAACACGACCAATTGGGGCATCCAAAGAAAGAATCGCACGTTCTGAAATTTCAGAAACAACCTTTGCAGCCACCCCTGCAAGGTGTTGTGCTTCTTGCACGACAAGTACGCGGTGCGTTTTTTCAGCTGACTTAACAAGTGTTTCAAAATCAATTGGTGACAATGAACGTAAATCAACAACTTCAATTGACTTACCTTCTTTTGCTAGCTTATCAGCAACTTTCAAACTTTCATTAACTTCAGCTGAATAAGCAATAATTGTCAAATCAGTTCCTTCACGAACAACATTGGCTTTATCCAAAGGCACTTCGTATTCACCTTCTGGTACATCAGCTTTCATTGAACGGTATAGCTTCAAGTTTTCAAGAAAAACAACCGGGTCATTGTTCTTGATTGCTGAAATCAACAAACCTTTAGCGTCATACGGATTTGATGGTGTCACAACCCGTAATCCTGGAACTGAAGCAACCATTGCTTCCAATGAGTCAGCGTGCATTTCAGGGGTGTGGGTACCACCACCAAATGGTGATCGGATAGTTACGGGTACATTAACCGTACCGTTTGTCCGGTAACGTGTCCGTGATAGTTGACCAGCAATTTGGTCCATGGCTTCAAAGACAAATCCGAAAAATTGAATTTCTGGAACAGGGCGGAAGCCTTGAACAGCAAGTCCTGTTGACAAACCAATAATGCCTGATTCAGCAAGTGGCGTGTCAAAGACCCGGTCTTCACCAAATTCAGCTTGCAAGCCATCAGTCGCCCGGAAAACTCCACCGTTTTTACCAACGTCTTCACCAAAAACTAATGTTTTATCATCATTTTTCAATTGAGTTCGTAATGCATCTGTAATTGCTTGAATATAACTCATTGTAGCCATAATTACTTAGCCTCCTTTGCCTTAAACGCTTTAATTTGTTCCGCAATTTCTGGAGTTGGCACTTCAAAAACATTTTCCAAAAATTCTGAAATTTTTTGTTTAGGAGCTTCATCTGCTTTCTTAACAGCATCTTTAATGTCTTCTTTAACTTCATCAACATATGCTGATTCAATATCTTCAGACCAAAGACCCTTATCAGTTAAAATCTTGCGGTAACGAATCAATGGATCGTTATCAAACCATGGTTTTTCTTCTTCCGGTGTCCGGTAACGCTTAGGGTCATCCCCAGCATTTGTGTGTGGACCAAAACGGAAAGTTAAAATTTCAATTAATACCGGACCATTTCCAGCTGCAGCGTATTCACGAGCAGCTTTGGCCGCTTCATAAACAGCAAGGAAGTCCATCCCATCGACTTGGACGTAAGGAATTCCGGCCGCCATCCCTTTTTGGGCTAATGTAACCGCCGCTGTTTGGACATGCCGTGGTACAGAAATTGCGTAACCATTATTTTGGACAAAGAAGACGGCTGGCACTTGGAAGGCTCCAGCAAAGTTAATTCCTTCATAGAAGTCCCCTTGCGAAGTTCCACCATCACCAGTATAAGTATAGGCAACTGTGTCTTCGGTCTTGTTTTTCTTAAGACCTAATGCCACCCCAGCCGTTTCAATGTATTGAGCCCCGATAATGATTTGTGGTGAAAGTGCTTGGACATTTTCATCAGTATAATCATTTCCTAAGACGTGGCCACGAGACCAAAGGAACGCTTTCCAAATTGGTAAACCGTGTTGAATCAATTGAGGAATATCACGATAAGCAGGTAACATGAAATCACTTGCCTTAAAGGCCAATTCTGATCCCATTTCACTGGCTTCTTGTCCTTCAGTTGGTGCATAGAAGCCAAGGCGTCCTTGACGTGTCAATGCATTTGACCGTTGATGCAAGGTCCGTTCCCAAACCATCAATTTCATAAATTTAACTAAGTCTTCATCACTATATTTGTCGAAAACTTCTTGGTTTACAATTTCCCCTTTACCATTGACAACTTGTAATGGCTCTGTTTGTTCTTGTAAATCATTCTTTTTTGCAACAAAATCCACAAACTTCACTTCACTCATAGTTAAAGTCCTTTCTTTTGTAAAAATCTAAATAATTAACTTGAAGTAAATGTACCAAGTTAAATGTAAGCGGTTACATCTACACCACTATAATAGAATAATCGCTTTTATAATGCAAGTATTAATAGTAATATTTGCATAACTTTTTCAATTCTTGCATCCCTTCTTTTTTAAGGGTAGAATTGAGTAATATCTAAAATTTCTGGAGGCTTCACATGTATTTAATGAACGATATCACTCGCGATGGTAATCCTGTATTACGTCAAGAGGCCGCTGATGTTACATTCCCCCTATCTGCAGAAGATCAAAAACTTGCTGCAGATATGATGGAATACTTAGTAATCAGTCAAGATGAAAAGGAAAATGAAAAATACAAACTTCGTCCCGGAGTTGGGCTTGCCGCACCACAAGTTGGTGTCTCAAAACGCATGGCTGCCATTTTAGTACCTGGTGAATATGAAGATGATGAACCCCTTTTTAAGGGTGTTATTTCAAACCCCGTTATTATTTCGCACTCAGTTCAAGACGGTGCGCTTGATATGGGAGAAGGCTGTCTTTCAGTTGATGAAGACGTTCCAGGTTTTGTCCCTCGCCATGATCGGATTACTGTCCGTTACCAAAATCTTGCCGGTGAAACAGTTAAAATTCGCCTCAAAGACTATCCAGCGATTGTGTTCCAACACGAAATCGATCACTTACACGGGGTTTTATACTACGATCACATCAACAAAACTAACCCTTGGGATGAAAACCCAGATACTAAATACATCAAATAAGCGTTATAAACCATTCCACTTGGGATGGTTTTTATTTTGGCTAAACGATACCTGTTACACTATTACCGATGTGTTAACCTCCATATTCTAGATAACCTTAGTATAATATAATTATAGTTTTTGAATAACTAAAACGACTCCGCGCAAAAAGGGTTGGTTTGAAATTAATTCCAAACCAACCCTTTTTTAATTCTAATTATTTATTTTTAGTGAGCCAATAATATAACCCAAAGTGCATTAAACTCTCTTTACCTTGAAAAATACGCTTAATATTTTCACGGTGGCGATAAATAACAAAAATCGTTAACGCCCCAGCGATTGCCGTTAACACCCAATCGTGCGCAATTGCGGCGGCCGTTGTGACCATAATAAAGCCCATAATTGAGCCTAAACTCATCATACTAAATAGCAACAACATCACAATTAATGTAACTACTGCGACAGCAAAGAAAAACGGGTTATATGCAATCAATACTCCAGCTGAAGTTGCCACGGCTTTACCACCTTTGAACTTTAACCAGATACTAAACGTATGGCCAATGATAGCAAAAAAACCAGTAATAAACGGATTGATGTGATGCATACCAACTAACACTGGTAACGCCCCAGCTAATGTTCCCTTGAATAAATCAAGTAACAATACCGCTACCCCAGCAACTGGCCCGAGTACTCGTAATGTATTCGTTGTCCCAATGTTACCAGAGCCTTCAGTCCGAATATCACGGCCATAAAAAACCTTCCCAATCCAGAAACCAAACGGCAACGAGCCAATAAAGTAACTAACGATACATAAAATTACTAATTCCAAAGTAATATACCAACTTTCAAAAAATTAACTGGATTAGTATAGCATATTAACAACTCTTTGAGGCGATATTCTTTAATTTTTTTAAAAGAATGTCAAACTCCAATTTGCCGAAAAATCTTTTTGGCCAGCTAATTTATTGATAGCAAATTTGTGCGTAATGTCCCCATCGGCATCAATTGTATCCGCAATACCCCACCATGGTTCAAGACATACAAATGGGGCATCTTTACCATATGGTGACCAAATGCCAACGTAATTAGCATCCTTTAAGTTCATTGTTACCCCATGTGAGGCATCCAAGCGTGCCAAAATCAATGATGTTTGTTGTTTTTCTAGCGATAAAATAATGGCATCTTCTTTATAGTCATCATAACGTAAACGAAGTGGAATTCGAGGATTAAAAGTCCCCATATGTTCTGGATCAGAATATGGCCCAATTAATTTTACACGATCATATTCTTTTACTGGATCAACATTAACGTAATAATCAGTAAATTTATGATTTACCTCCAATGGCACATTAAACGCAGGGTGGCCGCCAACTTGGAAATAAATAGGCGTTTCACCAGGATTATGAACGAAGTATTCAATTTTAACGGTATCATTAGTCGTTAAGGTGTAACGAATTTGGAAGTGAAAGCTAAATGGATATAAATTCTTCGTTAGCGGCGAATCACGTAGTTCAAAGACAGCATGGGTAGCGCTTTGTTCAATCACAATAAAGTTCAAATCGCGGGCAAAACCATGTTGACTCAAGTAGTAAGTATGCCCTTCATAATCGAATTGATTATTTTTTAAACGACCAACAATTGGGAATAGGACCGGAGAATGTCGATTCCAATATTTTGGATCCGCCTGCCAAAGATATTCTAATTCACTATCCTTTCGACGAACACTTTGCAATTCGGCTCCATGTTCATGAATTTCAACAATTAGATTATCGTTTTCAATACGTACTGTCATCATCCGTTCCTACTCTCATTAGTTTAATTTTCAGTACTAATTCTATCACAAAATCATCTTATTTCCCGTTTGATTTAAAAAAATTAACACTCTTATTCATGACTAGCACGTGGAAAATATTTGCGGTAATCAGCTTGCAGTTGTTCCCGACTAATATGGGTGTAAATCTGAGTCGTACTTAAGTTCGCATGTCCCAGAAGCTCTTGAACACTCCGTAAATCAGCGCCATTATTTAATAAGTCCGTTGCATACGTATGCCGAAACATATGGGGATGCATTTCATTACCTAATCCCGTAGCCTTCATAACTTGCTTGAGAACATATTCAATTCCAGCACTAGAGATTGGCGCCCCTAGACGATTAACAAACACCACGTCATGCGTTTCTTGATGTTGCTGCATCAATGTTTCCCGCAATCCATTAATATATGTTAGTAAAGCTTTTTTAGCATACGACCCTAATGGTACAAAGCGTTCTTTGCCCCCTTTCCCATACACATGAATCATCTCACGACTAAAATCAACTTGCTTTAAAGTTAAATTAGCAACTTCCGATACCCGCATTCCCGTCCCATACAAGAGCTCGAGTAATGCAACATTCCGCTCTTTTAATGGTGATTTTTGTTCATTTACCGTCTTAAATAACGTTGCGAGTTCCGGCTCACGAAAATAATGAGGTAAATGTTGGGGCTGTTGTTTAACTTGAACATCTGCAAACGGATTTTGACTTGCTAACTGATTATTAATTAAAAATTGATAAAATGAACGTAATGAACTTAACTTGCGATTAATTGTAGTTGGTGCCAATTTTTGGTCATACAGTTGACTTAACCAAGCACGAATCAAATTAGCATCGACATCTAGCCATGTTGTCGGTCCAAGTTCGCTGTAACAAAATTGCGCAAACAGCTTCAAATCTTGTTGATATGCTTTTAACGTTTCCGGTGAAAACCGGCGTTCAACTGCTAAGTATTTTAAAAATAATTTAATTTCGTTTAACATCTTCCATCCCATTCATTAGTGCCAGAAAAATTAGTTGTATTCTTTTGAGTTGATAGGCTACAATTAAAGTAGTCTGCATTCTAATCATTTTTTAACTTAATAAAATCAAAAAATGTTTAAAGTCAATATTATAAAATAGCGAGGCCATTTATGAAAAATCAAAACTTTGCCGACCGAGTTATTAATTACGATAGCTCAGTATTGGCAGAATTATTTATCGAAAGTTCAAATCCGGCAAATACTTCTTTTGCTGGTGGTTATCCCGATCAACAATTGTTCCCAAGCGCCGATATTACCGCTGCATTTGCCCGGGCAATCAACGCCAACACCCCCGGTATTTTTCAATATACTGATGCCAAAGGTCCTTTAGCCTTGCGTACTATTTTAGCACAACGGCATAGCCAACGAGCAGGCGTTCCAGTAGTTGCAGATGATTTACTCATTACACAAGGTGGCCAACAAGCAATCGACTTAATTACCCGTTTATTTATTAATCCTGGCGATGGAGTGGCACTGGAAGGTCCCACATATGTCGGTGCTATTTCTGCGTTTGAAAGTTATGCACCAACTTATTATGAAATCCCAATGGAAGCTGATGGCCTTGATATTAACAAGTTAGAAGCCGACTTAAAGGCTAACCGTGGTGCTAATCGAATTAAGCTACTATATACGATTCCTGATTTCCAAAACCCAACTGGAATTACCTTAAGCACAGCCAAACGACAACGGTTAGCACAATTAGCAGTTGAATACGACTTCTACATTCTAGAAGACTCCCCTTATCGTGATTTACGTTATCGTGGTGAGGAATTACCAACCATCCAGAGCTTTGATACTGATCATCGTGTTTTATTTGTTTCAAGTTTCTCAAAAATCTTATCGCCTGGTTTGCGCATTGGTTACCTTGTCGCTGACCGGGAAATGCTTAGTGAATTAGCCGGCTTAAAATCTGCTAACGATGTTCAATCACCTAATATGACCATGGAAGCTTTAGCAGATTATCTAACAGAACACGATTTAGATGCACACATCAACAAGATGAAACCCGTCTACACCGAAAAATGTCATGCAATGGTTAGTGCATTACGTAAATATATGCCAGCTGAAATCACTTTCACCGAGCCTGAAGGTGGTTTCTTCCTATGGTTGACTGGCCCAACTAATCTTGATCTTAATAAATTCATGCACGATGTCTTATTACCAGAAGCCCATATCGTATTTGTTCCTAGTGAACCACAATATGCTGTTACCAAGGTAACTAATTGCGCGCGCTTAAACTACTCTAACGTTCCACTAGAAAAAATTGAACCTGGGATTAAGCAGTTAGCGACCTATTTCAAAGCATATTTAGCTGAAAACTAACTTATTTAAAAAACTTGATGACTTTCATCAAGTTTTTTTTTATTTTACCTAATGGCTTTACTTTTAATGAATTAAATAGTACGATACCTTTATCAAAGTGATATCACTTTGATATCAAATTAATATCATTTTTATATGAAAGGACGACTGCTATGGCCAAAAAACAATTTCCATTGCGCCTTGATCAAGATTTATACACACAGATTGAAGCCTATGCTGAACGTCAACATCTAAGCGTTAATAGTAGTATTGTCACGTTACTTTCACAATCAATCGAACGCGAAGGTTCCTTAGAACAACGCCGGTTTGTTGGTCTCACCATTGATGGTAGTAAATTAACGCCTGAACAGAAATTAATCGAAGTTAAGGGCATCTATTATCGTTTTGTGATTATTAACAATCCACAAGCTGATTCAACGCACCAATATCTCATTAGCAATGTTCAAGATAATGTTTTAATTCTCACTGATTTGTCACTTACAGCAAACGAATAGGAGTGTATCATTATGCCATTTGGAATCAAAATCATCTCACAAAATTGCCAAGGTTTAGTTGAAACCCTTGGAAAATACCGCAGTAGTGTTAATCCTGGTTTACATTTTTATGTACCCTTTGTTCAACATATCCGGTCTGTCAGTCTCGCAATGCGGCCTGTTCGCTTACCTGATTATTCAGTTATTACCAAAGATAATGCTGAAATTTCAGCCAGTGTTACCTTGAATTACCACGTTACCGACGCTGTTAAATTTCAATACGAAAATACCGACTCTGTCGAATCAATGGCCCAATTAGTTCGTGGTCACTTACGAGATATTATTGGTCGCATGGACTTAAACGATGCGTTAGGATCAACGGCGCAAATTAACCGTGAATTAAGTGAAGCCATTGGTGATTTAACTAGTATTTACGGAATTAATGTTGACCGGTTAAATATTGATGAATTGAAACCTTCACCATCAATTCAAGCTGCCATGGATACACAACTTGAAGCGGACCGAAAACGAGTTGCCACGATTTCGCAAGCTCAAGGGAATGCCAAATCAATTGAGTTATCCAATAAGGCGCAAAATGAAGCAATGGTTAATACTGCTAAAGCTGAAGCAGAATCAATTCGCATTAAGGCGGCCGCCGAAGCAGCCCGGATTGCAACAATTTCTGCTGCGATTGCCCAAGTTGATAACAACTTCTTCCAAAACCAATCCATTCAAGCTTTCCAAGAATTAGCGAAATCAGATGCTAACTTGATTGTCGCACCAACCGATGATGCCGCCAAATTCGGTCAAATCGCACCCTTAGCTAAAATGTTTAAACAAACGACTGAAAAATAAAGTCCCAGTGCTACTAAATACGTTCTAGCGGCGCTAAAATACGACAAAAGCCTCCTCGAAGAAAAATTCTTCAAGGAGGCTTTTTAGTGTATTTTTCAATATTGCTCGACGTCTATCAAAGCTCAATATTTGCCTAAATTATTTAGTAAAATCAACCAAGATCTTAGCTTGTGACTTATCAGCTACAAGTGCATCAAAACCATCAGTAACGATTTGATCAAGTTCAATTTTCTTAGTGATAACTGGTTTAACGTCGATTTGGCCACTAGTTACTAAGTCAACTGTTTGTTGGAAAGTCTTCTTAGAGTAAGCAATGGTAGTTGTAAGTTTTACACCGGCATTCATCAATTGCATTGGGTCAAATTGAATTGGACGGGCAAAGATTGAAACGATAACCATGTTACCACGAGCCTTAGTAGCGTCGATGGCTTGTTCAAATGTTGGTTGCACACCGGCAACTTCAAATGAAACATCAACTCCACCAGGTACAAGTTCTTTAATCTTTTCAACTGCGTTAACTTCAGCTGGGTTGATCACATCAGTAGCACCCATTTCAAGCGCTTTTTGTAACCGAACTTCAGATAAATCAACCGCAATAATCTTAGTTGCACCAGCTGCTTTGGCCGCTGCCGCAACTAATACCCCGATAGGACCAGCCCCAAAGATTGCAACAGTTTCACCAAACTTCAAATCACCTTCTTTAACTGCTTGAACGGCAACGGCTGTTGGTTCAATAGTAGCAGCTAAGTCCAATGGGAAATCTTTTGGTAAGTGAAGCAAGTTTTTAGCAGGAACGTTCGCAAATGAAGTAAAGCCCCCATCACAGCTCAAACCAATAAAGGCGTAACCATCATAAACATCAACACCGTCAGGGCGAAGTTCGTGTGTCACAGTAGGGTTGATTGATACATGATCACCAACTTTCCAGTCAGTTACATTAGCACCAACTTTATCGATAACCCCTGAAAATTCGTGACCCATTGTAAGTGGAGCATGGCCACCAGTTAATTCTTCCGCTTTTTCAACTGGAATAAATACTGGTCCTTCTAAGTATTCGTGTAAGTCAGAACCACAGATACCAGCCCAAGCAACGCGAACTACAACTTCGTCATCTTTTAAAGGTTTCAATTCTACTTCTTCAACTCGAACATCTTTAACACCGTGCCATACTGCTGCTTTCATGATTAAATACCTCTTTTAAATAATTTATTAGTTTAGCTTATTTTTTCTGTTAAAACTTTTGTGAAAGTAATAACAATCAAGCTATGCATTTATAATACTACCAAATAAATTTAAAAGCTATACTTATTTTTATTTTTATATAATTTTAATTTTTAAAATATGCAAAAACCCTTTTAAATCCT
Source organism: Periweissella fabaria (assembly GCF_918814575.1). Taxonomy (GTDB): domain Bacteria; phylum Bacillota; class Bacilli; order Lactobacillales; family Lactobacillaceae; genus Periweissella; species Periweissella fabaria. Next base: position 8,276 of record NZ_CAKKNS010000001.1, on the reverse strand, counting down.
TTTATAACAATGATTATCATCAATAACACTTCAAATTAAAATAATTATAAAACTACCCCATCCAAAACTTTCATCTTATAATAATTATTAGGAAGATTGCTCATATAATATCAATATCTTAATAAACACATAAAAAGTGGTCGAGAAAAATAATTTTCTCGACCACTTTTATCAACTATTATAACTCTTAGATTTGATCTGCTAAACTCATCATTTCAAGTAAGGCGGTTGCAACTTCACCACCCTTATTACCAGCTTTAGCCCCGGCACGTTGTTGTGCTTGTTCTAGGGTATCAGTAGTAACAACCCCAAAGACCACTGGGATATTACTATCTAAGGCTACTTGACCAATCCCCTTGGCTGTTTCATTGATTACTAAATCATAGTGCGCCGTTTCACCACGAATAACCGCCCCGAGAGTTACCACCCCATCGTATTCACCACTAGCCGCAATTTTTTTAGCTACCGCTGGAATTTCAAAAGCGCCCGGAACCCAAATGAGCGTAATATCTTCATCAGCAACCCCGTGGCGAACTAACGCATCTTGAGCACCACCAATTAATTCATTAGTAATTAATGAATTAAATCGACTAGCAATAATCGCTACCTTAACATCTTGTTTCGTGTATAAACCTGTAATTTCGCGCATAATTTTTCTCCATTTGTTTAATTTATCATTTTTTATTATCAAGCAGTGCTTTTATAGCATATGTTTAAATTTAGCCTTTTTAGTTGCTAAATATGCTTCATTGTTAGCATTTTCACCGACTTGTAAGGGCACCCGTTCAACAACTGTAATCCCATGCTTTTCTAAGTCCGCAATTTTTTCAGGGTTATTCGTTAGTAATCGTACCTGTGTAATTCCTTGTGCTTTTAAAATTGCAGCTGCATGTTCATACGTTCGCGCATCAGGGGCGTGGCCTAAAAACGTATTCGCATCATAAGTATCAAAGCCGCCTTCTTGTAAAGTATATGCTTGTAACTTAGCAGCTAGGCCAATTCCACGACCTTCTTGACGGAGGTATACAACATAACCACCTTGCGCATCAATGGCCGCTAAAGCAGCATGTAATTGTGGCCCACATTCACAGCGTTGTGAGCCGAGAACATCCCCTGTAAAACATTCCGAATGTAATCGTACAAGTGGTATATCCGCACTAACCTTCTGACTAGCGATTAATAAATCAGGTTCCCCAGCCGGATTAGGATAGGCGGTTAAATTAAAATTTCCATGGTCTGATGGTAATTTAACAGTGGGTCCTGGTTGTAATACCATATCTTCCGTTACTTCCCGATACGTAATAATATCTTGAATAGAAATTTGTAATAAATTATTGGTCCGTGCAATTTCAGCCAGTTCCGCTTCACGTGCCATCGTACCATCCGGATTTAAAATCTCAATGATATAACTAACAGGTGGTACGCCCGCTAACTTAGCTAAGTCAACGGCAGCTTCTGTGTGTCCTGGTCGTACTAGTACACCCCCATCATCAGCAATCAACGGAAAGATATGCCCTGGCCGTTCAAAGTCGGTGGCGACACTTTGACCATCCGCTAATGCCTTAACAGTCATTTTCCGATCAGCCACTGATACTCCGGTAACCGTCGCCTTATGATCAACACTTAACGTAAACTTGGTCCCAAATTTTTCAGTATTATCGCTAACCATCGGTGTTAATGCTAAGTCTGTTGCACGTTGCGCCGTCATAGGTACACACAAGAGGCCCCGTCCTAAAGTTAACATTTGGTTAATTGTCGCTTCACTTACAAACGCAGCTAACCCAATTAAATCCCCTTCATGTTCACGTTGAGCATCATCGGCGACAATCACTAACGCACCTTGTTTCATAGCCGCTAATGCATTTTTCACTCTAGCAACACTTGCTAATTGTTCTGTCTTCATTTTGTTACGCCTCTCAATAAATATTTTGCTAATATATCAGTTTCCAAATTGACAACCGCACCAATTGGCTTAGTTGCTAAAAGCGTTACATCTTGCGTATGTGGAATTAAAGCCACTGTAAAACGTGGTCCATTGACTTTAACAACCGTTAAACTCATGCCATCAATCGCAATTGATCCTTTACTAACGATTTGGTTAATTTGTTCTGGTGCATATATTTCAAGCCATAACGTCTGGCTAACTAATTGTTTTTGAGTAATTTTACCAATACCATCCACATGTCCCATCACAACATGACCATCAAAGCGCCCATTGGCCAACATCGCTTTTTCCAAATGAACCGCATCATTAATTTTTAAATATTTAAAATTAGTCGTATCAAAAGTTGGCATCATCACGTCTGCTTGCATGGTCGTTGCAGTATTAGCAGTAATTGTTAAGCAAACTCCATTAGTCATTACACTTTGACCAATCGTCAAATCTGCGAAGAACGCATCATCAGTCGTAATTTCCATTTGCATTTCATGTTGTTTTCGAACCAAGCGCGTAATCCGACCAACATTAGCCACAATTCCAGTAAACATTATTGTTCCTCCGGTTTCAGCGTAATTTTCAAAGTATTATCAATCGTCGTAACATCACTAATGTTACCAAGGGATGCAAACACTGCATCCCTAGCAAAGCTGCTTAAACCGTCGTTAGGTAATACCGTGGTTGTTTGATAAACCACCACGGTTTGATATGCCTGCGCAGCCACAAATGCAGCATGTAGTTCACTACCACCTTCAACAAGCATTGCTTGAATGCCAAGTCCTCCTAACAATTGCCGGACTGACTGTGGTGTTACCGTTGCTTGGTATTGAACTTGCTCATACTGTGCGGCAAACATCTCGTTTTCCGTAATCACTAGCGTGTTTGGTTGGTGTACTTGATCTGTACCGGCTAGCCGACCACGCCGATCAATAATTACCCGCAATGGCTGGTGATCGGTGCTAACATTACGAACAGCTAGACTAGGTTGGTCAATAAGGGCTGTCGCACTTCCGACGACAATTGCTTGTTGGTAAGCCCGTAGACGATGACTATCTACATCAACTTCTGCAGTAGTAATCTTCGTTGCTTCATCTGGTGCACCATTAATTTTACCGTTGAAACTTTGGGCTACTTTGAGAGTTACGTAAGGTAATTGATGCGTAAAAAAGTAGTGAAATGCCGGATTGATTACTTCACTGACTGGGGTACGCCATATGTCGACTTGAACCCCAGCTTTCCTTAATCGTTCAATGCCGTGCATTGTTACGAGTGGGTTAGGGTCGATTTGACCAACCACGACACGTTTGAGAACCCATGCCAACATTTCGCTAGCACATGATGGTTGCTTACCTGTATGCGCACATGGTTCTAAAGTGACATAAATCGTCGCCCCAACTAATTGATTTTTATCAGTTACTTGCTGATAAGCATCAATTTCAGCATGGACATCCCCATATTGATGGTGGTATCCCACCGCCAAAACCGTATCTGCTTTAACAATTACTGCCCCCACCCGTGGATTTTTCCACGTTCGCCACTGCGCTTGTTTGGCTGCTTCAATCGCCATCTGCATGTATTCGTTATCTTTCATCGCTTCTCCATTCTAGTTTGGAGGCACAAAAATACCCCTGGTGCTTTCACACCGGGGGCATTCATGGGATTTTGTATGCAAACAAACTACACTTACCCAGTATTCTGTTCAAAAAGAACCCACTGGTAGCGTGGTTGTTGTTGTCTTCTCCCATCCAGACTTTACTGTCGGTCACAGAATCTCACTGTGTCAACCGCTTAATAGCGGGTCACGGACTTTAACTTGCGTTATCACCGTCGGTCGGGAATTTCACCCTGCCCCGAAGACTTATTTAAATTAATATTACTTGAGTATCCTACCAATAAAAAATTTACTTGTCAAACATTTTTACTAATTTTTTGTTAGCACATTATTGATTCAATGAAAATTTTGGTTTTTTATCAGTCATATACCAGATTAAACCAATCATTGCACCAATAATTCCTGGAACAATCCATCCCATCCCAATCGCTTCAAACGGTAAGTAGTGATCGGCAAAATTTGTTAATGCTAGTACTGGTGTCGCGTGACTAATAAATGCGGGACTAGCTTTCAACCCATCAACAAAGGCTACAATCAATGTGAAATAGGTTGTCATCTGATAAACCCGTGTATCATTGTGATATAACGGGCTAAAGATTGTTAAAATAATTAATGTAATTGCTAGTGGATATAAAAACATCAATAAAGGGACTGAGTATGCAATGATATTTGTTAAGCCGACATTTGCAAAAATGGCCGGTAAAATACTAACAACGGTTGCAAACATTACATATGAACGACTTGGAAATAATTCGACAAATGTTTGTGAAAAAGCTGAAATCAAGCCAACCGCTGTCTTCAAACATGCGACAATAATGATCAATGCTAATAAAACACTCCCGCCTGTACCTAAGTAATAACGGGCAACTTGTGCTAAAGCAATTCCCCCATTAGCACTAAGCTTAAAGTGACCAATACTCATGGCACCTAAGTATGATAAAAGCGTGTAAATTATCCCCATCAAGATAATACTAACCGCACCTGACTTAAAAGTATCCAAGGCAATCACTCCCGGTTTAGTTACGCCGCGGTCTTTGATAGATGTCACAATAATAATTCCAAAGGCTAATGATGCCAAAGCGTCAAGTGTGTTATAACCTTGTAAAAAGCCTGTGAAAAATGGTTGACTCGCATAGGCTTTTTGTACGGCTCCTTGACTTGCTTGACCAAGAGGATGCACAAACGCCATCACTAATAAAACAGCTAACAACAGTAAGAAAATTGGATTTAAATACTTACCAACATACTCAAGTAACCGGCTAGGCTTAAGTGCTAATAACCAAGCACAAACAAAGAATACCGTACTAAAAATAGCTAAAACTAGTGATTGTTGCTGTGGAGCTACAAATGGTACTACCCCGATTTCAAATGAAGTAGTAGCTAACCGAGGTAATGCAAAAAATGGCCCAATAACTAAATATAATAAGATTGTAAAAATGTAAGCATATTTACGATTAACACGGGTTGCAATATCAAATAGCCCGTTCGTCTTTGAAATTCCAACTGCAATAATTCCTAAAAATGGTAATCCAATGGCGGTAATTAAAAAACCTAAATCGGCTAGTAAAACATTCGCACCTGCTTGTTGTCCCATATTAACTGGGAAAATCAAGTTACCTGCCCCAAAAAAAAGGCCAAATAACATGGAACCTAAATAAAGATAATCCTTCTTGGTTAGTCGTCTTTCCATATAGCACCTCCAAAAAATAAATTAACAATAAATTAACAAAAAACACACTAAAAAGCAATGCTTTTATAATGGTTTTATCATTTTTATTTTAAGGAAATTTTTTTATCTACTTTGCAATCGATGGCGATGCTCAGCATATCCAAATACTAGTAAGATTATTAGAATACTTGCAATTAAAATGTATCCCCCATATTGATCAAAATAATTCAACTTTTCTAATTGACTACCATCATGATGCCCACCATGATGGCTATCTTGGCTAAGGCTCGTGACTACTAGACTAGTATTAGCCGCTGCGGCAGTGGTTGGTATACCTGTTAACAACGTAAAACAGGTTACAATTGCTAAACTACATAGACTAATTAATTTAATAATGTTACGCATTTACATCCCCCCTACAATTAAACTTTTTTACGATAAAGTAACTATAGCAAAGTTATTTAATAGAAATGCGTCGATTTATTTACGTTTTAATAAATAATTGCAACATAATTAATTACAAACGTAATATTTCTAATTAGAAGGCAATCATGTTACGCTTTCAATAAATTTATTTAACATATAGGAGAAATACATCATGCACCCAGAAGACCCTATCCAACCAATGGATTCAATTCAACAAGTCGATCCGACTGCTCCAGTTCAACAATCACATCCCAATGCCGTTCAACCAACCCCCGCAACAAACAAGCCGTTGACCGAATCTAAACCAACTGCCAGTGATGCTGACGCTGAAGAATTTAAAACTGAACCCGAAGCGTCACATACTGAAGCATATGATAGTGCTGCCTATCGTTATATTCCTCAAGGTGTTCAGGGCTGGAACTGGGGGGCGTTTATGTTTAACGTTTACTGGGGGCTAGGTAATAAAAGTTACTTACCCCTCCTATGCTTAATTCCATTTTTTAATGTCATTTGGATATTTGTATGTGGTATTAAAGGGAATGAATGGGCTTGGGTCAATGGTGATTATCCTGACGTTGCTACATTTCAAGCCGTCCAAAAAACTTGGAATCGTGCCGGGCTATTTGCCTTTATTTTGGCAACAATTGGCATTCTATTAGTTATTTTGATGTATATTTTTATTTTCGCCGCCATTTTTGTTAATTTTCAAAACGATGGTCGTACTACTTATTAGGGCAAAAAAACAGCTTGGAGCATGTTCCAAGCTGTTTTACTATATTACACATACATTAATTCTTTTTGTACTTACCCGTGACAAAATATGACACTACTGCTGCAATAATCCCAAATAATCCAAAAAGCAATAACTTACTTTCTGCTTGGCTAAGCAACCAAATACTTAAACCAAATGCGACCATTGGAATTACTGGACCTAATGGTAATTTGTAATCCGGTTTAGGCCCCTTTTTAGTGAAGTAGAAATAAATCACCGCAAGAATTGTTGGTAAATATTGGACAAAACGGGCCACCACTGACATTTGTGCTAAAACCGCAAACTGGCCTGACCACGTCAATGCTAATGTTAAAATCCCGGTTAAAATAACGGCATACGTTGGAATCCCTTGATTGTTAACATATGCAAGTTTTTTAGGGAGGGCACCTTGTTGGGCCATCGCCTGTCCAGCTCGGGGGGCTTCAAATGACGCATGGACCACAATTCCAAACATTGAGACCAACGTCCCAGCGGCAATCAGTGCATAGCCCCACTCACCACTAACGGCGCGGAAGGCATCTTGAATTGGCGTGGCTGAATGTGCAACTGCTGTCCCAAGAATCCCATTAGAGACCGCAATTACAGAAACGTAGACAAATGCCACTACCGTAATAGCGATAATTAATGCCCGGGGGACATTTTTACTTGGATTACGGTAATTTTCCGAAGCAATCGTCATCGTTTCAAAACCAGTAAAAGCATATAACAATAATACGGCAGCTGAACCAAAAGTGGTCACATTTAAGTGACTACTAATGAGTGGTGTTAAATTGGTTGGCTTCACGAAAAAAATACCAATCGCAATAAACAGAAATAATGGTACTAATTTAGCCACCGTAGCGATTGAATTGAGGGCCTTCATAAAGTGCACCCCCATTAAATTCAAAATCGTTAAACTCGCTACCAAGCCAAATGAAAATGCATGACTAGCAAAATTAGAACTTAAAACTGGAAATGTACTACCTAACGCCGATGTTAATCCCGCAATCATCGCTGACCAAGCAATCATCCGAATTAAGTAGGTCATAAAGCCTACAATATAACCTACAAAACCCCCAAATGCTTCCTTTGCGTATAAATATGCCCCCCCATTCGCATGAAAACGCGAACTCATATCAGCAAATGATAACGCAATTGTTAACACTAATATAGCGTCAATGACGGCCACTAAAATTCCGCTGTTACCGACAACTTTGTAGACTTGACTAGGCATTAGAAAAATCCCTGTTCCGATGATGCCGTTAATACCAAATAAAATTAATGCAAATAAACCAAATTTATGTTTTTCTGTTACTTGATGTTCCATAAAGATTACCCTTCTATGTTTAAGTTAGTATTAAACATTTTAACAAAAACAAACTACTTATTACTAAATACCCTTTAAAGCATTCAACAATTGTTGGGTTGCTTGTTGATATTGCAATTGCCAACCCACTCCGGACATTAGAGTTAACGCTTAATTGGCAAACGGACGATATTATTCATCGCATTTTGTAACTGTTGCGTTGCTTGTTGATATTGTGCTTGTGTAGATGGCCAGTAGCCTTGCGTATTACGGGCTTGGCGTAATGCTGCTTGTAAATTGGCAAATGACCCCGCTGTATAATAGCGTTCAGTGTATTCACTAGCATCGCTAATCGCATTCGCTAAGCCATTCCGAACACTAGGGGCAATATTATTTGGCAAACGAACTATATTATTCATCGCGTTTTGTAACTGTTGCGTTGCTTGTTGATATTGTGCTTGTGTGGATGGCCAGTAGCCTTGCGTATTACGGGCTTGGCGTAATGCTGCTTGTAAATTGGCAAATGACCCCGCTGTATAATAGCGTTCAGTGTATTCACTAGCATCGCTAATCGCA